>NZ_JAHWYN010000026.1 GCF_019351435.1 Flavobacterium taihuense
ATTAGGAGGCTGGAAAGGTTATCTTTCAGAGAGAAAACCTGGCATCACAACCTTTTGGATTGGTCTTCAAAAATTCGCCGCAATTATGCAAGGCTGGATGCTTTTTAGAGATGTGTCCAGACGGTAGACAGTGATGTGGGCTTTTTTTTGTAAAATTCTAAAATTAAGATTTTAAGATTTACAAGATAGAATGTTATGGCTCTGTTTGAAATCTTAGACTCTTAGAAGCTTAGTTACTGTTATTAGTGCTTAAAGTAAATTTTGATAACAAATAATAAACCTATAAATATCAAAAATCCGATTAAGATTTTATAATTTCCTTTGTAAAAAACTTTATGAAGATTAGCGTCTTGTCGATAAGCAAAAACCATTGCTATAACAAAAGCGATAAAAAAACAGAGAGCAAATACTAATTGACCTTGACTGAACATGTTGAAATATTTTTTGGTAAATTTAGGTAATAGTTTAGAAATAGTTGTTAATTTTCCATCTCAAATCAATAGTTTTAAAGGATGGAAAAACAAATCAACGCTGTTAAGGAATTTCATACGGCATTTAGGATAGGACATAGCGAAACGCCAATAGGCAGTTTAGGAGAAGCGAAGAATATTCTTCGTTATAATTTGATGAAAGAAGAAAATGAAGAATATCTGGAAGCAGTTCAGAATAATGATTTGGTAGAAATTGCAGATGCGCTAGGGGATATGATGTATATTCTTTGCGGTACAATTATTGAACATGGTCTGCAACATAAAATTGAAGCAGTATTTGATGAAATTCAACGTTCCAATATGAGTAAATTGGGCGAAGACGGAAATCCTATTTATCGTGAAGATGGAAAAGTAATGAAAGGACCTAATTATTTCAAGCCCGATTTCTCGAAGCTTATTTAGAAAAAAACGCCACTGGTAAACATAAAAAAAAAGCGATTTTCAAATTGAAAATCGCTTTTTATAACTTAAATCTGCAATCTTGATTCTGCAGTCTGAAATCTATACTTTAACTGTCCATCCAAAAGTGTCTTCGGTTAGTTTGTTTTGAAGGTTTGTTAGTTTTTCTTTCAATAAAGAAGCATACGAATTTTCAATTTTTGGTAATTCATAATAAACATCTTTGTATGAGTAACCTGCAATTGGGTTAACAACTGCTGCAGTACCAGCACCAAAAATCTCTTTTAAAGTTCCGTTTTTTGAAGCTTCAACAAGTTCAGAAACCAATACAGGACGAACCTCTACTGGGATTCCTTCTTTTTTGGCCATATCGATAAGACTTTTCCGGGTAACACCATCTAGGATACGCTCACTTACAGGTGCAGTCAATAAAGTATCGTTTATTCTAAAGAATACATTCATAGTACCAGCTTCCTCAAGTTTGGTATGTGTGGCATCATCAGTCCAGATTACTTGTTGGAATCCTTCTTTATTAGCCAATGTAGTGGGATAGAATTGTGCAGCGTAGTTACCGGCAGCTTTGGCAGCACCGATACCTCCGTTGGCAGCTCTACTGTAATGTTCAGCAATTAATACTTTTACTTCTCCAGAATAATACGCTTTTGCAGGAGATAATAATATCATGAATTTATAATCTTCTGATGGATTAGCAACTACACCAGTTCCGGTTGCAATCATAAAAGGTCTTATGTACATTGTACTTCCATTTCCTTTTTTTACCCAAGCCTCATCTAATTTGAGTAATTGTTTCAAACCTTCCATGAAAATAAATTCAGTAACTTCCGGCATAGCCATTCTAACAGCTGATGTGTTGAAACGTTTGTAGTTTTCATCTGGTCTAAAAAGCCAAATATCATTATTGTCATCTTTGTAAGCTTTCATTCCTTCAAAAATGGCCTGACCATAATGGAATACTTTGGCCGATGGATCAAGTAGGAAAGGGGCATACGGTTTAATAACAGGTTGTTGCCATTCTCCATTGATGTAATCACATTCAAATAAATGATCCGTAAATACGGATCCAAAGCTTAAATTATCAAAATCTACTTCGTTTATTTTTGAAGTCGGTGCTTTTATTATCTCTATTTTGTTGGCTTGAGTGGTACTCATAATTGTTACTTATATTGTTTTAAAAAAAATAGTTATTTAGTTAATAAAACGGTTGGGTTAAAAAAGTTTTCTATTACCAGTAATATTGTTTGCAAAATTAAATAAAAATCAGATAAATACTTGTCAAAATATCATTAATTATGGTGTTTAACTGTGATTTAATTATTGTATAATTTTATTTGGAAAATGATGTGAAATTCTATGGATTATATAAAAAATATCCTTTTTAGATAGCGATAAGAAATTCTTTTATTTAATTTTGAAAAGATTATAGTGTTTGAAAATGCTATATAACCTCAATAAACATATTTTGGAAAGAGAAATTATACACACGCTTGACGGTTCTACAACAATTCATATCAAAGAATGGAATGAATGTTATCATTCTAAACATGGTGCGATACAGGAAGCTAAGCATGTTTTTATAAAAAATGGATTGGCATTATTTTCAAATCAAAAAGTTTCAATTTTAGAAATAGGATTTGGAACAGGATTAAATGCTTTTATAACCTATTTGGAGGCTCAAAATTTAGGTCAATCTATCGATTATGTTGGAGTAGAAGCCTATCCAATTTCGGAACAGGAAATTCAGTCTATGAATTATTTGGATGAACTGAATGCTTTAGATTCAAAAACTATTTTTGATCAAATGCATGCTGCAAATTGGGAAGTAAAAAACGATTTGTCTGAGACCTTTACTTTGACCAAAAGAAAACAATTTTTCGAGGAAATTGATGATATTGAGAAATTCGATTTGATTTATTTTGATGCCTTTGGTTATCGCGTACAACCTGAACTCTGGAGTACTTCGATATTTGAGAAAATGTACAAAGCACTTAAGCCAAATTCAGTTTTAGTGACCTATGCTGCACGAGGCGTTGTTAAACGAAGCATGATAGAAGTTGGGTTTACCGTCGAAAAACTAGCCGGACCACCTGGAAAAAGAGAAATGTTTAGGGCTAGAAAGTAAGTTTTGAATTAGATATAGATTAAAAAAAAGACATTTACGAAAACGATATAATATTGATATTTCTTTGTTAAAAAAATATTTAGTTATAAAAAAAAATGTACATTTACATCACGTTAAAATCAAGATCTAACCCCAAAAATCTTAATTTATTATGTCTAAAATAATGTTTGATTACACAAAATCTGTGCTAGAGAGAGTGAGTTTTGATCCTGTACTTTTTTGCAAAGAACTTGAAAAAGCAATTCGAACACTTTTGCCTTTCGAACTGGATCAATTAAGAGAGTGGCTATTTAACTTCACAATCGAAAAACCAGAATTGAAGCAATGTTTAGTAATTGTAAACCCATAAAAAAAAGGAACCAATTTATTTGGTTCCTTTTTTGATTTTCATTGGTTTAAACTTTTGGATAAGATTGTATGAATGTAATTTTTTAATTACTAATTATATGTATTGTATGCATTTGGTCTAGTATATTTGTATTTAACGGATTTATTTCTTTGTAAGATTGATTTATTTCAATACTTTTGATGTTGTTACTAATTAAAATATTTAAACCTTTTTGTTATGTCTAGAATGATTTATGATTATACAAAAACGGTACTCGAAAGAGTAAGCTTTGATCCTGTTCTTTTTGAAAGAGAGTTAAAAAAAGCAATCAGGAATTTACTGCCATATGAAATTGAACATTTAAGAAATTGGTTGATGTTCTTTACTAATGAAAAACCGGAACTAAAAAAATGTTTGATTTATATAGAGGTGAATTAATTAAAAAAGGAACCAATTTAGGTTCCTTTTTTTATGGGATTATTTTTTCAACAGCGGACTTACAATTTGAACATTTTGAAAGACTATAGCGCCTTTTACAACACCTGCTATGGTGCTTCGTAAGGCATCGATTATTTGAATTTTTAACTCACTTTTTGGGTAAATTAAACTCACTTCGCGAGCCGGTTTAGGCTCTTTGAAATGTCTCAGTTTTAGTTTATCGGATTCCTTTAAATCTAAAGTATGCAAATAGGGTAATAAAGTTGTTCCCAGCCCTTCGTCAGCCAATTTAATTAATGTTTCAAAACTTCCACTTTCTATTTGAAATGATTTTAGACCTGACTCATTTCTGTTTTTGCATAAGTTTAAAATACCATCTCTAAAACAATGACCGTCTTGCAGTAATAAAATATCATTAATGTTAAGGTCGTCTATTTCAATTTCCTCTTTTTTAAAAATCGCATTGTTTTCGGGTATATAAGCAACAAAAGGTTCGAAATAAAGTACTATTTCTTTAATTTTTTCATCTTCTAATGGTGTTGCGGCGATGGCAGCATCGAGATTTCCGTTTTTTAATTTTGTAATAATTTCCTCGGTATTTAGTTCCTCAATGATTAACTTTACTTTTGGATATTTTTTGATGAAATTATTCAAAAACATTGGAAGTAAAGTTGGCATAATGGTTGGGATAATTCCGAGTCTGAATTCACCGCCAATAAAACCTTTTTGTTGTTCTACAATATCTTGAATACGATCAGCCTCGTTAACAATATTTTTGGCTTGGTTTACAATTTTTTGACCAATATCAGTTAATTGAATAGGTTTTTTGGTACGGTCGAAGATTTGTATACTCAGTTCGTCTTCAATTTTTTGAATTTGCATACTCAATGTGGGCTGAGTGACAAAACATTTTTCGGCGGCCAGAGTGAAGTTTTTGTGTTCGGCTACAGCCAATACATATTTAAGTTGTGTGATTGTCATCGGATAGTATCTTTTTATGCAAATATAAAAACAATCAATTTAATTTATAGTAGTTTTTTGAGTTTAATAAATAAATTTGATGAAAAATATAAAAAAAGATGTGCAGTATTGTTGTAATTTTAAGGCTACATCCTAATTTAATGAATAGTTACAAAGAAAAGTTGGAAACAAAATAAATAAAAAAGCATGAAACTAAACACAATTGGATTACCGGTAGAAGAATCAGAAGTTATAATAGTTGAATTGAATGTACTTTTGTCTAATTATCAAATTTACTATCAAAGTCTAAGAGGTTTGCATTGGAATATTAGGGGAAGACGTTTCTTTGATTTGCATCTAAAATTTGAGGAACTTTACAATGATTCTCATCTGAAAATTGATTTAATCGCTGAAAGAGTTTTAACTCTCGGCGGAAGACCTTTGCATACCTTTGAGGATTATATTAAATTCAATCAATTGCCAGTGGGAAAGAATATTTCAAATGATGAAGCTGGTATTGAATTAATAGTAAATTCACTTTCCCAATTATTAAAAATCGAGAGAGAAATTCTAAAGAAAGCTTCTGAGATTAATGATGAGGGAACCAATTCTTTGATGAGTGATTTTATTGTAGAACAAGAAAAAACAATTTGGATGATGAATGCTTGGTTAGAATAATGTTCATAATTCTGACTGATTTTAAATGAAGCCTAAATGATTTTTATTTCATTTAGGCTTTTTTAAAGATGTTAAAATTAGATTAATTTTTTAGCATTAAGTTTTACAGTTCAGTTTGTATCAGTTATTTTTGCCGCTATGAAAATCTTTGCAAGTATAGTATTGTTGTTTTTTGTTTTATTTCTGTTAGGGCCAACAATTGTGGCTTGCTTGGAAAAAAACAAGGATTCTACTAGCTTATGTGAAGATTGCAATTCACGTTCTTCGTCTATTGAAGAAATAAAACATGATATAAAATATTATACGTTCAATCCTTTTTTAGAAATGTCTTTTTTTGATGTAGAAAAAGGTTCAGGACTTATAATTTTTGAAAATTTATCTAAGCATGATTTAATTTGTGCGTCGATATTTATCCCTCCCCCAAATAACGTTTAGTTTTTTAGTAATTAAAAATCATTGATTGGTTATTTATAAATCATTTTTTTTGCAGGTAAACGGTTGTTGATGTTTTTCATATAAGAGTAATGTTGCGATTTTAATTTAAAATTGGAAGCATACGATTATAGGTAATGTCATCTGGATATTTGCTAAAGTGAATAGTTTTATATTTATTCCTGGACTCTTTGTTTTTAGGACTTCGGTACTTTTCAGTGTTGAAATTCAACCTCTGCAGCATTGTGTTGCAAAGGAAAACTATATTTAATTTTATATGATTAATTTATATTATGTCAAAAAAAACTAATCTTTTTACTTATTTTAAATCTGATTTTGCATCAGGTTTAGTTGTTTTTTTAGTGGCGTTACCACTTTGTTTAGGAATTGCAATGGCTTCTGGGGCACCATTGTTTTCAGGAATTATTTCAGGAATAATAGGAGGTATAGTCGTCGGATATTTAAGCCAATCTCAATTAAGCGTTTCAGGACCAGCTGCTGGCTTGACGGCTATTATATTGACAGCAATCACTGATTTGGGTGCTTTTGATGTATTTTTAACGGCTGTTTTTATAGCGGGACTAATTCAATTGGCCTTAGGTTTTCTTAAAGCAGGAAGTATTTCTAATTACTTTCCAACCAATGTAATTGAAGGGATGTTAGCAGGTATTGGAGTTATCATCATCATGAAACAATTGCCACATGCTTTTGGGTATGATGCTGATTTTGAAGGTGATGAGGCTTTCCTGCAGGTGAGCGACAATAATACTTTTTCAGCTTTGTTTGATGTTATAAATCATCTGCAATTAGGAGCAATATTGATTACTTCAATTTCGATAGCGATTTTAATTATGTGGGACAAGGTGTCTGCTTTAAAAAAATTAAAGTTGGTTCCAGGTGCATTGGTCGCCGTAATTGTTGGTGTTTTATTGAATGAGTTTTTTATTGCTTCAGATAGTTCTTTGGCTATCGGAAAAGAGCATTTAGTTTCGTTGCCAATTCCAACAAGTGTAGAGGAATTTAAAGCAATTATTGTAACCCCAAATTTTGCAGGAATCATGAATCCAAAAGTTTGGGTTGTAGGTTTGACTATAGCCATAGTAGCTTCTATTGAAACTTTATTGTGTATCGAAGCTGCTGATAGAATGGATGTTCACAAACGTTTTACTAACACGAATGTTGAATTAAAAGCACAAGGTGTTGGGAATGTATTAAGTTCACTTTTGGGTGGTTTGCCTATGACATCTGTTGTGGTTCGAACTTCTGCAAATAATGCGGCTGGTGCCAAATCAAAATTGTCAGCAATCATTCATGGAGTATTATTATTGGTGTCTGTACTTACTATTCCTTTTCTTTTAAATAAAATACCTTTAGCGACATTAGCAGCGGTATTAATTTTGGTTGGATATAAATTAGCAAAACCAGCAACATTCAAACATTTTTGGAGCTATGGAAAATACCAATTTTTGCCTTTTATCGCTACATTTTTAGGTGTAGTATTCACTGATTTATTGAAAGGGGTTGCTTTAGGAATTGCGATTAGTATTGTATTTATATTAAGAGGAAATCTTAAAAGAGCATATAGTTTTAGAAAAGAAGAATATGTTGATGGCGACGTTATACATATTGATTTAGCTCAGGAAGTTTCTTTCTTGAATAAAGCGGCTATAAAATTGACATTGGCAAATATCCCTGAGAACAGTAAGGTGGTTATTAATGCCCATGATACCGTGTATATAGCTCACGATATTTTGGATTTGTTACATGAATTTAAGACTACAAGAGCAATAGACGATAATATTAAGGTGAAACTAAAAGGATTCAAAAAAGAATATGCATTGGAGAACAGTGCCGAATCTCAAAACCACGTAACCATCGAACATCATTATGATTTTGTTAAAAGAGAAATGGTTAAGAAGACTGTTGTAAAAGAAGAATTTCCAGAATAATTTGTGAATTTAAAAGTATTAAAACTTTTAAACTGTTACTTTGTATTATATTTAACTCGAAAAAAAGATAGACCTAAAAAAAGAATTAAAATGAGTGATTTCTATAAAAAAATATTAGATAATAATAAGCAATGGGTTGAAAATCAATTGAATATTGATCCTGATTATTTTAACGACTTAGCTAAAGGACAAACTCCGCCGTTATTGTGGATTGGCTGTTCGGATAGTCGTGTTCCTGCAAATGAAATTATCGGAGCTAAGCCTGGAGAAGTTTTTGTTCACAGAAATATTGCCAACATGGTGATTCATTCGGATATGAACATGTTAAGCGTATTGGATTATGCCGTAAATGTTTTAAAAGTAAAACACGTTATTGTATGTGGTCATTATGGCTGTGGGGGGGTAAAAACGGCTATGGGGAACCAATCTGTTGGAATAATTGACAACTGGATTCGCCACATAAAAGATATTTACCGTTTGCATCATGTTTATCTTGATTCGATTATTGATGAAAAAGAGCGATTTAATAAATTTGTTGAAATCAATGTAAAAGAACAAGTTTATGATTTGGCCAAGACTTCAATAGTGCAATCGGCATGGAACAACGGACAGGAATTGAGTATTCATGGATGGGTTTATGGTTTGAATTCAGGTTTTGTTACCGATTTGGGAGTGAATTTCAGTTCAGACAAAGATTTGGATGGAGTATACCAATTAAAATTTGAATAAAAATAACATTGTTTTAAAAAAAAGCTGCTCGAAAGCAGCTTTTTTTATGATTAATCGTCATTGTCCAGATTTTCATTAAATGCTGATGGTAAGAGCGTAGGGATAAACTTAATTAAAATTGGCAATAGTAAACTACCTCCAGGAAGCAAAAATATAGTTAATGATGGAACCGTTTTGCAAATTTCCAATAATTGTTTTTTTACTTTTTTCTTTTCTTTTTCATCTAAATCTCTATGTGTAGAATGAGCTAGAAGTAGCATTAATTCTTTGCTTTGAATAATTTCCTTCAGTAATCTTGTTTTATTACGGGAAATTAAGGTAATGACACTTTGTGTGGTTTGATCATAAAAATGCTTTACAGGATTCGAATAATTGAAATAGGGAATTTCTTTTTTATGTTTGGCAATAAAACCATCTGTATTGATAATGCTTTGTGCTACAAATTCATCTTCAATATGTAAGGCTTTGGCCAAAGTATGCAAATAATAAGCTTCGCTATTTTCGATAACTCCGTCGCTCCATAAAGCCATTCCTGCCATGTCAATAAGATATTTTTTTTCCAATTCGGCAGTGAAATAGTCCAGTTCTAAATTTTCTAAAGTAATATTCTCTTTTTTAGAAAACTTACTGTATCGTATGGAGGCTTCAAATAATTTGATTAACAAATCATCATATTGAGATTTGTTCGTTTTTAGTTTTAAAGCAAGAATGACAATATTGACAATAGTTTCCTCTATCTTTTTAAGATATTTTTCAGGAATTTCACCATGAATCAAATATTGGCGAAAAGCCAAAACATCAATAAATAATAACGCATTGGTAACTAGATGCGAAAAATTTTTATTGATTATATTTTCATTGGTTTGTACACGTTGGTCAATAATTTTTTCCAATGTTAAAGCACTGGTGTTTTTGGGTAATATTTTTTTAAATAGACTAAAACCTTCGGGATGCATTTGTTTATAAAAGGCATTGACTTGTTCGATAAATAAATCTGGATTTTGCTCTTTAGTGGTTAACGAAAAAATACCATATAAAGCATTTAGCAAGGCAATTTTGGAAATTTCATCTTTGAACCAACCTTTGGTGTCAATTTTGAAAGAAGTGTCAAATGAAATAATGTGACCGTATATGAAGCCTGTATTCCTTAATTTTTGATAAAATAAATCTTCAGTGTCAGATACAATGTGTTCTGATAACTTTAGTTTTGTAAAGAATTTATCGATCCAACCAGATGCTGAAGGGTTAATCATTGCTTAGTTTTGATTTTGCAAAGCTATGTTTTTTTATGAATCAATAGGTATCTCTAAGAGTTATAAAATTAAATCTCTGAGCTTTTTTGTGAAATCTCTATTTTTTAATTCTGGAAATTTAAGATTCAATAATTCAGAGTATTGATGCGTCAATTTTGTTATTCAAAGGCTTGGCAGTATGTTTTAGTTGTTATTTGTTTATAAACAAATAATGATCAATAAAATTAGTCTCTAGATTTTTTATTTTGCTTACAAAGATCAATAATGGTTGTAATTCTATTGTTTCTAGTTTCAGTTCTTTTGGCCTGATTGAGCCAATACAGATAGCTTTTTCTATAGGAAGGACTGAAATTTTGATAGTTTTCATAAGCAATTTTATTTTGTTCGAAAGCTAGCCCTAAATCCTCAGGAATTATTAAATCTTCAACAGCGTCTAATGAAGTCCATGTGCCGTTTTGCTTTGCCGCTTCTATTTTGGCTAATCCACTTTCATGCATTAAATTGTCAGCAATGAGTTTTTCGATATAGGTTTTGTTCAGTTTACTCCAAACGCTTTTGTCTTTTCTGGGCGAAAAAAATTGCTTTCGGCTATGTTCGTCAACGTTTTTAACAGTAGAATCAATCCAGCCATAACAAATGGCTATTTGGACGGCTTCTTCCCAACGCATACTTTCAAAAGGACTGCTTACTCTATAAAATATTAAATACACACCAGTTGACAAATGATGATTGTTGTGTAACCATTCTCGCCAAGCTGCTGTGTTTTTAAAATAATGATGTTCCTTTTCTTTCAAGAGAATTTTCTATTGCTTTATTTTATTATGGCTGAACATGCTACTCTCGCACCAGCATTTCCAGTGGGTTGAGTCACAAAATCATCTGCTCCTTGGTGAACAATAAGTCCCTTGTCTAAGATGTCTTTCGTTGTATCGCCACAACCTATACACCATTCATCAGTAGTCAAAGTGATGGTGCCGTTCCCTTTTTCATCAGCCGTAAAGTTACCAATATCTCCTTTATGATATTCTCCTTCTCCCCATTTTCCGTGTTTTTTGAAGGTAGGATTCCAGTGTCCTCCGGCAGAACTTCCGTCAGCGGCCGAACAGTCTGATTTTTCATGAATGTGAATGGCATGAATTCCAGGTTGCAATCCAGCGATTTTTGCAACAAAAGTTACTTTGCCATTTTTCTCTGTAAAAGTCGCCGTTCCAGTGACTTTACTATTACTTTTTGATTCAAAAACTAAATTTAATTTTTTCGAATCGCTCGAATTACCGCTGCTTTTACAGCCTATAATTACTGCAAAAACAATAACAACAGGAAGAATTATTTTTTTCATGATTTTAAAATTTTAATTGGATTATAAAATTACGTATAAAAAAGCGTATTAAAATTAATTGTTTCTTAAAATCTATTTTGACTTTTCTCCGATAAAATGATTGGTAGGTGATTTAAATAATATATTGAAAGAAGTTAAACTACCATAAATGCGGGTGAGGTGTTGTTGTAATTCTATTTTTTCAATTTCTTCTATTTTACTACTGTTTATCTTTTGCTCCATCACACGCAATCGGTCACGAACCATTATGATTTTATGAAAAAAAGTGTCAATCGGGATTTCTTTGGAGGCCAATCCGGCCTGGCCCGGTTCTAAAATTAGTTTCCCCCCTTTCCATTTGTCTCCAATTGGAACAATTTCTGAAACATCGGACCATTTTTTCAATAGATCTCTCAGGCTCTTTTCAACCTCCGAAAAACTTACGGTATCTACTTCATCTACAGTGGCTTCTATAATTTTGAATTCGTCGTTTAGAGCAATAGTTTCCAGTCCATTTTCTATAAACGTAACCCAATATTCTTTGGAAGAAACATTGGTTACTACTCCTTTTCCATATTCTGGATGTTCAATTCGAGAACCTATTCCTAGTATTGTCATAATCGTTTATCTTTTTTACGAAAATAATCATACCTTTTTAATAATGCAAATTTGATAATGCATCGGTTTTTTTTCTTATTAATTTTTCTTATTTTTACAAGACGCAATTTGAATTTTTAAATAAAGTACTATGAATAAAATCACCTTATTAGTAGTGTTAATTTGCATGAATTTTTCATCGTGCTCAACTTCAAAACCAGTTATGAAATCGGCTTCACTCGAAGGAACTTGGGAACTCAATTATATTACTGGGCCAAGAATTACGTTTGATGGTTTGTATCCCAACAAAAAGCCGACAATTACATTTAATACCAAAGAAAATAAAGTTACAGGTAACAATAGCTGCAATCAGTATTTTGGTGCTTTACTGTTGGATAATGACAAAATTAATTTTAAAGACGCCAAAATAGGGATGACCATGATGGCCTGCGAAGGAAATGGTGATACTGTTTATATGGATACTCTAAATAAAATTGAGCGGTACACAATTTCAGATGATGGTAAAGCATTAAATTTTCTGATTGGGAATGTTGTAATGATGCGATTTACGTATCAACAGTAATTTTGCATTTTAGTTGTCTTTTTTTATTTTAAAAATTAAAGTCATGAAAACAATAATTTTAACTTTTTTTCTGTCTTTTTCAATGCTAATTGGTTTTGCTCAAGAAAAAACGAAACAGCAATTAAAAGAGGAAAAAAAATTAGCAAAACAAAAAGAAGTGGAAGCTCTTGTTGATTCAAAAGAATTTGAATTTCAGGCAACAATGGCATATCCGCAAGGAACACGAAGTATTGATATGACAACGAATTCAAATTTCTTGAGATTTGAAAAAGATACCATTCATAGTGAAATGCCTTATTTTGGACGCGCTTATAGTGGAGTAGGGTATGGAGGTAGTGGAGGTTTGGATTTTAAAGGACCAATACAAAATTATTCGATTGCAAAAGACAAGAAGAGTTATATTATCAAAGCAGAAGTAAAAGACAAAACTGATTTGTACAGTATTGTTTTGACAGTCTTTTTTGAAGGAAATGCTTCTTTGACTATAAATACTTCAAATCGTAGCATGATTAGTTATAGAGGAAGTATTGATAAATTTGTTAAGAAATGATTCTTTCGTATTTATGATTGCTTCATCATGATTATCAATCTAAAATAATAGCAATATTATAGACTTATAGTGCTGTTTTTAGTAAAACTAATTACTAGGATTAGTTGAAAAGTAAAAATCTATTATGATTAAATTTTTGATTCCTTTTTTTATGATTTTGTTGGGTAATCAAACTTTGATTAAAGCTCAAGCTAATTCAGGTATTGATAGTTCCTGTCCTCCCAAAACCATTTTTGAATTGTTTAAAAAAAGAGACTCCGTTTTAATTGTAAAACCAATAAAAAATAGTTTTTTGCTTGTTATTCCTATAATTGGGGTACAACCGGCAACAGGGTTTAGCTATGGGGCGACTGCTCAATATACTTTTAAAGGAGCCGATCTTTCTGATAAATATTCTTCAGCAAATTTAGGAGTGACTTTTACAACCAAAAAACAATTGCTTATTAATGTTAAAAACAATATTTTATTAAAAAATAATAAAATTTACTTAAGGGGTGATTGTAGGTTATATGTTTTTACCCAGCCCAATTATGGCCTAGGGACCAATATTATCCCAAGCGAAAGGAAGAACCCTGATTTTGAAATCGAATCTATTGAGGAACCAATGGATTATAACTATTTTAAGTTCCATCAAACGGCTTCATGGGAAGTTAAACCAAATTTTTATGTTGGTGGAGGTATTGAAATTGATTGGTATTCGTCAATTATTGATAAAAACCTTGATGTAGTAAACGGAAAATGGACCAATCACTACAATTACAGTAAACAAAATGGATTTAATGATACGGAGTATTTTGTAAACGGTGTAAGTCTTAATTTAATTTATGACTCAAGGGATAACCAAATTAACACGAGAAAAGGTTGGTTCGCTAATATCAATTATAGATTTAATGGTGATTTATTTAATGAACAAAAATCAAGTAACGTACTTTATACAGAATT
This sequence comes from Flavobacterium taihuense, assembly GCF_019351435.1. Classification (GTDB taxonomy): domain Bacteria; phylum Bacteroidota; class Bacteroidia; order Flavobacteriales; family Flavobacteriaceae; genus Flavobacterium; species Flavobacterium taihuense. Next base: position 13,788 of record NZ_JAHWYN010000026.1, read on the forward strand.
AAGGTATTTTATTCCACTTGATCCCAAAAAGGAACACTTTATTTTAGGTATTTGGGCTTTTGGTCAGTTCGTGACCAATGGAGTTGTTCCATATTTAAATTTGCCTGCCATTGGTTGGGATCAACGTAGTCGGAGTGGGGAGGGATATACACAAGGACTATTTCGGGGCAACAATTTAGCTTACATGCAAGCTGAATTGCGTTTTCCTATAACCTGTAATCAGCTTCTTAGCGGAACAGTTTTTGCAAATTATACAACAACAAGTAATAAACAAGATCATATTGGACTTTTTGAATATGTGCAACCAGCACTGGGTGTTGGATTAAGACTTTTAATCGATAAAGCGACTCGCACCAATCTTGTTATAGATTATGCAATAGGAAATCACTCGAAGGGATTTTATTTAAATGCGGGAGAAACTTTTTAAGTTGTTGCGGGTTGATAAATAGTTGTTTAGAATGAATTTATTTAAAATTTTAAAGATAATTATGATGTTTTTTTTTGATGAGTAATTCTTATATTTGAAACTATATAACTTAATAAAACACACAAACATGAAAAAAGTATTTTTATTATTGGCAGTCGTATTTTCAGCTACAACATTTGCTCAATCAACACTGAAAGATGATGTTGATGTAGTACAATCGGTTTATGGGAAATCAAAAGCAGAATTAGTAACCCAATATATGGCATTAAGCGGAACTCAGGCTGCAGAATTCACAAAAGTGTATGATGCTTATGAAGTCGAGAGAAAAAAACTAGGACAAGAAAAAATTCAATTTATTAATCAATATGCTACAGATTACGCAACACTTACAGATGCTAATGCTGATGCAATTGCTAAAGGAGTTTTGAAAAATAATATGGCATATGATAAATTATACTCTTCATATTATGAAAAAGCTAAAAAAGTAGTTGGAGCTTTAAATGCAACAAAATTCATTCAACTTGAAATTTATTTGCAAACTGAAATCAGAAGCAGTATTCAAAATGCTATTCCTTTTGTTGGTGAATTGGATATGACAAAAGTGAAATAAGTTTATTTAATTTTTATCAAAAAAAAAGAGCGTAATCATAGTGTTGCGCTCTTTTTTTTGTAACTTTAAGTATGCTTTTGGTTGTCAATGGAATAAAGAATATTATTTTATGAATTATAAGTTCTTTTATCATAAAAAGTGTTAATTTTCGCCTCTCTGTTTCAGAAAAAAATGTTAAATTTGTTTATATACTTACCTAATCTTTATAATATTAAAAATATAAATTATGAAAATCACAACTACTCAATTAAGAAGAGCCTTTTTCTTTATGGCTTTTTTCCTTTTTTTTTCTGCTCCGGTTTTTTCACAGGGCGCATCTAAAGATTTTAAAAACTCAGTGAAGTTCAACGTGACCAATACATTGCTTTATGATAATTCATACCAGTTTTCGTATGAAAGGATTATTAAAGAAAATCAGAGTTTAAATGTTTTTGTTGGCTATCAGGAGTTTCCATTAATTACTGTAGATTTAAGTGATGATGCCAGTTTTTCTAAAAACAGTAGTAGGGATGGATTTTCTGTAGGGGCAGATTATAGATTTTATTTAGGGAGCATAAATAAATTCAAAGGTCCAAGAGGTGTGTACTTGGCACCATTTGTAAGTTTTTTCCAATTTGGAACGGATAGAGACATAAATTATACTGATTCTAATAATACTGTTAATACCGTTAATCTTTCTTCAAAGTTTAATTTAACTAATATCGGTGGTGAGTTAGGATATCAGTTCGTGCTATGGGATAGATTTGTTGTGGATTGTGTATTGTTTGGTCCCTCTTTGACACATTATAAATTTAATGCAAAACTAGATGGAAGTATACCAGGCATTGAAGATAATGAAGTTTATCAGAAAGTAATTCAAGCAATAAAAGATAAATTTCCGGGAATCGAAGGTGTAACTGGAGACGAGGGAATTGAAAAAAAAGGAGTACAGTCCATAACTGCTGTAGGGTTTAGATACAATATCAGCATAGGTTATAGATTTTAATGCAACATGAAAGTGAATGATATTTAGACCTCAAATATTTTTTGAGGTTTTTTTAGGTTCAATTTTTAAATTTTGTAAACAAGAAATAAATAGTAATGGACTATAATTATAGAATTTTTTTTTAATTTGTTATAAATTCAGGATATGGTTTTATTTGGCTTTACTTGTGTTAGGAAAACTAATTTGTTATTAGTTCTCCTTCTTTTTATTTGCAATTGGTGTATTGCTCAGGATCTTGAGCCAAGAGCTTATGCCAATATGCCAAAAGATGGTAATGTTGCGGTAGCTAGTTATGGGTTTATGAAAGGAGATGTGGTTTCAGAACCAACTTTGCCTATCAAAGATTTTGTTATTTCAAGTAATAATTTTGGTGTAGGGTATATGCACACTTTTGGTTTTATGGATAAACTAGCCAGAGTACAAGTTGTGCTACCTTATGTAATTATGGATGGGAAAGCTACGGTAAGTGGTGAAGAAATTACAGGTAACCGAACAGGTTTTGGAGATATGCGCATCCGACTTGGAATGAATCTGTTGGGGTCTCCTGCATTGGCCAGAAAAGATTTTGCTCAATACCAGCAAAAAACAATATTTGGAGTAAGCTTAGTGACATTAGTTCCAACGGGGCTTTATTATCCGGATAAAAGAATAAATATAGGAGCAAACCGTTGGGGATTTAAACCTGAAGTAGGAATTTCCAAGCGCTTCAAACATGTTTATGCCGAATTCTATTCAGGTGTTTGGTTTTATACTAAAAATGAGGATTTTTTGGGTGATAAAGACTTGCAACAAGATCCAGTACTCTCCTGTCAAGGTCACGCAAGTTATTATTTCAAAAATCAAATGTGGATTGGGATAAATATAAACTGGTTCAGCGGAGGGAAAATAGTTGTAAATGATTTACCTGCCGGAAGTGCGATTAATAGTTCTAGAATAGGAGTTACGTGGTCTGTGCCTTTGTCAAGGAGTCAATCGGCAAAATTTCAATTCAATACAGGAACCTTCAAAGACATTGGGCTAAATTATGATTCTGTATCACTTTCCTATCAATATGTTTTCTTTTAGATTTTATTAGTATCTTTAATACTATTAAAAATGCCTATGTTAAACTGCTTAAATGATTTTTATGTTGGAATAGCAGAGGGTTTTTTGTTAGGTGAATTCTAATTTCGGCATATAATTATTTAAACTAAATAGAATTAATGGATTTTCGTATTTTAAAAAGCATTAAAATTAAATTGGTTAATCTAATAGTGGTTTGTTTTTTTTGTGGAGTTGGATATTCCCAAAATGATTTGGTTTCCAGAAATCTAAAATTGGATGAAGCTATACAGCTTGGCATTCAGAATAACAATCAACTTAAAATTGCCAATTCAGATGTACATATAGCCAATGAAAATTTAAGCCAGACTAAAATTGCCAAAGTACCCGTGGTAGGTTTGAATATGGGATATAATTACATAGGAAATCCTAAAATCTATGATGGTTTTTATGGAAAGAATATTACCGTTGATTATTTTGATCATCAGGCTTCGGCCAATGTTTTTGCTTCGATGCCTTTGTATTATGGAGGTGTAATAAATAATCAAATCGATAAACAACAATTGATTGTCAACATGCAGGAATCAGTTGTAAAAATGACTGAGTCAGAGATTAAACAGGCTATTACCACTCAATTTTTTACGCTCGAAAAGTTATACAAACAAATTGAAGTTACCAAGCAAAACATCATAAACACTGAGTTGCGAATTAAGCAACTGAAATCTAGGGTAGCAAATGGTCAAAATCTTAAAAGTGATTTGCTTAGAACCGAATTACAGCAATCCAATTTTGAAGTAGCCGTTTTTCGCAGTTCTAATTCGATCGAATTAATTAGTAATTATTTGGATATATTGACAGGACTTCCTACCAATACCAAATTAAAGCCAATTTTGGAAGGAATTTTAGTTCCTAAAATGGATTTGAGTCTGAATGAAAGTTTGAAGGAAGCTTATCAAAACAGAAATGAAATCAAGCGTTCGGAAATCAATGTAAAAATTGCCGAGTCTTCAATGGATATTACCAAAAGTGGTTTTAAACCCAACATCAATGCTAATTTGTTCTTGAATACCCAATACCCTGCACAATGGCCTGATTATCCAAATCTTCTTAATTACTGGGCTGCAGGAGTTTCACTCAATTGGGATATTTCAAGCTTTTATAATCTAAAACATCGTATTAACGGTGATCAGTTGCAAATAGATAAAAGCAATATTGCCTTGGAAGCTACAAAAGATGTAATCAATCAAGATGTAAAAGCTGCTTTTGTACGATTTACGGAAAGTGTAAGAAACATTGCAACATTTAACAAAGATGTCGATTTGGCGCTGAGCAATTATAAAATTGTAAAAAGCCGTTACGACAATGATTTTGCTCTGATCAGTGATATTGTGGACGCAGAGTTACAGTTGAACGAAGCCAAAATATCACTAAATAATGCCAATATCGATTCAATTATACAATATTATTCGTTGCAATATGCAATGGGTAAACTTTAAAACTTTTTTATGAGCGAAGAAACCGCAATCAACGAAACCGCTTTGAAAAGCGAAAAAAAGAGAAATACTATATTGACAGTTCTATCTTTTGTTTTTATTCTAGCTGGAGGAATTTGGATATTGAGTTTGTTTTTTGATTTCCATCGGTATGAAACCACCAATAATGCCCAAGTGGAATCCTATATTAACAGCATTACTGCAAGAGCAACTGGGTATATTGCTGCAATTCATTTTGAAGCCAATCAGTTGGTGCATAAAGGAGATACTCTTGTGATTCTGGATGATAAAGAATACAAAATTAAAGTACAACAAGCCGAAGCCGATTTGGCTGTTGCCGAAGGAAATCTTCACTCTCTGGAGCAATCGATAGTTACGGCGACAGCTAATCAAGCCGCATCCAAAGAAAATCTGGAAGGGGATATGGCCAGTCTTGAAAAAGCCGAAAAGGATTATCAGCGTTTTAAAAATATGATTGCCGATTCCGCTGTTACCATAAATCAATACGATCAAGTAGTTGCAAAACTGCAATCAACCAAAGCGTATCTCAATGCTGGTAAAAAACAATTATTAGCAAGCAGTTCCACAACCAAACAAAGCTACACCAATCTCGAAGCAGCCAGAGCTACTGTAGCCCGCAAAAAAGCCGATTTGGATAATGCATTACTGCAATTGTCGTACACGCGTATCATTGCTTTGGCAGATGGTTATGTGGGAGAAAGAACCATTTCAGTAGGTGAACTTATTAATGCCAATCAAGTGGTGGCTACATTAGTTTCAAACCAAAAAGTTTGGGTTACGGCCAATTTCAAAGAAACACAAATCGAAAAAATCAAGCAGGGACAAGAAGTGACTATCACTATTGATGCATTGGATGACAAAGAATTCAAAGGTAAAGTAGTGGGTTTTTCACCGGCAACCGGAGCCAAATTCTCGATGGTTGAACCGGATAATTCTACAGGAAATTTTGTGAAAATCACCCAACGTATCCCCGTGAAAATTGATTTTGAAACTTCTGCAGAAGAACTGTCAGAGGTTAAACCCGGAATGAATGTAACTGTAGAAATAAAAAAATAGAAAGATGATTTCAGTCAAAAAAGGAAGTGTATTTACCCTTGTAGGACTTTATCTCCTTACGATTCCTTTTTTTAATGCCTTAAATGTTACCTCTTACGATAACTCACAAATATTGGGGCATTTTGGAGCTTCTACCACAATTTTTACCTATTCGACCTATATTCCTTTTTTTGCAATGCTCGGTTTTTTGCCTTTAGGATTGAAAATTGGAAAACAAATTAAGGTTCGAACGTTGATTTTATCCGTGAGTTTTTTGTCCATTATCTCTAATACCGCTTCGTTGTATGCAACCACAATTCAATGGTTTACGGTTTGGCGTTCACTTCTGGCAATTTTATCTATAATTGGGATTTTTGCTTCAATGATTCCTATTATTTTAAAATACAATCCAGTTTTTAATATGCCGATTTTGTACGGAATCATTCAATTTATTATGCAGGGAAGTAAGCAGTTGTACCAATATTTTGGAACGGAGATGACCAGTATTCACAACTGGACTTTTGGCGTTTATTTTCTGAATATCAATTTTTTGTTGGCAATCGTTTTGGCTTGGATTTTTTATAAGAAAGACGTGGCACCCATGAAATCGCCATTTCAATTCGACTGGAGAGGCTGGCTCATTATGCTCTTGTTTTTTGTAGTTATTCTTTTTCTTTGTGCCGAAGGACAAACCCGTAATTGGTTTAGCGATCCTAAAGTGACTATGGAATTTGCTTTTTTGCTGATTATTTTGGGAATTTATTTAATTCACGTTCGTTTAACCAAAGTGCCTATAATCAATCCTGATATTTACAAGTACAAAAACGTTGTCTTGGGTTCTATTCTCTTTTTTTATACCGGAATGATGAATAGTACAGGAAGTATTGTCACGGGTTTCATGACCAATATTCTGGGTTTTGACAGTATTTATGTGGCGAGAACACATTTGGCAATTCTGATTGGTCTTTTCATTGCGATTCCATTATCAACTTATCTTTTGTATAAACGAATCTATTTGGCTACGATTTGGGTTACGGGTTTTGCTTGTTATGGAATGTATCATGGCATTCTCTATTTTAGATTTTACCCCGGAATTGAATCGACTGATTTTTTTGGTCCTTTTATTTTTAAAGGATTGGCCATAGGATTTTTGTATCCCGCAGCTTCGCTTTATATATCCGAAAACGTACCCAAACATTTGGGCGATTCCCGAATGATGAGTGGTGTAATTGCGCGAGCCATTTTTGCATCATTATTGGGTGGCGCAATTTTGGGAACTTATATTTCAAATTTAAACGTTCAACATAAAACAGGCTTAAGTCAGCAATTATCGTCTTTGAATACTGTGGCTCAAGCGCAGTTAAACAAGAATAAAAATTACTATTTGCATCAGGGATTATCAGCTTGGGAAGCCGAAAAAAAAGCCGAAAAAAGTTTATCCAATCAAACATCACAGTCGGCATTAATATTGGCTTACAAAGATATTTATTTGGTAATGACGGCACTTTGCTTCTTTCCAATTTTGGTGCTTTTGTTGTTTAGAATTGCACGAAGACCGATAGGAAGTGTCGCAGTGGAACCCATTCCATTTTAAATTAATTGTCAATATCATTTTAGTGTCATTAATAATTAAAAAATAAGTATCATGATGAAACACAAACAATATCGTTTTTTGAACCATTTGTGGGATAAGGAAAGTGGCCTTAGTGGGATGTTTATTTTGCTTTTTATAATGCATTTTGTTTTAATTCCATTGTTTAGTAGTTATTCATCCTTTATGGTAGTCCTTAATATATTTTGGATGTTAGTTCTGGTGGCTGGTATTATTTCGTTGGCCAAATCTAGGAAACAAGCCTTTTTGTATTCAATTGTTCCTTTCTTGTTTGTCCTTTTTGGTTGGATTACCGTTTTTGAGCATACTCCATTTGTTTTGTTTGCCGATATATTTTTTACTATTGCGACTTTCTTGTTACTGATTGTTTTAGTGTTGATAAAAGTTTTTGAACCGGGTCCCATTACGGAGTACAGAGTGATTGGTTCTATAGTGGTATATCTTATTTTGGCTAATTTATGGGGAGTGATCTATTTATACATTTATGAACATATTCCAGGTTCATTCTCCCTCACATTACCCCCTTTTGAATCGAATAGTATCCAGGCCAATTTTTTGTATTTTAGTTATATAACAATCACGACAACTGGTTTTGGCGAAATAGTTCCTTTACACCCTTTTGCACGGGCAATGGTTCAAGTAGAGGCATTGATTGGGGTGTTGTATCCTGTAATTCTAATTGGTCGCCTCGTTTCGGATGCCAATGAAAATAAAGCCAAATCAAAATCAAAACCAAACCAATAATCATATTCAAAATAATTATTCTAATCTTTAATATCAATTTGTATGGAAAATTCAAGCCAAAACAAAAGCAAACAGCTTTTTGAAACGATTCTGCAATTAGGACTTGTTTTCCTGATTTTAGGGTTTTGTTTTACTCTTTTAATGCCATTTATGATGCCTATTCTTTGGGCGATTATATTAGCTATTGTATTGTATCCTGGGTTTAATTTTTTGCAAAAGAAATTAAAAGGTCGCAAAAGTCTTGCTTCATTCATTATCACCGCTGGATTATTGGCAATCATTATTTTGCCTACAGTTTTATTAGTTAATTCGGTAACATCAACCGTTATGGAATTAAAGGCAGGAGTAGAGGATGGATCACTCAAAGTGGCAACACCGGGACAAAATATCAAAGATTGGCCAATTATAGGGGAGAAAGCATACGATTTTCTATATGCATTATCAACAGATTTAAAAGCAGGACTACTTCAATATAAAGAGCAAATCGTGGAGGTATCCAAGAAGCTAATCGGAACTGTTCTTAGTTCGTCCATTGCATTGTTACAAGTAATCCTTTCGGTTATCATAGCGGGAATACTGATGGTTTCTACAAGTGCTCAAACTTTGGCGACTAATTTCATTAAGAGAATTGCAGGCGATTCCGGTGAAGAATTTTTAAATATATCTGTTTCTACAGTGTATCAGGTCGTTAAAGGAATATTAGGTGTGGCGATAATTCAAACACTAATTCAAGCCGTTGGACTCTTTGGCGCCGGAATCCCTTTTGCGGGAGTGTTAACAGTCGTTTGTTTGATGCTTTCGATCATTCAAGTTGGACCTATTATCGTCAATCTTGGGGTAATTGCCTACCTATTTTCATTGGATAATACCACCGCAGCGGCATTATGGTCAGTGTTTTTTGTTTTAAGCGGATTATCAGACAATGTCCTAAAACCGTTGCTATTAGGAAAAGGAGCTTTAGTGCCTATGCTTGTTATTTTTCTTGGTGTAATTGGCGGTTTCATGATGTCAGGATTCATCGGTCTGTTTGTAGGACCAATCGTGTTCTCCATCGGCTATAAATTATTCGTCGCTTGGATGGATGACAAACCCGAAAGCACTACAGCTCAAATCTAAATAAGAAGATTGATAGTGACGTGCCCCCGTTGAGAAAAAGGGCCAACTTATCGTAACGGTAAGTCGGCCCTTTTTCTCAACGGGGTCGGGCTGTTGCTGCTACTTCGGTAGCTTAGCCCATCCCTCACGCAATACTAACAAATTCAAGGAAAAAGATATATTTTGTTTTTTATAAAGAACATTTTGGTTAATGATTTTTCAAGGGCTAGTAGGAATTATTTAATATATTTGAATTTAATTAAAGAATTGTATTTCTAAACGAAAGTTCGATAATTCAATTTTTGCTAATCATTTGATATCCTGCCGTTTTTTTAACCTTTTAAGTATACATACTGATAGCACAAACACTTACGAGGTTCCGAAAAAATCTTTGTAGAAACATTAAACAACATAACAAATGACTGGCCCAGATAAAAACACACAATTTCCACTTCAAAATTATGACCGACTTTGTTTTCTAAAAAACATTATCAAAAACCCCAATATCATTGTTGGTGATTATACCTATTATGACGATTTTGAAAACGTAGAGAACTTTGAGAAAAATGTAAAATATCATTTTGACTTTGTTGGAGACAAATTGGTAATTGGTAAATTTTGCATGATAGCCTCCGATGTAAAATTTATTATGAATGGCGCCAATCATCTCACAAACGCTCTAACTACCTATCCGTTTGCTATTTTTGGAAATGGTTGGGAAAACGCTATGGAAGGTAAACAATATCCTCAAAAAGGAGATATCCATATTGGCAACGATGTTTGGATAGGCTACAATGCCACTATTATGGCAGGTGTTACCATTGGAGACGGCGCCATTATTGCCACAAATGCAACCGTAATCAAAGACGTAGCACCGTATTCAATAGTTGGAGGAAATCCCGCTGCCGAAATCAAAAAAAGATTCTCCGATAATGTCATAGAAAAACTTTTAAAATTAAAATGGTGGGATTGGGAAATAGATAAAATCACAAGAAATGTTCAAAACCTGACCGATGTAGATATTGATAAATTAGAAAGTGAGGAGTAATAATTTCAGTTGAAATTATTCTATAAACTAAATCATTATTCCATAAAAAAGCCGCTTTGTCATTCAGGGACAATAGCGGCTTTTTAAACAAATAAAAACTAAAAAAGATTGTGTATTAGAAACAGTATGCGTTTTCTGCAACTAATTTTGTAGTGATGGTTTCTCTTAAACCAACAACATTTGGCATGTTGGTGTATTTAGTGAAACGACGCAATCCCATTAACATCATACGTTGTTCGTCACCTTCAGCAAAAGAGATAATGCTTTCTTTTCCTTTTTGAGTGATGATGTCAACTGCTTGGTACAAGTATAATTTTGCCATTGCAATTTGTTCTTTGACTTTGTCTTCACCCGTTGCTTTAGCTAATTTTTCGGTTCTTAAGATGGTACTTTCAGCCATATAGATTTCGATTAAAATATCGGAGGCAGCCATCAATAATTGTTGGTGTGCATCTAAGTCTGGACCGTATTTTTGAACGGCACCACCAGCAACCATAAGGAATGCTTTTTTCAATTTGGTAATCATTTCTTTTTCTTCAGCAAACAATTCAGAATAATCAGGAGTTTCAAAAGATGGAATTCCCATTAATTCTTCTTGTACTTTAGAAGCGGGTCCAAGCAAATCAACGTGACCTTTCATGGCTTTTTTGATCAACATTCCAACTGAAAGCATTCTGTTGATTTCGTTTGTACCTTCATAGATACGAGCAATACGAGCGTCTCTCCATGCACTTTCCATAGGTGTGTCTTCTGAGAATCCCATTCCTCCAAAGATTTGAATTCCTTCATCAGCACAGTTTTGAACGTCTTCAGAAACGGCTACTTTCAAGATAGAACACTCGATAGCATATTCTTCAACCCCTTTCAATTCTGATTCTTGGTGCGAAACACCTTCTGCTTCACGAGCAGTAATTCTATCTTCAATGTCTTTAGCAGCACGGTATGTAGCACTTTCTCCTGCGTAGCAAGAAGTTGCCATTTCGGCTAATTTTGAACGAATAGCTCCAAATTGAGAAATCGCAGTATTAAACTGAATTCTTTCATTAGAATAGTTCACCGCTCCAGAAATTACTCTACGTTGTGCATCCAAACAAGCTGCTGCCAATTTGATACGACCTACGTTCAAGGCATTCATAGCGATTTTGAATCCATTTCCTCTCTCAGACAACATGTTTTCAACAGGGACTTTAGTGTCATTAAAAAACACTTGACGAGTTGAAGAAGCACGAATACCTAATTTATGTTCTTCTTCATTCATAGAAATTCCATTGTCTGGAGTGTTTTCTACAATAAAACCTGTAATGTTTTTGTCGTCACCAATTCTGGCAAATACGATGAATACCGAGCAGAAACCTGCATTCGAAATCCACATTTTTTGTCCAGTGATCGAATATGTTTTTCCGTCTTCAGATAAAACAGCTTTGGTTTTTCCGGAATTGGCATCAGAACCAGCACCTGGCTCAGTCAGGCAATACGCTCCAAACCATTCTCCAGAAGCTAATTTAGGTACGTATTTCTGTTTTTGTTCTTCAGTTCCATATAATGTAATTGGCATAGTTCCAATTCCGGTGTGCGCTCCAAAAGCAGTAGAGAATGAACCCGTTGCTCCAGAAATATAGTCACATACCAAAACAGTATTTACAAATCCCATTCCCATTCCGCCATAAGCTTCTGGTACAGCTACGCTCAAGAAACCAAGATCTCCCGCTTTTTTCATACACTCTTGTGTATAAGCATAGTCTTTTTTCTCAAAACGATCTTTGTGTGCCCACAATTCTTTATCTACGAACTCTCTCACAGAATCACGCATCATTAATTGCTCTTCATTGAAATCTTCTGGTGTGAAGATATCTTCACATTTTGTTTCTTTTACGATGAATTGACCACCTCTTGTTTTGTCGCTCATTTCTTTGTTATTTTTTAGATTAAAGATGAAAGAATCAAGAAGAAAGATTGTTGTCTAACTTACTTATGAAACCTGTTGTCATCTTTTGAAATTCAATTAATTTATTTTCTATTTCTTCTGTTTTTTCTTTTGATAAATAGTCATTTTGACAAGCTATCAGTAATTGTGTCTGTAATTCAAATGAAGAACCTAAACTAATATTCAAATAATGTTGAAAATGTTTATTTCCTCTATTTGAACCTTCTGCGATATTTGAAGGCATTGAGACGGAGCATCGATTCATTTGACTAGATAAACTATAAGTTTCTAATTTTGGAAAAGTAAAAGTCAGCTTGTAAATATCATTTGTAATTTCCATAGCTAAAATCCAAATTTTCAAATTCTTAAAATTATGTCTCATGTTTTTTTGAGCCAAGATAAGAAACTATGAATTTAAAAAGTAGGTTTTTTATTGCTTTTTAAAAATCTACTCTCTTGCCTCTTTGTTCTTTCTTCTCTTTTTAAAGAACCTCGTATATCCCCGCACTTCCCTGTCCAGTTCCCACACACATAGAAACAATTCCGTATTTGCTTCCTCTGCGTTTCATCTCGTCAAACAATTGAACAGATAATTTGGCTCCAGTACAACCCAGTGGGTGACCCAAGGCAATAGCTCCACCATTCACATTGATGATGTCAGGATTCAAGTTCAGTTCGCGAGTAACTGCCAATGCTTGTGAAGCAAAAGCTTCGTTCAATTCAATTAGATCGATATCATTCAGAGTTAATCCTGCTTGTTTCAATGCTTTTGGAATTGCTTTTACGGGACCAATACCCATTATTCTTGGTTCAACACCTGCAGAAGCGAAGTTTACCAATCGAGCGATAGGTTCAAGGTTTAATTCTTTTACCATTTCTTCGCTCATAACTAGTACGAAAGCAGCACCATCACTCATTTGTGAAGAGTTACCAGCAGTTACGCTTCCGTCGGCAGCAAAAACAGCTCTAAGGCCTGCCAATGCTTCCAAAGAAGTACCAGCTCTTGGTCCTTCGTCTTTGTTTACAACGTATGATTTGGTTTCTTTTTTACCATTCTCATTGATAAAAGTTTGCTCTACTGTAATAGGCACAATTTGTTTGTCAAATTTACCTTCAGCTTGAGCTTTCAATGCTTTATTATGCGATTGAAAAGCAAATTCATCTTGGTCTGCACGAGAGATGTTGAATTGTTTTGCTACCGCTTCCGATGTCAATCCCATTCCCCAGTAGTAATCCTCGTGTCCCGCTTTTGCAACAGCATAATCCGGAGTAGGTTTGTAACCTCCCATTGGAATAAAACTCATGCTTTCGGCTCCACCGGCAATGATACAATGTGCCATTCCAGATTGAATTTTGGCAGTTGCCATTCCGATTGTTTCCAATCCTGAAGCGCAATATCTGTTTACGGTAACACCTGGAACATCGTCTACTTTTAATCCCATCAAAGAGATTAAACGGCCTACGTTCAAACCTTGTTCTGCTTCCGGCATGGCGTTTCCTACCATAACGTCGTCAATACGTGTTTTGTCAAAATCAGGCAACTCATTCATCATGTATTGAATGGTTTCTGCAGCCAACTCATCAGGTCTTTTAAATCTAAAAACTCCTTTTGGGGCTTTACCTACCGCAGTACGGTAAGCTTTAACTATATATGCTGTTTTCATTGTTTTTCTTTTTTTAAGATTTATTAGAAGAAAGAAGAAAGAGGCAAGAGACAAGATATTTCTAAAGTCTTGCTTCTTGTTTCTTGCATCTATTCTCTAATTACGAAGCGGTTTCCCTTTGGTTAACATAAACTGAATTCTCTCCAATGTTTTTCTTTCGGTACAAAGAGACAAGAAAGCTTCTCTTTCAATGTCTAATAAATACTGTTCAGACACCAATGTAGCTTCAGATAAATCACCACCAGCCATAACATAAGCCAGTTTGTTTGCAATTTTAAGATCGTGTTCCGAGATGTATTTACCGGCAACCATTTGGTTAGTTCCTACCAAGAACATTCCCAGTGCTTGTTTACCTAAAACCTTAACATCTGTTCTGCGAATCGGTTGAGTATAACCCGCTTCTGCCATTAATAAAGCATGTTTCTTAGCTTCAGCAATTTGACGGTCTTTGTTTACAACGATAATATCTTTACCGTGTTGTAAAAGTCCAGTATCAAATGCTTCGTAACCTGAAGTCGATACTTTTGCCATAGCGATGGTCATAAAATATTCTTGCAGCACATTCAATTCCACATCATTTTTACGAAATAAATCAGAGGCACGCAAGGCCAATTCTTTCGAACCACCACCGCCAGGAATTACCCCAACACCAAATTCAACCAGCCCCATATAGGTTTCTGCAGCAGCAACCACTTTATCAGCATGTAAGCTCATTTCGCAACCACCACCAAAAGTCATTCCGTGAGGAGCAACTACAACCGGGATTCCGGAATAACGAACACGCATCATCGTGTCCTGGAACATTTTGATGGCCATATTCAATTCATCGTATTCTTGCTCCACTGCCATCATGAAAATCATTCCGATATTGGCACCAACTGAGAAATTCGCTGCTTGGTTTCCAATAACCAAACCTTGGTATTCTTTTTCGGATAAATCTATCGCTTTATTGATCGCAGCTAAAACATCACCTCCAATAGTATTCATTTTGGATTGGAATTCTAAATTCAAAATTCCGTCTCCCAAATCTTGGATGATCGCACCACTATTACTCCAAACTTTTTTGCTTTCGCGAATGTTGTTCAGGATGATAAAAGCATCTTGACCAGGAACTTTAGTCTGCGATTTGGTTGGAATATTGTAGAAATAAGTCGCTCCTTCTTTAATACTGTAAAAACTTGTACTTCCAGAAGCTAACATTTCGGTAACCCAAGGGGCTGGCTCAAGACCTTCGGCTTTCATGATTTCGATTCCATTTTGAACACCAATGGCATCCCAAATTTCGAATGGACCATTTTCCCATCCAAAACCAGCTTTCATGGCATCGTCTATTTTGTATAACTCATCAGAGATTTCAGGAATACGGTTGGAAACGTAAGCAAACATTCCAGCAAAACTTTTGCGGTAGAATTCACCTGCTTTGTCCTTTCCTTTAACCAAAACCTTAAATCTGTTGATAGGTTTGTCGATTGTTTTTGTTAATTCCAAAGTAGCAAAAGAAGCTCTTTTGGCAGGACGGTATTCAAGAGTATCCAAGTCCAAAGAAAGAATATCTTTGTCTACTTTTTTGTAAAAACCTTGGCCAGTTTTGCTTCCCAACCATTTGTTTTCCATCATTTTGTTAACAAATTCCGGAAGTTTGAACAATTCGTGTTGTTCGTCTGTTGGGCAGTTTTCGTAGATTCCGTTGGCCACATGTACCAAAGTATCCAATCCAACAACATCTACAGTTCTGAAAGTAGCCGATTTTGGGCGACCAATAACCGGTCCTGTCAATTTATCTACTTCTTCAATAGTCAATCCCAATTCTTTTACCAAGTGGAACAAACTTTGGATTCCGTAAATACCAATACGGTTTCCAATAAATGCTGGAGTATCTTTGGCAACAACCGAAGTTTTTCCCAAGAATTTCTCTCCGTATATGGTTAAGAAATCCAATACTTCTGTTGAAGTTTGTGGACCAGGAATAATTTCGAATAATTTTAAGTAACGAGCAGGGTTAAAAAAGTGAGTACCGCAGAAATGTTTTTGGAAATCTTCGCTACGTCCTTCGCTCATAAAGTGAATCGGAATACCAGAAGTGTTTGATGTTACCAAAGTTCCTGGTTTTCTGAATTTTTCAATTTGCTCAAAAACCATTTTTTTGATGTCCAAACGCTCCACAACCACCTCGATAATCCAATCTACATTGGCAATCTTGGCCATATCGTCCGTAGTATTTCCAGTGGTGATTCGGCTGGCGAATTTTTGACTGTAAATAGGAGAGGGCTTTGATTTTAAGGAGTTGGCCAAATGTTCGTTTACCACACGGTTGCGAACAATTTTACTCTCAAGCGTTAGCCCTTTTTTGGCTTCTGCATCGGTCAATTCTCTTGGTACAATGTCCAAAAGCAAGACTTCTACACCAATGTTGGCAAAATGACAAGCAATTCCTGAACCCATAATTCCGGATCCAATTACTGCAACTTTTTTAATGGTTCGTTTCATACGTAGCTAATATTTGTTTTTTTAATTGAATATGCTATTGCCATTTTTCATTATTTTTTAATGATTTTGAATCTTGGCAATGTCATTAGTACTGTTTTCTTGTTGATTAAATATGTTTTTATTCTGAATTAGTTCGTTTATTATTTCTGCCACTTCTATGAAAGTGTTTATCTTTTCTTCCGAAATGTGTTTTCTTACGGATTCATTAAAATTCAAAACGGTATTCTTCGAAAGCTCTCTTTTTTCTTTCCCGAAATCGGTCAGGTAAATCAAAACGCCTCTGCCGTCTTCCGGATTTTTCTTGCGGGTGATTAGCCCTTTTTCTTCCATCGATTTCAACGTTCTGGTCAAACTTGTAGCTTCCATTCCCATTCTGGGTCCCAAGGCAGTTGACGGTGTTCCTTCTTCTCTGTCAATACTTAATAATGCAAATCCAGTGGCCATTGTAGCGTCATATTTATGAGCTTCTTCGTTGTACATTCTGGATACGGCTTGCCAAGTTGCTCTTAGGATATAATCTATTGTTTTGTTTTTCATATTCTACTATATCGATTTCAAAAGTAATAAAAAAAATACTATGCACGCATAATAAATTTCGTTTTTTTTTAATATTTTATAAATATAGATAAAAAACTCCTTTGAAATAAGGACTTTAGAAAATATTATGCATGCGCTGTATATTCTTATTTTAACAAAAAGGATACTTTTTTGAGTTTTGAAAAAATAGAGTGGAAATTATGATTTGAGTAATCAAAATCGGATTATTCCAAGCCCTTTTGGATTTGACTGACAACCGATAAACTGATTTATTCACTTTTTACGGATTGCCGCAATTTTAAGAAATTTATTATAATTATATTTGAAGGAAACAAATTGACTCTGTTAATAAATTTAGGTGCAGAATGGAGGTATAGGATTTGATTTTGAAAACTGTATAATTTTATCAGGATGATACTAGTGGATTTGGTAATGATAAAATGATGAATTGGTAGTTGGCTAAAAAAAATTAATAAAATAAAGAACATGTATTTGTCAGAATTAAGGCTTTGGAATTTTAGAAAATATGGTTTAGAAAAGCCATTAGATTTGAGTTCACCAAATCTAGTTGTTCCTTTTAATAAAGGATTAAACGTTTTAATTGGAGAAAATGATTCTGGTAAAACTGCAATTATAGATGCAATTAAATTAGTTTTGAAAACTCACGCTTATGAATGGATTAAAGTAGAAAATGAAGATTTTTATCACAATAATAATCGCCTAAGAATTGAAATTGAATTTAAAGGATTGAAAGATAACGAAGCCAAAAATTTTATTGAATGGCTTGGTTGGACTAAAGAAAAAGAGAATGATATTCCAGTTTTACGTTTAATCTATGACGTAAGTAAGGATAAGGATGGTAGAATTTTACCTACTGATATTAAAGCAGGAATGGACGATATTGGCTATCCACTTAATGCAGAAGCAAGAGATTATTTAAAATGTACTTATCTTAAAGCCTTGAGAGATGCAAACGCTGACTTAACTTCCAAAAAGAATTCTCGTTTATCTCAAATTCTGCAAGAACATAAATTGTTCAAAAAAGGTAAGAATAATGAAGAGCATATTTTTGTAGAAAAATTTAAAAAAATTAATGAAGAAATTGAAAATTGGTTTAAAGACGAAAATAAAATAGATGATTTATCAAAAAGTAATAAAGAAGAGATAAAAGACAAAATAGATGAATTCTTGAAGAAATTTATCGATAACAAATACGAATCTATTTTTTCTCTTGGAAAAGCAGAAATAAAAAACATCCTTGAAAAAATATCTTTAGGAATTGAAAATGAGAAAAATTTAGGATTAGGAACAATGAATCGACTTTATATGTCGGCTGAGTTGCTTCATTTGAAAAAGGAAAATTGGGATGGTTTAAGATTGTGTATGATAGAAGAATTAGAAGCGCATCTTCATCCTCAAGCTCAAATGAAAATTATTAACGCATTGAAAGAAAAAGAAGGAGAAGAAACTATTCAATATATTTTGACAACACATAGTCCTAATATTGCTTCAAAAGTTCCTTTAAAATCTTTATTAATTTGCAAACACAATCAAGTTTTTCCAATGGGTGAAGGAAAAACTAAATTAGATTCAAAAGATTATATTTATTTAGAACGCTTTTTAGATGTTACAAAATCAAATTTATTTTTTGCTAAAGGCGTAATAATTGTTGAAGGTTGGTCAGAAGAAATATTAATTCCGGCTTTAGCAAAAAAAATGGGTTATGATTTAACTGCAAAAGAAGTTTCTATTATAAATGTAGCTTCAACCGCTTATCTACATTTTGCAAAAATATTTTTAAGACAAAATGAAGAAGAGAAGATGAAAATTCCGGTGAGTATTGTTACAGATTTAGACAATAGACCCGAAGAAGATGGGGATTTCGTAGCTCTTGATAAGTTAGAAGGAAAGGCAAAAACTAAATATGAAAACCTAGAAAAATTAAGAAAAGAGCTTGACAAAACCAAAATAGAATTAGAATTAGCTGAACAATGGACTTTGGAGTGGTGTTTATATTGTTCTGCTAATTTATCAGAACTCTTTAAAAAGTCATTAAAGAATGTTCACCCAACCATATTTAAAAGTTCTTTTGATGAATTTATTCCAATGTTAAAGAAGAAAAGTTCTTCAAAATTAGATAAAGTTAAAATCGCAACTGATTTTGCAAAAAAAATAGAAGAAGATAAAAATTTGGTAATTGATGAAGAAGACAAACACATAAAATATTTAGTTGATGCTATAAAACACGCTTGCAGTTATGAAAATTAATCCTTTACATATAGAAGAAGCTGCAAAACTGTTAATTGGTGGAAATGTTTTTGATCCGGAGAGAATTGAATTTATAACTAACCTTGACACTTGTGATTTATTAGCAGTTCCGGGAAGTGGAAAAACTACGGCGTTAATGGCAAAATTATATTGTTTATCTAAACAAATGCCTTTTAATGATGGTTCAGGTATTTTAGTTTTGGCTCATACTAATAATGCTGTAGATGAAATTGAAAAAAAAACTCAAGAAACATTGCCCGCATCTTTTTGAATATCCCAATTTTGTTGGGACTATTCAAAGTTTTGTAAATAAGTATTTAGCGATTCCTTATTACATATCAACTAATCAAGAAAAAATCTATAAAATTGATATAGACAAATATTATAATGAAGTCGATTATAAATTACGTTTTAAAAAAGATGAAATAGGATATTTAGTTAATAAAAACAAATCCATTTTTTTTAAATCAAGATTTAGATTAGATGAAAATGGAGTTCATTATGTTTCAAACGAAATGAATAATGAAAAACTAAATATTAAAGCGCCTGAAAAATGGATTAAAGAGAGAACTGCTGATAACAAAATTAATAATATCTTATCTTTTATAAATGATTATAAAATTGAAATTTTAAAAAAAGGGATATTACACTTTGATGACTGCTATTTTTTAGCAGAAAATTATTCCTATAAATATCCTAAAATCAAATCCATACTTCAAAGTCGATTCAAATTTGTATTTGTCGACGAAATGCAGGATTTAGAAAAATTTCAAATTGACATTATTGAAAATATTTTTGCTGAGAAAAATTCTAAAACAGTCATTCAAAGAATTGGCGACCCTAATCAAGCAATATACAATTCTTCAAAAAAAGTTAAAATTGAATGTGATTGGAAAGAAAGAAAACCTCTTTTCCTTAAAGGTTCAAATCGCTTAACAAAATTGAATTCAAATTTAGTTAATAGGTTTATTCTAGACTCAAAAAAAGATAAAGAAGGAATACCAAAATTTATTGTTGAAAGTAAAGGGGAAAAAGGAATTAAACCACATTTAATAGTTTTTAGCCACGAAACAAAACATCTATTGAAAGGTAAATTTAAAGACTTAATAATTGAACATAATTTGCATAATTGTAATAAAAATAAAGAAGACGGTTTCAAAATAATTGGTTGGTCTGCAGTTTGGGACGAGATTAAAGAAGATAACAAGAATATTCGTTTGCAAGATATTTTTCCTGAATATTCCAAAGAATCAAAAGCGAAAAAAGAGGATTTTTCTACTTTGAGTAAACACATACAATTATTTGATGAAAATAAAACAACACTTGAAGCAGTTAGAAAATCCATTCTTAATGCTTTGATTTATATTTTATTACTAGAAAATGAAAAGTATAAGACAATTGTCAGAGGTAAAGAAGTTGAAAGAAGATATTCTAAAAGTGAAATGATAAAACATATTCAAAGTTTACAATTGGAAGAAAAACACCCTTTGTCTTATGAGGTATTTAAAGAAAAATTATTTAAATGGTGTTTTGATCTAGTTACAAAGAAAAACTATGAAGCTGTTTTTAATTCAATAAAACAATTTATTAACACTGAATTCAGAGAATGGTTTGGATTAAATGACAGTTTACAACCAGCGACTAAATTATTTATTTTAAATTTTGAAAAGGAAGTAAAACTAGTAAAAGAAATAATTAAAGAAGAAGATATTAGTATAGATATAGCAACTATTCATTCTGTAAAAGGACAAACACATTGTGCCACAATGTACATTGAAACTTTTAAAAATAAATATGAGTCCCAAAAGGCTCAAATAATAAATGTTTTAACAAATAAGGAGCATAATTTTATTGTTGGCGAAAAAAATAAAGGAAAAAATGCTGGTGAAAAAGATGCGTTTGGAAAAGAAGCATTGAAAATGATGTATGTTGGTTTTTCTCGTCCAACACATTTGTTGTGCTTTGCTGTTTTAGCGGAAAATGTAAAAGATGATTTAGAAAAATATAAAAGTGCTGATTGGGTTATTAATGATGATTTAACATGAAAATTTCATGAAACATGAACTACAAAATATCATTTCATGAAAGAGCCAAGTTGAGTATGGAGCAAATATCCAAGCAACCACCAGTTACTTTAGAAGAAGCAAGAGCTCAAGCAGAATGGCTTAAAAATATTAGTATTTCTTCAGATAAAAAAAAGAGAATTTAAAGTTGACACTGTCCCATAAAGTGTGTAAGTTGAAAAGTCAAGGCTTCGGTTTTATAATCGGAGCCTTTTATCAAATATAAGGGTAAATTGGTTTAAAACAATTCCCCAATTTTGAATAGGCATCGTCCAT
>NZ_JAHWYN010000027.1 GCF_019351435.1 Flavobacterium taihuense
CCAGGATCAAACTCTTCATCGTATATTATGCGCCTAATAAATTAAGCTGTTTTTATTTGACTGAAGTTCTAGTGGTTATTCTCAAATCTTCCGATTCTATTACTCTTATTTTATTTGTTCTGATTTTCATCAGAACGGCTGTCAATTCAATATGTCTAGGAACGTGTTCTTCTTGTTTTCCGATCGTTTAACCCACCATTGTGTGTCTCTCGAAGCGGGTGCAAAAGTACAAAGCTTTTTCTTTTCTCACAAGCTTTTTTTGAATTTTTTTTTGAAATAAATTTCAGTCTTAATTCGTTTAGCTTGCCAGTATTTAAATGAACTTGTGCGTTGTTGCGGGTGCAAAAGTAGCTAGTTTATTCGTTTAAACAATGACTTTTTACATTTATTTTACTTTAATTTTAGACTTATTTTTTAAAACATTGATATATTGAAATTTACAGCCACCTGTTTTTGTGAATTCCTAAATTCCTATAGCCTGTTTTTCATAATTTGATCTGTTTTGACCTGTTTGGGGATTATCTTAAGGCTGTCAAACATTAAATCAGACACGAATTATCGCAGGTTTTTATTTATTGTTTACGCAACACATCACAATTTTGCTTGCAATTACAGCACAACAACAAACAAGAATACGAAATAAGATGCAGATTGAGCAGATTCACTAAAACGAAGTCGTGAATTATCACGGATTTTTCTTTGGAGCTTTCTCTCCTATATATAGATGTGAGTTTTTCACAAATCTCTTATAAAAACTAATCCCTAGCCCTGATAGTAGTGGAAATCCTCCTAGTGCCGGGGTTCGGCACTAGGAGATTGCAACGGATAGCAGGAAAAGCTCCTGATGATATTGGGATTTAATCAAAACGAATGGCTTTGACTGGGGAAATTTTGGTGATTATATACGAAGGAATCAACAATACTACCGCACAAATGGTTACCGTAAGCAGATTTAGAACCAAGATATACCCCAAGTTAAGATATACGGGAGCCTGATTTACATAATAGTTTTCGGGATCGAGTTTTATTATTCCGAAATGTTGTTGGATTAATAATAATGAAATTCCAATAAGGTTACCCCAAAACAAACCTCTTATTATAAGATAGAAGGCATTGTAGAGAAATATCTTTCTGACTGACCAGTTGTTAGCCCCCAATGCTTTCAGAATTCCTATCATTTGAGTACGTTCTAGAATAAGAACCAATAAAGCAACAACCATATTTATGGTTGCCACGAGTATCATTACCACTAATATGACTATAATATTGAAATCAAAAAGCTGTAACCACTCAAATATGTAACTGTACTTTTCAATAATCGTTTTGGTATCGAGAGTTGAGGAGGTTTTTTTATAAACTTGTTCACCAGTTTCTTTTATGGCATTGAAGTCTTTCACAAAAACCTCAAAAGCTCCAATTTGATTGGGAGCCCATTTATTGATTCGTTGTATATGACGAATGTCTCCTATTATATAAGTAGCATCGAATTGTTGAAACCCTGAATTGAAAATCCCTGCTATTTTGAATCGACGAACATTGGGCAACTGATTTTGATCTTCCTTAATAAAAAAAGTATTGAAGGAACCTCCCACTTTTAGATTCAACCGATTGGCAAGGAATTGAGAAATCACAACTTCTTGGGTAACTTCTTTTGAAAAATTAGGCAACCTTCCAGAAACGAGATACTCTTTTATATTCTCCCATTGATAATCATTTCCCACACCTTTGAAAATAATTCCTTCGAATGCCGCTTCAGTTCTGATAATTCCAGCTTTACTGGCTATGGCCTGAATATGACTTACCCCAGGAACTGAAGTAAACTTTGGATAAAATTCTTGATTCTTTGCAATGGGCAATAATGTGATTTCGGATTGATTATTATCATAGTTTGAAATTATGATATGACCATTGAAAGCTGCAATTTTTTCCCGAATTTTATTTTGCAAACCTATCCCAGTAGCAACCGACACTATCATCATAATCATTCCAATCGCAATGGCTGAAATCGCAATATTAATAATAGGTGCCGATATACTACTTTTATAATCTTTGGCGGTAATAAGCCTTTTGGCAATAAAATATTCTAAATTCAAGTTGTTTTATTTTGAGAAACTGAACAAATATACATAAAGTTTCATTTAACGCTTAGCAAATCCATTTGGTTAACTTTAAATTACCACTGATACCTGAAAGCAATCGATTAGAGTGGTAATTTCTTTTTCATTTCTTCAACTATATTAAATGCCGCAGGACATATTGAAACATTCTTTAGAGTCAAATCTGCGATTTGTTGAAATTTTTTTCGATCAGTATGTGGAAATTCTCTGCAAGCTTTTGGACGAACATCATATATCATACAAGCATTTTCATGATCTAAAAAAGTACAAGGAACACTTTGCAACACATAATCCTTATCTTCATCAATTCGCAAATATTGCTCAATAAATAGCTGTGGTTTTTGTTTTAAAAATTTAGAAATACGCTCAATATCTGCCAAAGTAAATAATGGCCCGGTAGTTTTACAACAATTAGCACAGTTCAAACAATTGGTTTTTTTGAATTCGGCATCATGAATATCTTGCATTACATAATCTAAATTCTTTGGCGTTTTCTTTTTTAGCTTATCAAAATACTTTTTGTTTTCGATATGCTTATCTTTGGCTAGTTTTCCTAATTCGTTTAAAGTTGGTTTCAATGCCGAAATTTATTGATGATTTCGCAAAAGTACTAAACTTTAAACTCGGAAATTTAAACTTGAAACTAAATTTTATGAAAGATCTTTTCGGAAGAGCCATACTTGATTACCTAACCAACAACCAACCAGAGGATTTAATTACTGAAACCTCCATCTCCGAGGAAGATGAAATGAGCGTTGCCTATCTTTTCAGGTGTTATGATGAAATGCCAAAAATTGAACAAAAAGCATTACAATTGGCAAAAGGAAAAGTTTTAGATGTAGGATGCGGAGCTGGAAGTCATAGTTTGACTTTACAGAATGACAGGAATCTTGATGTGACTTCTATAGATATTTCGAAAAATGCAATTCAAGCTTGCACTCTTCGCGGTTTAAAAAATGCAAGAGTTCATGATATAATGACTTTGGAAAACGAAAAATTCGACACGATTTTATTACTAATGAATGGCACGGGAATATTTGGAACACTAAAAGAAACGCCTATCTTTTTGCAAAAACTAAAAAGTCTATTAAATCCTAACGGACAAATCCTCATAGATTCTTCAGACATTATATATATGTTTGACGAAGATGAAGATGGCGGTAAATGGATTCCATCAGAAAATGAATATTATGGTGAAACTATTTTCACCATCACCTACAAAGGTGAAAAAGAAGCACCTTTAAATTGGCTATTTCTAGATTATAACACACTACAAAATGCGGCTTTCGCCAATGGACTTCAGTGTGAGTTAGTCCTTGAAGGAGAACACTACGATTATTTAGCCAAACTTTCGATTTAAACCAATAAACTAAACGAAATTGACATGGAAAATTCAGAATTAGAAAAATTACAGTACCCAATCGGGAAATACAAAGCTCCTGATGATTACTCTACAGAATACATAAAAGAGGCGATTTCCCAAATCGCATCCTTTCCTGAAAAACTTAAGCAAGAAGTTACTCATTTGAACGAAGAACAACTAGACACGCCTTATCGTAAAGATGGATGGACAATTCGTCAAGTGATTCACCATTGCGGCGACAGTCATATGAATTGTTACATCCGATTAAAATGGGCGTTAACAGAAAAAATTCCAACAATAAAGTATTACTATGAAGATCGCTGGTCTCTTTTAGAAGATAATTTAACGATGCCAATTCAAGCATCATTGTTATTACTGGAAGGGCTACACTATAGATTAGCGTATTTGATGAAAAATTTGAAAACAATCGATTTGCAAAAATCTTTTATACATCCTGAACACAATAAAGAAATACAAATCCAAGAACTTATTGGACTTTATGCTTGGCATGGAAATCATCATTTGGGACATATTACTGAACTTAAAAAAAGGAAAGACTGGTAGAAATATTCATAACCAAAAAACCAAACGCCTTTAAAAATATTTGTTTTTTTTTAAATATCAATGATTTTCAAATTATCCTTGGCTTGCAATTTTTATAGGCAATTCATAAAGCACTCTGACTTTTTTACCTCTAAATTCACCTGAGGACCATCGAGGAGATGCCGAAATTACTCTTTTAGCTTCTGCACCAGTACCCTCGCCAAGATCTTTAACTACCTTTACATTGGTTACAGAACCATCCACTTCTATTACAAAAGCCACTTTTAAAACACCTCCATTTCCCTCATATTCAGGCATTTTAAAATTTTTTCCAATAAAATTCATCAGCTCATTGTATCCGCCGGGAAACTCAGGCCTCACTTCTACGTCTTCGTAATTGTAAGGGGCATCATCAACAATGGTGGCTGTTGCCTGTGCAGAGGCGAAATTCACACCAAACAAAATAATTACTAAAAGTAGAATTCTTTTCATATCCTTTTTTTTTCAATTATGGCTACTCAAAACTATAGACTACATACTGTAGCTCTTAGTAAATATATAAAAAAATGAGCTAAAAAAAATCATATATTTAAAAATACATAATAAAAATAACCATATCATTAGAAGTTAAAAATAACCGACTGAATACAAGTTAGTTACCGTAATAGCGATAAAAAAAAAGAAAATAATTAATAAGAAAAATTAGCTCCACCCATAACTAACTACAAATCAACAAATAAGTAAATATTTACATTCACTTAATAATTATTAAAAAAACAAAAAATATATCTACTTACATATTGAATGATAACACATATTTAACTTTCAAATACTTAAGACAAGTACTGATCAAAAAGTTATTTCTACTATGGAATATTCAAATATTTATGCGTTTGCAGTGACACACGCCATTTTGGATTATTCATTACATATTCAACTATAAGCGGAGTCATCTCTTCTTTTTTGCTCCATTCTGGTTGAAGAAAAAGTATTGCTTTTGGATTTACTTTTTCAGCTTGTTCTTCTGCAAAAATAAAATCATGTTTATTGTAAATAATAACTTTTAGTTCATCCGCACTGTCATAAACCGTTTGAGTTGGCAATTTATTTTTTTTTGGCGAAAGACAAATCCAATCCCAAGTTCCACTTAAAGGATACGCACCTGAAGTTTCAATATGAACTTTTAAACCATTCTTTTTCAACTTTTGCGTCAAAGGCTTCATATCCCACATTAAAGGCTCTCCTCCTGTGATTACAATAGTATCTGCATACTTATTAGCATTTTCAACTATTAGATCAATTTTTGTAGGTGGATGCAATTCTGCATTCCAACTCTCTTTGACATCACACCAATGGCAACCAACATCACAACCTCCAACTCTAATGAAATAGGCTGCAGTACCTGTATGAAAACCTTCTCCTTGAATAGTATAAAATTCTTCCATAAGAGGAAGCATGGTTCCTTTATTTACTTCTAATTGAACTTCTTTTGATAACATTATATAAATTTAAGTTGCAAAGATAAGCAATAAATAACAACCATAAGAACAGCAAAAAAAAGACAAAATCCTACTAAATCTAAAATCACTGATTAGAAAAATTAGAATTAGTTTAAACGAAAAACGGCAATTATTTCTAATTGCCGTTCCTAGAAGTATAACTTACCTACTATTACTTTAAAGCTTTCAATGAATCCAATGCATATTGATTTGCAGGATCAAGCACCAAAGTTTTATTGAAATATTCAATTGCTTTAGCTTTATCCGTATTTGCATAACTAGCAGCAGATGTATTATAGCTTTCAATTATTTTTTTAATTACCGCAGGTTTAGCCAACTCTTCAGGGCCTTTCTCCGTAACTATATTTACATAATCATTGTAATATTTAATTGTCATCTCATCATTTTCCAACAAACTATTCGTTCTAGCTCTGTATATATAAGCATCTTGAGTTTTCGGAGACGCTTCAATTACCGCAGCATAAGCCAAATCTGCTCTTTGCAAAGCAATTGGATCAGGTTTTACAATATCTTTTCTAGTATTATCAAAATACAAACTATTTCCTAAATAAAAATTATCCAAAACATAGTTTTTAGATTCTTTATTAGCAACAGCTATTTCATAAATTACACCAGCTTGTTTGAATAACTTTAACTCATATAATTTTTTTCCAATGTCACTAATATTCAATGCTAGACCATTTGCATCCATTTCAGAAGCTTTTTTTACATCAAGGATTGCATTATCAAACAATACATTATCAACAGCTTTCCCATCTTCCCCAATTGCTTTTTTAATTTTTGCAAATCCTAATGTTTGATAATCCATAGCAATAACTTTATTAGAAGGATTAGCTATAAAACTTTCTAAAGATTTGATCGCAACATCATAATTACCATTTTGATACGCTGAGATCCCTAAATAACGAAGAATTCTAGGGTTCACTTTATCCAATTCCACCATTTTATTAGCCTCAGTTTCTAAAGCTTTATATTCACCAGCGAGTACTAAAAAATCAGCATGACGCATTCTTGAATTAAGAGAATAATCGGTTAACGTTAAATATTTTTCATAATTCACAAGAGCTTTATCTACATAAACCCTATATTTTGAAGGTTCATTTCTACCCCATAAATAATATGTTTCTGCCAATTCACGATAAACAGGGCCATAATTTGCATTAATTGCAATTACTTCATCAAATGCTTTTATCGCTTCAATATAAGCTTTAGCTCCTTTCAACAAAACACCCAATTGCATTTTAGCCCTAATCAAAGTATTATCAATGGTATACGCATTTCGGTAAGCAGAATAAGCTTCATTTTGGTTTTTATCGCCAAAATATGCATTTCCAAGAGCTAAATTTAATTGAGCATCTTGAGGATTAATTAATTTTGCTTTATTCAAAACTTCTATTGCTTTTTTATAATCCGGTTTTAAAGAATAAGTATAAGCTCTCCCGATAAATAAATATTCTTCAATATCCTTCTTTTTTAAATCTTTAGTAGCCAAAGCAAATTTTTCTTCTGCCGCAGCGGTATTTCCGTTATCAAGATCTATCAAACCAAAGCCAATATTATTCAATCTTGCCCCTTCAGTACCAGCAAGACCCTTTTGATAATAAATTTTAGCCGAATCTACACTGTTTTGCAACATATAAACATTTCCCAAATAAAACGCAGCTGTACCATTAGTAGGTTTAGCATTTATAATAGATTTTAAAATCGTTTTCGCGCTTTCAAATTGTTCAGCATCAATTGCTTTTTTTGCTTGATTAAGGTCTTGCGCCTGGCTTGTTGTTACAATAGCCAATAAAGCAATACTTAAAACTTTAACTTTATTCATCTTCATTAAATTAATTAATTTTATTTCTTTTCGTTATTTGACTTACCTCTAATAATATTCAATTTTCTTGTCGGTATTTGATATGGTAACAAACCTGATTTCAACACAATCCTCTGACCTATATCACCTGCTGCAAAAGAAGCAAATCCCATACCTAAGCCTGAATATCCCTGACAATTCACAATATACAAGTCTCTCAATAATGGATAAGTTCCTTCGGCAAAATTATTTTGGGAAGGCGCATAATATCCATCTTTATTCAAACCTTTAACACTTAACACATTTATGTTATCAATAACTGAATTCATTGAAGCATTCGGTTGCGACAGCCAATTTACTCCAACAACACCTATCATCCCATTATTTTCAGAAACAAATTTTAAAACTTCATTGTTAGTTTTAAAAGTATAAACATCTTTATCTGCCAATCCACTTAATCCTGCTAAATTGTTCATGTAATTCACAGTGCTTGAATTCGGATTATCAAATACTAATCCCTTAATTTTGGAACTTCTATCACCCTTCATAAAATCAATAACTTCCTTCAAAGCAATCAAAGTATCATTATTAGATTTATTACATACAAAAGCTATGCCATCAGTCGCAAATTTAGTTATTTTAGGAACTATTTTGCGTTGTTCAAAAATATTTAACTCTTTTTTAGTTAAATTTCTTGCGATAACGACAATTGTCGCTTTTTTATTAAATAAAGCGTTTAAAACTTCAGATTCAGATTTAGAATTTAAAGTAAATTTCGCATCATATTTACTTTCAAAAACCATTACTTCATCCTCTACAATAGGGGTAACAGTTTCGTCAACAAAAATAGTCGCTTCACCTTTTAAAATTGTTTCTTTATTTGAAGTAGTATTTTCATTTTTTTTACAGTTAAAAAAAATGAAAATAACCAAAAATGAAAGTAAATAAATATTAAATCTAGACATAACTATTCATTATTAGCATTATATACGCGAAAAAATCGAATAACAGAATACACAATTAAAACAACTCCCAGAGCAATTCTATATTGCATTTCCATAGCAAATGGAAACTTTTTCCAGAAAATGACCATCAGTCCCAAAAAAAAGTAGGCCGAAAAAACCAATATGGTTATAATAAGAAGAAATCGCTCAATAAGCGATTTCTTCTTCAAATTATTAAATAAATTATTTAACATTATTCTGCCGATTGAATAGTAATTGGAAGAGAATACAATACCCTCACTTTTTTACCATTTTGTTCACCAGGAAGCCATTTAGGGCATTTGCTTAAAACTCTAATTGCCTCTTTTCCTGTTCCATAACCAATATCCCTAACAACTTTGATATCTGTTAACGAACCATCTTTTTCAACAACAAAAGTAACATACACTTTACCTTTAAGACCTTCTTCTTCTGGAGCTTGATAATTTTTACCAACAAATTGGTAAAACTTTTCAATACCACCTGGATATTCTGGCTTTTGCTCAATACCCGCTAAAGAGTGTACACTAGTGTCTTCCTCAATAACTTCTACAACCGGACCATTACCAACTTCTTCAACAGTAAGTGGAGCATCTGGATCACCTTTGATAGTTTCAGCACCCGTCTTTTTGTCTTTGATATCATCCATTTTTGGTGGATCTTCAGTAACATCCTCCGCTTTTGCAACGACAGGTTTAACGAATTTAACCTGATCTTGTTTTGGTGGTGGTGGTGGTGGTGGAGCAAGATCTTTTACATCTTCAACTTTCTTCTTAGGCGGCAATTTTACAGCAGTAATCTTGATATCGGTATCAGCCTCTTCTCCTCCTTTTGGCAAGTAACTCGCTATAAGCGGAGCACTAACTGCCAGGCTAAAAAGAACACTACCAATGACAAGCGCTCGCATAGAAGTCTTACGATTCGATTTTCTTAGTTCGTAAGCACCATAAAGTTTATTACGCCCTTCGAAAACGATCTCAATCCATTGATTTTTTATTAAATCTAATTTCATTTTTTATAATTATTAGGTTATAAGTAAAAAAGAATTATTTTTTTACTTCTAACAATTTTTGTTCCTCTGGTGAAAATTCAGGTACAATAGCATAAGATCCTGTAGCATTTACGCCAACAATAGCCATTTCATCCAAAACATCAACCAAATTGCGATATGTTGATTTTTTACTTGGTTTAATGATTACAATCATACCATCTTTCGGTTTCCCTTTAGCGGTAGAATACGCAATTACCTTTTCCATTCTGTCAATTAATTCTTTACGAATTCCATCTTTACCATAAGAAAAATCTTTTGGAGCCGCAAGCGGTTTCTCCAACATTCCTACATAACGTACCAATTTTCCGTTTTCTCCAAGCAATAAAGTCATCGTACGATTCTCATCTACTTTAATATTGGTTTGAGGAGTATCATCTTTTTCTTTATCTGGCAACGTCAAATCCATGGATTGAGGTTTAGACAACGTAGTGGTAAGCATAAAGAACGTGATCAATAAGAAAGCCAAATCCACCATGGCAGTTAAATCTACCTTTGAGTTTTGTTTTTTACTTCTTACTTTGCCACCTTTTCCGCCTCCACCGTCGTCGGTATTTAATTCAGCCATTTTAGTGTGTCTTTTTTAATTAAAAATTCTTTCCTCTTAAACCTGTAACCAAGTTAAAGCTATTGATTTTTTGATCTTGCAAAATATCCATTACTTGCTTGATTTCAGGATATTGCTCCTTAGCATCTCCTTTTATTGCAAATTGCAATTCTTTGTCATTAATTTCTATATTAGCTTTACGAGAATACAAAACCCAGTCTTTCAATTGGTTATCCAAAGAATCTTTGGGCACACCTGGCTGACCTGCTTTACTTCTGTCAGCTGCTTTCATATTCAAAATTGTTTTTAAATTTTGAATTGGCACGCCAAAACTTTCCATTAATGCAAATTCCTCTGACTCTTTTTCAGTAAAAGCAATATTGTATTTATCCGCCATAAATTCAAGTGCTTTTTTACGAACATCTTTCCCTTTTAGGTCAAAAAATACAGCTGTTTTTCCGTTTGCTTTACCAATTGTCAAAGTTGACAAATTATCAGCCGGCAATTTTGTTTGCACAGTAGACTGTGGAGTATCAACTGGTAATACTTCAGGTGTTTTAGCAGTGGCAGTCAAAATAAAGAACGTAAGCAAAAGAAACGCAACATCACACATCGCCGTCATATCGGTAGATGTGGACTTTTTTTTCATTTTTATTTTAGCCATTATTTATGTCTATTATTTTGATAAAAAATTATCAAAAATTAATTATTGTTTTAAGCTACCTCTAAAGTGTCTGTAAGTATTTACAATTGTAGTTCCAGCCTCATCAATAGAATAAGTTAAATCATCAATTTTTGAAGTAAAGAAGTTGTAAGCAACGATTGCAGAAATTGAAGTAGAGATACCTGTAGCCGTGTTAATCAAAGCCTCAGAGATACCAACCGCAAGAGCAGCCTGATCTGGAGTTCCAGCAGAAGCCAAAGCACCAAACGCTTTAATCATCCCAGATACTGTTCCTAATAGACCTCCAAGTGTTCCTAAAGAAACTAAAGAAGAAATAATAGTCATATTTTTCTCCAACATTGGCATTTCAAGAGAAGTAACCTCTTCAATTTCTTTGTGTATTACTTCAGAAGCTTCTTCACTGTTGAATCCTTCTTTTTTAACATCTTGATATTTAACTAATGCAGATTTAATTGCATTTGCAACAGAACCTTGTTGTTTATCACATGTAGCGATAGCTCCATCGATATCTCCAGTTTTGATGCTTGTTTGAACTGTTTTCATGAATTTATCTAAATTTCCTTTACCAGCAGCTTTTGCAATAACAAAAAATCTTTCAATAGAAAACACAATAACCATTAATAACATACCTAACAATACAGGTACTATAAATCCTCCTTTATAAACTTGACCTAATGTATTAAGTGGGTGCCCTTTTTCAATATCCCCTCCTTCAAAATTCGTAGGATCTCCCATTACCTGAGACCAGATCAACCAACCTACAAATACACATAATGCAATAATAATCCCTGAAACCATTCCTCCACCGTTTGAAGTGCTTTCTTTTTTAACTTTAACGTTTGCCATTTTTTTAAATTTTAAATATTTATTTTTAGTTTTAATAAACTTGTACTAGGAGCAAATTTAATTTTTTAGTTGAAATAAAAAAACTTTTTTTTAAGTAATCTTACAATTTATTTTATTACCAAAACAGAACTATAACGTTTTTTAAGAATAAATGAACATTTTTTTTAATAATACTTTCCAAATATTTCTAAAAAAAAACGATTTTAAGCATTCTTAATATTTTTATTCAAAAAAGCACTTAAAACAAAAAACACATAAATCTGTGAAATCAGCAATTTTTTGTGATATTATATTACAGAAAACCCCTAATTATTTGATTTGATAAAAATTTAATAACTTGCAGTAGATTTTAAAAACCCTCTAAAAATGAGCAGAAAAGAAAATTTTATTCAACAAATAAATACTGGCTACCTATCCCAAGGTGAAAGCCTTACCTTGGGCGGAGCCATTCTTGATGGGGAAGCACTGCCTGACACTTACGTGAAAATTCCATTAAAAACATTAAACCGTCATGGATTGATTGCAGGCGCTACCGGGACTGGAAAAACAAAGACAATCCAAGTGCTTTCTGAACAACTATCATCATTTGGCATTCCCGTTTTAATGATGGATATAAAAGGGGATTTTAGTGGCATCGCAAAAGAAGGCGAAGAAAAAGACTTTATAAAGGAACGCCATGCCAAATTGAATCTACCCTACGCTACATCGAGTTTCCCCGTTGAATTAATGACACTTTCAAAGCAAGAGGGAGTTCGACTTCGCTCGACAGTTTCAGAATTTGGACCTGTTCTTTTTTCCAGAATCTTAGATTTAAATGATACTCAAGCGGGAGTAGTTTCGGTAATATTTAAATATTGTGATGACAATAAAATGCCTTTATTAGATTTAAAAGACATTAAAAAGGTCATTAATTTTATAACTGATGAAGGAAAAGACGAAATTGAAGAAAGCTATGGCAAGATATCAACTTCTACCACTGGAACCATTCTAAGAAAAATAATTGAGCTCGAACAGCAAGGAGCCGATTTGTTTTTTGGAGAAATGTCTTTTGAAATTGATGATTTGTTGCGAATTGACGAAAACGGAAAAGGATACATTAACATCATACGTTTAACAGACATTCAAGACAAACCTAAATTATTCTCCACTTTTATGCTGAGCTTGTTAGCCGAAATATACCAACAAATGCCCGAAAAAGGAGATGCCAATCAACCAGAGTTAGTGATTTTCATAGACGAAGCCCATCTTCTCTTTAATGAAGCCAGCAAAGCATTATTGGAACAAATAGAGACTATTGTAAAATTAATTCGTTCCAAAGGAATTGGTGTTTATTTTATCACCCAAAATCCAATGGACATTCCAAGTGGCGTTTTGGCACAACTGGGATTGAAGATACAACACGCTTTAAGAGCCTTTACAGCGAACGACAGACAAGCAATCAAACAATCGGCAGACAATTACCCAACCTCCGAATATTACAAAACTGACGAAGTCTTGACTAGTCTAGGAATTGGAGAAGCTTTCGTAACCGCTTTGAGCGAAAAGGGAATTCCGACCCCTCTAGTAGCCACTATGATGCGAGCTCCCATGAGTCGAATGGATGTTTTGACAGATGCAGAAATTCAAGAAATTAATTCTAAATCTAAATTAGTCAAAAAATACAGTGAAGTCATTGACCGCGAAAGCGCCTATGAAATGCTTACCAAAAAAATTGAATCCGCTCAAGAACAAGTCGCGGTTGAACAAGAAAAAAAACAGGAAAGCAGCGAACCTAGTACGGCAAGCGTTGTTACAAAATCGGTATTAAAAGTCGTTACCAGTGCCTCTTTTATTAGAGGAGCATTTGGAATATTGTCTAAAATACTCAAGAAATAAAAAAACATAAAAACAACTTTATAATGAAAAACACCTTCGGACTATTTATTTTTCTCAGCGTTTTAAGCGGATGTTCGCCAAAATCAGAAACAAAAAACTTAACGTATGTCAAGTTAGAAATTATTCAAACAGAAAAAAACTTTGAAAAGTTAGTCGCAGAAAAAGGAATAGCCGAAGGCTTTTATCAATTTGCCGATTCTAATGCCGTTATCAAAAGAGAACACGATACCTTAATTATTGGCAAAAACAATATTAAAAATTATTATCTACACTCAAAACACTTAGATGCATCAGTTACATGGACTCCTGATGCTGTAAGCGTTTCAGATGCAGGCGATATGGCATCCAGTTATGGCAAATATGTTTGGACTTTTAAAGATGCTTCGGGCAAGGAACAAGTTTTAAAAGGAATTTTTCATACGGTCTGGAAGAAACAAAAAGACGGTTCCTGGAAATACATTTGGGATTAATCTTAATTTTTTTGAGGGTAAAAAACCAGCTTTGTGGAAGATTGCATAATTTCATTTTTATTCAATCTCATTTTTCTGAACTTCCCAGCATTATATAATTCTGCTTGATCCGCATAATGGGAACTAAACGGATTTCCAGACTGTCCAGTCGGAAGAATTCCCCAACTGTTTTCAATATCTGAAAAGTCAATAACTCTTCGGCTTGAAGGACCTCCTTTTACTTTGTAAAATCCATCTTCGACAAAATCAAAAAATTGATTATTTATCACCTCGGTAGATCCGGGAACTTCAAAAGGACCAACATTAAAAAATGATCTAAATAGTGCTAATTTCCCTATTGGATGCTGATATTCTACTGTGTGAACTTTTTCCCATTTCCAGTCCGAAAGCGAATTACCCAATTGTTTCTCTAAAGCAGATATTGCTTCTTCAAATGATTTTGCCAAAATTTGACTTCTGCCCTCTTTTATATTTTTGGTTTTAAGATCATCCCACCATGGAGAATTTTCGCTTGAGATTTGTCTGGCGACAATTTGCTTCATAATATGAGTTCCTAAAAATTGTTTGAACCCTTCGTTACCCAATTCATCCTGAAAAGTATTTTTCAGATACAAATAAATCCATTTATTATAGATTGTTGGAGCTACATCATTCAAATTATTGGAACCATTCCATGATTTCAAAATATGAATTGCTTCGTTTTCTGTTTTGGAAAGTGTTTTTAAATTTAAATTCGATATTAACTTTTTTACAACTTCCGGAGCAACTATGGAAGTATTATCCGTAATCATTTCACTTACTGAATTCTGTTCCCAATCCGATTTTGAATCTAATAATTGAGTAATTCTTTTGGCTCTATCTTCGGGGAGATAATAACCCGGATACGCAAAACCATCAATTGGTTCCGGCTGATTATTTGCCGAGTAAACGTAATTCCAATCTGGATTGACTGCTGAGGGATTTTTGGAGAAATCTAAATACTCAAGACTGTCATCTTTCCCATTGACACCATCAAGTATAAAATTGGTATTTACGCCATTATTATGTTTATACAATTTTCCGGATGCCCACCAGCCCACATTCCCTTTGGCATCGCCATACATTACATTCAGTCCAGGCGCAGCAATAAGCGCAACGCCTTTTTGAAAATCAGACATTGATTTAGAATGCGAAATAGCATAAATTGCCTCAATACTATGAATGGTTTGCTGCGTATAAATCCAAGACATTGCCACTGGCTTGTCACTTTTCAAACCTGCTAATAAATCATTCATGATAGGGCCATGCTGACTTACTTTTATATTCAAAATTACATCTGACGAATCTTTAACTTTTATCGTTTTCTTCCTGATCCCATAATTCTGGAATCCTGTTTTTGTTTGATATTGATTGCTGTTTTTCGGATTATTTGTTTCTTGATAAAAATCGACATCATCATTTTCAAACATTGTTAAACCATAAGCGTAATCCCGGTTGTGGCCTAACAAAGGAAAAGGGGCTCCTGCCAAATAGCATCCGTACAATTCGAAATCGGGAGTTTCTAAATGAGCTTCATACCAAGTTCCCGGTTGCGAGAATCCAATATGTGGATCGTTAGCAAAAATCACTTTTTTGCTTTTTGTCTTTTGCGGAGCGATAACCCAACTGTTACTACCCACAAAAGGAGCTACAGGTGATCGATCTAAAAGTGATGCTATTGATTGAGAAATAGCTGCATATTCTTGCTGTTTTTGTTTTGCACCTTTAATTTGCGTGGTATTAAAATTTCCATCCAAACCAAAATCTTTCAGATAATCCATTCCGTACTTATTTCGAATATCAGTTAGTAAGGGATCCGTTTTTTGAGCCATTGCAAAACTAAAAGACATGTATCCAAAAATATTATATACATCTTGAATGGTGAATTTTTGCTTTTTAATTCCTAGCAGTTGAAACTCTACTGGAGTTACACCTTCCTCAACATATTGATTAATTCCATCGAGATAAGCCATTGTCAATTGATAGGCTGGACTCTTTTTATCCAAATTCGCAATTGCTTTTTGAGATGCTTCTTCAATTCCTAAACCCACAAAAAAGGTATCATTCTTTAATGCCACAGAACCAAATATGTCGGATAAACGTCCAGGAACTATCCTCCTAAGCAATTCCATTTGCCATAATCGGTCTTGCGCATGAACATATCCAAGAGCAACCATCGCATCTTTTGCATTTTCAGCATAAATATGAGGCACACCAAATTCATCAAAATAAACGGTGGTTTGATCTTTAATATTTTTTAAATAAAGCTCCCCTTCATATTTTGGCTTTTGACTGTACCGATAAATAAAAAATACTGATAATAAAGCAATTAGCAAAAAAATAAAAACAAACAGAATTCTTTTTAGTAATCTCATTGGAAGTATTTTTAATAGGCATCTCAAACTTATGCAAAAATCAACATATTTTATACCCTAATTTTAAAAAACACATTTAAAAAAGGGATTATTTTTATCAAATACGAATAAACACAATCGTTATCAATTTTGCCATTATTATTAATTTTTTATTACATAACAAAGAATAAGTATGAAATACATCAAAATTAACAGCATAAATTGAGATTTTTACAATTAATTTCGCATGATTCAACATCAGTTCATTATATTTGTTTAAATTTAAAAATCATGAAACATATTTCAAAAGAAACCATTTCACAAATGGACAAGATTGAAAAATTAAATTTAATTAATTCATGTACCGGTTTTAAGTCTGCCAATTTAATAGCTACAAAATCAATCGAAGGTAATACTAATGTCGCCATTTTCAGTAGTGTCACCCATCTGGGAAGTAGCCCATCATTAATAGGTTTTATAGTTCGTCCAACGACAGTTCCCAGAGATACTTATAAAAACATCATGGAAACCGGTTATTTCACCGTAAACCACATTACAGTTGACATGATTGCTGATGCACATCACACCTCCGCTAATTATGATTCTGGAATTTCTGAGTTTGACAAAACCAATTTGGAAGAAGAATACAAAGAAGGGTTTAATATTCCTTTCGTAAAAGGAAGTCCAGTTCAACTTTATTGCAAGTTTGTGAACGAATATATTATTAAAGAAAATGACACTATCCATATCATAGCTTCTATCGAGCATATTTTTTTCGACGAGGCTTTGGAGCATAAAGACGGCTGGCTACAACTGGACAAAGGAAATATAGTTGCCTTGAATGGAGTAGACGGATATTTTTTGCCCAAACTAATTGATCGCTTTCAACCTGCAAAACAAAATATATCTACAAAATCATTTAAAAGAGATAAGGAATAAAAAACGGTATGATTAAAAAAAGGGAATAGTAATACAACTATTCCCTTTTTTTCATTTTCCTAAAATTCCGGTTTTTAAAATCTGCCCGAAGTGATACATATCCTCATATGACGTATATAAAGGAACCGGTGCTAGACGAATTACATTGGGTTCACGCCAATCCGTAATTACACCATTTTTCATTAAATAATCAAACAAACTGCGTCCTTCCCCATGAAGAAAAACGGATAATTGACAAGCTCTTTCCAATGGGTTTTCAGGAGTGATAATTTCAAAAGATCCGTGTACTTCTTTGCTTATTTCATTCAGAATAAATTCTAAATAAGAAGTGATTTTATCTCTTTTTAAAATTAATTGATCCATTCCAATTTCGTCAAACATTTCAACGGAAGCCAAGTAAGGTGCCAATGACAAAATTGGTAAATTGCTTATCTGCCAACCTCCTGCTCCGTGAACCGGATCAAAAACGGGTTCCATCTTGAAACGACGTTCTTTGTTGTGTCCCCACCAGCCCGCGAATCGAGGCAATTCTTTATTGTTGTGGTGTTTTTCATGAACAAAACAACCTGAAGCATTCCCTGGCCCAGAATTCATGTATTTATAACTGCACCAAGCCGCAAAATCGACATTCCAATCGTGCAATTCCAATTTAATATTTCCGGCAGCATGGGCCAAATCCCAACCTACATAAGCACCTTGCTTGTGTCCAGCTTCGGTGATGGTTTTCATGTCAAAAACTTGGCCTGTGTAATAATTGACTCCTCCTATTAAAACCAAAGCTAACTCCTCTCCTACTTCTTCAATTTTTGCTAAAACATCTTCCAGTCGGATGTTGTGTTCTCCTTCACGGCGTTTGATTTCCACAATAACGTCTTCGGGTTTATAACCGTGAAAATGCACTTGACTTTGAAACATATATTGATCGGAGGGGAAAGCTTTTTCTTCGCAAATGATTTTGCAACGTTTTGCAGTTGGTTTATAAAATGAAACCATTAACAAATGAAGATTCACTGTTAGCGTATTCATTACGGTGATTTCTGAAGGCAAAGCACCTACCAATTTACTTAATGGATTGGCAAAACGTTCCTGATAGTCCCACCAAGGTTTTTCAGCATAAAAATGACCTTCGACAGCAAGGTTTGCCCAATCGTTCATTACCTCATCAACATATTTTTTGGTTCTTTTTGGCTGTAATCCCAAAGAGTTTCCCGTAAAATAAATTACCTTTTTGTCATTGACTTTTGGGAAAATAAATTCATCCTGATATTTATGCAGATGATCTTGCTCATCGAGTTGCTGAGCAAATTCTAATGTATTTTTGAAATCCATTTTTTCCATGTTTTAAAGCCGTAAAAATAGAAAAAGAAAAGAGAATAGAATAGAGAAAAAAGACAATAGATGTCATAAAAAAGATAATTTAATAATAATTAAATCTACATGAGCCTATATTTTACATTTAAAGCAATAAGATTCTTATGAAAAGAAATTGCGTTAGGGATAGTAATGGAAAGTTTTTACCCAAAACCATTTAGCAATACAGCAACGAGGAAGCGACCAAAGGAAGCTCCCGCAGTGCTAGTATTACTTTGGTTTTGGGTAAAAACTTGTAATGGATAGCCCGCAATACGCTCAGATAAAAAAGAATTTAGATTGCAGAATTTAGATTTCTGTACTGTGCGTTCGCTTCACTCAATTTAGGGGTAAAAAAAATCTCGCCATTGCTGACGAGACTTGTATTTAGTTTTGAATGTGATTAGATAATCAACATTGCATCTCCGTAAGAGTAGAATTTATATTGTTCTTTAATCGCTTCTTCATATGCTCTTTTCATTAAATCATGTCCACAAAAAGCAGAAACCATCATTAACAAAGTTGATTTTGGCGTGTGAAAATTAGTAATCATACATGTTGGAATACTAAAATCGTGAGGAGGAAAAACAAATTTGTTTGTCCAACCATCGTAAGGATTTAATGTGTTTTGTGAAGAAACTGAACTTTCTACGGCACGCATAGAAGTGGTTCCTACGGTACAAATTCTTTTTTTATTAGCTTTTGCATTATTTACAATATCACAAGCTTCTTGAGTGATTTTTAATTCCTCAGAATCCATTTTGTGTTTAGATAAATCCTCAACCTCAACTGGATTAAAAGTTCCTAAACCAACGTGAAGTGTTACTTCTGCAAATTTAATTCCTTTGATTTCCAATCTTTTCAACAAATGTTTTGAGAAGTGTAAACCGGCAGTTGGTGCTGCAACTGCTCCTTCTTCTTTTGCATAAATTGTTTGGTAACGCTCTGCATCTTCTGGAGTTACATCACGACTAATGTATTTTGGAATAGGAGTTTCTCCTAGTTCGGTCAATTTATTTCTGAATTCTTCATACGAACCATCGTAAAGAAAACGCAAAGTTCTACCACGAGAAGTAGTGTTATCAATCACCTCCGCCACTAAGGAATCATCGTCTCCGAAGTATAATTTATTTCCAATTCTGATTTTACGGGCTGGATCTACTAAAACGTCCCAAAGTCTTTGTTCTGCGTTTAGTTCTCTAAGCAAAAACACTTCAATTCTTGCTCCAGTTTTTTCTTTATTTCCGTACAAACGGGCTGGAAAAACTTTGGTATTATTCAATATTAAAACATCACCATCATCAAAATAATCGATAACGTCTTTAAACATTTTATGTTCTATCGTTTGTTTCTTGCGGTCAATAACCATCAAACGAGACTCATCTCTATTTTCGGCTGGATATTCTGCAAGAAGTTCTTTTGGTAAATTGAATTGAAAGTGAGATAATTTCATTTGCTTTTTGTTTAAAAGTTTAAAGTTTCAAGTTTCAAGTTATTTAAACTGAACTTAAAAATCTTTCGAGTGCAAATATACGACTGTGAGATAGGCGTTGTCAAGTGTTTAAGGGTTTATTTTTCCTTACTCGTTCCTATCTACCAATATAATTGCGAAAAACACAACAATTACCTATGTAAATGACCATTTTTGAATCATTAAAAAATTTAATTTTTTTAAATCATCCCAAAAATCAGGATATGATTTTGATACTACATCTGCATTATTAATAACAATTGGCACTTTTAATGCTAATGGTGCAAAAGCCATTGCCATTCTATGGTCATTATATGTATCGATTCTCACCTCTTGATTAATGTTCTTTGTTGCTATCAATGTCAAACTATCATTGGTTACTGAGATATTAGCTCCCAATTTTGTCAACTCAATGCGAAGTGCTTCCAATCTATCCGTTTCTTTGATTTTTAAAGTATGTAAACCGGTAAGATGACAGCCAATTCCTAGTCCTAAGCAGGTAACGACAATTGTTTGTGCAATATCTGGAGTATTATTTAATTCTAAATTTAAGTCTTTGTATTCGAAATCCCTTTGCTTTGTCAAAGTCAATTTGTTTCCTTCGAAATGTGAAGTTACCCCCATTTCTTTGTATATCTCAACCAATGCCGAATCTCCCTGTAAACTAGTTTCTTTATAACTCGTCAAGGAAATACAGGCGGTTTTTGCCAAGGCAACTAAGCTAAAAAAGTAAGACGCCGAACTCCAATCGGATTCTACTGTCATTACTTTGGTTTCTACTTCTTTCTTTGGATAAACTGTAATTACATTCTCGACAAAACTGGTTTGAATGTTTAAATCATTCAGCAATGCCAAAGTCATTTTGATATATGGAACAGAAGTTATTTCGCCAACCAAAGTCAATTCAATTCCGTTCTCTAATTTTGGAGCTACCAAAAGCAATGCCGATATGTACTGACTGCTCACATTAGCAGGAATACTCACTTTATGGGCGGTAATTTTTTGCCCTTTGATTCGAATAGGCGGATAACCTTCTTCTTTTTCATAAGTGATTTGAGCTCCCAATTGTTGTAAAGCCTCAACCAAAACTTTAATCGGGCGCTCTGTCATTCTTTGAGATCCAGTCAACACAACTTCACGTCCTTCGTTTACCGCAAAATATGCAGTTAGAAAGCGCATTGCTGTTCCAGCATGATGAATATCTACAATTTCCTCATTACCAATCAACGCTTTTTGCATTACTTCACTATCATCAGAATTTGAAGTATTGGCCAAAGAAATGTTTGGATACAATGCTTGAAGTAACAATAGTCGATTGGTTTCGCTTTTGGAACCTGTAATAGCAATTTGTTCTTGTAAATCGTGTTGTGAAGTTTGTAACAGTAAATTCATTATGGATGAGTTGATAGGTGTGTTTTTGCAAATTTATTTTAAAAAAAGGATGTACCAAAACTTTCCTCTGACTTATAACATTATTTTAGTTTATCGTTGTTTTTGTGACGGTCTTTGTCCCGAATTGATTTTAAATCCATCTTCTTGTCAAAAGCGGCTTGCAGATCGATTCCTGTTTGATTCGCCAAACACAATACTACAAAAACTACATCGGCCAATTCTTCTCCAAGGTCTTTGTTTTTATCGCTCTCTTTTTCGGATTGTTCTCCGTAACGGCGGGCAATGATGCGGGCTACTTCGCCTACTTCTTCAGTAAGTTGAGCCATATTGGTCAATTCGTTAAAGTAGCGAACTCCGTGTTCTTTGATCCAAGTATCTACGTCTTGTTGGGCATTTTTTAGGTTCATGTTATATTTTTTATTTATTATTTAGCCTTATCATTATTATTCTCTACACTTTCTTCAAAACAATTTTTTCTGTTTCTTTAGCAATCATACCCTGATAATATTCTTTTAGTGTAGTATAATATTCTGGTGAAACGATTGGTGTATTAATTTGATGGCTAATTGATAACTGTATTTTATTCCCAGAAACATTCGACATGAATCTAAAGCTTCCTAAATTTTCAATCATATCGAGTTGAGTCGATTTTGGCAATGTTTCAACCGCATATCCCACTGGAATATCAATATTTATAGTGTATTTATCCAAAAATGGAAAACCATAATCTACAGGATATTCTCTGTTGTCTTGCTTGAAAGGATTATGTTCTTCGGTAAAAAACAGCAATGGATTTATATACATTTTTTCACCTATAAACTCACATAGATTGGTTCCTGTAAAAGAACATGTCTCTATAATTGGTAACTGAACATCCTTTTCATTCGTTCTTGAATAGTTTGAAATTTCAATTTTTTCGTTTTCATTTTCCAACTTTTCCAAAAAATCCTCCTCTTTTATGTTTTCTATATCCGATCTAAAACGCATGGCTTTATGATCCGTTCTTTGTCTTCTTAATTTACCCGTAATTTTTCCGGTAGGATCAATCGTGTAATTCATCGTTACAATATTATTGGAAGCTTTCTTTGGCATTAAATCAACTTCTTCTGAGGTTCCGTCTTTTCTAATTAATCTTCCCATCCAGTTTAAATCTCTAAACGGCAAAACATTTGGCATTGAAAATTTGCTTGTGGCATCCAATAATATTAGCCCCTGAGGAGTTTCTACTGCAGCAATAACATAGTTAAAAGCGGTCCTGTTTGGAAACAATGCAATCCCATTGGAGCGCGTACTTAATAAAACAGGATTTGCCTTTAACCCCGCTGTTCGCAACATAGCGGTGAGCATTAAATTAATTTCGGCAACATTACCCGTTTTATCTTTATAGGCTTTTTTAACCCCATCATCGCAAGAATAACCATTATATTCATTCCATTTTACGGTTGATTTTACATAATTTAGAATAGTCGAAATAATTTCATCTTGAGTCGTTAGCCCCGCAATAACTGCGTTCAAATCATCTTCAAAATAACCTATTTTATTAAGTTCGGATCCAAAATCATCATTGTCATAAATTGTTTTTACTACAGCATGCCAATCTGTAGAATAGGGCTTAAGTGGTTCATTAGGATATTTAGTCATCGACAATTCTTGAGTTAAACTTGAAGTATAATTATCAATATTATTGACAAATGCCTCCTCTTTCATCGCAGGCATATTTTTTGAAATATATGTTGTTTTGGTTTCTAGATACTCGAATTTATCTTCAGAGTAATTACTGCCTCTAGCAATAGCAACTAATGATCTCCCTTCACTTCTCTCCATACTTGTTAGAGTAACCGATTTAGTTGATTTTTCTGTAACTATTTGAGGAGCAAAAGTTCCTTTCATTTTGCTGTTGTAAATATAATATTCTGGGACATAGGTTTTATATTCCGAATAATCTACAGGAATATTAGTTTGAAAATCAAACTCCCTAAGCATTCCAATATTATTCGTTCGAATAGTATACTGAAATTCCAATACAGACCCCTCTTTCACATTCGGCAAGGTTATTTTCTTTTTGTTCCAATATCTATTTACCTTTTCCTCAAATTCCCCTTCACTTTTTAATTTTGTTTTTTCTATTTTTCCTTCCAC
Source organism: Flavobacterium taihuense (assembly GCF_019351435.1). Classification (GTDB taxonomy): domain Bacteria; phylum Bacteroidota; class Bacteroidia; order Flavobacteriales; family Flavobacteriaceae; genus Flavobacterium; species Flavobacterium taihuense. The sequence continues at coordinate 23,465 of NZ_JAHWYN010000027.1, forward strand.
TAAATTATAAGTTACAGCTTCAGAAAAATGAACACTTTCTTTTACATAAGAATCCCCCGCAATAAATCGTACTTCTTGATTTGCCCAATCATACCCTTCTTTTTTATAAATTTTAATACGCATAGACATCACAATTACCACTTTAAAACCATCTGCATGCGAGTATTCAAATTTAGTTTCTCCTTTTTTAAATAATATTGCGGCAACAGCAGCCGTGTCTTTAGGATGTGTTTTTTGCTCCAGTTCAGCGATGGAGACTTTTCCTAGTTTAAATTCTTGGGCATTTGCATTAGAACAAAATAGGATTGATAAAAATAAGAAGTTGATTAAATTCTTCATTTTGTTATTAGCTTTTGGTTAAAATTATTTTGGCGTTGTCGTTTCTAGAAATCTGTTCCATAAAAAGGCGAAATTCATCGTATTCTTTATTCGTATATAACCCTTTTTTCAAAAAGAACTTTCGCTTGTAAATGATATTATTATTGTCCTTTTTAGTAATTTCTGTTTTATATTCACCGAATTTCCCATTAATTTCAACATTCCCCGGAAGAAATTCTATCGAGAAATTAACAGGCAAAGCGATTTCTATTTCATCGATATCAATTGAACCTCTTTGTATTTCTAAAGGATTTTTTCGGTTTCGAATTCGTTTGACACTTTGAGTTAATGGATTAAAAGCATTTACAGCAAACATCATTTTATTGGTTGATACGTTACCGTAATTCACGGCACTTATTTCGGCATTTTCTGTAAAACTTATTTTTTCTGTATCATTCTTGAAAGTGACTTTTTTAATTTTCAAATTATTAATGGTGCTCCAATAATCTTTATAGAATTTCTCCATTTCGGTTGGAGAAAATTTCTCATTATTGAATTTTTGATTGTATTGAGAACCCTCTGAAACGATTCCTATTTTTCCTGACAAATCACCATTTTCGGCAATAGAATAGGTTCCTTTACTCACTTGTGCATTACCAGAGTCTTCATATATTTTTGTCCTTACAATCTCTCCTCCCTCGGGTTTAATCAGCAACACATTGCGATCATCCGTAAACGTTCCTTGGTAACCAAATGGATCTACTTGACTTGTACATTCTAAAAAAACATATTTATCCTTATCAGGCACCGCTAAAATCATATGATTTCCTTGCATCGAAACAAAATCGGTTTCAATGTCACGCTTTCTTGGGTTACCATACAAAATCACATTATATGATGGCACATCCACTGCTGTAAGGAGTGCTTTGGTATAATTACTCAATGCCTTACAATCGCCATACCCTAAACGATCAACATCACTTGCCAGCATTGGTTTCCAACCTCCAATACCAATACTTATATTTACATATCTTGATTTTTCCTGAACATATTTATAAATGATTTGTGCTTTCTTAATAGGATCGGTTTCAGTACCTACTAGAGCTTTCATTTTCACTTTAGTTTCTTCTGGAAGATCTGTGGTTCCCTGAAGAATTTTTTCACTGTACCATTTTCCAAATTCTTTCCACGTTTTAGCGGTTCCATCTACACCTTCCAAATGAAACAACTCTAATCCCATCATTACTCTCGGGAAAAGAATACTAATTGAGGGGCTTGCCGTTTCTTCTTTCTGCGCCAATATTTTTGTTGCCTCAAAAGAAAGTCTGGTGGATGTGTCTATTGCTTTTTTTATATTAAAATTCGAAGAATTGAATTCCTTATATTTAAATCCGAGATTTGAAGGATAACTTATATTGAGTATACTTTTTTCTATACTTACTGCATAATCATTCAAAGGCATCCATTGCGGAATAAAAGCCGTATTCGATGTTTCTGTTTCACTTTCAAAAACGACTGTAAATGGATATTGTATGGGGGTATAATCTAAGTAAATATACCGACTTTCTGAAAATAGCGTACTCCCACTTACGGCACTTACATCCCTAAAATCACTTCTCTTTATTTTTTTGATTTCTTTTCCAAAAGCATCATAAACTGTTGCCAATATATTTTTGACAGGACTCGACTTATCATAATTTTCATAAGCCTCAACTGCGTCAAAACCATTTTTATTCAAGACTGTTACCACGCGTTTATTTTTGATATTCATACTGCGTTGAGACGCAATTACAATATCAATTTGGTTCAAACGAACTACTGCATTGGCATTTTCTTTGAGACTGTCGGAAAGAGTGAGGGCACTGTAATCGCTTTTTTGAGCAAAAAGAAATGTTGTAGTAAATAAGAATATAATTGAAACTGAGAAGACAAACTTGTAAGTCATAAAAAAGTTTTAGCTTCGAAATATAAGAAAATTTAGTCAAAAAAAAAGCTAAAATCACGCTTTATTTTTACTATCAATTTGAATCGTAACTGGGCCATCATTCAGCAATGAAACTTTCATATCGGCACCAAAAATCCCGGTTTGTACTTTTTTGCCCAATTCCTTTTCCAACTGTTTTACAAAACTTTCATAGAGCGGGATTGCTACTTCTGGTTTTGAAGCTTTTATATACGAAGGGCGATTTCCTTTTTTGGTCAAGGCATGCAGCGTGAATTGAGAAACCACAATAACTTCGCCATCAATATCTTTCACAGAAAGATTCATTACCTCGTTTTCATCTCCGAAAATGCGAAGATTTGTAATTTTTTGACAAAGCCAATTGATGTCTTCTTGCGTATCTGCGTCTTCAATTCCTATCAAAAGAAGCAGCCCCTTTTGAATATCGGCCACAATTTTAGAATCGATGGTTACTGATGCGGAGGAAACCCTTTGAATAACTGTTTTCATTTTTGATTTACGTCTTTGAAACTAAACATTGACATCTATTCTCTCGATTTATCACTAATGATTCGATCCTCGTTGTAATCATCTGTACGATAATGCTCGTCGTCACCTTCTAGAATTTTTAGATAACTATTGTAACGGGACCAGGCGATCTCATCTTTTTCCAATGCGGCTTTTATGGCACAATGCGGTTCTTCTTTATGCAAACAATTATTGAATTTACATTGGTCTTTCAATTTAAAAAATTCGGGAAAATAACCGCTGATTTCTGCAGGATCCATATCGACCATTCCAAAACCTTTGATTCCGGGAGTGTCTATAATTTTGGCGCCAAAAGACAAATCATACATTTCTGCAAAAGTGGTTGTATGTTGACCTTGTTTGCTCGCTACCGAAATTGTTTTGGTTTTCAAATGTAAAGAAGGTTCCATAGCATTTACCAAAGTCGATTTCCCGACACCCGAATGTCCAGAGAACATACTTACTTTGCCTAACATCATTTCTTGTAAAGCTTCTACACCCTTCATTTCTGCAGCCGAAACTCGCAAACATTTATATCCTATTTCCTGATACACATGTTGCATATACAGCTGTTCATCAAGCGTAACCTCATCCAAAGTATCTATTTTATTAAAAACCAAAATAGCTTCAATTCCATAAGCTTCGGCAGTTACCAAAAAACGGTCAATAAAGTTGAATGTGGTTGGTGGATTGTTTACGGTTACTAACAAAAATACGCGATCAATATTGGAAGCAATTATATGCATTTGATGCGATAAATTCACGGCCTTGCGAACTATATAATTCTTTCTTTCGTGAATAGTATGGATGGTTCCAGTAATAGTATCTGAGGTTTCTTCAAGCTCGTAATCGACAATATCACCCACAGCAATTGGATTGGTACTTTTAATTCCTTTGATTCGGAATTTCCCTTTCATACGGCATTCTATAAAATCGCCTTGTTCAGATTTTACGGTGTACCAACTTCCTGTAGATTTGTAAACGAGTCCTGTCATAGAGGATTTTAGATTTATGATTAACGATTTTAGATTTATGATTTAAAACCTAATATTCTGCAAAGATAATTGATTTATAATTGTAGATTAACGATTTTAGATTTATGATTTTAGAAGACTATGAAATAAACAAAAAAATCCCAAAACCTGAGCCTTGGGATTTATTGCAATCTAAATTTTTCGATTCACGAAATCTGAAGTCAAAAATCGTTACTCTTCAATCTGAAATCTTTTACGAGTTCAAGATTTTTTCTTGGTGACCAATACTTTCTTGGTGGATATTCTTGAACAATTTAACTATAAATTCTTCTGTCAATCCTTTTTTGGCACCTTCAGCAATCATTTTTTCCTGAATTTCATTCCAACGGTTGTTTTGAAGAATAGCCACGTTATTGTCTTTTTTTACTTGACCAATTTCGTCAGCTACTTTCATTCTTTTTCCTAATAAGTCTAATAAATTAGCATCAAGCACGTCGATATTAGCTCTCAATTTGGTCATTTTTGCAGTAAACTCATTGTCACCACTCACTTTTCTTACTTTCAAATCTTTGAAGATTTGTTTCAAAGCAGCAGGTGTTACTTGTTGAGCTGCATCACTCCAAGCGTTATCTGGATCGTGGTGTGTTTCGATAATCATACCGTCATAATTTAAATCCAATGCTTCTTGGGTCACTTCAAGAATCATATCGCGGTTACCTGTAATATGCGAAGGATCGATAATCAAAGGCAAATCAGGGAATTTATTTTGCAATTCGATAGCAATCTGCCATTCTGGAATGTTTCTGTATTTCGTTTTTTCGTAAGTAGAAAAACCTCTGTGAATTACTCCCAGTTTTTTGATTCCGGCAGCATACAAACGCTCAACTCCACCCAACCATAAAGCCATATCAGGATTTACAGGATTTTTAATCAATACAATTTTATCAGTCCCAGCCAATGTATCAGCAATTTCCTGAACAGCAAAAGGGTTAGCTGTTGTACGAGCACCAACCCATAAAACATCAATATCATTTTCCAAGGCCAATTTACAGTGTGCTGCAGTAGCAACCTCTGTACCCATAAGCAAACCTGTTTCTGCTTTAGCTTTCTTTAACCATTTCAATCCAATCTCTCCAACACCTTCGAATCCTCCTGGACGTGTTCTTGGTTTCCAAATACCTGCTCTAAAAACGCTAACGTCCGAGTCTTTCAATTCATGAGCAATTTTTAACACTTGCTCTTCTGTTTCAGCACTACAAGGTCCTGCTATTACAAATGGATGAGACAATTTGAATTCGTTCAACCAATCTCTCATTTCTTTCTTATTTTCCATCTTTTCTAAAATTATCTCCAAATCTGCTCTCTTTCAAGAAGAGTTTCCATAAATGGAGAATTGTTGTTTAATTACTTACTACTTTTGTTATTATTTAATTCCTTTTATTCTATTGTTATTCCAAAGTGAGACACCAAACTAAGTACTCCCTACTTTTTCGTATTCATTCCGTTTAATATTTCTTTTATTCGATTAACACTTTGCATTTCGTCAAAAATCGCTTCGTAATCATCATTTACCAAAAGTTCTTTGAACTTGGTTAAATTTGAAATGTATTCTTCCAATGTTTTCACCACCTGCTTTTTATTTTGTTTAAAAATCGGCGTCCACATGGCTGGCGAACTTTTGGCCAAACGAACCGTACTTTCAAAACCGGAACCCGCCATATCAAAAATATCTTGCTCGTCCTTTTCTTTATTGATTACCGTTTTTCCAAGCATAAAAGAACTGATATGCGATAAATGTGACACATAAGCAATATGCTTGTCATGTGATTTTGGATCCATGTATCGAATTCTCATTCCGATTGCCGAAAAAAGTAACAATGCCCTTTCCTGTAGTTTGAAAGTCGTTTTTTCGACTTCGCAAATGATGTTAGTCTTGCCTTGAAACAATCCTTTTATCGCCGCCGATGGCCCAGAAAACTCAGTTCCTGCAATTGGATGCGTTGCTATAAAATTCCTTCTTCTTGGATGACCCGCAACAGCTTCGCAAATTGGAATTTTTGTCGAACCCACATCAAAAACAATAGCAGAGTCGGAAATTAAATCCAATACTGTTGGCAAAACCACAATCGCCGTATCCACTGGTACCGAAACAATCACTAAATCAGCTTTGGACAAATCATCAAAAGTCGCTGCTTCATCAATAACTCCAAGCGCTATAGCTTCTTGCAAATGCTTTTCATTACTGTCAATTCCAAAAATTTTGGCATCAGGATTCAAACCTTTAGCGTCCAATGCTATTGATCCACCTATTAATCCAACACCTATTACGTATATATTCATTTTTTTTAAGTTATCAGTTATTGGTTGTTGGTTGTTGGCCTAAACTATCAACAAACAACTATCAACTAAATCTATTTATCGCTTCCTGTACTTTCTCCTCTTTTACACAAAGTGCAAATCGGATGTAACCTTCTCCATTGCTTCCAAAAATAGTTCCTGGAGTAATAAAAATAGATTTCTCGTATAATATTTTATCAATAAAATCCTCAGCTGATGCTATTCCTGTTGGCAATTTGGCCCAAACAAATAGTCCAACACCTTCTTTGTACACTTCACAACCTATTTTTTCGGCCAATTGTTCAGTAAGTACACGACGCTTTTTGTAAACGGCATTCATCGAGTCAAACCAAGATTGATCGCTTTTCAATGCTTCAACAGCCCCTTTTTGGATTCCGTAGAACATTCCGCTGTCCATATTGCTTTTTACTTTTAAAACCGAATCAATCAACTTTGCACTTCCTAAAACCATTCCTACTCTCCATCCAGCCATATTGAAAGTTTTGCTCAAAGAATTCAACTCTAGCGCCACGTCTTTTGCTCCTTCTACCTGCAACAAACTCATTGGTTTATCATTCAAAACAAAACTGTATGGATTATCATTAACTAATAATATATGATGCTTTTTGGCGAAAGCCACTAATTTTTCAAACAATTCCAAACTTCCTCTTGCTCCTGTCGGCATATGCGGATAACCAATCCACATGATTTTCACTTTTGACAAATCTAGTTTTTCCAAAGCGTCAAAATCAGGCTCCCAATTATTCACTTCTTTCAAATCGTAATAAACAGGAACGGCTCCAACGAGATTCGTAACTGAACTATATGTTGGATATCCCGGATTTGGAATTAAAACGTGATCCCCTTCATTCAAGAAAGCCATTGAAATATGCATAATCCCTTCTTTAGAACCAATTAAAGGCAAAATTTCCACATTAGGATCCAAGGCAACTCCATAATTATTTTGATAAAAATCGGCCATTCCTTTTCTAAGTTCCGGCAATCCTTGATAACTTTGGTATTGGTGTGCATTCTCATCCTGCATTGCCGAAACTACAGCATCTATAACCGCTTGTGATGGTTTTAAATCTGGGCTACCAATTCCCATATTGATAATTGGTTTTCCCTCTGCCGCCAGTTGTCTCACTTCTCTCAACTTGGAGGAGAAGTAGTATTCTTCAATGATATCGAGACGTTTTGCTGTTGTAATCATGCTATTTTATATTTCTCTTTTCAGAGTTTATTTTATCTTTAAAAACTTTTGACTTGTAACTTTTGACTAATTATGGTTTGGTATTTTTATATTCTCCCAATACTTTAAAATACTCAGCCATAATCTGCATTAATGATTTTGCTTTGGCGAAATCTTCGTATTTCTCAAAAGTGACATCAACAAAAAAAGAATATTTCCAAGGTGTTTCAATTTTTGGTAACGATTGTATTTTAGTCAAATTCAATTTACAATCACTCATTACATTTAGTACCGCTGCAAGACTTCCTCTTTTATGATCCAATTCAAATTTGATGGAAGCTCTGCTGATTTCATTTTCATCTGCAAATTCTTTTTCCTTTTTAATAATGACAAAACGAGTCATATTATTGTTTATCGTTTGGATTTCTGGTGCCAGAATTTCCAAATCGTACATCTCCGAAGCCGTTTTACTAGCGATAGCCGCAATTCCTTTTAGCTGTTTTTCGTGTATTCTTCTGGCAGTTTCGGCAGTATCTTTGTCTTCAACCAGTTTTATGTTTGGGTGTTTTTTCAAGAACTCCATACATTGCAACAAAGCCATCGGATGAGAATGTACTTCCAGAATGTCTTCTATTTTTTGTCCTTTCAGCGCCATTAAATTTTGATGAATATCAAGATAATGCTCACCAATAATATGCAGATTGTTTTTGTCAATCAATGCGTAATTTGGAATAATAGGTCCAGCAATAGAATTTTCTATAGCCATTACTGCTTGATCTGATTTTCCCGACAGCAAACTAGCTACCAATTCCTCAAAAGACAGACATTCGTCCACTTCGATGTTTTGATAAAAATAGTCTTGGGCCACTTGATGGTGGAAAGATCCTTTAATTCCTTGTATTGCAATTTTCGTTCTCATTGGGTCAAAAAAAAATCCTGATTTTCATCAGGATTGTATATTATTTTTATTTGTTTTTTGTTCTTCAAATAACCATAGCACAATCCCTTACTTCCTAAAGAAGAAATAAAAAGAGTTGCTAAAATAAAAACGGTTATTAGACATGATGTGCTTTGTTGTTCAATTAATTATTGCAAATGTATGACATATTTCGAGTCAGCCAAAATAAAAATAATCTTTTATGTAACAAAAAAAGATTCGTTTGTTAAAAGGGATTTTAATTCATTATTCCATAAAAATAAAGCTTTTTGAGACGTTAAAATTATTGAATCCAAAACGAAAATTAAACGATAAATGGCTATTTGGATAAAAAACAGTGTTTTTTTGAATCCGTTGCTTTTGAATATTGATGAAAAAAGACTGGTTTCTGATTTAAACTAAATGTCTTGTGAGCAGAGTGAGGGATTACTTCACTATACTTTTATTTTCATAGGAGTTCAGTGAATTGCATTTGAAGCTAGCTACCAAAGTAGCGCGGATAGCCCGACCCCGTTGAGTAAAGGAGCCGAATAAGCGGTATCTAAAGTTGGCTCCTTTGCTCAACAGGGTCACTCCCAAGTGACTTTTTATATTATTTAGGTAATGCTTTGACTAATCCATTTCTTGCCTTCGGAAATTCTGGTGACTACCATTGCTGAAACCAAATCTCCATTGGCATTCAATAAAGTGGCAATGGGATCCACTAAAGTTCCAATAATCATAGCGGCTGGTAAAGCTTGCTCCATTGGAAAACCATAAACGGTTATGGCGAGAATCTCTCCTATATATCCCCCGTTTGGAATGCCACCTTCGACTACGGATACTATTATGGTGATTCCGATTGCAGTTAATAAAGTGTATGGATCTGTAAAATCCTTGCCGAATAAGGCAAAAATGACCGCGATTTTGACAATCGACGACATACTAGAACCGTCTTTGTGCAAGGGTGCTCCTAGTGGAATTACGAGATTCCGAATGTGACTTGGAATATTCATTTGCTCTGCCGCTTCGAGATTCGCCGGAATGGTTGCAATACTACTGCACGTTCCAACTGCCGTTAATGCGGGTGTGATGTTGTTTTTCCAAAATATTTTGAGCCCCAGTTTTCCTCCTGCGAAAAAAGCATACAAACTGAAAAACACAATAAAGTAAAAAGTACAAACGGCATAATATAACGCCAATGGTTTGGCATAAGCTCCGAACAATTGCGGTCCGAAGATACCGACTTGATAGGCAAAATAAGCCCCAAGACCAATTGGTGCCGTTTTCATAATGAGATGCAGTAGTTGTTTCATCACTTCGTTTCCAGAATTAAGAAACCGTGCGAAGTCTTTCCCCTTTTCGCCTGCACGCAAAGTTGAAAAACCGATTAGAAAAGAAAACAATATGAGCGCCAACATATTTTTTCGGGACAATATCTCATAGAAATCATTGACCGTTACTAATTGAGTGATTTGGGAACCGGTACTGCTTTCCTGAATATTTTCTAATGCTATTTTTGAAATTACTACGCCTTGATGTATCGGAAAAATCAAAACACCAATAATCATTATAATGGCCGAAATAATCACGGTTGTTAAAAATACTCCTAAAACTATACCGAAAAGTTTTCCAAGTTTTTCGGATTTTTGCAAATTGGCAATGGAAGAAGCAATGGTAAAAAATACTAGCGGAATGATTGCCGTAAAAAGTAAATTCAGGAAAATATCTCCCAATGGTTTTATGACTTCTACCCCATTCCCAAAAACTAGACCTAAAATACTACCAACCATTATTCCGCCAAGGAGTAATAGAATACTACTGTAATTTTTTAAGAAACTGCCTGATTGATTATTTCCCATACTGATTTAGTTTAATTGTAAATATATAAATCTTAATGATAAAGCCATCATTTCTATCCAACCTTTGTTAAAGTTCAAAACTTTGATAAAGGTGAAAGGGTCATTGTTGGACAAAAACAATAAATAAAAGTTTTTTCTGTTTACTTTTGCAACAAATAAAGTTTTATGTCAATAGAAGTAAAAAACATTTCGAAAAGTTATGGTACCCAAAAAGCATTGGACAACATTTCTTTTTCTGTTAAAAAAGGAGAAATCGTTGGTTTTTTAGGACCTAATGGTGCCGGAAAATCGACCTTAATGAAAATTTTGACGACATATCTTCACGCTGACTCTGGTGTTGCGCTAGTTAATGACTTTGATGTAAACACGCAGGAAAAATCGGTGCAGCTTTCTATTGGATATTTGCCAGAACACAATCCATTGTATTTGGATTTGTACGTGAGAGAATATCTGGCTTTTAATGCCGATGTCTATAATGTAGATAAATCAAGAATCGAAGATGTGATTCAGCTGACGGGTTTACAAACCGAAAGCCATAAAAAAATAGGACAATTATCAAAAGGATACCGCCAACGTGTAGGTCTTGCAAATGCATTATTACACAATCCTGATGTTTTGATTCTGGACGAACCTACAACTGGATTGGACCCAAATCAATTGGTCGAAATCAGAAATGTGATTAAAAACGTTGGAAAAGACAAAACCGTTTTTCTTTCAACACATATTATGCAGGAAGTGGAAGCGATTTGTGACCGAGTGATTATTATTGACAAAGGGCAAATCGTTGCCGATAAAAAATTGGACAATTTAATCTCAGCCAATAAAGAACAAGTAATCGAAGTAGAATTTGATTTAAAAGTAGAAGAAGACCTAATTGCTCAAATTCCGCATTTAAAATCGTTTAAAAATATCCAGGGTTGCTCTTGGGAATTGATTTTTGTTTCGGATAAAGATATGCGTCCGACAGTATTTGACTTTGCTTACGATAATGGCTTGAAGACTTTACAGCTCAATCAGAAGAACAAGAATTTAGAAGCTGTGTTCAGAGAAATTACAAAGTAAGGTGGCAGATTGCAGATTTTAGTTTGCAGTCTTAGTTTTCAGATAAAAAACAAGCTCGTTTAAAATGATTTAAAGGTAGTGTCTCACTAACTGTGTAAGTTGAAAAGTTATTCTGAAAAATATTTGAGCTAATTTAAAAAGCTCAAAAATATTTTTTGGAAATAACTTTTTTGCTATTTTTAAAATTACATAGTTATGAT
>NZ_JAHWYN010000028.1 GCF_019351435.1 Flavobacterium taihuense
TATCTTTCAGAGAGAAAACCTGGCATCACAACCTTTTGGATTGGTCTTCAAAAATTCGCCGCAATTATGCAAGGCTGGATGCTTTTTAGAGATGTGTCCAGACCGTAGCTCAATTGAGTTGCTTTTTCATTTTAGTCCTGTTTGATGAATTAGTTTTACTTTGTTTAAAGATTAGCTAAAAAAAGAGACCAATTTACATCTCACTATTTCTAATAAATATTCATGAATTCAAGATAAAGTTGTACCTCAAAAGAAAACATTTAAACAATCTCTTGCAATATTTTTGCTACTTTAGCAACAAATAAAAACAATATGCCAACCGACTGTATCAGCTATCAAAATTCCGGGTATTTCTCTCCTTTGATGAATGATTATTTAAATCAAAAAACTGAATTAGCTTCTTTATACCATCGCTTTCCTACTCTCGAAAACTTTGAAGAACAAATTGATGAGAAAAAAAACAATTTCAATGGCAATTTAAAAAGACAGACTTTAGTAAATGTTTTAAAAAATCAATATACAGAATTAAACGTTTCTGCTGAAACATTAAGCAATATTGAACTCTTAAACCATCCAAACACATTCACCATTACCACAGGACATCAGCTCAACTTATTCAGCGGACCGTTGTATTTTTTGTATAAAATCATTTCGACTATTACTTTAACCAAAGAATTAAAAGCGAAATATCATGACTATAATTTTGTTCCTGTGTATTGGATGGCAACAGAAGACCATGATTTTGAGGAAATAAATTATTTTAGTTTCAAAGGAAAAAAATTCAGATGGAACAAAGAAAGCACAGGTCCGGTTGGGAGATTATCTACCGAAGGTTTAGCTGAATTTTTAGAAATATATGCACTAGAAATAGGTTCTAGCACCAACGCCAATGCCATCAAAAAACTATTTGAAGATTCCTATATCAAACACGATAACTTAGCCGATGCCACAAGATATTTAGCCAACGAACTTTTTGGTTCCTCGGGATTAGTGATTATTGACGCCGATAATCCCGATTTGAAACGCTCTTTTATTCCGTATATAAAAGACGAATTGATTCAGCAATCTTCTTTCAAAGCAGTTAGCGAAACTATAACAAAAATGAACGATTATTTCGTTCAGGTGAATCCGCGTGAAATCAATTTATTTTACATTGAAGACAATTTACGCGAACGAATTATTCTCGAAAACAATGTTTATAAAGTCAATCATACGAAAATCAAATTCACAGAAACCGAAATTCTCAAATTATTAGAAAGTAACCCAGAAAAATTCAGTCCCAATGTCATCATGCGTCCATTGTACCAAGAAGTTATTCTACCCAATTTATGCTATATTGGCGGAGGCGGGGAAATAGCGTATTGGCTTGAATTAAAATCATTTTTCACTTCCGCAAAAGTCACCTTCCCAATATTGTTATTGAGAAACTCGGCTCTTTTGGTAACCGAAAAACAAAACAAGAAAGCCGACAAATTAAATCTAACTTGGTCTGATTTATTTTCGAAACAATCCAATTTAGTCAATAAAATGACCCAAAAACTATCTGATTTCCCGATTGATTTCACTGAACAAAAAGAAGCGCTAAAAAAACAATTCGAGACACTTCTGGAACTCGCTAATCACACGGACAAATCATTCTTAGGAGCTGTAAAAGCGCAAGAAATCAAACAAACCAAAGGATTAGAAACACTTGAAAAAAGATTACTAATTGCCCAAAAAAGAAAATTCCATGATGAATTGCAACGCATTATTGACTTACAAAATGAATTGTTTCCCAACCAAAGCCTGCAGGAACGTCAAGCTAATTTTTCAGAATTTTATCTAGAAAATGGAGCGCATTTGATTCCGAAAATAATGAGTCAACTCAAACCTTTAGAACAAAATTTTAATATTATTGTTTTCTGAGATTCTAAGGATCTAAGATTTAAGCAACAGTCCAAAAAAATTTAACCCTTTAAAAAAACTCAGTCCCGATAGCTATCGGGATAGAATCTCATTAACGCAGTAACTTTAAAAAAAAATGACCAAAGACCGCCTTATTTCGCTTGATGTTTTTAGAGGATTAACAATTTTGTTAATGACCATTGTCAACAACCCCGGTAGTTGGGCAACCGTTTATCCACCTCTACTGCACTCCGAATGGCATGGCTGTACTCCTACCGACTTGGTTTTTCCTTTTTTTATTTTCATCATGGGTGTGGCTATTTCTTTCGCCATGCCAACCAAAACGTATGACAGCACAACATTCAACAAAATACTAACGCGGTCGTTGCGAATGTTCTGCTTGGGTGTCTTTTTTAACTTTTTCGAAAAAATTCAACTCTTCGGATTAGAAGGCATTCCATTAGTAATTGGACGTTTAATTATAACCGCTGGAGCTGGCTATGCATTGATGGGGAATTTCAATGCTAAACTAAAAACCTATTTAGCAGTTGCTGTTTTTGTTATCTATTTAATCTTAGCCTATAGCGGTATCGAGGCCTATAAAATCGTGAGACTTCCAGGTGTACTGCAACGCATCGGAATTGTCTATTTCATTGCTTCTCTTTTGTATCTAAAAACGAATCAAAAAACACAGTTACTAGTAGCTATCGGAATATTGCTAAGTTATTGGGCAATCATAACTCTTGTTCCAGCACCCGGATTCGAAATCACAAACCTTGAGAAAGCAACTAACTTAGCGGCTTGGGTCGATAGCGCTTTGTTAAAAGGACACATGTGGGAAGTAACCAAAACATGGGACCCCGAAGGAATACTAAGCACCATTCCAGCAATTGCTACAGGCTTAATTGGATTACTGATTGGGCAGTTGCTTAACAGCCCATTATTGAAATTGGAAAAGGTAAAAAAAATGGCCGTTATCGGAATCGCACTTATCCTATCAGGTCAACTTTGGAATATCATTTTTCCAATAAACAAAGCGCTTTGGACCAGTTCATACGTTTTATACACTGCAGGATTAGCGACCTTTTTCTTGGCTATTTTATACTATTGCATAGACATTGCCGATTACAAAAAAGGAACCAAATTATTCCTAATTTGGGGAGTCAATCCAATGATTGTATTCTTTCTATCCGAAATTATTCCGCAAGCCATGGTGATGATTTCGTTTCCAAATCCGAAGATACCAACCCAACAAATCAATCTTCTGGACTATTCTTATGCCTTTGGAGTACAACCCTTTTTCAACAATCCTATGACGGCTTCATTAGTGTTTGCAATACTTTATGTAGGTTTATGGTCTATTTTTTTAGGATATTTCTACAAAAAGAAAATGTTTTTTAAAGTTTAAAATGGCAAAAAACCGCAGCAATAACAGATTATCACCATTAAATTGACAATTTGCTAAAATCATTCGATAAAAAAAGTATATTTTTGCACAAAATTTTAAAACACAGAAAAAATGGCGACTAATAGAACTTTTACAATGATTAAACCTGATGCAGTTCAAAACGGACACATCGGAAACATATTGGCAATGATTACAAACGGTGGTTTCAAAATCGTTTCTTTGAAATTGACACAATTAACAATTGCAGATGCACAAGCATTTTACGCTGTACACGCTGCAAGACCTTTCTACGGAGAATTAGTAGAATTCATGTCAAGAGGACCAATTGTTGCTGCAATTTTAGAAAAAGAAAATGCAGTTGAAGATTTCAGAACTTTAATTGGTGCTACAAACCCAGCTGAAGCTGCTGAAGGAACTATCCGTAAAGCATACGCAACTTCTATCGGAGAAAATGCAGTTCACGGTTCTGATAGCGATGAAAATGCAGCTATCGAAAGCGCATTCCATTTTGCAGGAAGAGAGCAGTTCTAGTATTCAGATTGCAGATTGCAGATTGCAGATTGCAGATTGCAGATTGCAGATTGCAGATTGCAGATTGCAGATTGCAGATTGCAGATTGCAGATTATATAAAAAAATCCCATTCTTGCGAATGGGATTTTTTTATATCTGAATTATTCTACCTTCTTATTCTGACTATTGCCTTCAGCTTACTGCCTTCTGCCTTCCGCCTTCTGCTACCTAAGAATCACTTCACGTACCACATCCCTGCGTAATTCCTCGTTAATCATTTTTATAATCTTCGATTTCCCGTGGCTTAATTCCTCGCGCAATACCGCCGATGTCAACTCAACATACAGCGTAGAACCCTTCAAAACCAAATTATTGGTATAACTGTTCACCCCATTTCCCATCAAATTGCGCCAAGCATCCTTCACGTCAATCTGATCCATTCCAGGTTGCAATTTGTTTACTTCAATAATTTGCTTCAAAATATCCCCAACCGAACTTTGATTATTTAGTCTTTTTGCCATAGTCATCGAGCTTTATAGGCCCTGTTTTTTTATAATGATATTCCTTTTTCTCTACATTCAAAACTACCAGTTCGACATCTGTCAAAGTCAGTATTTCCTCACTCCATTTCATATACGGCGTACTATAATCCAAAAATATTTGGTCATCTGCAAAACGTATTCTTACATTTTCAAAGGTATCATTCACCAAAAAAGTCCCATCCAATTGCGGCATCACTTTCTTCCGAATCCCTTCATTATTTTTATCAATTCGAAAATAATCAAATGATTCATTCATACCGTATTGCTTCTCTTTGCCATCCTCAAAAATTACTTTTTCAATTTCCCAATACCCATTAATTTTGGCAACATCAGCCGAAGTTATTTTTTGCTTACACCCAACAAATAAAAGGGCAACTATCAAAACACCAACTATTTTTTTCATACAATAATTACTTTTTTAAGAAGCTATTTCCAGCTGTCCACTTGTATTCCCGATTAAAAAAAACTACGGCAAAAAAAGCCTTGTTTTTCTAAATCGGGAGATACCGCTTCCATCTGGGCTAGGGCATCCCGTTTGTCAATATCTTTAGTTAATACCGCAAAGTTAAACTTAAAAAAACCAAAGAAAATAAAAAAACACATTCTCATTAAACTATTTTTGATATTTTTGGTCTTACCCAAAACCAACCTTCCCAACCATGTCAAAATCAATACTATTACTCATATTTGCGCTTTCCTGTATCAATTGCTCTTCCGACAATACGGAACCCACACCTAGTACTCCAACAGAAACATTATATTTTCCACCTCTTGTTGGCACCACTTGGGAAACCAAATCCATAGAAAGCCTCGGTTGGAAACAATCAGCTGTACAACCGCTCTTAGATTATTTAGAACTCAAGCATTCCAAAGGATTTATTATTTTGGTCAATGGTCGCATTGTAATGGAAAATTATTTCAACGGACACGATGCTGCCTCCAATTGGTATTGGGCAAGCGCAGGCAAAACATTAACATCAACGATAACCGGAATTGCACAACAGGAAAATCTCATAAACATCAACAACAAAGTATCTCAATATATAGGAACCGGTTGGACAAGCGCACCTCTTACCAAAGAAAACCTAATCACCTGCAAAAATCTACTGACCATGACTTCCGGCCTGGACGACACCACTGATGATGTTTCGCCCACTTCCCTCATCTACACAGCCGATGCTGGCACACGTTGGGCGTATCACAACGTATATGTAAAACTACAGGACGTCATTGCACAAGCAAGCAGGCAATCCTGGAGTAACTATTTCAATACCAAATTAAGAGACAAAATCGGAATGAATGGTGCTTGGTTTACATCTGGCAACAATATTGTTTACAGCAGTACAACCAGAAGTATGGCACGTTTTGGACTACTAATGTATAATAAAGGGAAATGGCAAAATGATATAATCCTAAACGAAAACTATTTCAACGAAGCCACGAACACTTCACAAAATATCAACTTAGGTTATGGTTATTTGTGGTGGCTCAATGGTAAAGCTAATTATCACCTACCACAATCACAAGCTACTTTTCAAGGAAGCATCATCGCTACAGCACCAAGCGATATGTTTATGGCTTTGGGTAAAAACGACCAGAAAATCTATGTTGTTCCCAGCAAAAAAATGGTCGTTATCCGTATGGGAGATGCTGCAGACAGCGTAAACCTGGCCCTATCTGATTTTGACGAAATGCTTTGGACAAAAATAAGTGCTTTGTATCAGTAGAATAAAAAAAAGTGGTGTTTTATAATTAAGAAATTACAAAACACCACTTTTTTTATTCCAGATGGCTACCGAAATAAATTATCTATTTCTTAATCCTTCTAATCAATCCCAAAAAGAAAAAGACCAAACCAACAATTAACAATACGTAATAAAAACTAATACTGGTTGTTCTGATAATGTTTGCCAACACAAAAGCCGCAATACTTACAAAGTAAAAATATATTGGGCTTGCATTTTTTAATGAAGAAAAATCCATGAATATTATTATTTAAAAAAACTATCTACAAACTCGTATTTATTAAAAACCTGCAAATCTTCAATTCCTTCTCCCACTCCAATATATTTAACCGGAATCTGGAATTGATCCGAAATACCAATAACAACACCACCTTTGGCTGTACCGTCTAATTTGGTAACGGCTAAGCAAGAAACTTCTGTTGCTGCAGTAAATTGTTTGGCTTGCTCGAATGCATTTTGTCCTGTAGAACCGTCCAAAACGAGCATTACATCGTGAGGAGCATCACCAACCACTTTTTGCATTACACGCTTTACTTTTGAAAGTTCATTCATCAGGTTAATTTTATTGTGTAAACGACCCGCTGTATCAATAATGACAATATCGGCATTTTGAGCCACCGCCGATTGCAACGTATCAAAAGCTACCGAAGCCGGATCACTTCCCATATCTTGACGAACGATAGGTACACCTACCCTGTCTGCCCAAATTTGCAATTGATCAATAGCCGCTGCACGAAACGTATCTGCAGCGCCCAAAACCACATTAAAACCAGCTTTTTTAAACTGATACGCCAGTTTTCCAATAGTTGTGGTTTTACCCACACCATTTACACCAACCACCATCAAGACATAAGGTTTGGTATTTACAGGAATAACAAATTCAGTTGCTTCACCAGTATTGGTTTCCGATAATAATCCAGCAATCTCCTCTCTCAAAATTTGATTGAGTTCTTCAATTCCAAGGTATTTATCAACCTCTACTCTTTTTTCAATTCGGGTAATTATTTTCAGGGTTGTATTAACTCCCACATCCGAAGAAACAAGAATTTCCTCTAAATTATCCAAAACATCATCATCTACTTTTGACTTTCCAGCCACAGCTTTGGTTAACTTGGAAAAAAAAGTGGATTTTGTTTTTTCTAGACCTTTGTCTAATGATTGCTTCGCCTGTTCGCTTAGGCTCGAGTCTTTTTTCTCTGAAGAAAATATTTTTTTAAAAAAGCTCATGGAGTTTTATGGTTTGTAATTTACATTTGTCAACTTAAACAAGAAAAATACAGTAGAAACAATCTAATTTATCTCTAAAAAAATTTCCAAAAAAGTAGTTTTATTTTCGAGGTGTAAATATAGAAAATAAAAAAGCTACTTCCGAATGAAAGTAGCTTTTCTATAAAATGTAATAGTTAATTATTTCTTTTTCAAGAATTCATCAACTTCTTCAGGAGCCATAATAGATTCAACGAATGTATATGCTCCAGTTACTGGAGATTTCACCATTTTGATGGCTTTTGATAATCTCTTAGAAGATGTTTGTAACGATGCTACGGTTTTCTTTGCCATGATTCAAATGTTATTCGAAATTTTTATAAAAATAAAAATGTCTAATTATTATTTAATTTCTTTGTGAACAGTAACTCTTTTCAAGATTGGATTAAATTTTTTAATCTCTAATCTGTCTGGAGTATTTTTTTTGTTCTTTGTTGTTATGTATCTAGAAGTTCCTGCAACACCTGAAGTTTTGTGCTCAGTACATTCTAAAATTACCTGGATTCTATTTCCTTTCTTTGCCATCTTGCTATTTGTTTATTTTGGAAAAGATTATTTAATAAATCCTTCTGACTGCGCTTTTTTCAAAACTGCAGCGATTCCATTTTTATTAATTGTTTTTATCGTAGATGCTGCTACTCTAAGAGTAATCCATCTATCTTCTTCTGGAAGATAAAAACGCTTTTTAACTAAGTTTACAGAAAATTTTCTCTTAGTTTTGTTCATAGCGTGAGAAACGTTATTTCCTACCATCGCTCTTTTACCTGTAAGGTCACAAACTCTTGACATTATACTTATCTTTTATCGTTATTCAAAATCAGGGTGCAAAGAAAAGAAAAATAAACCTATAAACCAAAAAAATTATAGCTCTTTTTTTGAAATTTCTTTCAGTAACATTTCAAGCCCCTTAACAGCAGCCCTATCTATCACTTTTTCACGTGGTTGACCAAAATTAAACATTTCAACAACAACTTCATTTGGAGTTGCCAATGCAATAAATACCGTCCCCACATCAGCGCTAGTCTCTCCTTTTGTTGGCCCAGCATTACCCGTTGTTGCAATTGCATAATCTGTTTTTAGTAACGTTTTCACGCTCAAAGCCATAGCTCGCGCCACTTCGGCGCTAACAACACTGTATTCTTGTATCAAACTTTCCGGAACGCCTAGTACATTAACCTTTACTTCCGTTGCATAAGCCACGACACTCCCTTTAAAATAATTAGAAGCCCCCGGAACCGAAGCAATCATTTCCGCAATTTTTCCACCTGTACAACTCTCAGCAGTTGACAACGTGAGATTTTGCTTAGACAACAATCTTCCTAAAACAACCTCTATCGTTTCATCATCCTCAAAACCAACAATAATATCGTGAATAATAGCATCTAACGAATTCACACATTCCGATATCGTTTCTTCCAACATTTTTTTATCTGTCCCCCGAGCTGTGAGTCGCAAACGCAGTTTTCCATAACTAGGCAAATAGGCTAGTTTTACAAAAGAGGGCAAATTATCCTCCCATTTTTCAATACGTTCCGCCACCAAACTCTCTCCTTGACCATAAGTTAATATTGTCTTATGTAAAATATAAGGGCGCTCATATTCTTTTACCAATTTTGGAATTATCTCATTTTTAACTAAATATTCCATTTCAAAAGGTACTCCCGGAAGCGACACAAAAACAGTATTTCCCTTTTTCATCCACAATCCAGGAGCGGTCCCATATCGATTATGAAGCACCGTTGCTTTTGAAGGGACTAATGCCTGATCTTTATTAATCTGCGTTATTTTTCTCTTAAAATAACCCTCAATCAATTCAGTAACATGAGCCAGAACTGCTTCATCAATCATTAAATAATCTTCAAAATAATCACAAAAAGTTTTCTTGGTAACATCATCCTTAGTCGGCCCCAAACCTCCAGTTACAATTACCAGATCAACTGTGTTTTGAAGTTTTGAAAACGTATTCAATATATGTTCCTGCGAATCACTAATCGACAACATCTCATAAACCTCGATACCAATTTTATCTAAGGCCTTAGCGATAAAACCCGAATTTGTATCTACAATTTGACCAATTAAAATTTCATCTCCAATGGTAACTATAGCTGCTTTCATAAAATAATCAATGTTTACACTACAATTTCAGAATCTGTTAGAAAAACGCCAAACACAGTTCTAAAATTCAGTAGATTTATTAGATAAAAAAAATCCAACAACTGCATACACTGATACAGCCGTGGATTATGTCATGTATTGTCCTGAATTTTTAAAGAAAATTAAACACCTAAAAAACTGACTTTTAAAGATCAAAATCTTTTTTTAGCTCTTTAATTGCATCTTTCACCTGAGACTTTACACTCTTATAGGTTTCAATTATTTCCTTCTTTTTACCTTCTGTTTTTGTCCAAGCCTCTATTTGCAAAATTTCCTCAAATGCCACATTTAAACCAAGTAAATCCAGTGTTGGTTTTAATTTATGCGCAAAGGCGTATGCATGTTTATGATCTTTCTTTTTAATTCCTTCTCCAATTTGCATCAAATCTTCAGGAACTTCGGTAACAAATAAATTCAAAATTTCGTTCACAAATTCTGGATCATTGTCTGAAAGTGCGTACACTTTTGCTAAGTTGTATTTTAAAGCCATTATTTCACTTGTATTCTAAATAGTTTTTGTCCTTCTAAAAATCCTTCCAAAACATCATCCGGTTCCACTGATGCTACTCCTTCTGGTGTTCCCGTAAAAATAATATCACCAATCTTCAAAGTAAAAAATTGAGAAACATACGATATTAACTCATCGATATTCCACAACATTCTATTAGAATTTCCTTTTTGTACTGTAATATTATTGTTCGTTAATTCAAAAGTAACATTTTCCAATGAAACAAACTGGCTTTTAGGTAAAAATTC
Organism: Flavobacterium taihuense; assembly: GCF_019351435.1. Taxonomy (GTDB): domain Bacteria; phylum Bacteroidota; class Bacteroidia; order Flavobacteriales; family Flavobacteriaceae; genus Flavobacterium; species Flavobacterium taihuense. The sequence goes on from NZ_JAHWYN010000028.1 coordinate 10,267, forward strand.
TCCAATAACCGCTGAACCATCAAATGCTTTCGCTTTTTCCCAAGGCAAACCCTTTTCTTTCAACTTGGCTTGCAAATCCCTTGCCGTAAAATCAATTCCCACACTAATTTCATCATAATATTTATGAGCAAATTTGGGTTCTATATATTTCCCTACCTTACTTATTTTGACAATAAGCTCAATTTCATGATGAATGTCCTCCGAAAATTCCGGAATCACAAATGGATGTTGTTTTAATAAAACGGCCGAATCCGGTTTCATAAAAATAACCGGTTCCGATGGGCGTTCATTTTTTAATTCTTCTATATGATTGGCATAATTTCTACCGATGCAGATGATCTTCATTCTTAACTTAGATTGCAGATTTTAGATTTCAGATTTCAGACTACTAACTGAAACTTGCAAATCAAAACCTATTTCGTATTTAGTTTCCTTAATTTAATTGCCGTTAAAACTTTCTTGGTATACAATGGAAAATCAGCATTCTGAATCCAACTGTAATAACCCGGCTCTGTTTCGAGAATCTTATCCACTTTAACACCTTTGTGCTTTCCGAAGGTGAAAATTTCCTCATTATCAGCATCAAAAGCTATCATTCCAGCAAAATCAGCTATTTTTTTTCTGGTCGTAAACTCAGACAAGGATTTCATATCATTTTCCAAATCAGGATAACGATCCAATTGCGCCATTAGAATTTCATAAGTCGCCATAGTATCTGCTTCGGCGGAATGAGCATTTTCTAATCCTTTTCCACAGTAAAATTTCAAAGCAGCACTCAAGGTTCTCTCCTCCATTTTATGAAAAATCGTTTGCACATCTACTGAAACTCTATTTTTCATATCAAAGTCAACTCCCGCTCGCAATAATTCTTCGGCTAATAACGGAATATCAAAACGATCTGAATTGAATCCTGCCAGATCACTATCCTTAATCATATTATAAACCTGAGGAGCCAGTTCATTAAAGGTAGGCTCATTGGCTACTTTTTCATTACTGATTCCGTGGATAGCTGTTGATTGAGGAGGAATTGGAATTGTTGGATTCACCAACCATGTTTTACTTTCTTTGTTTCCGTTGGGAAAAACTTTAAAAACTGATATTTCCACAATTCTGTCTTTTCCGATATCAATTCCTGTAGTTTCAAGATCGAAAAAACAAATTGGCTTATTGAGTTTGAGTTCCATTTTTTGTATTTGAATTGGTACAAATATAAAGATTTGAAATTGATTTCATTTAAACTCAATACTAAAAACCACAAAAAAAGAAAACCCGACAAACTATAGAAATTTGTCGGGTTTATTTTCAATTTATACTGAATTAATAATCTCTATTTACATCAAATGCCTCAAGATATTCGGCTACACGTTTTACAAAACTTCCTCCCAAAGCACCATCAACCACACGGTGGTCGTAACTGTGCGATAAGAACATTTTTTGACGAATACCAATAAAATCACCCTCTGGAGTTTCAATCACCGCAGGCACCTTACGAATTGCACCTAAAGCTAATATACCCACTTGTGGCTGATTGATAATTGGCGTCCCAAAAACACTTCCAAAAGTTCCAACATTGGTAACAGTATACGTTCCACCTTGCGTATCATCTGGTTTTAGTTTCCCCATTTTAGCACGGTTTCCTAAATCATTTACTGCTTTTGCCATACCAACCAAATTCAATTGATCCGCATTTTTAATTACAGGAACAATCAAATTACCATTTGGTAAAGCCGCAGCCATCCCTAGGTTTATATTTTTCTTTTTAATGATAAAATCTCCATCAACAGAAATATTCATACCTGGAAAATCTTTCAATGCTTTGGCAACTGCTTCCATAAATATTGGAGTGTAGGTCAATTTTTCACCTTCGCGTTTTTCAAAAGCATTTTTAACTTTATCTCTCCATTTTACAATATTAGTAACATCAACTTCTATAAAGGATTGTACGTGAGCTGAAGTTTGTACTGAAGCCACCATATAACCTGAAATCAACTTTCGCATTCTATCCATTTCAACAATCTCATCCCCTCCATTTACAGAAACAGGCGATACCATTTGAGATGGAGCACTTACAGAAGCTTTTGGAGCTTCAACAGTTTTAGCTGGCACAGAAACCACAGCAGCAGTTTGCGTACCTCTATTTTTTACGTAATTTAATATATCTTCTTTGGTAACACGTCCTTCTTTTCCTGAACCTTGTATACTCACTAATTCCCCTAAAGAAATTCCTTCTTCTTTTGCAATGTTTTTTACTAAAGGAGAAAAGAATTTGTCACTTTCAGAAAAATTAACAGGAGCCGCAACATGCTCTTTCGCTACCTCAACCGTTTTTTGAATTTCTTCGATAATAGATGATGTAATTTCTAGACTTGGCGCTTCAACACTTCCTCCTTCTGTTTCAATAATAGCAATAGTCTGTCCAACTTGAACCAAATCATCCTTTCCAAATAATTTTTCGACAAGAACACCCGAAACCTCAGATGGAACTTCTGAATCTACTTTATCAGTTGCAATTTCCAAAACAGCTTCATCCGCTTCAATTTTATCGCCAACTTCTTTTAACCAATTTGTAATGGTTGCTTCTGCAACACTCTCTCCCATTTTAGGAAGCTTTAATTCAAATCTTGCCATATTGTTAATCTAAAAGGTGATTTTGATTTTCTGTTTGCGAAATTAATAAATATTATTAATATAAATTACACTAAATGTAATTTTTACTTGATTTTTACAATTTCACCTCTATCATTAGAAGAATCACTTCCAATGATAAAATCTGTGTTTTTTGGTATAATTCTAAAGGTAACACCTTTGTTTCTAAACTTTTTGTGAATATTTATGCATTCTTTGAAAGAAACAAACTCGTTATCCATAATAATCTCTAATCCTTTTTTCATTGAATTTGATGACAAATTTACCTCTTTTTCTGTTTTCCAATTGAGAAAATCAACCTTTTTTTGGACAAGATGTGCTATTATTTTTGCTAAAGTTTCAGATTCGGACACAAGCAAATAGTTTTCAGGAATAGTTTTGGTTTTAGCTCTGCCTTGAATTCTTTTTATTACAGAAAAAAAGACGATTCCAATTTTCATAAATACCGAGAAAAGGAAAGAAATCTGAAAATGTTTTCTATAGAAAAATTCCATTGCTTCTTGAAATCGTTTCATATAAGTGCCATCCTTAATAGTACTCTCTCCTTTATAATGTATTACTGTTGTTTCGTGATAATAATAATTGACTTTTCCTTTTTGTAACATTCTATAAGACAAATCAATATCATCTGAATACATAAAACAATCTTCATCAAAACCGCCCACTTCCTGATATAATTCCTTATTCAAGAACATAAAAGCTCCTACCAAAATTTCGACTTCACCCGTTTGGTTTTCGGATAAATGCTGCGCATAGTATTTATTAAAAAACTTAGATTTTGGAAAAAGTTTATACAAGCCCGTAATCTTAGTGAAAGCAACCCAAGGAGTTGGAATTCCTCTTTTGCTTTCGGGCAGAAAATTACCGGTCCCATCGATGAGTTTTACACCTACAATTCCAAGATTGTTTTGTTTTTTGGCAAATGCCAATACTTTTTCAAATGTATCTTCAGCAACAACGGTATCTGGATTTAGAATGCAAATATATTCTCCTTTGGCTTCGGCAACTCCTATATTATTCCCTTTTGGAAAACCTAAATTTTGATGGTTCTGAATAAGTTTTACGTTTGAAAAACGAGATTTTATCATCTCGCAACTCCCGTCAGAAGAATTGTTGTCTACCACAATAATTTCGGAGTCAATGTTTTGTAAAGCGCTTTGCACGCTGAGTACACAGAGTTCCAAAAAATAGCGAACATTGTAGTTCAGGATAATGACGGATAGTTGCATTTTCCAAAGATATATTTTAAGTCTTAAAGACACAATGTTTACTAATCACAAAGTCGAACACCAATAAATTTTTAGAAATTAAAAATTCTCTGAAAGCCCCACTCTAAAAGTCCAATCATCTTTGCTGACACCATAATCTAAAACCAGATTGCAATCATTTAGTTTATTCCACTTTATTCTCAAACCAGCTCCGATTGCGGGAGTCCAATTGTCAAAATGATAGGTATCTAGATTGGACACCGAAGAAAAATTACCATAAAACACTGCTCCTAGAAATCCGTTTCTTGTGATATCAGTACGGTATTCTGTTTCCAAATACAATAAGGAATTACTTCGGTAGCGGTTACGGGTGAATCCCCTACCGGTTTTACCATAACGATCCCAACCAATACTTGGCAAATCTAGATAATGGGGCTTTCCGTCAAAAACAACCCAATAAAAGGCTCTGGTTGCCAAAACTTTATGACGAGTTTTGCTAAAGGAATGATACTTTCGCGCATCAATGTAGATTGATTTCCAATTGGTGTCACTTCCAAAAATACTATTGTTTAACCTGTAATCTGCCTCGAAATAATAACCTTGCGTGGGATTCAAAATATTTTTCCGGGAATCATATAAAGCTTGAAAAGCAATTCCTGAAGAAAGTTCGTTTGAGTAATCTCCTTTTTGGTATATCGTAAAATCAGTTGGCTCAGCTATTTTAGAATCTTCGGAAATATCTTGATAGTTATCCAACTGAAAACCCAATCCTAAACGAAAATCTCCTTTTATTTTTCGGCTTACAAACTGATAAAATCGAATCTGCTGATAATTCACCTCCGATTGTGGGTCTTTGGTACTATTACCGCCCAAACCATAGGTGAATTGTGGATAGATCATAAACCGATAATCGCCTATGAAATTATATTTATTGTCCTTGGTATAAATATAAGACTGAATTGGAAAAGAATATTGCCCCGTAAAACTAGTCGTTGGCGTAAAATAAACTTCAGACATTTTGGTGGTTTCATGATTTTTATCCAGAAAAAAAGTGGTTACGAAGGACACTACCAATCCTCCTTCGGCACTCTTTAAATCGGGAGCAGGCATTAATGAAAAAGCTACTTTACTTTGAGTTTCTCGCTTTTTGAGGCTGTCATTTTTCAAAAAAATGGTTTTAAAAATTTGCTTCATATCCAAATCATTATTTCTAAAATCTATTTTCTGTGAAAATGAAGAAAATGAAGAAATAATAACAAAAAACAGAAGTAACTTTTGTTTAATCAAACCCATTATTTTTTGATTGACATTTATCTTTATTACATTTCAAATATAAGGAAAAAAGCACAAATACATAAGCAATATTAACTGATTTTAAAAGAATTATCGAGCTACTTATAGCGATTTCTCTTCTGTTGAGAAAACAACCTTTGAGGATAAAAACAATACAACCTCTTTAGCCCCGATGGAAGGGAAAATCTCCCGATTTAGGAAAACAAGGCTTTTTTTGCCGTAGTTTTTCTTTATCGGGAATTGGAATGACAGCGGGAACATTGCTTCCAAAAAAACCTAATCATTCGCTCCAAAACCTTTTTAGTATGGAATTGTTAAATATCTTACTTTTGATTTCTATTTGAAAACTGTGATGCAAAAAACAATTCTGCTTTTCTTTCTGTTTGTGACTGGTTCTTATGCCCAAATTCAGGGATGTACGGATCATTTTGCGAAAAATTTCAATCCAAAAGCTACGGTAAATAATGGCAGTTGTGAATACGCTTCTGCAAAAGTAAAAGCGCAATTCTCAGAAAAATTAAGCGATTCCATTCCGGAAACTTCAGGTTTAATTGCTTTTGATCATTTATTATGGGCACACAATGACGATCATGATACGACTCTTTATGGATTAGACCAAAAAGGGCAAATCAAGAAAAAAATCACACTACAAGGACTAAAAAACAACGACTGGGAAGAAATTACGCAGGATAGTTTGTATCTCTATATTGGCGATTTTGGAAACAATTACAAAGGCAACCGAAAAGATTTAAAGATTTTGAGAATTGATAAAAAATCGGCTTTAATGAATGTTCCTGTAATCGACACCATTTCATTTTCCTATTCGAAACAAACTGATTTTACGGTTCAAAAAGCAAATACAACTGATTTTGACTGTGAGGCTTTTGTGATTTTAAAAGACAGTATTTATTTGTTTACCAAACAGTGGACTGACGAGAAAACAACTGTGTATCGCTTGCCCAAATATCCCGGAACTTATATTGCACAACTTAAAGAAACATTGAATGTACAAGGACTGATTACCGGCGCAACCGTATTGCCTACTGAAAAAGGAATCATTTTATGCGGATATTCTAAAATGCTTCATCCGTTTCTATACCTACTATACGATCACCAAAACACTCACTTTTCGACTGGACACCAACGAAAAATTAAAATCGCACTTCCATTCCATCAGATTGAAGGAATTGCCACAGAAGACGGATCATTGTTCTATCTAACGAATGAATCTACTGTAAAAAAGCCCTTTATAAACACTCCCCAACAAATACATTCTATTGATTTGAGCCCGTATTTGAAAGAGTAATCTAGATAATCAAACTATTTAAAAATCATGAAAGCCGTTTAAACCCCATCTTTGGCGTTATATCTGTATTTACTGTTAAATAATGTTTGTCCTTTAAGCGTTTGACATTGCGTTTAAAAATAAACAATTCGCATTTAGTCTTATAATAGCTTACTTTTGCCAAAAAATTAGCCTTGTGAATTATTTATCAGTAGAGAATATATCTAAATCTTTTGGAGAGCGTACGCTGTTCAAAGACATTTCCTTTGGAATCAACAAAGACCAAAAAATTGCTTTTATCGCCAAAAACGGCTCGGGTAAAACCACTATTATGAACATCATAAACGGTTTTGACGAGCCTGATACTGGACAAGTGGTACTTCGAAAAAGTATCCGAATGGCTTTTTTGTCACAGGACAATAAACTACAAGATGAATTGACGATTGAGGAAAGTATTTTCGCATCGGACAATGAGAGCTTGAAAGTAATTGAAGCTTACGAAAAAGCATTAGAAAATCCTGAAGACGAAGAAGCATACCAAAAAGCTTTTGACGCAATGGATCGACACAATGCATGGGATTTTGAGACACAATACAAACAAATTTTGTTCAAACTGAAGTTGGAAGACTTTAAACTGAAAGTAAAAAGTCTTTCGGGTGGACAGAAAAAAAGGTTGTCTCTTGCTATCATTTTGATCAACCGTCCCGATTTATTGATTCTGGATGAGCCGACGAATCACTTGGATCTCGAAATGATCGAATGGTTGGAAAGTTATTTTGCAAAAGAGAATATCACGTTATTTATGGTAACGCATGACCGTTTCTTTTTGGAGCGCGTTTGTAATGAAATCATCGAACTGGACAACGGAAAAATATACCAATACAAAGGAAACTATTCGTATTACTTAGAGAAAAAAGAAGAGCGCATTGCCTCCGAAAATGCGAGTGTCGATAAAGCGCAAAACTTGTTTGTCAAAGAATTGGAATGGATGCGTCGCCAACCGAAAGCGAGAACAACCAAATCAAAATCGCGTCAGGATGATTTTTACGATATAAAGGAAAAAGCCCAAAGTCGCCGAAAAGAAAACGTGGTGGAACTGGAGATTAATATGGAACGAATGGGAAGTAAAATCATAGAGCTTCACAAAATTTCCAAAAAATTCAAGGATCGTATCATTCTGGATAATTTTAGTTATGATTTTCAACGTGGAGAACGCATTGGAATTATTGGTAAAAACGGAACCGGAAAATCTACTTTCCTAAATCTTTTGACAGGAACTATTCCTTTAGATGGTGGAAAAGTAGTAATTGGAGATACAATTAAAATTGGTTATTATACCCAAAGCGGGATTAACCCAAAACCGGGTCAACGTGTAATTGATGTTATTAAGGAATACGGAGAATTTATTCCGTTAACGAAAGGCAGATTGATTTCGGCTTCTCAATTGTTGGAGCGTTTTCTTTTTGATGCCAAAAAACAATACGATTACGTAGAAAAACTGAGTGGTGGTGAATTGAAACGTTTGTATTTGTGTACCGTTTTGATTCAGAATCCAAACTTTTTGATTCTCGATGAGCCAACGAATGATTTGGATATTGTTACTTTAAATGTATTAGAAAGTTTCCTTTTGGACTATCCGGGATGTTTGGTAGTGGTTTCACACGACCGTTATTTTATGGACAAAATCGTGGATCAGTTGTTCATTTTTAGAGGTCAGGGTGAGATTGAAACATTTCCTGGAAATTACTCGGATTTTAGAGCCTATGAAGACAGTACTGATGTAGCTCAGAAAGAAGATAACAAAACAGAAAAAAAAGAATGGAAGCAAAACAATCCAACCGGGAATTTGACTTTCAACGAGCAAAAAGAATTTCAGAAAATTGAGAAAGAAATCAAAGATTTAGAAATCGATAAAACCAAGATCGAGCAATTGTTCTCGGATGGAAAAGTAGCCGATGCCGACATCGAAAAGAAAGCCAAAGAACTCGAAAATCTCATCAAGAAAATTGAAAGTAAAGAGGAACGATGGTTTGAACTGAGTGCCAAGATGGAAGGGTAAATTTTTAATTTGCAGTGTTCAGAATTCAGTTTGCAGAATTTGAGCACTTATTTAAAATAGTTTTAAAACCACAATGGAATATAAATTCTATTGTGGTTTTTGTTTTTTGTATAAAAAACAAATTACTGTTAATAAATGTGGTAATTTTGTATATTAATAACACTTCCTCAAAGCTATTATTATAAAATTTAGTTAAAAGGTTCGTCATAGCAAATAAGTCAAGAGCCGTTTTTTAATGATATTTTTCTTGATGCGACGACCATTCATCAAAGCGCATCATTCATAACTGACGAAAATTATCATTAAAAACTAATTTACAACCTACATGTAAATTTAACCGATTAACACACCTATTCTAGGAGTTAATAATATTACCCAATATTAAAATAATTCAATCCTATGAAAAACAGAGTCTTATTTTTAATTTTTGCTACATTAACCGGATGTGGTCCTGTATATTATGTACCAAATACCCAAAATGTGCCCGTAATGAAAAACAAAGGGCAAACCAATTTGTCTTTAGGCCTCAATGTATCAGAAAGCACTGATGGTTTTGAATTGCAAGGCGCTTATGGATTGACAGATAAAATTACCATACAGCTTAATACTGATTGGGTTAAATCTTCGGATGATGCATCAAATGGTTCGGGTAATTTTGTAGAATTGGGTATTGGTTATTATAAAAAAATATCAAACTCATTTGTTTTTGAAACTTATGGACTACTAGGTTATGGTAGTATGAAATACAGCGAAAATTACGATTATCTTCAAGAAATTAAAGCTAACTTTTTTCGTTTGGGTTTACAACCCTGCATAAGTTTTAGTAGCAAATACTTTATCGCTTCTTTATCAGGAAGATTTGCAAATATAAATTACAATTCTATTAGCGGAAATTATTATGAAGTTGATTATTTAAAAACTAATAACTCGTATTGGTTAGTAGAACCCGCTTTAACCGTTCAAGCTGGTTTTGAAAACATTAAATTACAGATACAATTTCAACTCAGTGATAATCTTACTAATTCAAATTTCAGCCAAGATTACTCACTTTTTTCTGTGGGCTTGAAAGTCAATTTAAATTCCAAAAAAAAATAATACATTTTAAATAACCATATAATTAACACGTAATAAGCACCTTAATTCAATTTCTCAGTTTTCCGTAAGGGAGAAATTTCATTTATTTTAACATAAAAAAGTCACAACAAAATTTAACCTTCAGTTTTTTTTCTCCATTTATTTTAAAAAAATATACTTTTAGAATTCAATCTTTTAACCTAAATTTATATTTCATAAATCATTCTAATGAAAAAAGCAACACTCCTTGTTTTCATAGTCATTTCCATGCAATTACAGGCGCAGTCTAAAAACGATACCGATTCTTTCCAAAAAAATGAACCTTCAAAATGGAATTTTGGAGTGGAATTAGATGTTCTACCGTATGCAACCGGAGGTTATTTTGGAGCAGTTTGGGTAGGTAAAAAGAAATGGCGCACCAGAGCTCTTATTGCCGATGTCAACAAACCCGACTTCACAACCAAAGACGGTTTTACCAATCATAACGTAAAGGCTTATGCCGTAGTTTTGGATCGCTTTTTGAAAGACAATTGGAAAGGCTGGTGGATTGGAGGTGGACCCGTTTATTGGAAAAGTAATATTCAAAGTGACACCAGTAATGCTACAAAAAATTTCGAAAACTTTTTATTAAACGGAAGTTTAGGTTATAATTTCACAATTTACAAAAACATCTATATATCGCCCTGGGCAGGTTTAAGCCTTAAAGTTGCAGGTAATGATGAATTCATTCTGGACAACAAAGAGTACAATTTACCTTTACTCAATCCGGAAGTTTCAATCAAATTTGGAATTCATTTTTAATACATTATTTCAAATTAAAGTAATAACTTCAAATTTACATGCTTTTTATCCCTGTTTTTTCAGATTGTGTTACAGAAACAAGTAATAAAACAAGTTTATTACCTTAAATTAAATCCTTACAAAGAAAATTTGTTTAGTTTTATGTTTTGTTTTCAAAGAATAGATTTAGCAAAATCCAAATACACATTTTGGTTAAAGCACGAAACTTCATTATGAATTTTACAAATATTTTGAAATTGAGAATTGTATTTCTTTTTTTTCTTATTTATTCTCAAGCTACTTTTTCACAAGAAGAGAAAAAAGATAAGGAAATAAAACAAAAACTACGTTCCATTGTTGATTTATTCACAAAGGAAGATACCCTAAAAATAAGCAAACCTGACTCTAAAACAAATTTAATAGCATTCCCCACATTAGGTTACCAACCCGCAAATGGTTTTACTCTTGGATTTATAAGCCAATTTAGTTTTAAAATAAAACCGGAAAATAAAATCTCTTTACTATCGGGTGGCGCTTCTTATAGTTCCCAAAAACAAGTGCTGACGTATTTGAAAAACAACATGTACATCAGTAATGATCGATTTTTCTTCAGTGGTGACTTTCGATATTATATTTTTTCGCAATCCAATTATGGTTTAGGGACTGATATTATTCCATGGGGTACCGAATTTAAAACATTCGATTTTAACACCATAGAACAACCCATGAATTACAATTACTTTAAATTTCATGAAACGGTATCTTACAATATTTTTCCCTCTTTTTTTATTGGAGCAGGAATACATTTTGACAGTTATTCCAACATCGACGATAAGCTTTTGGATGTTGCCAACGAACAATACACCTACCATTATAATTACTCCAAAAAATATGGTTTTAGTGATAAGAATTATGCTGTCAATGGTGTTAGTATGAACTTTATATACGACACTAGAGACAATCTGATAAATACGAATAACGGTTTGTATCTTAATATGAATTACCGCTACAATCCACAAACAAATCTCAACAAACACAGCAGCTCTACTTTATTACTTGAAACCAGATATTTTATCCCCATCAGTAAAACAAACAAGCAACATGTCGTCGGGTTTTGGGCTTATGGTCAATTTTTGGCAAGCGGTAAACTCCCCTATTTGAATCTTCCTGCAATAGGTTGGGATCAAAATAGCCGCAGCGGAAAAGGATACACACAAGGACTTTTTAGAGGTACAAACTTGATGTATTTTGAAAGTGAATACCGTTTTCCAATTACTAAAAATCAAATGATCAGCGGAACAGTATTTGCCAATGCAACCACAGCTAGTGATATTGATAAAAGCCTCCGATTATTCGAATCTATTCAACCTGCCGTAGGAGTAGGATTAAGAGTCCTGCTTGATAAAACGACCCTTACCAATTTTATAGTAAATTTTGGATTGGGGCGTGATTCTCAAACTTTTTATTTTAATGACGGGGAAGGATTCTAAGACAACTAAAACAGAAATTCAGACAAACCCCATTCTACTATTTTGGATACTGATACTTTTAAAAAAATCACTTTCAAATTTTGCTATATTTGTGTTTTTTAAACCCAATTTACTATGAAACACATTTTATCATTACTACTAGCCTTGACTCTTTTTATTTCTTGTTCTAAAGGAAAAGAAAAAGAAGTAACAGTTGAAAAAGAAGCAGCAGTTGATTTCGTTGCTAAAAACGACAAAGAAATTACCGATTATATTGCTAAAAACAAATTAAATGCACAAAAAACCGATTCTGGTTTGTATTATGTGATTAACGAACCTGGAAATGGAGTACAACCAACTGCTACTTCTAATGTAACGGTAGCCTACAAAGGTTATTTTACAAATGGAACTACATTTGACGAAAGCAAACCTGAAGGGATTTCATTTGGTTTAAATCAAGTTATAAAAGGCTGGACAGAAGGTATTCCTTATTTTAAAACTGGCGGAAGCGGTATTCTTTTGGTACCGTCGCAACTAGGATATGGAAATAACGATATGGGACCTATTCCTGGAGGTTCGGCACTTATTTTTGAAGTAAAATTAATTTCGGTAAATTAGAAAAAATCGTTCAGACTGATTCAAAATTAGTAACAACAAAAGCCACAACAGAATTAAATTCTGTTGTGGCTTTTTTAATTTATAAAATAACCCCATAATTTTAGAACCCTCGAAAAAACAATTCTTTAACTATTAGTATTATTGACCTTATAAATTCTTTATCATTTCAACCAGTTTATCCTTTGTTACTGGTTTTATGATGAAATCTGAAACCTCATCGATAGCCTTGGCACGGCTAACATCAACAGGAGAAATCGATGACGAACAAATATAAATGGTAATCTTTTTTCCAATCACTGGATTAATCTTAACATATTCCTCAAGAAACTGCCATCCATCCATAATTGGCATACTTAGGTCAAGAAGAATAATATCCGGCAACGCGTCAATGTTTCCCAAATTTTCTTTTAAAAAAACCAAAGCATCGTAGCCATTGTCAAAAATTTTAATGAGATCTACAAGTTTGCTTTGCTCAATCATTTTAGAAGTAAGAAAAACAAATACTTCATCATCATCTACTAGTGTGAGTTGCATAATTGCTGTCATATATTTTGATTATTAAATTCTACAAAAAAGGTACTGCCTTTGTCTGGCTTGCTCTCGACCCATATTTTCCCACCCCTAGATTCAATCTGAGTCTTTGTCATAAAAAGGCCAAATCCTTTTGCATCAGGATGCTTATGAAAAGTTTTTCTAATTTTAAAAAGATTATTTCTATGCAAGTCTAAATCAATTCCTAATCCATTATCACAAACTGAAAGTAGTACTGTATCATTTATTTTTTTTGATTTTATTTTAATCCTGGGCTGGCGTCCATGAGACTTGTATTTAAGTGCATTGCTAACTAAATTAATCAGAATACTTTCAAGATATTTTTGAGGAAAATAAATTATTGGCGCTTCACTTTCATCAAGTTCTATATTGGCCTCATATTCCCTAATCTGGGTTTCAAAACCAATTAGTACCTTATCCAGACAATTCTTTAAATCAACCTTGTCTGCTTGAATTCCTGTTTCATGCTGAATTTGAATGGATTCAACTAATTCGTTAAATATTTCCATAAGGTTATTGACCACTGGTTTTATCTTTGTATGCACTATTTGCCTTTCGTTGTCATCAGTGCTTTGATCAATATAATCAATCAACATTGAAATATTAATCAATGGTGCTCTTAAATTGTGTGAAACAATATTACAGAAATCAACTAATTGAGTATTCTTAAATTCCAAGGCTGAAGAGTATTTAATCAAATCCTCTTCAGCTTTTTTTCGCAATGTTATATCAGAGCGTATCGCGACATATTGAAAAGGTTTACCTAACTCATTGAGAAACGGAACGATGGTTGTATCTACCCAATAATAAGATCCATCTTTAGCTCTGTTTTTGAGCTCTCCTTTCCAAATTTTGCCATTGGCAATGGTAATCCACAAATCATGAATAAATGCCTTAGAATGAAAACCCGAATTAATAATTCGATGATCTTTGCCTATTAACTCTTCCTTATTATATTTTGAAATTTTGCAGAAATTATCATTCACAAAATTGATAATACCCTTTTGATTAGTGATTGCAACAATAGAGGATTCATCAAGAGCAAATTTATAATCGGATACTTCCTTAAGACTTTTAAGAAGATTTTCTTCACTCAATTTACGTTGGGTAATATCAGATCGTATTGCAACATATTGGTATGGTTTGCCCTCTTGGTTCAAAAAAGGAACGATTGTCGTATCAACCCAATATACAGTTCCATCCTTTGCCTTATTTTTGAGTTCCCCTTTCCATATTTTGCCATTGGCAATCGTCACCCACAAATCTCGGATAAATTCTTTTGGATGAAAACTGGAATTAATAATCCGGTGATCCATCCCAAGCAACTCTTCCCTACTGTATTTTGAAATCCTACAAAAGTTGTCGTTTGCATGAATAATTATACCCTTTGGATCGGTAATAGCCACAATTGCTGACTCGTCAAGTGCATATTTATAATCATCAAGCTCTTTCATAATTAATTGAGGGATTATTATGTTTATTATAAAACGCCCGATGTCTTCTAATTATATTACATACTTATACTTTGCAAAAAAAATATTAACCCTTAAAAAACAACAAGTTATCTATTAACCAATCTTTAGATATAACAGAGTCCTAAAATTGTAATAAAAATAGATCACAATTATTTACATGGAAATTTACAAAAAAAAGAAATACATTTCATACATCTTTATAATTTATTCATAAACTGCTAATCAAAAGCTCTAATTATTCATAACAAAGCTGCCTTTATAAGAAAAAAAAGAGCTTCTAATAAATTAAAAACAAACCAAAACTATGACAGAATTCTATTTTGTCTCATTTTTTTTATCCAAATAATATGGCATTGGTTCAATTTTTATATAAAAATACTGTCCAAATCTTTTCTAATCCAAGCCAAAAAACAAAGACTAAAAAAGATTTCTTCAAAATAAAATCCTTAAATTTACTATACTTTTTTTTGTAAATTCTATTGCATTTTTTTTTAAATATTCATAACTACCACTGGTATTTAGGTAGTTAATCAACTACAAAACTGTTCTTATTATTCATTTTATATTTTAGATATTATGGGAAATTTAAGTTTAAGACCAAAAGGTGATTTCACTTGGACTGCTGAATACCGAGAATTATATATCCTCACTGAACATTGGATATCAGATTTGCAGTTCCATAAACAGGATTTGCATTTTTTGTATCATCTTATCGACAAATATTTCATTTGGCTAATTAATGAAGAAAATTTGGGTGAAATGAGACATCTATCTTCAGGCTTGTCTGAAACAAACAAAAACTGTGACAGACTGCTCGAGAAAACGTCCAAACATCTTACCCATTTGGGCGAACTAATTGATGATCCTTTTAAATACGATTCACATAAATTTAGAACCGAGCACGAAGAACTAGAAAATGAAATTACATCTTTCTTCAAAAAGTTCAGAGAAATTAAAAAAGAAACCTTTGCTGATATGGAACCCATTATTGAAAAAGAAGTTAAAAGACTAACTCCGTAAGGTCTTCACCACAAAGACACAACTTCTCAAAATCAATAGACTAGTATACATAAGTAATTATTGGGATATATCACCGCTCTGATAGTATTTAAAGTTTTTCCACACTAGAAAAGAATAACACTGAAAAAACCACATCAAAATTAGATTTTGATGTGGTTTTTTTTTATAAAATCTACGGTTATTACCAAGCAATCGGATTATAATCTTTCAAAAACTTCCCGCACCAATGTTTTCCTGTATTGATTCCGTCAAACAGCGGATCCATAACCCGGGCTGCACCATCAACAATATCTAATGGCGGCTGAAAATCTTGTTCATCTTGTTTTCGTTTGGCTAATTCTGCTGGATCTTCGTCGGTTACCCAACCAGTGTCAACCGCATTCATAAAAATTCCATCTTTTGCTAGGGTTCCTGCGGCAGTGTGCGTAAGCATATTCAAGGCTGCTTTGGCCATATTGGTATGCGGATGACGGTCTTCCTTAAAATCCCGATAGAATTTCCCTTCCATAGCCGAAACATTAATAATATGCTTTTTACCCGTGTTGTCTTTCTTCATTACTTCGGAAAGACGGTTACACAAAACAAAAGGGGCTACCGAATTGACCAGTTGCACTTCAATCATTTCAGTAGTTTCGATTTGTCCTAATTTTAATCTCCAACTGTTTACTTTTCGCAAATCTACTTGCTGTAAGTCGGCATCGAGTTTACCTTCCGGAAAAACTTCTTGTGCGACCAACATATTATCAAAAGAATATGGAATTTGCGATAATTTTGCAGAAGCTCTTAAACCAATTCCAGGTTCCGGTCCGTGCCAAGTTACGGGCATATTTTGATTCGAAGAAGCTCCTGATGTCAATACTTTTAGCTCATCTAAACAATTGATATGATCCAACAACAATTCTTGTGCTGATTTTGGCAACGTAGCTATGGGTCGCTCTTCGTTTTCCATTAAGTGAGTATAGAATCCCGCAGGACGTCTCACGGTTTGTGCGGCATTGTTGATTAGAATATCCAATCGACCATATTTTTGTTCAATGAAATTACAAAAAATCTCCACGCTCGGAATATGTCTTAAATCCAGTCCGTGAATTTTCAAGCGATGCCCCCACTCCATAAAATCGTCTTCTTTAGCAAAACGCAAAGCCGAATCTACCGGAAAACGAGTCGTTGCAACAACCGTTGCGCCTCCACGCAATAGCATTAGAGTAATATGGTACCCTATTTTCAATCGAGATCCAGTAATCACAGCAATTTGCCCTTGTACATCTGCCGTTTGAAAACGTTTAGCATAATTAAAATCACCACAATCGGGACACATTGAGTCATAAAAATGGTGCATTTTGGTAAACTCCGTTTTGCACACATAACACTTTCTAGGTGTCTCCAACTCCAATTGCTCTTTCCTAGCGAGATCATTTACCGCCAACAATTTTGGAGCCACAAAAATACTTGCTTCACGCGCAGAACGGATTCCAGTTTCTTTACGAGCCGTTCTGTCTTTCTTTTCCTGTTTGCGTTTGGCCAATGCTTTCCCGTCCTTTTTTCTTTTAGCAAACTCATCGCGGTCAGGACGAGAAAATTGTCCAGCGGCTTTTATTAAAGCAATTCTTTGCTCTTTTGGTATCTCAAAAATCTGATCTGTATCCGCGTTCAGTTGTGACAAAATAGCAATACATTGATTTACCTCTTCCAATGTTATAGCATTTGTTCCTTCTAGTACTTCCTTCATCATTATAAAATTCTTTTCTTTTCTTGGCACAAATTCCAAGCGCGCAAATATAGTCTTTAAAGTGAGACCTAAATAGTAAATAGTGAGAAGTGTCTTCCTTGCATTCATCAAATCTTCTATTCCCTATTTACGAATCACTTCACATTATTTTGCTTTTTAGTATCTTCGCCCTCACATTACAAAACTGTGATTGAACTTTTATGCTATTCCAAATCAAATCCTATATAAAATTCCTTTGGCATTCGAAAAACGAACATGCGGTACATTCTCCATTTGTCTTTAATTTATTAATCAAATGCTTTTATGACAAGAAATTCAAATCGGAATATGCTGTTTTGAAAAAATACCGAAACAATTTTTTACAAAACAATAACACTATTGAAGTAACAGATTTTGGATCAGGTTCTCGGGTTTTTAAGTCCAATACAAGACAAATTTCCCAAATTGCCAAAATAGCGGGAATTTCAACAAAACGAACCCAGTTATTGCTTCGAATTGTACATTATTTTCAACCCAAAACGATGTTGGAAATCGGAACTTCATTAGGATTGGCAACCTCTGCCCTAGCGCTGGGTAGTACGAAAGCAAAAATCATAACGCTTGAAGGTTGTCCTGAAACGGCAAAACAAGCTCAATTACAGTTGAAGGAATTTGGCTTTAATAATATAGAATCTGCTGTTGCTGAATTTAATAGTTATTTTAAAAATCATCAACCATCAACCATCAACTACCAACTAATTTACTTCGACGGTAACCATTCAAAAAAAGCAACTTTAGACTATTTCGAATTTTTATTACCTACCATTACCAATGAAACAGTATGGATATTCGATGATATTCACTGGTCAGCAGAAATGGAAGAAGCTTGGGAGATTATAAAAAACCATCCAAAAGTTACCGTAAGTATCGATACTTTTCGATGGGGGTTGGTTTTCTTTAGATACGAACAACCCAAACAACATTTTATAATTAGAACTTAGATTTTTGTATATTTAAATTTCAAAATCAAATTATGGATATTAAACAAATTTTTGAAAACAACCGAAAATGGATTATCAAACAACTCAAAACGGATAAAAGCTATTTTGAAAAATTATCAAAAGGTCAATCTCCTGAATTTCTTTATATAGGTTGTTCCGACAGTCGTGTTTCTGCCGAAGAGCTTATGGGTTTAGAACCAGGAGAGGTTTTCGTGCACCGTAACATTGCCAATATGGTTCCAAATACCGACTTAAATTCGATGTCGGTTATCAATTATGCAGTCGTACATTTAAAAGTAAATCACATAGTCGTTTGTGGACATTATGGCTGCGGCGGCGTATATGCAGCAATGCAGCAATCCGATTTAGGAATCTTAAATCCTTGGCTAAGAAACATTCGCGATGTGTATCGCCTTCACCGAAAAGTACTTGATACAATAACCAATGAAGAAGAAAAATACAAAAAACTTATCGAATTGAATGTTCAGGAACAATGCATTAATATCATCAAAACAGCCGAAGTTCAAAAAGCATATAACGAAAGGGACTTGAAAGTTTCAGGATGGATTTTTGATATTCATAGCGGAAAATTAATCGACCTAAATATAAATTTTACTGAAATATTGAAAGACATTACCAAGATTTACAAAATATCAAACTAAACTACTTCCGTTTTAAAATACTTTCAGAATGCCTCTTTTGAGTTGAATACAAAAAAAAAGACAGTCACCCCCATGACTGTCAATTTCCATTTTAAATAACCAAATCTAAAATCCTAAATAACTATTAATGATTCAACGTTTTTGTGTTGCAAATTTAGAGTATAAAAAATAATCTGCAAAAACAAAAATCGATTAAATACACATAAAATAGATTAAATACATTTATTTTTTTATTTAACGTATTTAATCTTACTAAATAAATTTATATCTAAAGAGCAATAAAAAAATGACAATCATTTCTAATTGCCATTTAATTGAATCAATAATTAATTACCCTTTTTTGCTTTAGCCATTTCGTCTGACTTAGCTCCCATTCTGTTCAAAGTGTACATTGGTGCAAATTTTAATTTCAATCCCGCAATTTTCCCGTTGTCGCTTGAAGTAAGCCCTTCATCTTCAACAGTATTTTTTCTGCTGTCCAATGCTTCATACATTAACTTCACCTCATCCCAATCCTCACGAGTATAACTGTCTTTGTTTTTCTGTGCTGTATCAACGAATAATTGATAAACACCTAGAATATTCTTAGCATTTACCCAAGCAAAATTCATGTCATCACCTACTTTTCCCTCACCAAACAATGCATTTCTCAATTGTTGTTTTGGACTTGCAGCAATTTTAGCTTGATTTTCAGCTTCTGTTTGTGCATCCATTTTAGCTTTCAATTCTTCGTATTTTGCTCTACTCTCATTGATTTGCTCTTGTGCTTTTACATCATCTTTCAAATCTGCTAAAGCCGTTTCTGCTTCTGCATTTCTCAATTCATAATTAGTTTGAATAGATTCCCAATTCTCTTTAGTAGATACTGAATCCAATTTCCCTAATGAATCTACGTAAACAACGTATGTTTCAACCGATTTTTCCGCTTTCATTTTCTTTTCATCTTTACATGAAATAAATCCCAAAGCAATTACTGCCATTCCAAATAATAATTTTCTAGTTTTCATAATTTTGATTTGTTTAACATTTCTTTTCAAATGTAATCCCACATACATCGTATTAAATTTATATGTAGCAATTATACAAACAATCCCAAAAATTCTGAAACAAATGAAAATCAACCAAGTAACAATAATTCATAAACAGAATAACTATTTGGGCGTGACCGATAGTCCCGTCCCAAAAGACGAGACTATCGGTCGTGCTGTCCGTTCCCGCTTTTTTTCAATCCTAAAAAAAAGGATCAAAAAAAGAGCTCCACTGCCATCACTCACGCGGGCGACTACCAACCAACAAAAATCGATTTATACCAGAATTGAGCTTTCAGAAATGATATATAATCGAAAAATTAAAATGAACACAAATTTAAATTAAAATAAACATTTTTTGAGAACAAATATACAAAAGGCTCTACGATGTGTAGAGCCTTTTTAATTACCATTTAAACAACGTTTAAAGCAAACTTAACCTCTTCGCCTCTCAGCAAGGCCTTTGTGCCTTCCAGATTGTTCTCATAAACGTGAACATTACCCAAAAACAACGTAATAGACTTCAATGGTAGTGCTATTTGCTTACTTATCAAGTACAAGTGATATATCAGCGGGCAAGCCTAGATTAGCGTCAGAACTACGCTGATATGCTGTAACAACGAGCTTTCCTTTCTCTATCTGGAACTGAATAAGACTAAGGCACGGCTGTTGGTTACTCTCAGTATTGTTAGAACCTAGAAACAATACATAATTCTTTGAGGTGCGCTTTTCTTTGTTGATACGCTCAATAAGCTTAGGCAACTGCTCAAAATACGTAGGATAGCTATTTACAAGGATAGGACCGCAATAATCCCACTACGAAACGCCAATATCCCTATACGCCTCCGTAGAACGTTCACCTGCCATAAATAGACCTAATTCATCTTTAAGCTTTTTTCGAGCCACAGCGTGTCCCTCGAATAGCTCCAACATATCAATTGGCTTTAATTCTAATGTTTGGTTTAAAAGATAAGTAATTGAACCCTTTTTGTTTTGTTGGTTCTTTCCTTTAGTGATAATTTTGTTTAAGATTTGGTGATACTTATTCATTTGATTTTTTTTGATTGATGATTGATTATTCTATATTTGCAGCTCTCAGGATAATTATTAAATAACAAAGCCAACATTAGAAGACTTATGTCCTCCAACGTTGGCTTTGTGCTAATTTTTAATTACCCTGAGAAAGTATTAATTTGTTGGAGGACTATTTTTACTTCCCGACCTCTTGAGAACCTGCATTACTTGTCTATGTTTGGAATACCAAACATTTTTGATAACCCAAAAGCGAAAGGATCAACTACAAGTGTCAAGAACAAAGTAACCTCGTATTTTGCATGAGGTGACAAAAGATTTGTAGCCGCAATATAACCCACAACTATTTTTGTAACCAGAAATGTAATTCTAAACATCCACAATGCCCATAAGGGGGTGGTGTTTTTTAATTGTTTTACTCCAAATTTTGTTTTCATAGTATATAAGTAATTAATATTCCGTAACCAATAATAAGCTGTCAGCATTCAGTTGAGCTGAACTAGCAGCTACTTCACTAGCAAACTGTACTTCAAAGACTCCACTTGTGGTGCATTTAAGATTTAATATTCCTCCTATGTAATGTGGAGAGTTTATTACGCCTACTCCCGTAGTAGTCATAAAACTACCTGCTGTGGTATTGGTTGCATTAACAGCTCTTATCGTTGTTCGTAAGCCAGTCGCCGCCGTTGTTTGAACAATCTCCCCCTCCATTAACCCCATGATGCTACCAGCCCCAGAAGACAATATAAAACCAATACTTCCACCAGTGGTAGTTACAGCAGTTTGATAAGTTCCTATAATTTCAATTTTATATCTTTTTCCTGCGGTCACATTGAAAGTCCAACCTGTCACGGAAGTTCTTGTCACTGTTGAATTTACATAATTAGAGGCTAATGGTAGAGTTGTTACTGTTTGGGGTGCTGTAGTTATAGTTGCACTCCCATTTAGCGGTATAAGTGAACCATTAATAGTAATACCACTAGCTTGCATAAATTCTTTAGTGACTACAGCTTTACCTGTTGCGTCCCCAGTTATATTTGCTATAGTATTTCTTGGTAAGGTTGTAAGTCCTAAATCATTAATCCTAAGACCTATATTTCCTTGCCCATCAGCTAGTATTATATGATTTGATAGTGTCTCTCTTGACCCAATGGCAACATTAATATTTCCAATAACAACATTATAATTACTCCCTGTATTTAAAAAACTTATAGGACCAATTAATATATTAGATTCACCATTTTGTAAACCTCTACCAGCCTGATAACCTATGAAAGTATTATTACTACCAACTCTATAATCAAAACCGGCTAAGTATCCCAATAAAGTATTGTTATCCCCTGTAGTCTGTCCTGCATCCCCTCCGTAACTTTGAGAACCTACTGAGGTATTACCATTACCTGTAGTATTAGTGTACAAAGACCCATTACCTAATCCTGTATTGTGTATCCCAGTAGTAAGGAAGTTACACGATAAATATCCGAATGCAGAATTAAACCCATTACCAGTACCATTTACTGCCTTTAAAGTACCCGTACCAAAACCAGTGTTATTACTACTAGTAGTAATAGCAAGCCCAGACTGGTATCCAAACATTGTATTCTTTCTACCAGTTGTTAATGCAGAAAGAGTCGTTTCACCAAAGGCTGTATTATCTATATTAGCGGTTCCTGTAGTTCCATTAGATGTAACTGAACTAGTACTAATTCTCAGGGGGGATATTACATTTGTGTTATCTGATACCTGCTGTAAAGTAGCTGTAAGAACTCCACTACCTAGAGTTCTTAACGTACCATTGACTGCTCCCCCACCACCAGAATAACTTGGAATATTTAAGGTACTTCCTATTAAGGTAGCCGCACCAGATGTTCCAGTAGTGGTAAGGGTTAGGTTATTTTGTTTTAAGTCGTTCTGTTGTTTTGTTATAAAGTCATCAGGATCAACTCCATTTGCTCCACCAACCCTCCCCGTTCTCTTAATATTAGCATCCTTACTCCCACCTGCATCAATTGTGGTTCCAATTATGGTAAAGTTAGAAGAGCCTTCGCTTGATGACTTAGTTACATACCCTGCTGGACTTGTTTTATAAACCCAAGTAGAATTGTCCGATGCTATGTATAAATTTGATACATTATTTTTAAGGTACTCTAAGTTTGTAACTGGTGGGTTAACAAGGTCAAATATTGTTGCAGTAGCTGGATTTAAGTCATTCGCATATACTATTTTAGAGTAAGTTGTTTGGTATGGGTGGAAAAACCGGTCAAATTGACCACCACTTTCCAGTGTAAATTGACCACCAGTTCCGGAGCAAACTGACCACCACTTTCCAGTTCAAATTGACCACCTAATTTCGGGGTAAATTGATTATTAAAA
>NZ_JAHWYN010000029.1 GCF_019351435.1 Flavobacterium taihuense
AAAAAAGTAGTTTTTAATGAAAAATGGAGGTGGTCATTTTGCTCCGGAATTAGGTGGTCATTTTGAATTGGAATCAGGTGGTCACTTTAAATTGGAATTGGGTGGTCAATATCACTGGAATTTGCATGTAACGACTAACTATATAATAAAACAGATCCGCTCCTGAACGCAAAGCACAACAATACGATCGGCTAAAATTTTATGAAAAACTAAATTTCTCGTTTAGCCCCGATGGAAGCGATATCCTTTTCCTGGCTCCTTTAGCCAGGAAAAGATTTAGCGGACAGCGGGACTGAATATGTCTATAAAAATGGATTTTCTGCTCCTAAAAAAACGTAAAAACACTTTTGTTAATTCCCACAATATTAAATAATTAACCAAAAACTCAGTATCTTTATGTGCCTTGAAATAAATTTTTAAAAAAATAATTTAAAATCTAATCGAATGGAAACCACAAATGTAAAAGCTTACGGTACAGTAGCAACTGATGCTCCTTTGAAACCAATGGATATCCAACGCAGAAATACAACTGCGAAAGATATTGAAATCGAAATTTTGTATTGCGGTGTTTGTCACTCCGATTTGCACACTGCAAGAAATGATTGGGGATTTACGACTTATCCTGTAGTTCCGGGTCACGAAATTGTGGGAAAAGTAACCAAAGTTGGAGGTGATGTTACCAAACTAAAAGTAGGTGATTTGGCTGCGGTGGGTTGTTTGGTTGATTCCTGTCACACTTGTGATAATTGCAAACACGATTTGGAACAATATTGTACAACGGGTTGGATTGGGACTTATGGCAGCCCTGACAAGCATTTAGGAGGAATGACTCATGGTGGTTATTCGGAAAAAATTGTGGTGGATGAACACTTCGTTCTTAAAGTACCTGCCAATCTCGACTTGGCTGCGACAGCTCCTTTGTTGTGTGCTGGAATAACCACTTGGTCACCGCTTCGCCACTGGAAAGTTGGAAAAGGGAGCAAAGTCGCAGTGGTAGGTTTAGGAGGATTAGGACATATGGCCATCAAACTAGCCAAAGGTTTGGGAGCGGAAGTTACCCTTTTCTCCAGAACACCAAATAAGGAAAAAGATGCCTTGGAATTAGGTGCTGATGCCGTTGTTATTTCGACTGATGAAAATCACATGACTGCTGTAAATGGAAAATTCGATTTGATTATTGATACCGTTCCTTATGTTCATGATGTGAATCCTTATGTTGGTACTTTAAAAACGAATGGAACCTTGGTTTTGGTGGGTTATTTAGGCCCATTAGATCCTTTTTTAAATTCTGTCCCAATGATTTTGGGAAGAAAATCAATTGCGGGTTCTTTGATTGGTGGTATTGCCGAAACTCAGGAAATGCTTGATTTTTGTGGAGAACACAACATTGTATCTGAAATTGAATTAATCAAAATGCAGGACATCAACGAAGCGTATGAAAGAATGCTAAAAAGTGATGTCCGTTACCGTTTTGTAATTGATATGGCTTCGCTTAAAGGGTAAAAAAAGTTGCTAAGTCTCTGATATACTAAGACTCTAAGATTGAAAAAGCAGCAGTTATCCTTGATTGCGTAATAGCCCACGGATTTTACAGATCAAACGGATTTACACAGATTTTTTATCAGACTATAAAACTTTTTCATTAATTCAAAATCTTAGAATCTCAGTATCTTAGCAACTTAGAATCTTAATAAAAAAATATATGAACACAGCAGATAAAATAGAACAAAATTCAATTTTTCCTCAAGGCAACGCAGCAAATCCAGATTATTTTACAGGAAATGCCTGGGTTAAATTATTGGTGAATGAAAACGAATTTAATAGCATAATTGCTAACGTGACTTTTGAAGCCGGTGCCCGTAACAATTGGCATACCCATCCAGGAGGTCAAATCCTTATTGTAACCGATGGAATTGGTTACTATCAGGAAAAAGGCAAACCGATACAATTGATTCAAAGAGGAGATGTTATTAAAATACCCGCTGATGTTAAGCATTGGCATGGTGCTTCGGTCGATAGTACGTTGACACATATTGCGATTACGGCTATAACTCCAAAGGGCTCTATTGATTGGCTCGAAAGAGTAACTGATGCGGAATTCAATAGTTATAATGAATAAAAAAGGTAATTAATTCAACATTTACTTCCTAAAAAACGGTAGCACTTAAATTTATAAGTACTACCGTTTTTTGTATTTAGCAACTCAATTATATTATTCAATTACTTCGTAAGTGTTTACTGGTTTTGATTTATTTTTTAATACATATTCACCATTTAATACACACTTAAAAGATTCTTTTACAATATGATAAACCTCCTCCGAAATAAGAATTTGACCTGGTTTGGCAACACTTTGCAATCTTTGCGCCGTATTTACTGCATCACCGATAACCGTGTAATCAAAGCGCTTTAAAGATGCCGAACCAATATTCCCCGATACCATTTCTCCGGAGTTTATACCTATTGAGATTTGCGGTTTGTATTTTTTATCATCAACTGTTATTTCTTCACTATTTTGGATTTGCTTTTTTAAAGCAAGTCCAGCATCAATAGCTCTGTCGAGATGATAATTTCCTCTAAAGACAGCCATAACAGCATCGCCCATAAATTTATCAACATGGCCATCCTGAGCTATAATTTCTTTTACAATTGTATCAAATAAGCCATTAAGCAAATTCACAACTGTATTTGCTGGAAATAGCTCTGTAATCGAAGTAAAACTACATACATCTACAAAAAGCACTGTTGCTTCCAGCATTTCATTTTTAAGGAGACTATTCTCAAACTCCTTATTGCCCATAAAATTTATTACGTTTTCATCTACATACATCTTGAGAATATTATTTTCTTTGATGGCTTTAATGGTTTCCTGCAATTGTTTGACATGTGATATTGTTTTTTCCATGGTTAAATCCAAATCATCGAAATCAACGGGTTTGCAAACAAAATCAAATGCGCCTCTATTCATAGCCAAGCGTATATTGTGCATGTCTCCATAAGCAGATACCATAACCGCTTTCAAAATCGGATTGGCTTCGGGCAATTTACTTAACAGAGTTAATCCATCCATTATAGGCATATTAATATCGCTGAGTACGATATCCAAGTCTGGATGCTCCAAAATTTTCTGCAAAGCCTCTTCCCCATTCTGGGCAAAAATGAATTCATAAACATTCTCCCGAATCTTTTTTCTGAACTTTTGTTTTACCAGAATCTCTAGGTCCGCTTCATCATCAACTACAAGTATCTTAGCCATTGTTCATGATTTTTTTTAGTTTCTCTTTTAATAGATTAAAATCCAGTGGTTTTGTCAAAAAATCATCCGCACCTTTTTCCATAGCTTGTCTGTAATTTTCTTCATCCCCATAAGCGGTAATCATCATCACAACGGGTGACAATGCATTATAATCATGCCGGATTTTCGATAATAAATCAATACCGCTCATTCCTGGCATGTTGATGTCAGATAATATAAGTACCACTTCCAAACCATTGCCTTTAAGGTATTCTAATGCTTCCTCTCCAGAAAGGGCAAAGTCAAATTCAAAATCATGATGGCGTAATTCTTTACGAAAATGTTGTAAAAAAAGCGGCTGTACATCGGCTTCATCATCTACTACCAGTATCTTCATATCTAACTATTTTTTTGAACGATTGATATCAAAAACAAATGATTACCAAACACTTATAGCTTGTTAAATTTACAAATTTTATTATCTATAACCCGTAGGGTGAAATTAAAATAAAAAATTAACCACATAGAATCATAGATTAATGCTAAATAGGCGAAGAATAAATAGAAATAGCACTATTTCACACATAGAATACCTATGTGAATAGTAAAACGTCTATTTCTTCCTTTTAAAAAATACAAATTCTATGTTTCTATGTGGTAAAAAATAATTTCACCCAATGGGGGTTATCTATAAATATTAATATTACTCCATCGGAAGCAAAATTGTAAAAACGGTATAGTCATTTTCCCTACTATCGATGGAAATGGAACCACTATGTCCTTTTACCACTATATCATAACTTAAAGATAACCCTAAACCGGTACCCTCTCCTGTTGGTTTAGTTGTAAAGAACGGCTGCATTATTTTGTCTTTAATGGCCGTTGGAATTCCAACACCATTATCTTTTACCGTTATTTCAACGGCATTATCTTTAAGAGCTGTTGTAACACTAACTGTTGGTTTGTATGCTTCCCCAGATTTTTTCTGTCTTTGATGTGTTGCATAAAAAGCATTCGTGAATAAATTCAGCAATACACGACCTATTTCTTGCGCAAATACGTTTATTTTAGGCAAGGATGAATCAAAATCAGTAATTAAGTCGGCATTAAAACTTTTGTCTTTGGCACGAAGTCCATGATAGGCAAGCCGCAGGTATTCATCAGCCAGTTTGTTTATATCGGTAGCTTCCTTAATCGTACTTCCAGTTCGACTGTGCTGCAGCATACCTTTTACAATGCTGTCGGCACGCTTGCCATGAAAATTTATTTTTTCTAAGTTTTTTTTGATGTCGCTTGCAATAATTTTTACCTCTTCAAAATCTCCTTTAACTATTTCTTCGTTCATTTCAACTAAAAGTTCACTACTTACCTCACTGAAATTATTGACAAAGTTTAAAGGATTCTGAATTTCATGAGCTATACCTGCCGTGAGTTCACCAAGTGATGCCATTTTTTCGGATTGTATTAATTGTGCTTGGGTTATTTTAAGTTTATCAAGTGCTTTTTGCAATTCCTCTTTTTGACCGAGGATCTCAGCAGTGCGTTCTGCTACCTGGATTTCTAATTTTGCTTTTAGAATTTCAGACTGTTGGAATTCTTTTTCTCGCTCTACCGCTTTTAACTGTTCTGCTTCCATGTCTTTGCGTTGTTTTCTGGTAATAAAAAACATGGCAAAAAACCAAATGATTGAAAAAACAATGGCAGTATCAAAATAATTATTCCACTCATCATGAAAAGAAGAATTAATAAGCTCCGCAAAATCCTCTATAAAATTGACAATCACAAAAGGCACAATCGAATAAATAAAAGACTTAACCGTTTTAAACTCTTTTTGAGTTAGACAAAAATATAGTATTATAAATAACATTCCATGTGCTATCCAAGCAGTAATACCTTCCTTGGTATGCAGAAAAAGTTCAGCAATTAAAAGCATAATCGAAAGCCAAAAACCCATAAACAAATACTTGTCGATTTGAGGTAATAGGATTTTGCTTTGCAATGTTTTTCGCAAATAACTGAAAACAATTATCAATAGAATATAATCAAAGTTCATCTTTAATTGAATTAAATAGTATTAATCATATTGGTAATGTTATAATAAAGGTTGCACCTTTTCCTTCCTCCGTTTCTATATTGATTGTACCTCCATGTCCTTTTACCACAATATCATAGCTCAATGACAATCCCAAACCAGTTCCTTCACCGGTAGGCTTTGTGGTAAAAAAAGGCTGCATTATTTTACTTTTAATTCCTTCTGGAATTCCTGTGCCATTGTCTTTTACAGTAATCTCAACATAATCTCCTTTTTGAGTTGTTGTCACAGCTAAAACTGGTTTGTAATCTTTTGTTGTTTTTTGTTTTTGGTGTGTCGCATAAAAAGCATTGGTAAACAAATTAAGCAAAACCCGACCAATATCTTGCGGAATCATATTAACTTTTGGGAGAGTTGCATCAAAATGAGTTTCCAATTCTGCATTGAAAGTTTTGTCTTTGGCGCGCAAACCATGATAAGCCAATCTCAAATATTCATCGGCAAGCGCATTGATATCCGTTAGTTCTTTTTGCCCAGAGCTAATACGGGAATGTTGTAGCATGCCTTTTACAATTGCATCAGCACGTTTACCATGAAAGTTTATCTTCTCCAGATTTTGCTTAATATCCTTAGCAATAATTTTCACTTCGGTAGTATCGCCTTTGATTATTTCTTCTTCCATTTCGTCAATCAATTCCATGCTTACTTCAGAGAAATTATTAACAAAGTTCAATGGATTCTGAATTTCATGGGCAATCCCAGCGGTGAGTTCCCCAAGCGAAGCCATTTTTTCAGATTGAATGAGTTGAAGTTGAGTTGTTTTGAGTTTATTAAAAGCTTTCTCAATTTCTCTGGCATGGGCAAGCTCTTTTTCTTTGGCCAAAGTATGCTCTTTTTCTAGCAGTCTTTTTCGTTGAAAACGGTCTATCAAAAAGACGAAACCTAAGAAGAGGATTCCGTATAACGTATACGCCCACCAAGTGCGCCACCAAGGAGGAGTAATACTAAATGTAACAGAAGCCCCTTCTTTATTCCAAACACCATTGCTATTGGCAGCTTTTACCCTAAAAGTATAGTTACCTGGAGGCAGATCATAATAATATGCAGTTCGAATATTACCTACTTCACGCCAGTTGTTATCATAATTCTCCAGTTTATAGGTGAATTTATTTCTGTTGGGATTGGCATAATGTATTCCTGTATAATTGATGGAAATACTGTTTTGATTGTACTTTAGAATAAAATCTTTGGGTAATGGTTTTTTATATTTTTGAATAGAATCGAGTCCATAATATATTGAAATATCCCCAATTTTAAAATCGGTAATATATACTTTTGGAGGGGATGAATTTTTCGATATAGCATTTGGATTAAATACCGTGATACCATTACTACCTCCAAAAAACATAAGTCCTCCCGATGATTTAAAGCATGATCCATCGGCAAACAGACGCCCCTGAATACCATCTTCCATCGAAAAATTATTAAATTGTCCTTCCGCAAGACTAAACCTACTAATTCCATCAAAGGTACTAAGCCAAAGTGCTTTGTTTTTTTCGTCTGGCAAAATACCTTGAATCCCCATAGAGGGTAGACCATCTTTAGTCGTATACGTAATAATTTTTCCTGTTATGATATTGTATTTACTAAGACCACCACCCCAAGTTCCAACCCAAACTATTCCTTCTTTATCAATATATAATGAATTTATGTCTTGCGATTTTAAAATATCTCCTTTTTCCGTATCATATCCGTACCTTGATACTTTATCGGTCACATAATTATACAGGTACAATCCGCCACTGGTAAGCAACCATATTCCGATCTTAGGACTCTCGTACATATTATTTACTTCAATATCGCTATTATTGAATCCCGGAGTTCCCTTAAAATCTATATGTTTTAGAGTCTTTTCATTATTTTTCAGCACAAAAACCCCTTTAATTGTGCAGTACCATTGATTCCCTTGACTGTCTTTAATTAGATTGAAAATAAAAAGTCTATCCAATTTAGGGTCAAGAATAATTTTTTTATAACTCTTATTATTGGTGTTAAACAGAAAATAACCAAGGTTTGTTTCCAATAGAATCTCTTCAGCTGAATACAAGCCAATTCCATTACACCAATTTGAGCCAGGCACCATTTTTGCAATCGGATAAGGTGTAATCGAACTTTTTACGGGATCAAAAACATCAAGACCAGCTCCAGTAGCCATCCAAATTTTGCCATCACCACTTTCAAATATTTTATTGACCCAGCCCGAAGTAATGGAATTTTTATCTTCTGCTTTGTAAACATAGGATTTCAATACGGTTCGATTATTATATCTAAGAAATCCCTGAGCTTGTGTCCCTATCCAAAGATTATCGAAGGAATCCAAATGGAGACAAGTAAGAACATTATTTGCCAATCGTTGATTTTCATTCACCTCTTCAAATTGCTCTTTTTTCAAATCAAAATGCAGTAAACCATAAGTGGTCCCAAGCCAAATATTGCCTTTTGAATCAAACTCCATTTCAGTGATCATAAACTCACTATTCTTTTTTGAGAATGATTGTTTCAAAGGATAAGATTTTACTTTACCGGTATTGGCATTCCTGACACTGAGAACTGAATGAACAGCACTGCTTGATGTCATCCAAATATTTCCTTTAGCATCACTCTTGATAGTGTTGTAGTATTTATTAGTCAGAAATTCAGGGATTGGCCATTTTTCTTTTTGAATGTTATTATCTTTATCAATCCTAAAAAGACCATTGGCCGCAAATATCCATGTATTACCAAAAGGGTCTATAGTAGCTTTATAAACATTTTTTATTTCTTCTTTATTTGGAGAATCAAAACGTTTAAGTTTATTACTGTTTTCATCTTTATAAAAAAGAGCATGAGAAGCCGAAATACCAACAAAAGAATCTGCACCAAAATAAATCCGTCCTCTCGAATTTTCATTTATAGTAATTATTGCGGGTCGTGAACCAGAAGGAAAATCCGTGAGTTTTAAAAAATTATAATTCTTGAATGTTTTTGTTATGGGATTATATTCACTTAGCAGATCGGTACAGCCAATCCAAATATGACCATCTTTGGCTTCAAAAAGGATGTTGGTCAAAATACTGCCCATTTTTTTTGAATCTTTGGGATCTGTATCATAATGTTTGTACTCATACCCGTCATATTGCACCAGTCCATTACTGGTTGCGATCCAAACAACACCTCGCCTATCCGTAATCATATCCAAGATTAAGCTACCTCCTAAATCAGGGTAAGTTGTGAAATTATTAGGATTAAGTTGTGCGGAAACTGAGGAGTAAAATACCTGAAAACTGACTAATAGGAAAACAAAAAAGTGCTTTTTCATAATTCAGCTATTTTTATTAATTGGTTTGAATACAACCTTACGCACTAAATCTTCTTGGGCAATTTTTTTCGATTATCAACGTCTTCTTTTATAATGGAATAAGCCTAAGACATTTGAAAACCGATAACTCGCAGGGTAGATTGGATAGCAAAAAATAAAAAACTTAACTAAATCTATATCAACAGATTAAAAGTACTAAAATTACATAAAAATTAACAAACTTATTATGCTATTTTCAATTTAAATGCAAACACTATTGATGAAGGAACAATTTCCGCACGCTTCCAAAAAAAAGAATAGTAATAAAAGTGCATGTTTCCTTTTGGTCCATAAAAAAAACCGTCACCTCTTAAAGCTTAAATGGTGGCGGTTTCTCTTAAAAAAAAATTATTTTCTTTACTAATTCAAAACTATTTTTTTTCTAATTCTCGTATATAGTTGACCAATTTCCAGCGTTGATCATCAGTTAGCAGTTCAAAATAAGTGGCCATGGGAGCTTTTCCATTGGTAATTTTCCAAAAAATAGCACCATCTGTTTGACTTTTTACATTCAAAGCCAAAAAATTAGCAGGATGTGGCTGCAAGGTAAGACCTGCTTCTCCATTTCCCTGTCCTTTTACACCGTGACACAAAACACACATCTGATTAAAAATTGCTTTCCCCTCATCTGTTGCCTTCTGATTTCCTACAAAAGGATTTTTCAATGAATTAGAATATTCTGGTGCAACCCAGCTTATTTCTTGCGCAATACTTTTTGTCCCTGTCACGATTAGTAAAGCTAGTACTACTAAAAATTTAAATTCTACTTTCATGGCTTAGTGCTATTAAATTATACATCAAATTTAAGAAAACGTTATAGTATTAAAACTGATATTTATCATAAAATTCATCTTTTCCAAACAAAAACCAAAATAATCAACATAAATTAACAAATAGCAAATAAAATCGTAATTTACTGATTATTCCATACATTATTTAACGGAGTAGCATCCATAAATACACCATTATCAAGAGAAATCGATTTTATCTTTTTGATTGATTTCAAGGAAATTACTGTGTTTTTTTGATTGGCTTGCCAAACGGTTGGATTTTGATGCAAAATCTCCTTTGTATCATCCTTGTACATAATAATAACATCAAAAGGGATGGCAAAACCACCTACATTTTTAATCCAAATTGCACTTTTTGAATTCAAATTTTCTACTTTTTCAATCATTAAATCAATGTAATTATTTGTAAAAAACCAGTTATTGAAAAACCAATTTAAATTTTTACCCGAACTGGTATTCATGCAATTGAAAAAGTCCCAAGGGATTGGATGTTTTCCGTTCCATGTTTCCATATAAAAATGCAATGATTTTTTGAATTGATCATCTCCAATCATATCCTTCAGGGCAAGATAAGAAAGTGAAGCTTTACCATATGAATTATTACCGTATCCCGCATCCGACACCTGTGTTGACATTGAAATTATAGGCTGGTCTTCCTCTGTTGATGGGTCATTTATATATTGATTAACCCTAAACTCTTTATAAAATTTATCGGCTGCCTCTTTACCGTGTTCGGCTATGCCAATCAAATATTCAAATGTTGTAGCCCATCCTTCATCCATAAAAGCATATCGGGTTTCATTTATCCCCATATAAAAAGGAAAATAAGTATGTGCTATTTCATGGTCCTGCACCAATTGGGCAAAAACCGGGTCACCAGTTTGAGAATCATTAACCATCATAGGATACTCCATATCTGCAAATCCTTGAAAAGCAGTCATTTTGGAGTATGGATAAGGAACACCTGGCCAATTATTAGAAAACCAAGACAATGCATAGTTATTATTTTTAACAGAATTCCTAAAATCGGTTCCTTTTACTAAATCATAAGCAGCTTGAGTGCTTGTCCTGCGATTAGTTTTGGCATCTACAACAACGCTTCCCACATCCCATACATAATGATCACTTAAAGCAAAACAAACATCGGTAATATTATTGGCTTGGAACTTCCAACTGTTCCAATCTTGTTGTTGGGTTACACGTCCTTCTTTCATTTCTTGTTCATTTACAATGTGCATTACCTCATCTGTTGTATATGATTTTTTCAATCGTGATGAAAACTCAGGTTGCAATACTTCATCTGGATTCAATAAATCACCCGTCCCATAAACCACATAATTTTTGGGTACTTTTACGGTATAAGTATAGTCATTAAAATCATTATAAAACTCTTGACGATCGGAATGAGGCAATCTGTCCCATCTATTATAATCATCAAAAACTGATACTCTAGGATAGCTATAAGCTACATAAAAAGTAGTCTCATCTATTTGCCCCTCTCTTCCACTCTCTTTAGACAAAGGATAATTCCATTCAACTTCAAGGGTTGCTTTAGACTTTGGTGGCAATGGTTTATTCATTTTAACATTCCCAACAGTTCCCCATTTTCTGGCATCCTCTTTATACAATTCTCCATTTATTTTTAAAGAAGTAATGATCAATCCATTTGACAAAAAATCATCACTTACATTGCCACTCCGGGGAGAAGACGGTTTATGCAGATTATTTACAAAACGTATTACCATATTTCGCAAAGTGTCACCGCTGTTATTTTCATATATAATAGTTTCAGTTCCACTTACTATTTTTGTAGTTGTGTTTACAGTAATATCCATAGTGTATTTACCATGATTCTGCCAATATTTTTTTCCTGGTTTTCCATCCATAGAACGAGTTTCTTTTGCGTAAGCTTCTTTAATATTTCTAGGCATATAAAGTTCTTGTGCAAAACTGCTTTGCGCTAGACAAATAATAACTAACAGTAATTGAAATGGGGCTTGCTTTTTCATTTCCAGATTTTTAGATTTTGATGATTGTTATTAATAATAACTAGTATGTCTAAAAACGAGAAAATTTGTAACAAAAAAAATACACTTTTTCTGTATTTTATTAAATTATCATCACAAAATAAAACGATTCCCTAAGATATGTTTAGTTCTATTTTTGATTACAAATGATAAAATGCTTTTATCAGAAAGCGAATCAATAGATACAAAACAGCAGTAATCAAAGTTAAAGCAATGCATAAGGTTATGAGATTAATCACTATATTAGGAATGAATTTTAATTTGGGATGAACATAATAAGGTTCACGATGTAAACGTTCGTGGACATTTTTGACGGCTATTTTTATTTTCTTTTTGATGTTTATTTATTTTAAGAAATTTATAAATCAATAGAGAATAATACTTGTTCAATAGTTTGGGTAAAAAAAACAGCAAAGAGACTCCCCTTACAAATATAAACAATTTACAAGTTATACTTCACTATCAAACTTAAAAACAGTTAATTATATAAAATCAGCATTCTTTTTTCTATGGTTTAAAAACGAAAAGACCGTCTCATTCCTTGTAACGAGACGGTCTTTAAAAAAATGTAAAAAACGATTACAGAATATAATCGGTATTAATGAAATTGGATTCTTTGCTATTCAACAATTCCTGTAAAATTTCATTATTATAAGCATTATCCTTAGACGCTACAAAAGTTCTAATTGAGAATGAACGCAAAGCATCGTGAATACTCAATGTTCCGAAAGCTGAATCTTTTCTTCCTGTAAATGGAAAAACATCTGGGCCTCTTTGGCAAGAACTATTCAAGTTTACTCTACAAACCAGATTCACCAAAGTATCGATAAGCGGCGCAATGGTTTTAATATTTTTACCAAACAAACTCACTTGTTGTCCGTAATTCGATTCGGCCATATCATTCAATGGTTCTTGGATATCTTTGAAAGTCAAAACAGGCACCACTGGACCAAATTGCTCTTCATGATACACTCGCATCTCTTTATTTATTGGAAACAAAATGGCTGGGAATATAAAATTATCAGAATGCTCCCCTCCTTTTGCATTAATCACTTTGGCACCCTTACTGGTTGCATCATCAATTAATTCCTGAATGTAAGCCGGTTTTTCGGTTTCTGGAAGCGGCGTCAAAGAAACTCCTTTCTCCCATGGGTTTCCAAAAACAAGAGCATCCACTTTCTCGGCAAAACGTTTGTTGAATTCAGCAGCTATATTCTCGTGCACATAAATAATTTTCAATGCAGTACATCTTTGACCATTAAAAGATAAAGTACCCGCGATACATTCTTGGATTGTCAAATCCAAATCAGCATCTGGTAGAATTATCGCTGGATTCTTGGCTTCCAATCCTAATACCAAACGCAATCTGTTTTTGTTTGGATGTTGATCCTGTAAAGCGATAGCTGATTTACTGTTACCAATCAAAGCCAAAATATCTACTTTCCCTGATTTCATTATTGGCGAAGCGATTTCACGACCTCTACCATAAACAATGCTGATTACTCCTTTTGGAAAACTGCTTCTAAAAGCTTCCAACAATGGTGATATTAACAGAACACCATGTTTTGCTGGTTTGAATATTACAGGATTTCCCATAATCAAAGCCGGAATAAGCAATGTAAAGGTTTCATTCAATGGATAATTGTAAGGTCCAAGACATAATACAACTCCTATTGGTCCTCTTCGTACCATGGCATTTATCCCTTGCACTTTAGAAAAATGTGCCGAACGACTGTTTAATTCTTTGTAGCTTTCGATAGTATCATTAATGTATTCTACCGTTCTGTCAAATTCTTTTTCGGAGTCACCAAGTGTTTTTCCAATTTCCCACATCAAAAGCTTCACAACTTCGGAACGGGTTTCTTTCATTTGGGCAACAAACTTTTCCATACATTTAATACGGTCAACCACTTTCATTGTTGGCCATAAACCTTGTCCGTTATTAAAAGCCGCTCTTGCCGATTCAGCTACTTCAAGCGCTTCGGCTTCTCCCATAAAAGGAATTGAACCCAATAATGTTGGCTCATATTTTTCAGTTGAAGAAATTGTAGAATATACGGGTGTAGTTTTTCCAGTCCATTTTTTCAATTTACCATTTACCAAATAAGTATCTTGAATAAGCGGTGTGGTAATTTGAAATTCTTGAGGTATTGTATTCATTCTTTTGGTTATTTTGGTTGTTTTATATCGAGATAATATTAAAATTTTGGAAATATAGCATCACCATATTTCTCTTATTCACTATTTGTTTATGAAAATCATGGCGATTTCATATTTAATTTAAAAAAGAGGCTTTTGCCTCTTTAAGTTTGATATTACACTATATCACCATTCCATTCTATTATACCTCCAAGCAAATTATAGGCATTTTCAATTCCTAACTCATTCATAATTTCACATGCTTTTGCACTTCGAGCCCCTGAACGACAATACACATAATAATTTTTATTTTTATCTAATGCTGCAATTGCATCAATAAACTCCTGACCTTTATGAAAATCAATATTGATAGCACCTTCTATTATACCTTGATCACATTCATCTTCTGTTCTCACATCTAGCATTACTGCTTTCTCATCGGTTTCAAATTGTGAAATCCAATCTTCTTGCGTTAAATTCATATCTAAATCTTTTTTATTTTTTAATCCAATATAAAATTGCTTCGCCTACTCGCTATCACTCCAGTACTATATATTCTGTGGTGTTCACGACCTATTTAGGGTCATGCCTATTTCATAATACATATTTTTATGTAAAAATACGGGTTTTTCCTCAAACAAATCACCTCTTTTTTGTGAATTAATCAATAAAGTAAAGAAAACGTTTTCGTGAAAATCAATATTCAGTGAATCGCAACATCTATTATTTATAGTTTAAAATAAAGACTTTATTATCCTCTTCTTTTCTATATTTCATAATTAATTATGTGTCCTTCCTTTTTCATTTATCGAAAACTTCTCCTTTTTTACTACTTTTACAGTATTGGTAATCCTGCTAATTTCAAAATGTAAATCAAAATGTCAGAGCAGCTAAAAAACACATTCCCTTCCTTTTCGAACCAGTTAATTCAAGACATAAAAAAAAATGAAGTTATTAAAAACTTCAGTGCTGGCGAAGTCATTATGCGTACTGGTCAATACATCAAAAACACTATTCTGGTAACCAAAGGAACTATCAAAGTCTATCGTGAAGATGATGATGGTGGTGAGTTTTTTATGTATTATCTGCAGCCTGGTCAAGCTTGTGCACTGTCTATGGTTTGCGCCGCTAAGAATGAAAAAAGTCAAATTATGGCCAAAGTGGTTGAAGATGCGGAAGTAGTAATGGTACCGTTGTCTTTAATGGACAAATGGATGATGGAACATCGTACTTGGTATGAATTTGTAATTGGCACCTATCGCAATCGATTTGAAGAAGTCTTGGAAGTTATCGATAGCATCGCATTTAGAGCCATGGATGAACGCCTGGAATTTTATCTAAAACGCCAGGTCGAAGCCTGTGGCTGCAAGGAACTAAAACTTTCACACCAAGAAATCGGATCGGATTTGAATACTTCCAGAGAAGTGATTTCGAGATTACTCAAAAAAATGGAACAACGAGGTTTAGTCCTTTTGCATCGCAACCAGATTGAGATATTAATGTAGTTAGAAGTTTGACTTCATAGCCCAAAACTCATAACTTATTCAAAAGTGACAAAAGTTACTTTACATCAACAATAGTCTTCGCATCTTTGCCGCAAATAAAAAATCATGGAATACTTCGGTTATTTGGCTTCAATAATAATAGGGCTTTCTTTAGGTCTAATTGGTGGCGGTGGTTCTATTTTGACCATTCCGATATTGGTTTATTTATTCAAAATAGACCCAAAATTAGCGACTAGTTATTCCTTATTTATTGTCGGAATTACTGCATTATCGGGATGTTTCAGTCATTACAGAATGGGGAATCTCAAAATCAAATCGGCCCTCTATTTTGCCGTTCCTTCCGTATTTTCCATATTGATTATCCGAGAAGTAATTTTTCTAAAAATTCCCAATGTCCTTTTTACAATTGATGATTTTCAAATAACTAAAAACCTATTAATCATGATTGTTTTTGCTGTCATGATGATGGCTGCTTCATTTTCAATGATTCGCAAAACGAATTCACAAATTCAATCTGTTGGCACTAACTACTTGCAATTAGCAATAATAGGTTCAATAGTTGGAATTGTGACAGGTTTTCTGGGTGCTGGAGGAGGTTTTTTAATTATTCCTGCACTTTTGTTTTTTGCCAACCTACCCATGAAACAAGCCGTTGGAACCTCATTATTAATCATTTTCATCAATTCCTCTATCGGTTTTGTGGGTGATTTATACATTGGAACTCCAATAAATTATCCATTCTTGTTAACTATTTCAGGCATGGCTTTTATCGGAATGATTATTGGTACCCAATTATCCAAAAAATTAGACGGAGATAAACTCAAACCCATTTTTGGTTGGTTCATTCTAATTATGGGAATCTATATTATTATTAAGGAAATCGTATTCAATTAAACTTACGTTAAAGTAATTTTTGTCACAGAAAGTATCATAAAACAGAAGTAACTTTGTATCACATTAAATTTAAAATACCATGCAAATAGAACAAATATATACAGGCTGTCTGGCACAAGGTGCTTATTACATCACTTCCAATGGAGAAGCGGCTATAATTGACCCTCTGAGAGAAACACAGCCTTATTTGGACAGAATCGAACGTGATGGTGTCAAACTGAAATATATTTTTGAAACTCATTTTCATGCCGATTTTGTTTCCGGCCATTTGGATTTAAGCAAAGAAACTGGAGCACCTATCGTTTACGGACCAACCGCAAAACCCGAATTTGAAGCCATCGTCGCAACAGATAATCAACTATTTGAAATTGGAAATATCATAATAAAAGTATTACATACGCCAGGTCATACCATGGAAAGTTCTACCTATTTATTAATTGACGAAAACGGAAAAGATTATGCTATTTTCTCTGGTGACACTTTGTTTATTGGAGATGTGGGAAGACCTGATCTTGCCCAAAAAGCAGCTTCGATGACACAGGAACAATTGGCTGGATTATTATATCATTCGCTAAGAGACAAAGTGATGACACTGGCAGATGATGTCATTGTTTATCCTGCTCATGGTGCGGGTAGTGCCTGCGGAAAAAACATGAGCAAGGAAACCGTTTCGACCATTGGAAACCAAAAAGCAACCAATTATGCTTTAAGAGCCAATATGACCGAAGCTGAATTCATCAAAGAAGTAACCGATGGACTTCTGCCTCCCCCAGCCTATTTTGGGATGAATGTGGCTATGAACAAAAAAGGATATGCCAGTTTTGAAAATGTATTGGATCTAGGTATGAAAGGTTTATCAGTTAACGAATTTGAAGCAATAGCAGAAGAAACGGGGGCTTTAATTTTGGACACAAGAAGCAATGGAGATTT
Source organism: Flavobacterium taihuense (assembly GCF_019351435.1). Taxonomy (GTDB): domain Bacteria; phylum Bacteroidota; class Bacteroidia; order Flavobacteriales; family Flavobacteriaceae; genus Flavobacterium; species Flavobacterium taihuense. Next base: position 16,951 of record NZ_JAHWYN010000029.1, read on the forward strand.
TGCCAAAGGCTTTATTCCGCAATCCATAAACATAGGAATCAATGGTGATTTTGCTCCTTGGGTGGGCGCTTTGATTGCCGATGTAAAACAGCCTATTATATTAGTGACCGAATTTGGACGGGAAAAAGAAACCGTTACACGTTTGAGTCGTGTGGGTTTTGACAATTTAGTGGGACATTTAGAAGGTGGTTTTGAGGCGTGGAAAAAAACGGGCAAAGAAATTGATACCGTAAACCGAATCAATGCCGAGCAATTCAAAACACAAGTAAAAATTGGAGAAAGCAAAATTATTGACATTCGCAAAGAAAGTGAATACAGTGCCGAACATATTGAAGAAGCGTTCAGTAAACCGCTCGCCAACATCAACGATTGGATAAAAGATATCGACCCAAAAGAGCACTTCTTTATGCATTGTGCCGGCGGATACCGCAGTATGATTGCAGCATCAATTTTGCAAGCCAGAGGGTTTAGAAATTTTACCGAAATAGAAGGCGGATTTAACGCCATTGCCAAAACTGATATTCCTAGAACTGATTTTGTTTGTCAAAGTAAAATTTAATAGCAATAAAAAAACATTTAGGGCGTGACCCCGTTGAGCAAAGGGGCTTACTTTTAGCATCGCTTATACAGCCCCTTTGCTCAACGCTGTCGAGCTATCCGCGCTACTTCGGTAGCTTGCTACTATCCCTCACGCTCAAATAATATTGATACTATTTACTTTAAATTTGAAGTTTAGGTAATAAAGATTTTTAGCAATTAAAAATAATTCATTAACCAATAAATACTTTTATCATGAAAAAAAATATGGGTGCTACAGACAAATTGATTCGTTCGATAATTGGAATTATAATTGCAATATTATACTATTCAGGTATTATAACTGGCACACTAGCCATTGTTTTATTAGCCTTTGCCATCATCTTTTTACTAACCAGTTTCATTAGTTTTTGCCCATTATACACAACTTTTAGGCATAAACACCAATAAAAAACAATAATATGGAAGAACTACAATGCTGTGTGGTATCCTGTGAAAAACCTTTGGATAAAGTCTATTGGGACAACCAATATCAATCCAATACAACTGGTTGGGATTTAGGAGAAATATCCCCTCCTATAAAAAGCTATATTGATACTTTAGAAGACAAAGCCATTCAAATTTTAATCCCTGGGTGTGGAAATACCTACGAAGCGGAATATCTTCTAGATAAAGGTTTTACAAACGTTACCGTAATTGACATTGCTCCAACATTAATAGAAAATCTAAAAACCAAATTCAAGAATACTTCCAATATCAATATCGTATTGGGAGACTTTTTTGAACATCAGGGCGAGTATGATTTAATCATTGAACAGACATTCTTTTGCGCCTTGCCACCAACAATGCGTCAAAAATATGTTTGGAAAATGCATCAGCTATTGGCCAACAAAGGAAAAATTGCTGGATTATTATTCAACCGAACATTTGAAAGTGGCCCACCTTTTGGCGGAAGCCAAGAAGAATATAATTTGCTTTTTCAACAAGCTTTTAGTTTTCTAAAAATGGATGTTTGTCAAAATTCTGCCACGCCAAGAACTGGTTCCGAATTGTTTATCGAATTACAAAAAAACAGTGAAGTGCTAGTCAATTTATATCCATTTGAAGGCATCACCTGTAATGGTTGCAAGAATACCGTTACCGAGAAATTCTCTACACTTGAAAGTGTTTTAAACGTAAGTATGAGCAGCAATTTTGCCGAAGTATTGATTGTAAGCAAAGATGAAGTTGCATTGAAAACTCTGCAAAAAGAAATCGCTTACGATGCCAAATATAAAATTGGAAAGAAACTATAAAAAATGAAAGATATACTATTTAGCAACTGGCATATAATGCGAATTTTTCGATTGGCTTTTGCTGTATTTTTATTCGCACAAGCTTATTATACAAACGAATGGTTCTTCATCGCCTTTGGATTATTTTTCTTTATTCAGGCTATCTTTAATACAGGTTGTGGGCCAAATGGCTGTACAATTCCAAAAAATAAATACAGTAAAAAATGAGTACTTTCAACAATATCATCCAGTCCGAAAAACCAGTCTTGGTAGATTTTTTTGCCACTTGGTGTGGACCTTGCCAAACTTTGGCTCCTATTCTGAAACAAGTCAAAGACAATTTAGGTGACCGTATATCCATCATCAAAATTGACGTCGATAAAAACCAACAAATCGCAGCTCAATACCAAGTTCGCGGCGTACCTACTATGATTCTCTTTCAAAACGGAAAGCAGTTATGGAGACAATCTGGAGTTTTAAGCTCCTCTGATTTAATCAAAGTGATTGTAGAAAAAAGCAACTCATGACCCGAAAAGCAATTATTATAACAAGCATCGGAATTGTCGTTGGAGCTATTTCCGGTTACTTATATTATCACTTTGTGGGTTGTGCTTCGGGCAGTTGCGCTATCACTTCAAAACCTGTAAACTCCGCTCTTTATGGTAGTTTACTGGGAGGATTGTTGTTTAATATGTTTGTGAAAGAAGAGAAAAAACAGAAATAAAACGTTAACTGCTAAATCAGAACGCAGGACCATAAAAAAATAAATCATAAGTATTTCAACCCGAAATACTTTTTTTATCTATCTTTGTTAACCAAACGGTTAAACCATACAGTTAGCATCAATGACTACCGAAGAAAAAATATTCAATGCCGCCAGAATAGTGTTCCAAAAAAAGGGATTCGCTGGAGCGCGCATGCAGGAAATTGCCGATGAGGCAGGTATCAACAAAGCAATGTTACATTACTGTTTTAAAAACAAACAATTGCTTTTTGAAGCAGTTTTTATGAATGCCTTCAGCCAATTGGCTCCGCAGATCAATGAGATCTTCAACTCAGAAGCAACAGTTTTTGAAAAAATTAAAAAATTCACAAACAGTTATATTTCATTTGTCATTGTCAACCCTTATTTGCCGTCGTTTGTAATTCAGGAAATGAACAACAACCCCGAATTTGTACTATCCTTTCTAAATCATAAAAATCGCCCCGATCCTACTCCATTATTAGCGCAAATCGAAAAAGAAATAGCAGAAGGAATCATTAAACCTATTCCTCCAAAACAGCTTTTATTAGATATTTTTTCGATGACGGTTTTTCCTTTTGCAGCCAAAACAATGATAAAAGGAATCATTCAGCTTTCAGAAACTGAATTCAATGAAATGATGGAAGAACGAAAAACAAGCATAGCCGAAACTATTATTAATTCGATTAAAAAATGAGAACTCCAAAATATACTTTTATCATCCTTTTTTTACTTCCCTTTTTTGCTTTCGCACAGCAAAAAATGACATTGGAAAATTGTTATTCATTGGTTCATCAAAATTATCCAACCGCCAAACAAATTACTTTATTACAACAAAAATCGGATTATGAAGTGAATGCTTTACAAACCGGAAAATTGCCAAAAATAGATTTGAATGCCCAAGGAACCTATCAAAATCAAGTAACCGAAATTCCAAACCCTTTTGTATCCCCACTAAATAAAGACCAATACAAAGCTACATTAGACGTTAATCAGTTGCTTTACAATGGTGGTTTGATTGATGCCAATACCAAACTCAAAGAAGCCCAAACCAAAACCCAACAGCAACAAGTCGAGGTTAATTTATACCAACTCAAGTCTAGAATCAATCAATTATTTTTTTCTATTTTACTTTTGCAGGAGCGAAAAGATCTTTTGCTTGCCAAACAAAACCAATTGGAATCCAAAATAAAAGAGGTAAAATCGGGAATTCAATTTGGCGCCATTTTGCCTGCCTCCGAAAAAGTATTGGAAGCCGAAAACCTGAAAATTAAACAACAGCTTTCAGAAATTCAATATGACAAAAAAAAACTTTTCGAAAATCTTTCTTCCATAACCTATTCCAACATTTCTGAGACAACCGAATTGGACAAACCAATTATTACAACACCTGTAAATACAATCATAAATCGTCCTGAGATGCACTATTTTGAATTACAAGAACAGCAAATCGATGTTTCAAAAAGTATATTGACTAAAAATAATTTGCCTAAAATAAATGCCTTTGGAATCGCAGGTTATGGTAATCCGGGACTAAACATGATTGAAAATTCTTTTGAACCTATTTTTATGGTGGGATTGAAAGCCAATTGGAATGTATTTGATTGGAATAAATCAAAATCCGAGAAGGAAGCACTTACTGTTTCTGCTGATATCATCGCTACCGAAAAAGAAACATTCTTACTCAACAACAACATTCAACTGCAAGAAATCAATGCAGAAATACAAAAATCAGAAGCCAACATAGCAACTGATACTGATATAATCACTCTACGAGAATATGTAGAGAAATCAGCCAGTTCGCAATTAAAAAACGGAGTCATTACCGCCTCCGAATATTTGATCGAATTCACCAATTTGTACGAAGCCAAAAACAGCCAAAAAATACATGAAATACAATTGGAACTCGCCAAGGCCAATTATCAAGTCGCTATTGGAATCAATTAGTAATCCTTTAAACCTCTGTCTAAGTTCTAAACTTTGACAAAGGTTTACAAACAAATAAATCTTTAAACAAAATGAAACATATATTTATTCTAACACTGCTATTAAGCCTGTTTTCATGCAACAACAGTGACAACAAAGCCGATGGTTATGGCAATTTTGAAGCAACCGAAATCACTATTTCGGCAGAAGCCAATGGAAAACTGGAGTTTTTAAATATTGAAGAAGGCAATATCATTGAACCGAATACTTTGGTAGGATTGGTAGATACACTACAATTACATTTTAACAAGCAGCAGCTTGTAGCTTCAAAGGCTACGATTTATTCTAAATCTGAAAATGTATTATCACAAATCAGTGTATTGCAGGCGCAACTCAAAACTACACTAATTGAACAAAAAAGGATTCAGAATATGTTTGCTGAAAACGCCGCTACCAAACGCCAAGTCGATGAAATAGAAGGAAAAGTGGATGTGATCAAAGAGCAAATAAAAGGCGTTCAAACCCAGAATGCACCTATTATAAATGAAATCGCTTCGATTGATGTTCAGATTAAAAAGATCAATGACCAAATCAAGAACAGCAAAATCATTAATCCGATAAAAGCAACCGTTTTGGCCAAATATGCAGAACCCAATGAAATAGCTTCCTTTGGAAAACCGCTCTATAAAATAGCCAATCTCAGCCAAATGACGTTGAGGGTTTATATTAGCGAAACCCAACTTCCGAAAATAAAACTGAATCAGAAAGTAACCGTAAAAATTGACAATGGAACTGGAATGAAATCCTATCCTGGGACTATTTCCTGGATTTCATCGGTAGCAGAATTCACTCCAAAAATCATCCAAACGAAAGAAGAACGAGTAAACTTAGTTTATGCCGTGAAAGTAGATGTAAAAAACGATGGTAGTTTAAAAATAGGAATGCCTGCTGAAATGTGGTTGAAATAAACGAATGAAACTACAAATTTTAAATTGATTTTTGAAATTGAAATTGACATTAAATATGAGCATAACCGTTCAAAATATTTCCAAATCCTACAACAAAATAAAAGCTGTTGAAACGCTATCTTTTGCTGTAAATGAAGGCGAAATATTTGGTCTCATTGGGCCTGATGGTGCCGGAAAAACAACTCTTTTTAGAATATTGACAACTTTGCTTTTTGCTGACGAAGGAACTGCATCCGTTGCAGGTTTTGATGTAGTAAAAGAATACAAATCCATACGTAATTGTGTGGGTTATATGCCCGGAAAATTCTCCTTGTACCAAGATTTATCCGTTGAGGAGAACCTAACGTTTTTTGCGACGCTTTTTGGCACCACCATCGAGGAAAATTACGATTTAATCAAAGATATTTACATTCAAATAGAACCATTTAAGACTCGAAGAGCAGGTGCACTTTCAGGTGGAATGAAACAAAAACTCGCTTTGTGCTGTGCTTTAATTCACAAACCTAAAGTCTTATTCCTAGATGAACCCACAACAGGAGTTGACCCCGTTTCCCGAAAAGAATTTTGGCAAATGCTAAAGCGTTTACAGCAAAAAGGAATTACAATTTTGGTTTCAACACCCTATATGGATGAAGCTGCTTTGTGTGACCGAATTGCATTAATTCAAAAAGGAAAGATCCTTAAAATTGATTCTCCAATCAACATTATCGAGAAATACGACAAAACCATTTATGATGTCCGAGCCAAAAATACGTATCAGCTCCTACTCGATCTAAAAAACCATCCAAGTCAATACAGCGTTTATGCCTTTGGTGAATCCATACATTACACGGACAAGGAAACTGAATTTGATTCTGATACATTAAAGAAATATTTAGAAGATAAAAAACATACCGAAATAGAGATCCAAATGACAAAACCAACCATAGAAGATGTTTTTATGGATTTGTAATCTATGTCCAAATAATTTGCGTCAAAAATGAATCAAGAAAAAATCATTACCGTAAATAACCTCACCAAAGAATTTGGCAGTTTCACCGCAGTCAACAGTATTTCCTTTGATGTATATAAAGGGGAGATTTTCGGGTTTCTGGGTGCCAATGGGGCGGGAAAAACAACAGCTATGAAAATGCTCATCGGTATTTCAAAACCCACATCGGGCGAAGCAACCGTAGCAGGATTTGATGTAAAAACCCAAGCCGAAATGGTCAAAAAAAGCATTGGCTATATGAGCCAAAAATTTTCAATGTATGACGATTTGACCATCAAGGAAAACATCACCTTTTTTGGCGGCATCTATGGATTGTCTCGTGCCCAAATCAAAGAAAAAACAGCACAATTAATTCAGGAGTTAAATTTACAGGATGTTGCCGATAAATTGGTAAAATCTTTGCCCCAAGGTTGGAAACAAAAACTATCCTTTTCGGTAGCTCTTTTGCACGAACCCAAAATAGTATTCCTCGATGAGCCTACTGGAGGAGTTGACCCTATTACAAGACGGCAATTTTGGGAAATGATTTACGCCGAAGCACATAAAGGCACCACACTATTTGTCACCACGCATTATATGGACGAAGCCGAATATTGTGACCGAGTCTCCATCATGGTCGAAGGAAAAATAGAAGCTCTGGACAGTCCAAAAAATTTAAAACAAAAATACAATGTCGATTCCATGAATGATGTATTCCTGAAACTCGCACGAAATATTGAATAGTTGCAGATTGCAGTTTTTAGATTGCAGTCAAATACAGGTAAATAATCTAATAATTCAACAATATAAGTAGTCTAAAATGAAAAGATTCATCGGTTTTGTAACAAAAGAGTTCTACCACATTTTTCGGGACAAACGTACTATGTTCATTCTTTTCGGAATGCCAATGGTCCAGATCATGCTGTTCGGATTTGCCATTACCAATGAAATTAACAATGTCAATATCGCTATTTTCGACCAATCCAAAGACAACGAAACCCAACAAATCATCAATAAAATAAGCGCTTCCAAGTATTTTAAAATCGTGAACCAAATCACACACGAAGCCCAAATAGAAAGTATTTTCCGAACCGGAAAAGTCAAAGCCGTCTTGGTATTCGAGAAAGATTTTATTCAAAACCTACAAAATAAAAAAACTGCCAAAGTACAAGTCATCACTGATGCTACTGATCCGAATATAGCCAATACCATCACCAATTATATCAACGCTATTTTACAGAATTACTCGCAGGAAATCAATAAAAATGTCAAACCTGTTTACCAAATTCAAACCCAAACGCAACTGTATTACAACCCAGAACTCAAGAGTGTCTTCACTTTTGTACCCGGCGTAATGACCGTAATTTTGATGTTGGTTTCGGCTATGATGACTTCTATTTCTATCACACGGGAAAAAGAAATGGGCACCATGGAAGTCCTTTTGGTATCGCCCATAAAGCCCTTTCAAGTCGTCATTGGAAAAGTTTTTCCGTATATTTTTCTATCCATTATCAATGCAGCTATTATCTTGCTTTTAGGAGTTTTTGTCTTCAAAATGCCAATTGAAGGCAGTCTTTTTCTATTAGCCTTAGAAAGTATATTATTCATCATCACAGCACTATCGCTAGGAATTCTAATCTCGACCATTGCACAATCACAGCAAACCGCCATGATGTTTTCCTTAGCGGGATTAATGCTCCCCGTTATCATCCTGTCGGGTTTTATATTTCCTATTTCGAGTATGCCGTTGCCTCTCCAAATCATCAGCAATATCATACCGGCAAAATGGTTCATCATCATCATCAAAGCTATTATGCTCAAAGGAGCCACAATACATACCATTTGGAAAGAGACCTTAATATTGATAGGAATGACTATCCTTTTTATTGCAATAAGTATCAAGAAATATAAAATCAGACTGGAGTAAAAAAAGAGAATAGAAACAAGAACAAAGAGAAAAGATAAAAAAAATTGAAATCTAAAATTAATAAGTAGCTAATCCTGCTATACATTACAAGTCCTTACTCCAAAAAGTGTTTTTCTAAGCCCAAAAAAGAGCTTCTTTCAGTCGCTTTTTTTAGTGCAAGAAAAAACTACTTTTTGTCGCTCCGGGCTTTCCATTGCTATCAGGGCTAGGACTTCAAAGAAACAAGAAAACTTCAATGACAATTTCACTGGTAATCTAAAAAATCTAAATATCACAAATCGTTGATCAACAATCTAAAATGAAAACAATCCTATTCATCATCCAGAAAGAATTCAAGCAAATCTTTAGAAACAAAGGAATGTTACCTATCATATTTGTTTTACCATTAATTCAATTATTAATCTTGTCCAACGCCGCCAGCTTTGAAATCCAAAATATCAAGTTCTCTTATATTGATCATGACCATTCGGCAGCTTCCAGGGAACTCATCAGTAAATTTCAAGCTTCAAAATCATTCATAATTGTAAACCAATTCAATACTAAAGAAGAAGCCAACCTCGAAATGCAAAAAGGAAATATCGATATTATACTCGAAATCCCCACACAATTCGAACGCAACCTCATCACTGATAAAACCACCATACTCTCCGTAAGTATAAATGCCATCGATGGAGCATCTGCAGGAGTAGAAAACGTCTATATTTCGCAAATCATTGGAACTTACAATCAAAAAATTCAAAGCCACCTTTTGCAATACAAAGATAATTCCTTTATAACGCCACAAAACATAATCACTATACCATCCTTTTGGTACAACAACACACTGAACTATAAGACCTATATGGTTCCCGGAATTTTGGTATTATTAGTTACTATGATAACTCTTTTTCTTTCGTCCATGAATATCGTTCGGGAAAAGGAAATTGGCACTCTCGAACAAATAAACGTAACTCCAATCCGGAAACATCAATTCATTATTGGCAAATTATTCCCTTTTTGGATTCTTGGTTTAGTCATTTTAACTATTGGTCTCCTCATTGCCAAAGTCGTATTCAATGTTCCTATGTTAGGAAGTTTGTTTTTGATTTACGCCTTTACTTCTGTGTATTTATTGCTTATTTTAGGCATCGGATTATTCATATCAAATCACACTGAAACGCAACAACAGGCCATGTTTATTGCTTGGTTTTTTATGGTAATTTTTATTTTAATGAGTGGACTGTTTACACCAATAGAAAGTATGCCAAATTGGGCGCAAAACATAACTTTGTTCAACCCGATTCGCTATTTTGTTGAAATCATTAGAATGGTGATGCTTAAAGGAGCCACTTTTACGGATATTACAACCCAATTTTCTATTATCACTGGCTATGCGATTGCTTTAAATACTCTTGCGGTATTGAGTTATAAAAAAGTTAATTAATGAAAACTATTCAAAAAAAATAATAGTTTTGAAATATCGTTAAATTCAAAAACTAAAAACATGAAAAACCTAATCACCCTTTTAGCAGTAGCACTTTTTTCGGCAGGTATGAATGCAAGCGCTCAAGAAACAAAACCAAAAGAAACCCCTAAAAAAGAATGTACCGCCAAAGAAAAAAAGGCGTGTGACAAATCCAAAAAATCTTGCTGCACAGCAAAATCTGAAAAGAAAATGTAATGTAATTAATTTATAATACCCTAAAAAGAGTGCTTGATTATTCAAGCACTCTTTTTTATTAAAAAAAACATTGGAAACCAAATAAAAAAAGACACTGTCCCATAAAGTGTGTAAGTTGAAAAGTCAAGGCTTCGGTTTTATAATCGGAGCCTTTTATCAAATATAAGGGTAAATTGGTTTAAAACAATTCCCCAATTTTGAATAGGCATCGTCCAT
>NZ_JAHWYN010000003.1 GCF_019351435.1 Flavobacterium taihuense
ATGATGCGCCAAGCACTTTCCCAATTGGAAGCACCACGGTAACCTGGACGGTAAAAGACGCGAGCAACAACACAGCGACCTGCACCCAAACGGTAACCATAACAGATAACATCAATCCAACAATCACCTGTCCTGCGGCAGTAAGTGTCAATGTAGACGCTGGCTCTTGTGTGGCTACGGGAGTGGCTTTGGGCAGCCCGGTATTTGCGGACAATTGTTCGGGGGCTACGGTATCGAATGATGCGCCAAGCACTTTCCCAATCGGAAGCACTATAGTTACCTGGACGGTAAAAGACGCGAGCAACAACACAGCGACCTGCACCCAAACGGTAACCATAACAGATAACATCAATCCAACAATCACCTGTCCTGCGGCAGTAAGTGTCAATGTAGACGCTGGCTCTTGCGTGGCTACGGGAGTTGCTTTGGGCAGCCCGGTATTTGCGGACAATTGTTCGGGGGCTACGGTATCGAATGATGCGCCAAGCACTTTCCCAATTGGAAGCACTATAGTTACCTGGACGGTAAAAGACGCGAGCAACAACACAGCGACCTGCACCCAAACGGTAACCATAACAGATAACATCAATCCAACAATCACCTGTCCTGCGGCAGTAAGTGTCAATGTAGACGCTGGCTCTTGCGTGGCTACGGGAGTTGCTTTGGGCAGCCCGGTATTTGCGGACAATTGTTCGGGGGCTACGGTATCGAATGATGCGCCAAGCACTTTCCCAATCGGAAGCACTATAGTTACCTGGACGGTAAAAGACGCGAGCAACAACACAACGTCCTGCACCCAAACGGTTAAGGTGATAGGGGAAATAATTGCCAACGATGACTTAGGGACTCCAATTAATGGTACAGTAGGAGGGACAGCATTAGTTGATATTATATCAAATGATCAATTAAATTGTGCTATCGTAAATCCAAATGATGTTGTTTTATCTTTTATTAGTGCTACTAATGCAGGAGTTTCTTTGGTCGGTAGAGGTGTAATTGTTGCACCAAATACTCCTGCAGGTTCATATAGTCTAACGTATTCTATTTGTGACAAACTAAATCCAACGAATTGTGATACCGCTAAAGTTACAGTGCAGGTAAATACCATTGATGCTATAGATGATACTATGTTACCAATAATTGGTAGTAGTGGAGGTACAACTGAGAATGTATTGTTTAATGATAAAGTGAATGGTACATTATTAACAGCAGCAACATTTAATACTGTAAATGTGTCATCTGTTGGAGTATATCCAACAGGACTATCATTGAATATGGATGGAACGCTAACTGTAGCTCCGGGAACAACAGCAGGTAAATACGCCGTACAATATCAAATTTGTTCCGTGAGTAGTCCTGCTATTTGTGATACAGCTAGCATCAACATTGAGGTAAAAGATGTTCCTGCACCTGCACCACCAATTGTTTTAGCTAATGATGATTCGGCTGGACCTATTGACGGATTGAATGGAATGAAAAATATTCTTAATGTTCTTTCAAATGATTTAGTAGATGTAAATTCTGCAACATTAAGTAATGTAAACCTTTCTGTTGTAACTCCGGATGCTACTGGTTATTTAACATTAAACACAGATGGCTCACTAGATATCAAAAGAGGCACTCCTGTGGGAACATATTCATTAACGTATCAGATTTGTACTTTGGGTGTGATACCTGTTTGTGATGCTGCTGCAGTTTCGATTGTTGTTAATTGTAGTTCTGCTACTTATATTTCAGGGATTGTTTATAATAAAGGAAATGCTAGTGCTCCCTTAGCGAATGTTCCAATAACTTTGATACCTCAAAAAACTACAGTTGGACCAGTATTAATGCAGATTACAAAAGCGGATGGTTCATATAGCTTTTCAGGTATGGTACAAGGGGATTATTTGGTACAGGTTCAAGATGCCAATTTGAATAGTGTCTACCAATTATATCCTACAAATGGTAGTTTGCGTTTTATAACGGTTAATAATTGTGACTTTCAAAAAATAGATTTTGAATATGATTTGTCTACTCTGCCTGTATTGGGAGATTATGTTTGGTATGACATTAATAGTAACGGAATACAAGACGAATGGTATGATGCCAATAATGATGGTTTAGTGACACAAAATATCCCTGACGCTAATGGAAATATTGATTATAGTAAATGGGAATGGATTGATTATAATGGGGATGGAAGCTGTAAAGGGGCTAATAATGTTGGGGAATTAAATGCAGCAGGGATTGGTAATGCTAAAAGTTCTAATATTGTAGTAACAGGACCTAATGGATATTCTAAAACCGTTATAATTGGTTACGAAGGGTATTGGAGAGACAGACCAGGAGTTTCAAATCCTTGGGGAGATTATAAAGTAGAGTTGGTAATGGATGCGAATCTAGATGCTGCAGCTCAAGCTTTGGGAGGAACCGGTTTAGTTAAAGTTTTGCCTAGCACTACTAAAAAAGGAGTTGATTTAAATGTAAATAAAATGCAAGGTTCTGTTGTTTGCGGATTGACTACACCTAGTTTTAAATTGACTAATTTAAGTACTTCTAATAGTGTTTATCTTGATGGTGATTTTGGAATCAGTTGTAGAATGTATGCAGGCATAGTTGCAAATAGCGACAATGTGGGGGCTATAGATGGTAGCAAAGCACTAAATGGAATTTTTAATGTGATAGCTAATGATACTTTTAATGGATTACCAATTCATCTATCAGATGTAGTATTGAGTTTTACACCAGATCCTAATTTTACGATCGGAACAAATGGTTTACTGAACACTATTGCCGATATTCCAGGGGGTAATTATACTTTGACATACAGCATTTGTGAAAAAGCAAATCCAAGCAATTGCAGTACTGCTTTGGTGACAGTGTTTGTGGAAAAACCAAGCATCGCATTGGTAAAGACGGCTCATTTCAATGACGAAAATGGAGATGGTTATGCAAAAGCAGGTGAAACTATTACTTATAGTTTCGAAATAACCAATACAGGGAATGTTCCTTTAACGAATGTGATAATAAACGATCCATTATTAGGAGTTATAATGTCAGGAAATCCATTGATAATGGAAGTAGATGAGATCAATACAACCAATTTCAAAGGGCGATATGTGATTAAGCAATCGGATATCAACACGGGATCAATATCCAATCAAGCGACAGTTTATGGAACGAGTCCAAATGGGCAAATCGTTGAAGATAAATCGGATGAGTTGAATATACTTGATGATAATCCAACAGTATTATCTGTTTCTGGATGTGCAATTAAAGTATTTAATTCTCTAACACCTGACGGAGGTGATAAATATGATAGATTATTCATACAAGGGCTAGAATGTTATCCAGACAATTCTGTAGAGATTTTTAATCGTTGGGGAGTTTTGGTTTTTGAACGAGAGCATTATAACAATGATGATAGAGCATTTAAAGGCGTTTCAGAAGGACGTGTTACTGTTGAGAAATCACAAGAATTACCGGTAGGAACTTATTTTTATATACTTAAATACAAAGACAGTGAATCTAATGCTTTAGAGAAATCAGGTTACTTGTATTTAAATAGAAAATAGTTCGATCAGCTTCACAAGCTATTATAAATAAAATAATGCACATGAAAAAAAAAATAATCAGGTTGGTACTACTGTTTTTCTCTATTGCCAGCTATGCACAACAAGATGCTCAGTACACACAGTATATGTATAATACAATAGTAGTGAATCCTGCCTATGCTGGATCAAGACAGACTATGAGTATCTTTGCATTGCATAGAAATCAATGGGTTGGTGTAGATGGAGCTCCAGTAACAAATTCATTTTCGATAAATACACCATTTAATGAAAGTAAATTAGGGCTTGGCCTTTCCTTCGTTAACGATAAAATAGGACCGTCGATTGAGAACAACATATCAGCTGATTTTTCCTATACTGTTCCCGTCTCTGAGAAGTATAAAATGTCATTTGGATTAAAGGCTAGTGCCAATTTATTAAATATAGATTTCACGAAACTTACATATCAGCCTGGGGATCCTAATGCTTATCAGGATAATATTGATAATAAGTTTTCACCCAATATTGGAATTGGATTCTATTTGCATTCTGATAACAGTTATATTGGGATATCGGCACCAAATTTAATTGAAACTGAACATTTTGATAAATCGGCAACTTCAAGTTCAACAAGCCATATCGCGACAGAGAAAATTAATTATTACTTAATAGCAGGATATGTTTTTGATTTGGGGGCGAACGTAAAATTTAAACCCTCTTTGCAAACTAAATATGTACAAGGATCACCTTTGCAAGTAGATATATCTGCGAATTTCATGATGAATGAAAAATTTGTAGCTGGTCTTGCATACCGCTGGAGTGCAGCAATGAGTGCTATGGTAGGATTTCAAGCAAGTGATTCTTGGTTTATAGGATACAGTTATGATTTTGATACCACGGAATTTGCACAATATAATTCGGGTTCGCACGAAATCTTTTTGCGATACGAATTGTTTAATGCCTACGATAAAATTATATCTCCAAGATTCTTCTAAAAATGAACCTATGAAAATTAAAAATATAGTTTTTAGTCTGTTTTTAAGTGCTTTCTTTTTTCAGGGATTTGCTCAAAAAGTAGCTGTTGGTAAAGCCGAAAAGAGTTATGATCGTTATGCATATGTTGATGCCATTGACACTTATGAGAAAGTAGCTGCGAAAGGGTATCAAGATGAAAAAATGTTCCAAAAGTTGGGGAATGCCTATTACTTTAAAGCTGAATTATCAAAGGCTTTAAAATGGTATAATCAACTTTTTGCTTTATATCCTAATCAGGAAGCTGAGTATTTTTACCGTTATTCGCAAGCCTTAAAATCGGCAGGGGATTATGTTAAAGCTGACCAAATGTTGGAGCAGTTTAATCAAAAGACAAGCAATGATAAACGTGGGATACTTTTTAAAGATAATCGAAATTATTTAGAAGAAATTAAAGCTAATTCAGGTCGTTTCCAAGTAGTTGATGCAGGAGTAAATTCTGTATTTTCAGATTATGGAAGTTCTTTTTTAGGGAATAAATTAGTATTTGCATCCGCCAGAGATACTGGAGGTGTTTCCAAGAAAGTATTCAAATGGACTAACAAATCTTTTAGTAATTTATATTGGTCGGAGATTAAGCCAGATGGAGAAATGGGAACTCCAGAGCGTTTTGAGCGCAAAATTAACTCCAAATTTAATGAATCGACTCCTGTGTTTACCCAAGACGGGCATACGATGTACTTTACCAGAAATAATTTTCTAGAAGGTAAAAGAGGGAGGGATACAAATAAAAATACGTTACTAAAACTATATAAAGCCACATTGGATAAAGAGGGGCAATGGAGTGATGTAATAGAATTACCATTCAATAGTAATAATTACAGTGTAGCTCACCCCGCTTTGAGTGTGGATGAAAAAAAGTTATATTTTGCTTCTGATATGCCTGGAACATTAGGGCAGTCAGATTTGTTTAGAGTAAAAATAAATACTGATGGTACTTATGGTGAACCTGAGAATCTAGGTCCAGAAGTTAATACCGAAGGGAGAGAAACATTTCCTTTTATTTCCGATGATAATGAACTATATTTTGCCAGCGATGGAAGACCAGGTTTAGGCGGGTTGGATATTTTTGTAGCCAAAATAGAAGTGGACGAAAGTTTTTTTGGTATTCAAAACGTAGGAGAACCAATTAATAGTAAGGAAGATGACTTTGCTTTTTTAATCAATAGCAAAAATAGGAATGGTTTTTTTAGTTCAAATAGAGAACGTGGTAAAGGTTATGATGATATTTACCGATTTGTAGAGAACAAAAAATTGATCTGTGAACAAATGTTATCAGGTTTAGTTACCGACTTAGATTCTGGGCAGATAATAGTTGGAGCAAAGATAAGTTTGTTTGATAGTAACTTTAAACCTTTGCAAGTTGCCTTAACAGATGAAAAAGGAAGTTATAGCTTCCCCGTAGATTGTGGTAAAATGTATTATGTAAGAGGAGAGAAGGACGAATATCAAACGAAAGAGGGATCTGTTAAAACCAAAATGTTGGGTGGAAATAAGCTCTTTCCTATAGTTCTTGAGAAGCGTATGAAGTCAATTACTGTAGGTACTGATTTGGCCAAAACATTGGATATTCCTATTATCTATTTTGATTTGGATAAATCATTTATTCGTAAAGATGCAATGTTTGAGTTAGCCAAAGTGATAGCAGTAATGCAGCAATATCCTGATATAAAAATTGAGGTTCGTTCACATACCGACAGTCGTCAGAGTTCAAAGTATAACGAAAAATTATCCGATATGAGAGCCAAGGCCACCGTGGCTTGGTTGGTAAGTAACGGGATTAATTCTGTTCGATTAGTTGGAAAAGGCTATGGAGAATCTCAGTTAGTGAATCATTGTTCAGATGGTGTGAAATGTACAGAAGAAGAGCACCAAGCCAATAGGCGAAGTGAGTTTATTATTGTTTCGATGCACCAATAGTTGATTAAGATATCATAAATATCCCTTCTTTCTGAAGACCTCAGAAGGAAGGGATTTTTTACTTAATCATTCGATTTGATATGATTTTATTCTGCTGTAAATTTTGAAAGTGACAAAGAGTAATTATCTAATAGTTGATTCTCGTATGATAATATCTGTTTCTAGCTCTATGGTTCTCAGTGTAAAAGGAATTTCATCTCTGTGGGCATTCATTTCTTCCAATAATAAATTAAATGATGCAACTCCCATTTCATGACTTGGTTGGTCAACCGAACTTAATTTTGGTGAAATTACTTGTGACATGAACCAATTGCTAAAACCAATTACAGCAATTTGGTGTGGTATTTTAATTTGATTTTCGTTACAATACGATATAACACCAGCTGCGGCTAAATCAGTGATAACGAAGATACCATCTACATCTGGATGATCCTTTATTATTTGTGCAGTAAAATCATAACCTTCTTGAAATGATACTTTATCACAAGTATAAACAAGGTTTGATTCGTACGGAATATTGTTTTTTTCCAATGCCTTTTTGTATCCAATAAATCGATCAATCGAATTTTGCGGATTAAGTGGTCCACGAATATGAGCTATTTTTTTGCATCCAATATCTATTAAATGTTGAACAGCATTGTATCCAGCCTTTTGATCATCTATGATTACTTTGGAACAGGGAGCCAGTTTTGACATTTTATCAAACATAACAAAAGGAATTTTTCTGTTTATGATTTCTTTTATATGCTCGTCGTAATTGGTTTCGTTGGACAAGGACATTAAGATGCCATCAACTCTTTTGTTTATTAATAATTCAACTTGTTTCTTTTCTAAAGTAATGGTTTCACTAGACTGTAGGATGATAACCAAATAACCGTTTTTTTCGGCTTCGTCAATAATCGCATTAATTACATTTGAAAAAAAATGATGCATTACCTCAGGAATAATCAAACCTATGGTTTTAGATTCTTTTGTGCGTAAGTTTACCGCAAAGCTATTAGGCGTATAATGTAAATTTTGAGCAAGGTCTATTACCGCTTGTTTAGTTTTGGCACTTACGTCGGGGTAGTTTTTTAAAGCTTTTGAAACCGTGGTAATTGAAATCCCTAATGTAGTCGCTATTTCTTTGAGAGTTATATCTTTCATATCTAAAATCGAAGCTAAACTAAGTTTAAAATAAAATTTGGAATTTAAAATGCTTATGCAATATAGTAATTAGAATTCAATAATCAAGTTAAGTAGATTCTCTTTCTAAGATGGATGTTTCTAATTCGATGGATTGAAAAACTACAGGCTCATTTCTTTTTTTTGAATTGATTTCATCAAATAAAATCGCTGCGGCAACTCTGCCAATTTCAAATCCAGGTTGGTCGACAGTAGAAAGTTTTGGAGTGGTCACTTCGGTCACAAAAGAATTGCAAAATCCTACAATGGCAATTTGTTTCGGCATTGGGATGTCTATTTCATTTAAGTATTTGAGCGCCCCAACGGCAACCATGTCTGTCACAGTAAAAATGCCATCCAAATTGGGGTGTTCTGCAATGGCTTTTATGGCATTTGCGTAACCATCTTCTAAGTCTGTATTGTTATCACAAACATAGACTAAGGAAGAGTCGTAAGGAATGTTATGGTCTTCGAGTGCTTTTTTGTAACCCAGAAATCGGTCAATTGAATTTTGGGGCATATAAGATCCCCGAAAATGGGCAATTCTTTTTCGCCCTTTTTCAATTAGAAAAGAAGTGGCATTATATGCAGCTTTTCTATCATTTATACTTACTTTCGAACAATTAACCAATTTGGCAATTTTATCAAATAGCACTAAAGGGATTTTCTGTGCCAGTATATTATTTAAATGCTCGAATTCGCCCGTTTCATTGGATAAAGAGATAATAATTCCATCAACTCTTTTACTTAATAATAACTCAAGTTGTTTTTTTTCTAGTTCTAATTTTTCATTAGAACGTAAAATAATCACCATATAATTTCTTTTTTCGGCTTCTTCTAATACGCCTTGAAAAACTTTGGAAAAAAAATGATAATCAACAGTTGGTATGATTACTCCTATGGTTTTCGATTCTTTGGTCCTTAGATTTACGGCAAAACTATTTGGAGTGTAGTTAAGGGATGTCGCTAAATCAACTACTTTTTTTTTTGTAGCGGGGCTTACATCGGGATAGTTTTTAATCGCTTTGGAAACAGTAGTTGTAGATATGCCTAGCTGGTCTGCGATTTGTTTGAGTGTAGCGTTTTTCATAATGGTAACCCCAGATTTAAAAATCTAATTAAAAAAAACTGTTTCTTGAAAAACAAACATACAATTTATTTATTGTATTTCCATTTTCAAAAAATAGTTTTAGCCTGAGGAATGTTATAAAGAGTATGGTGCTTTTTTAAACTTTTTTTAATTTGTTTAGAATCAATAGGTAAAAAAAATCATTGAGCATCACGGCC
Organism: Flavobacterium taihuense; assembly: GCF_019351435.1. Lineage (GTDB taxonomy): Bacteria > Bacteroidota > Bacteroidia > Flavobacteriales > Flavobacteriaceae > Flavobacterium > Flavobacterium taihuense. The sequence goes on from NZ_JAHWYN010000003.1 coordinate 8,937, forward strand.
TTTTTGAGTTGGAATTATTTCACTAATTTTTTGTTTTTTGTAAGAATTTAATTAAAATTTCATTCGATTTTTTTGAGGTAGCTTTTGAAATAGTTACCAGCCTTAGAATTTGTTTTAAACATAGTAACCAAACTATTAAGTAATAAAATTAGGATTTAAAAGTGTTCAGTCAATTAAAACCAAGAATTTTATTTATCTAAGACTGTGTAACTAATTAATATATTTTCATTGATTCAATTAATTACTCGGCACCATCTGTTTTGGCTCTGGCTACTGCAAAGTTACCAACAGTTTCACCAAGTATCATACCTTTTTCGCAATCACTTCGATAGTGTATAGCACCATACATTCTAGAGTTTGAGGCTTCTTGGGCCATTGCTTTAAGACTTTCAGTTTTGGCAGGCAAAATATGAGATAAAACAGTACAAGCTGCCGCACTAAAAGTAGAATGCCCAGATACATAAGCAGGGAAATTTGGGACGCCAGTTGTTGTTTTTATAGATGAATCCATTTGAGAAGGTCTTGGGTTAAAATAGAAGTATTTTGCATCCCAACAGCTTATAGCGGCATCCATCATAGAAATGTTTAATAAGGCCATATTTCTAGCCCATCGCACTTCACTGTAATTTTGTTCAACAAATGCTTCGGTAGCAATAGCATTCCAGTGACCAGGCGGTGTGTATGTTCCGACTCCATCGGCCCAAAAGGTAACAATCTCTTGATTTTTTTTAGAATTGTCTTTGCTGAATGTTTTAATTTCAGCTAATTCATTTGCAAATTGTTCCGATTTTGTGGATGGTGGAGGCACAGGACGACTTGCGACAACATCTGCAGAAGACATGAAAAATGATTTTACTTTCCCAAACAAAGGCAACATAGGTGGTCTTGCTGGTATTTCTAATGATTTCCATGGTGTTTCTCCTGTGGCAGCAATTTGTGTTTCAAGAAGTGTCCATAGGTCTTGATTCCCAACTGCAGCTCCAGCGCCATCTGTTGAAGCTCGTGCTATAAACTTAGCTGCTATTTTCTTTCCTAAACTAATTCCTGAATCTACATCACTTCGAACATTGGCTCCACTAATGATGCGGTATAATTTTTCTTCTTCTGCTTTTTCTTGAATGAAGGCAATTTCTGTTGGAAATAATAATTTTAATAATTCAACAGTAACTCCAGCCAAAACAGCATCTTCACAGGGATATGAAGGTAAAGTGCTTTTTGGAATTAACACGGGTAAAGTGGCGTCTACTACAAATGGAGCGGGTCTATTGTATAGTTTTTTATAATGCCATGTTGCAATCATAGCATCGTATTGTGCTGCACTTACATATGCATAAGCTCTAGCTGAGTATGGAGGATTTGAAAAAGGAAATTCAGGGTTGGCAAATGGATTGGCTCCAGATGGAATAGGGTACGTTCCATCAGGATTCTGAAAAGGTGGGCGATTGTGTTTGGCAACTAAAGTTCTCATGATTTCGTTCCAACGCAATACACCACCAACACTCCAATAGGCTATTATTGCTTTTTGCTTATCAGTAATGTTGGCTTGATAACTCTTTATTTCGTTGATTTCCCTAGTGTATGCTGGTAATGTTGTTGCTATAGGAGCATCTAAAGGAAATTCATCTGGAGCAGTTAATAAAATAGGTTTCCAAGTTCCTGCAAGTTCGTCAGCATTTGTTGGGTTTAATTGAGGGAATTGATCATTGCGTTCTGTAATGTCATTTGAACAAGAATACGTAAATGCAAGAAGTATAACCAATAGACTTTTATAAATCGTTTTTTCAGTATTATTTTTCATCTTATTTTACTTTTTTATTAAAATTAATTACATAAAAGGCCCCTCCATAAAAAGAGGTTGATTGCCCCACGTTTCTGCCGTCTATGACATAGTTGAATCCTCCTACAAAAGCGAGTTCCGGAATTTTTTTCAAAGTATATTTTATGTTGGTTCCCAAACGTAGCGCATTCATGGTGTTACTTGGGAAAGGCATGTTGTTTTGAGTGATGTCAAAACCGCCAGCTTGCGTAACCCAGTTGTCAACAATTGCCTCCGCAATCAATCGGTCTGAACGATAACCTGCTCTTGCGTTTATGTTGATGACATTAGGCATGTCCACTTCGTTAGTGTAATGCATTTCATCTGTAAAATAAGTGTTCCTTTCGATGGTAACATTGCTTCGGAATAAGTAAGCTCCAGAAACCGTAGTAAAAAACTTTCCTCTTTGATAATCTCCCATCAATCGGAAAGTGGCTACTTGGCTTCCTAAACCTAAACATAATGGGAGATAATCAACAGCATAATTGGAAACGGGTGTTGAGTAGCTTCCAATAGTGTATAAAGAGTAAGTTGCGTTTTTGATTTTCTTTTCAAAAGGCATGTATTTTACGGTTAGTGATAGGTCTTGAAAACCTTCTTGACCTTTCATAGTGCCGGCAGATGCATTTGTTTTTACATAAGGAATATTGAATAAAAAATTCAGTTTGTCAGTAATTCCATAATTGCCCATAACTCCATAGGTCTTAGTACAAACAGTTCCTAAATTCAAATTCTCTCTTTTGTTGGTTCCTTCCCAATAGTTGTCCCAACTGCTGTATTGATAAACAGATCCAACACAGAATCGATTTTTGCTCATCATAATGGCATCAATCTCTGTTTGAGCATTTGCAAAAAAAGTTCCGAGTAAAAAGCAACTTAAAATAATTTTTTTCATGTTTTAAATCTTTTTTAAATCTTATAAATTAACTGTTACGTGTTTTTTCTTTCCAAGTCCAAAACGATAATAATACCCCACATTAAAGGAATAGTCGGCAAAAGCAGCGTCGCCTTGTACATGAACATATTTGCTAGGATCAGTTATAGTTGAGTTTATTAAGTCTTGTGAGGCAATATCTGCAGCACTCTGAATACGATTTTTTACAAAGTTGTAAGGAATGAATAAGCTAAAACCATGATGACCTAGTGTGTAGGCAAAACCATATTCTACGGCTACAACATAGCCAGGACGACGGTAGGCAACTTGTCCACCAAAGGCATCATAAGCTGGAATTCCTTCGACACGTCCCGCTAGAGAAACATTTAAATTCTGGTTTTTATCTACCGCAACCATTAAACCAGCACGTCCAAAATATTGATCAGGACAAGCATATATTTCATATCCTTCTAAGCCTGGTTTCGGGGCTGATTTGAATGTGCCATTAGATTCCTTTGGGTTGAACAAGTAGTATCCATTTGCAAATCCATAAAGACGGTCGGTTAACTTTCTGAAAATTTGAAGTTCAGTTGTTATTCCTACCCCGCCATCTCCAGGTTGAATGGCTTGGTCCATTACTACGCTTTTTACAGTTCCATCGGTTTGTGGCGCGTCGTCCATTTCGTTATGACTACCATTGTTGAGTTTTACTCCTAAGCCCACCATGATGTTTCCTTTTGGCATTTTTGTTGGATCAAATAGCCAATAATTAGCACTCAAACGGATATCAGCAATTCCATCCGCATATACGCTATAACGGTAGTTTTTGGTTGTTGGGTTTTGTTTTAGTACTTGAGAGCGCTCATTGTTTACATAAGGCAACGTAGCGTTTAATTGAATGCGGTTGGTTAGTCCGTAAGAAATATTAAAATCAATAGCATGGGAATAGATATTTACGGCATTACCACGTTCGTTTCCATTTTCATCCAGACCGCCTCCTGTGGTTTGTCTTTGAGGTTGCTCTTCTTTTCCAATAAAATGTCTCCAAGAGTGAAAATAGCGATAATTACCACCAACTTGAAAGTCGCCTTTGTTTAAATTATATGAATTAGTCAAAGTCATGTTTAGTCCTCCCATTTGTCGAACCGCGACACAACCTTGAGCATTTATTTTTTGTGATTGAAGTGTGCCTAAAATAATAAGTAGTGCAGTAAATGCAATATAGGATGCGTTGTTTTTTTTCAAAATAGTAGTTTTGCTTGTTTAGAATTTGTCCTATAAAATCATGAAACAGCTCTTTTATGAAAAGGCGTTTTTTGTTAAGGCTAAAAATATTTTTCAGCGAATTTCAGTAGGATTTTTGATTTTTAATTTGAAAAGAAAAAAGAAGGTACGACTGAATTTGAACTCAGCAACAATTGAATTCTAAATATTAGAATGCAAAATGCAGATTCCGATTAATCGAATGTTTTGCCATAAGGACTTTTAAAATATAACAATGATCACAAATGAAGATTGATTTTGAAAGTTCTTCCGCTAAATACGAATAAAGGATAATATCAAATGATAGTAGTCTTTGTTTTTTCTTAAATAATAAAAACTAAACGAAGTCTGGTGGAGAGTAAAAAGAAGGTACGAATCCAGCATGTAATTTCTCCTTTGAAAAAGAAATTAAAGGGATTGATTTGAAATTTTCTGTATTAGAAATTGCAATAGATTCAGGATGCTGTATGAAATAATCTACCGTGAAAGTTTTAATTATTTTTTTTGAAGCACCTTTATTGTCATTTAGTCCATTGAATAATTGAACATCAACGATGTTTTCAATTTCTTGGGTCGATAAAGAAGTATTGATGTTAGGTAGATAATATAAATTAAGGATATTGTCCTTGATTTGTTTTTTAAAAATATGATAACTCTTGTTATTTATCGTAATGTTTTCATTTACATATTCTAATTCGGTGTCATCTGCAAAAGCGTAAAGAGATGCATTCATGCTGATTACCTTAAATTCAGGATCTGGAATTTTTTTCATAGCCGTTACCCACTCTTGCTCTTGATCAAAAGCAAAAAGCATGCGATATCCCAATGCATTGTAAAACAAGGTTACAAGCAGTGTGGAAAACAGTATTATTGAGGCTATTTTTTTCATTCGTTCCAAAAATAATAATTAATATTGATTATTGGTGATTAAAATAAAAATTTAAGAAATAAATTTTAATATAATAATAATTAAGTTAATTTTTTCTATTATTTGTAAATTTGTTCGTCTTTTATTTTTTTTATTGAGGTTTTCGTAAATGATTTTTTTTGAAATGAGCTTAAAAATTACAATTAGTATTCATTTAGAGCCAAAACAAGCGCTTCAAATGGTCTTAATTCACTTGTGCTGTTTTTAGTGGAATAATTGTTAAGCAATATGGTTGATTTTTCTAGATTGTAGCCACAATTATATGCTGCTTTTTCGGATGAAAAATTAAGTAGAACAATTATTTTTTTATCCTCAAATGTTCTTAAATAAGCATATACTTTTGGATTGTTTTCATCTAATAGAGTATAGGTTCCGTAAACCAGTGTTGATTCTTGTTTGCGTAATTGAACCAATTTTCTGAAATAGTTTAAGACAGAATCTGAATCATTTTCTTGTACTTCGGCATTAATCGTTTGATAATTAGGATTGACTTTTAACCAAGGTGTGCCATTTGAAAAACCTGCATTTTTTGATCTGTCCCATTGCATCGGTGTTCTTGAATTTTCTCGTGAAGCTTGTTTTTGTTCTTCTAGAAAAGCCCTCAAATCTCCGTTTTCGTTTTGTAAAGCGATGTATTTATTTTTCGTGTCGATATCATTATAATCATCAATGTTGTCAAAACGGATATTGACCATTCCTAATTCATCCCCTTGATAGTAATAAGGTGTTCCTCTCATCGTAACGACAAATGTGGAAAGCATTTTGGAACAAATTTCTCTAAATTCAGGGGCGTCATTACCAAATTTACTCACCATTCTGGGTTGATCATGATTGGCCAAGAAAATGGAAAGCCATCCTTTTTCTTTGAATCCTTCATCCCATCTGGAATATAATTTTTTGTAGTTTACAAACCCATATTCGTCCAGGTGTTTGCCAATTTCTACACCTTCGAGATGATAGGCCATGCTCAATTCATTTCGGTCTGGATCGACAAAAAGCATCGCTTCTTCGGGAGAAGCGCCTGCGCCTTCGGATACCGTCATAACTTCGTATTGGCTCAAAACTTCGCGATTCATTTCCTGAATGTATTCGTGTAAGTGTGGTCCTCTTCCATAAAATTTCATAATTTCGGGGATGTTGCCCAAAATCTCAGATGGCAATTCTGGAAAAGAATCATCCTTAGAAATAAACTGAAAAGCATCCATTCGAAACCCATCAATTCCTTTGTCTAGCCAAAAACGCATTACTTGATACAGTTCTTGGCGCACTTTTGGATTGTTCCAATTGAGATCAGGTTGCTTTTGTGAAAAATAATGCAAGTAATAAGCATCGGTAGTATCGTCATATTTCCAGGCATTACTGTTTACATCAAACCAACTCCAGCGGTAAGGAGGAATTCCTTTTTCGGCAGGCCACCAGTAATAGTAGTCTCGATAAGGATTGTCTCTAGATTTTCGGCTTTCCTGAAACCAAAAATGTTCATCGCTACTATGATTGAATACCAAATCCATGATGAGTTTGATTCCTCTTTCCTGCAGTCCTTTCATCAGTAAATCAAAATCTTCCATAGTGCCAAAATCAGCTAGAATCGAGCAATAATCACTCACATCATATCCATTGTCATCATTTGGAGATTCATAAATCGGATTAATCCAAATGGCATCAATCCCTAAACTTTTGAGGTAATCCAATTTGGAAATAATACCTTTTAAATCGCCAATTCCATCGCCATTACTGTCTTTGAAACTGCGGGGATATATTTGATAGATTACGGCTTCTTTCCACCATTTTTTATCAATTTTAGAAACTATATTGGTTGTATGGGTATTCAAAATGAAATGATTTTAATAATTAATTTTAAAGCTGATAAATTACAGCTTCGTAAGGTCGCAATTCTTCTGTTTTTGAAGATGTTGCATAATTGTTCATAACTACTTTTGCTTTCGAGATGTTGATTCCAGTTTTTGCGGAAGCATTCTTGGAAGTAAAATTCAAAAGGATTAGTAATTTTTTACCATTCAATTCTCTAGTGTAGGCAAAGATAGCAGGATTATTTTCGTCAACCAATTCAAATTTTCCATAAACTAAAGAGGGATTCTTTTTGCGCAATTGAACTAATTTTCTAAAATAATTCAATGTCGAATTAGGGTCTTTTTCTTGTTGAGCAGCATTTACAGTAGTGTAATTTGGATTGACTTTAAGCCAAGGTGTTCCTGTTGTAAAACCTGCATTTTGTTTGTCATCCCACTGAAAAGGAGTTCTGCCGTTTTCTCTGGCTGTTTGTTTTTCACCTTCTAAAAAAGCTTTCAAATCACCTCCTTTGTTTTGTAATGCACTATATTTATTACGGGTGTCAAGGTCATGATAATCATCGATACTATTAAAACGGATATTGTCCATTCCCAATTCATCTCCGTAATAATAATAGGGTGTTCCTCTCATCGTCATTAAAAAAGTGGAAAGCATTTTGGATGAAATTGTTCTGAATTCTGGTGTGTCATTTCCAAATTTACTCACCATTCTTGGCTGATCATGATTGGCCAGAAAAATAGCCAACCAGCCTTTGTCCTTAAATTCTTGGTCATATCGAGAAAAAATAGCTTTGTATTTGACCAGTCCAAAATCAGTTAGATGTTTTCCAATATCTACACTTTCAAAATGATAGGCCATATTTAATTCTTTTCGTGCAGGGTCAACAAAAAGCATGGCGTCCTGAGGAGAACTTCCGGCACCTTCGGCTACAGTCATAATATCATATTTGCTAAAAACTTCTTTGTTCATTTCTTGCAAATAATCGTGTAAATGAGGTCCAACTCCGTAGTATTTTATAATGTCTTTTTCATATCCTTTTGGTAGCTCTGGCCAAGTAGTGTCTTTCGAAGCAAACTGAAAAGCATCCATTCGAAAGCCATCAATGCCTTTATCCAACCACCAGCGCATCATATCATAAATGTCTTCTCGGACTTTTGGATTCTCCCAGTTGAGGTCGGGTTGTTTTTGAGAAAAATAATGAAGGTAATACGAATTGGTTTGAGCGTCATATTTCCAAGCATCACTATTTACATCAAAAAAGCTCCATCTATAAGGCGGTTTTCCTTTTTCGGCTGGCCACCAATGGTAATAATTCCGGTATTTATTGTCTCTGGAACTTCTGGATTGTTTGAACCATTCGTGTTCGTCACTGCTATGGTTCACTACTAAATCCATGATGAGTTTAATGTCACGTTTGTGCATTTCTTTCAATAAAAGATCAAAATCTTCCATGGTGCCAAAGTCTTTCATGATGGCTCTATAGTCGCTAACATCATAACCATTGTCATCGTTTGGTGAAGCATAAATAGGATTGAGCCAAACAGCATCAATTCCTAGGCTTTTTATATAATCCAGTTTAGATATAATCCCTTTTAAATCCCCAACACCATCTCCATCACTGTCCTTAAAACTGCGTGGATAGATTTGATACACCACAGCTTCTTTCCACCATTTTGTGTCTACGTTTTTCAATAGTAGCGTTTTATTGTCTTGAGCAGTAAGAGTTGTAGATGAGAATTGGATTAAACCTATGCATGAAAATAAAAAATGATTTAACTTCATATTTATTTTAGTTTTAAAGTTGGTAAAGAATCGCTTCATACGGTCTAAGTTCTCCCGTTTTTGATGGTGCTGCATAATTGTTGATTAAAACTTTGGCTTTCGAAATGTTGATTCCAGTATTTGCGAAAGCATTTTTATCACTAAAGTTTAATAGCACCAATACTTTCTTGCCGTCTAATTCTCTGGTGTAGGCATATACATTTGGATTGTCTTTGTCCAAAAGAGTGTACTTCCCGTAAACTAGTACAAGATTGTTTTTACGTAATTTTACCATTTTTCTAAAATAATTCAACACCGAGTTGGGGTCTTTGTCTTGAGCTTCAGCATTCAAAGTAGTGTGATTGTCATTTACTTTTAACCAAGGAGTTCCAGTGGTAAACCCTCCATTGGTTGAACTATTCCATTGAAAAGGAGTTCTTCCGTTATCTCTTGCTCCGCCTGTTTTTTGATCTTCAATGAATTGTTTTAGATCGCCACCTGCATTTTTTACTTTTTCGTATTCTGCAAAAACTTCAATATCACGATAATCTTCAATTTTATCAAACTTGGCATTCACCATTCCAATTTCGTCTCCGTTATAATAATATGGAGTTCCTCTCATTGAAAGTAAAAAAGTAGTCAGTAATTTTGAAGAATAATCATGAAACTCAGGCGAATCATTTCCCCATCGGGTTGCCATTCTTGGCTGATCATGATTGCCTAGGTAGATGGTTCCCCAGCCTTTCGTTTGATAAACGGCATCCCAATCGGAGTAGATTTTTTTGAAATCGACTAAGGAATATGGTCCCGCTTTTTTGAAGTAACCAGGAACATATCCCAAATTGGTTCCTTCAAAATGGTAGCCCATGTTCAATTCTTTTCTGTCGGCATCCACAAAATTCAAAGCTGTTGAGGTAAGCATTCCTGCGCCTTCGGCCAATGACATGCAATCGTATTTACTTAAAACTTCACGATTCATTTCCTGAAGATATTCATGTAAATGAGGACCGCTTCCCATATAAACATCCCAACGGCCATGGTAGTTTTTGTCTAATTCTGCTTGTGTAATTACAGGAAAACTAGGATCTTTGGAAATAAAAGGAATCACATCCATTCGGAAGCCATCGATACCTTTGTCTAACCACCAACGCATCATGCTGTAAATTTCTTGTCTTACTTTTGGGTTTTCCCAATTCAAATCGGGTTGTTTGAAATTGAAATAATGCAGGTAATAAGAGTCGGTAGTTTTGTCATATCTCCAACCACTTCCATCGGCTTCAAATGCTCCCGGGCGAAATGCCGGTTTTCCTTTTTCGGCTGGCCACCAGTGGTAATAATCTCGGTATGGATTGTCACGGGATTTTCGACTTTCTTGAAACCATTTGTGTTCGTCACTACTGTGATTGACAACTAAATCCATCACGAGTTTGATTCCTCTTCGATGCATTCCTTTTAACAAAGCATCAAAATCCTGCATGGTGCCAAATTCTTTCATTATATTTTGATAATCAGAAATGTCATAACCGTTATCGGCATTTGGGGAGCTGTAAATAGGATTCAGCCAAATGATGTCGACACCCAAACTTTTGATATAATCCAATTTTGAAATAATTCCTTTCAAATCGCCTACACCGTCTCCATCAGAGTCTTTGAAACTCCGCGGATAAATCTGGTAAACGACTGCTTCTTTCCACCATTTTCGGTCAATAGGCACTTTTTTTTCTTGAGCTGTCATAGTATTGCAAATGATAGTAATAAGGGAAACTAATAAGAGCGAAAATGTGGTATGTTTTTTCATTTCAGTTGTTTTTTATTTTTTTAATGGATTCATAAAAGAATCAATGGTTGACTCGTTGATTTTGGGATTGGCTCCTTCTTTTTGTGCTACTAATGCTCCGATGGCACACGCAAAATCGATGGCGCTTTGAGGGGATTCTCCAGCTAATAATTTGCTTAAAAGTCCAGCCAAAAAAGAATCGCCAGCTCCAACTGTATCGGCTACTTTTATTTTGTAACCACTATTGTAGTAGAATTGATTGTTGTAATATAAAACGGCTCCATGACTGCCTTTGGTAACACAAATATGTTTGGTACTGGTTTGTTCTGCAATAAAAAGCATGTTTTGTTCCAATGAATGAAAAGGTGATTGAAGAGATTCACTAATTTCATAAAGTTCATCATCATTAAATTTGATGAAATCGGCTTCATGCATCAGATGATTGAGAACTTCTTTAGTATAAAAGGGAGCTCGTAAATTGACATCAAAAACAGCGTATTTTGCATAATTTATTAATTCAAATAAAGTGTTTTGAGAAACGGCATCCCTACAAACTAAACTGCCAAAAACTAATGCATCGGCTTTTTTTACAATAATTTCATCTTCTGGCGTTTCGATAATTTTATCCCAAGCTGCAGGATAATTTATAGTATAAGAAGCGGAACCTTTATCATTCAATTGTACGATGACTTCACCAGTTTTTAAGTCTTTGTCGACTTGTATGGAACTCGAATTTACGTTGTGGTCTTTAATGTATTGCAGCAATTCTTTTCCTATCTCGTCATTTCCTATTCGACTTATTATTTGAGATTGTATTCCCAAAGAAGCTAGTCGAATAGCCACGTTTAATGGAGCTCCTCCAATTTTTTTATGGGTTGGAAAAACGTCAAACAAGACTTCTCCAAAACATACCACACTTATTTTTTGATTTGTTGCTTTCATTCGGTAATCATTTTTTGTTCTAATTCTTCAAGTGATAATCCTTTGGTTTCGGGCATCATGAATAAAACAAATGTCAATTGCAATACCATCATGAACGCAAAAAATGCAAAAATAGGCCAAGGGTTTTCGTGAAACATATCAATAACAACGGGACCGAGTAAAGTAATTAATGCGGCAAAAATCCAATGAATACTGGTGCCAAAGGATTGCCCTCGAGCACGAACTGTATTTGGGAATATTTCGGATATAAACACCCAAATTACAGCTCCCTGACCAATAGCGTGTGAAGCAATAAAGACCAGAATGGATGTTAATAAAATGGTAGGTCCTGCATTGGTATTGAAAGCCCAAGCTATTATGCATAAGCTCAAAATATAACCAATACTGCCAATAGTCATTAATAATTTTCTACCTAAAATATCAATCAAGCGCATTCCAATAATGGTAAAGACGAGGTTTATTGCACCTATGAGTATGGAATTCATCAAAGATTCTTTGGAGCCTAATCCTGCCATTTCCAATATTTCCGGCGCATAGTATAAAATGAAATTAATGCCAGAGAGTTGGTTAAAGAAAGCAATTAAGAAAGCCAAGACGATTGGCCATTTGTATTTGTGGGTAAATAATTTTTCTTTTTCAGTGGAGTCGACCACATCTTTTTTGATTTCATTAAAATTTTCCAAAGCTTCTTCTTTAGAAAAAATCATTTCAAGAACTTTCAAGCCTGTTGCATCGTCTTTTTTGTTTAAAATTAGCCAACGTGGACTATCTGGAATTTGTAAAACAATGATGCTGTAGATTAATGCGGGTACTGCAACAATGCCAATCATCCAACGCCAATCATTTGCACCGCTAAAACCTTCGAATAGATAATTGGAGAAAAAAGCAATCAGGATTCCAAATACAATATTGAATTGAAAAAGAGCAACTAGTTTTCCTCTGTTTTTGGCACTTGAAATTTCGGAGATATAAATAGGAGCTGCTACCGAGGAAGCTCCAACCCCAATTCCGCCTATGAATCTAAAAAAAGAAAAAACATACGGATTGGGAGCCAACGCCGAGCCTAATGCAGATATTAAGAATAAAATTCCAATCCATAACAAGGTTTTTTTTCTTCCCCATTTGTCACAAGGAATACCGCCAAACAATGCGCCTAAAACAGTTCCCCACAATGCCATCGACATGATGAATAATCCGTGAAATAGGGGAGTTGTGTGCCATAATTCTTTGATAGGCAAGTTGGCACCTGATATAACTACAGTGTCAAAACCAAATAAAAAACCGGCGACCGCGACGGTTATGGACCATTTTTGTACGTTGTTCATTTTTATTTTTTAGAGGGTTTGGATGTAGAGTTGGTTTCCCAAATACCTTTTATTTTAGCAATACTTAGGTTCTTTATTTCTTGATTTTCGTTGGACTGTATGCTTAATTTCATATAGGGTTTGTTGGGAAAAATTTGTTCTGTGAAGGAATAAACTCCGCCATTTAAGAAAATTTCTATTGATGACCAATCTAGAATAATTTGATATTCTAAAGTTGGTGTAGTCAGATTTGGTGTTTCGGTTTTATGAATTGATTTTCCAAAATTAGCTTCAAAATTGACCAATCCAGAATGGGTTCGGTCTATCGAAAAGGTATTCATTTTGTGGTCATAAATGAGGACTAATGAATCATTAACTTCATTCGAAAAAGTTAATTTTAAATTTTTGGCAAGAGCTTTAAAATCAATTTGAGATTGATTTAGATTATTGTATTCGAAAACTATTTTTCTACTTGCTTGAATAGTCAATAATTCTTCTGAATACTCAGGGATTATAATTGTTTTCAATTGTTGGATTGGATTGTTTTTGAGAACATAATTATCGCCTATTTTTTCTAACGAAAGTTTTCTGGGCAAGGTCATGGCACTTCTCCAGTTTTTTGTAGGGGTGTTTCGAGCATACAGCCAATTACTCATCCAGCCAATAAAAATACGTTCGTTATTTGGAGCATCATTATAAGTTACACCAGCATAATTGTCGGTTCCGTAATCAATCCATCGAATGTCTTTTTGATTGGTTTTAAAACTTTTTCCATCATAATCTCCAATGAAATATTGTGTTCCGGAACCTCCATTTGGAGCTCCGGGATTGATACTAATGAGTAAAACCCATTTTTCTGTTGTAGAATTTTCTACTTGGAGTTTAAAAAGATCAGGGCATTCCCAAACGCCACCATGGGCACCTCTGTTTTTGCCAAATTGACTCATGTATGTCCAATCAATCAAATTTTTTGAACTGTAAAATTGGGCATGATCTCCGGCAACCAGAGTTAAATTCCAAAGTTTCGTTTCTGGATTCCAAAAAACTTTAGGATCCCTGAAATCTTTTAAACTGTTGTTTCCTATAATTGGATTTCCTTTGTATTTTGTCCAAGTTTCTCCTTCATCAAGGCTGTAAGCCAAACCTTGAGATTGCGTATTAATCTTCCCTGCCTTTTCGATTTCCATGTTGTGATAAGTAAAAATGGCAATCATTGGTGGATTTTCAATAGTTCCCAGTCCTGAAGTATTATTGATATCGATTGCGGCACTTCCAGAAAAAATAAGTCCTAATTTGTCTGGGAATAAGGCGATTTTTTTGTGTTCCCAATGGATTAAATCTTTACTGGTAGCATGTCCCCAATGCATAGGTCCCCAAACAATGTCCCTTGGGAAATATTGATAAAACAAATGATAGGTTCCTTTGTAGAATAATAAACCATTAGGGTCGTTCATCCATTTTTTTTCTGGTGAAAAATGAAATTGTGGGCGAAAAGGTTCTTTGTAAAGCAAAACAGAATCGACTACAATTGTCTCTGTTGTAGGAATGGCTATTGTGTTTTTGTTTTCTGTTTTTTTACAAGAAAATAACAATGCAAGTAGATTGAATGATAAAACGAATACGATTCGATGGATTTTCAATTGCATTGTCTTTTGTGTTTAAGTTAAAAAAATATGGAATTATAAAATTAGGATTCCTTTTTTAGTTATTTTCATTAATAAAAATCGAAAACGTTTTCGGAGCTTCGAAAACGTTTTCGATTTAAATTTCAATGAGTTAAGGATTAAAAGTTTTAAGTTTGAAGAGCTAATAAAAAAAGAAAATATGAATTCAAATGTAAAAGTGTTGTTTTTAGTTTTGTTGACTAGTTCAATGATGATAGGTCAGACAAAATCAGATGAGTGGCATTTGTATGCTAATTCTAGAGAAAATTATTTTGGTGTGGCTATGGCCAATGGAAAAATCGGAATTGTTACTGATGATACTCCTTTAAAAACCAAAGAAATAATTTTGAACGGGGTGTATGATGGTAGCCCTGAAAATGGAATCAGTAGAATAGTTCGGGGTATTGAGTTTTTGAACCTTCATTTGATTCTAGAAAATCAGGAAGTCAAATCCGACAATATTTCAAATTGGAGTCAGGTTGTCAATATGAAAGAAGGAACAAGTACAACTTCATTTTCATTTAAAGAAATGGCCAATATTGATTACACTATTTTAGCCAATAGAGCAGTGCCATATTCCGCGATGGCTATTATTGAAATTACTCCGAATAAAGACATTGAGGTTACGGCTAATAATTATATGACCGTTCCTGATGAACTAAAAGATGCAAAAAGTCAGTTTCGAGTATTGAAAGATAATCAGTATTTAATGCCTGTTTTTGGTACAACAGCCAAAACATTAACAGGGAAATACACAGTTTCAGCTTCGACTACTTTTCTGTTTGATGGAGAAAATGAATCTTTAAAACAAACGGGAAATGAAGTCGGTTTTACTAAAAAATTACTGAAAGGGAAAAAATACCGTTTTGCCATTGCTGGAGGAATTTGTACTTCAAGAGATTTTAATGATCCATTAAATGAATCCGAAAGACAGCCAATTTATGCTTTGCAACAAGGAATCGATAATTTGTTGAATCGTCACAAGCAGGCCTGGCTCGAATTGTGGAATACCGGGGACATTCAAATAGATGGGGATCTGGATGCACAGCAGCGTGTTCGGTTTGCTTTGTACAATTTGTATTCCTTTAATCGTCCAGAAACCAGACAAAGTATTGCGCCTATGGGCTTGTCTTCGCAAGGATATAATGGGCATATTTTTTGGGATAGTGAACTTTGGATGTACCCTACACTTCTGGCTTTGCAACCGGATATGGCCAAATCGTGTTTGGACTATCGTTCGGATCGTTTAGAGAAGGCCAAGCAAAAAGCCACTATTTATGGATATAAAGGGGCGATGTTTCCTTGGGAATCAGATGATACAGGAGAAGAAGCTACTCCGACTTGGGCTTTGACAGGAATTTTTGAACAGCATATTACTGCGGATGTCGCCATTGCATTTTGGAATTATTACAGTTATACCCAAGACAAAGTGTGGCTTAAAAATGAATACAAGGTACTCAAGGAAACAGCTGATTTTTGGGTAAGCCGTGTTGTCAATAATGATGACGGTAGTTATTCAATTTTAAATGTGGTGGGTGCTGATGAGTATGCGCAACATGTCGATGACAATGCATTTACTAATGCCTCGGCTATAGAAGCTTTGAAAAATACGATTAAGGCTGCAGCCATTTTGAATGAACCCGTAAATCCAATGTGGATAGAGGTATCGAATAAGTTAATTATTCATTCCGAAAACGGAATTACCCAAAATTACAAAGGATACAAAGGGCAAACAATCAAACAAGCCGATGTTAATTTGTTGGCTTATCCCTTGCACGTTATCACAGATAGAAAACAAATCGAAAAGGACTTAGACTATTATGCGGAAAAAATTGATAAAAAAGATGGACCAGCAATGGCTTCTGGAGTTTTATCAGTATTGTATGCTAGATTGGGAGATAAGGATAAAGCGTATGCTTACTTTGTTAAATCCTATTTGCCGAATAGCCGTCCGCCATTTGGAGTGTTTTCGGAATCGGCCAATAGTAATAATCCTTATTTTGCAACTGGTGCAGGTGCGATGCTTCAGGCTGTTATTTATGGTTTTGGAGGTGTGGAACAAACGGATAAAGGATTGCAGTACAATAAAGGGCTTTTGCCTAAGCAATGGAAATCCTTAACCATAAAAGGGATTGGTGTTGACAATAGGACAATTACAATAAAATAGAAACAATTTTAGTATTGCCACAAACATGAAGTAACATTTTACGGAAAAATGAAATTTCGTGTTTGTGGCTTTTTTGTGCCAAATAGTTTGGGAAAATTTTTATTCAGCATTACAAATTCACTTACTTGAATATCAGAGTTTTGTAAATATATTGTTCAGCTACGAGACGATTTTATTTTTACCGTAAGTAAATACATTCAATTAAAGATTGGTTTTGCATTAAATTTTGAATATTGCAAATAAAATGGGTAAAAATAATTAAATGTGTTTTTTTTACACTTTTTTATTTCATTATATTTTTTTATTTCTTAAAATTTTAACACTCTATTTTTGAAATCGAAAACGTTTTCGGTACAACTATAACGTTGTAGTTTTGTTTTTCTTAAAATTTTCTTAATAAAATAACTATGTTTGATTTTATATTTTAAACAAATAACCAAATTATTAACTAACTTATTTATTACGTATGAAAAATAGTCTACAAAAAGGCTTAATGGTTTTCATAACCATGCTATGTACAAGCTTGATATATTCGCAAGATATATCAGGATTGGTGACTGATGCGAGTGGCCCGCTCCCTGGGGTTTCGATATTGGTAAAAGGATCAAAAACGGAGACCCAAACTGATTTTGATGGAAGATTTACAATTAAGAATGTGGGTTCAGACGCAGTCTTAGTTTTTAGTTACATTGGTCTTAAAACTCAAGAAGTTAGTGTCGGGAGTAAAAGCACTATAAATGTAGTGATGGCGCAAGATCAAAGCCAATTGAATGAAGTTATAGTTGTAGGTTATGGTTCTGTCAAAAAGAAAGATGCTACAGGTGCCGTTGATATGATTAGTTCGAAAGACTTTGATAACATTTCAGCTACCTCTCCTTCAGAATTATTAAGAGGGAAGGTATCAGGGGTACAAGTAACACAAACTAGTGGTGAACCAGGAGCTGGTGTTTCGGTAAGAATTAGAGGAAACTCATCTATTCGTTCTGGAAATAATCCATTATATGTTGTAGATGGTGTTCCATTAGATGGTGGAGATGTATCCTCAGGTGGTTCTGATGTGGCAGGATTGGGATCTTCTTCTGCAAGAAATCCTTTAAACTTTATCAATCAAAATGATATTGAAAGTATTTCAGTTTTGAAAGATGCTTCTTCTACAGCTATCTATGGATCTCGCGGTGCCAATGGAGTTATCGTAATCACAACCAAAAAAGGAAAAACAAAAGTTCCAACATTGACATTTAATTCTTCTGTAAGATTTAGTACTATGTCTGGAGATTTTAAATTATTAGATGGAGATGAGTTTGTAGCAGCAGGTGGACCAGATAAAGGATCTAGATCCTACAACTGGGAAGATGCTATTTTAAGAAGTGGTTTTACTTCTAATAATGATGTATCTATCAGTAGTGGAGGCGAAAGTTCTAATACAAGACTTTCTTTGGGAGCTAGCAATACAGACGGAATTGTAAAAAACACTGGAATTGATAAGTATACAGCCTCTTTTTCAAACAACAATGATTTTTTTGGAGGTGTATTAAGAATTGATACAAACATACTTTATGCAGGACTAAAGGATCAAACTACTTTAATTAGTAATGATGCGGGTTATATTGGGAATTTAATTGGTACTGCTTTGTATTGGAATCCAACTTTACCAATATACCAGCCAGATGGAAGTTATACTTTTATTGCTGAGGACTATTTGAACCCAGTTCAATTGCTGAATTCTTACGATGATCATACGACTACAAATAAAGTGCTGGGAAGTGTTGCCGCAACTTTGAAACTAGGAAGTCATTTTAAATATAAATTCCTATTTGGTGTAGAATCATCTAATTCAGTTAGAAAACGTCAACTATTGCCTACAATGTTAATCAATAGTCAGGATTTAATTAAAAATGACCCTTCTAATGGAGGTGTTAAAAAAAGAGGTTTTGCGGAAATATCTGGAATAAGTAAGTTTAATAAAACAATAGAGCACACATTAACTTATGATAATAATTTCAGTGACAATGTATCTCTTAATGCATTAGCTGGTTTCTCTTATTATTCTTATGATACTGAAGGATCTAATGCAAGAGGTGTTGGATATGTGCCAGAACAAACGAATCTTATTGATAATATTCAAGGAGGAATTGCTCAAGAATTTAGAACATCTTCTTTCAAAAATAGAATTGAATTGCAATCTTATTTTGCTAAGGCAGAAGTTACCTTGTATAAAAATTTAATCATTAATGGATCTATTCGTGCTGACGGATCTACAAAATTAGGTGCTGATAACAAATGGGGTTATTTTCCAGCAGTTGGAGCTGCTTATAAAATCGTCAATAATGGTGATGGTGCTTTAAATGATATTAAAGTAAGAGGAAACTGGGGTATTACTGGAAATCAAGAGTTTCCTGTAAATTCAGCTCTTAATAAAGCCAATTATGGAAATGGTGGTTCGCCGCAAACAGTTTCGGGAGCAAATAGTGAATTGCGTTGGGAAACCACCAATTCATACGGTGTAGGTCTTGATTTTACGTTTTTGAATAATCGTTTGTCAGGGTCCTTAGATTACTACAAAAGAGATACTCAGGATTTGATTGCGCCAGTGCCACAAGCTACTGCACAACCAGGGCCAGGATCTAATAGAAGTGTTAATTTGCCAGGAAATTTAATTAATGATGGTATTGAAGTTGCTTTAAACTACAAAATTATTGACAAAGAAGATATGTCTTGGGATTTCGGTATAAATGCTGCTTTTTTGAAAAATAAAATGACTAACTTTGGGTCTGTTTCGTTACTAGCAGGTGGTATTAATGGACAAGGTTTGTCTGGTGCTAATGCAGAGATTATAAAAGATGGATATCCATTATATACTTACTTCTTGTATGATTTTAGGGGATATGATGCCAGTGGGAATTCTATTTACGCTGCAGCAGACGGATCAGATACTGGTTTAGGTAATGCAGACAAAAAATTATTAGACAAACAACCTTTACCAAAAATAAATCTTGGATTCAATACTAGTTTTAAATATAAAAACTTAGATGTTGGAATGTCTTTCTATGGTGCTTTTGGTCATTATTTGTATAATAATACTGCCAATGCTTACTTTTTCAAAAGTGCATTGTATGGAGGTAGAAACGTGACTCCAGAAGTAGCTAGTTCTCCACAAAATGGAAGTGATCCAAACTCACCTTCAACTAAATACTTGGAAAGTGGAGATTTCTTAAGATTAGGAAATTTAACCGTTGGTTATACTTTCAAAGGAGCTTTCATGGATAAAATAAAATTAAATTCAGCTCGTTTGTTTGTAAGTGGTGAAAATTTATTCGTTATCACTAATTATTCTGGATTTGACCCAGAGGTGGATACTAATAAAGCGCTTAACGGAGTTCCTTCTGCCGGAATGGATTATTTGTCGTACCCAAGAGATAAGAGTATTTCTTTTGGACTTAATGTAACATTTTAATTAAGAAAAAAATGAAAAGAATAAATATAATTAAAAGCATCTTTTTTGTAGGTACAATAGCATTTGGAGTGAGCTGTACAAATTTAGATGAAGAGGTTTTAGATGGTTTTGTAATTAATAATGAAGCCGGTGGAACTGTAAATACTGCTGCTTTCTTGCAATCAGCTTATGAAGGATTAAGAGGATTTCAAGATCAAGACAAAATGTTTACTTTGGATGAAATGTCTGGAGATGGTTTGGTTGGCCCTACTAGGGGTGGTGACTGGGATGATAATGCAAAATGGAGACAATTTCATGTGCACACTTGGGGATCGGATAATGTAGAGATTAGAAATGCTTGGAACTCTTTGTTGACTAACGTTTATAACTGTAACTTAGTTATTTATAATACAGCAACAGATTCCCAAAAAACACAAGCCCGTTTTTTAAGAGCCTTCTATTACTATAATGTCATTGATTTGTTTGGCCAAGCACCTTACAGAGAAGAAGGGACAGATATTACAGATAATCCTAAATTTTGGACTAGAAAAGAAGCTACTGCTTTTGTAATAAGTGAATTAGAAGCTATTGTTGCTAAGTTGCCAGCTCGTGTTGCTAATGACGCTAGTATTGCAAATGCAGATGCAGCTCATTATTTATTGGCTAAATTGTATTTGAACAAAGGTGTCTTTAATGCGGATAATGCAGCAGGTCCTTATACATTTGATGCAGCTGATATGAATAAAGTGATTTCAAATGTTGATGCTATTTCAAGTTCATTAGCACCTGAGTATTGGAGTAATTTTGCACCAACAAACAATACTTCAAATGAGATTATTTTTTCATCCAAAAATGTGTTAGGATCTGGTGGAGGAATACAATCAAGATGGAGAATGGGGATGCACTACAATCAAATTCCTGATGGATGGAATGGCTTTGCAACTGTAGCAGAATATTATAATAAATTTGATGCTGCAGATGATCGTAGACAACACACTTCACCATCAATTATTCAGTATTATGGAAATCCAATTGGTTTTCAATATGGACAAATGTATGGTCCAGAAGGAAATTATAAAACAAATAAGGATGGAACAAAATCACTTATGACAGAGGCCGATTATAAAAACAATGTTCCTTATGTTCATTATTTAGGAGGTGTTGTTGATTTACACGATAGAAATGGGCATCCGTTATTTTTCACTAAAGAAGTAACTATGATTACTAGTGGGCCTACACTTGAAACTGCTGGTATCCGTACTCAAAAATATGAACCTGATCATGCTAATTTAGGAAATCCGGAAAATGATTATGTATTGATGCGTTATTCTGATGCTTTGTTGATGAAAGCTGAAGCTGCCTTGAGAGGTGGTACAGGAGGAGCTGCAACAGCGCAAGCTATCTTAGATCAAATTGATTTAAGAGCTAAATTGCCAGCAGGTTCTACTCCAGCAACTTTAGATGGTATATATCTTGAGAGAGGAAAAGAATTATGGTATGAAGGTTGGAGAAGAAATGATATGATTCGTTTTGGGAAGTTTTTAGCTCCAAGAGAATTAAAACCAACAACTTCAGATCCTAAGTATGCTTTATATCCTATACCAGCTGATGCATTATTTAATCCTAATGTAACGCAAAACCCTGGATACTAAGAATTTTTTTTACTTCATTTTGTTTTGAGTTAGTTATAAAGAGGGTAATTTATTACCCTCTTTATTTATTTAATTTTTTATATTTTTTACTTTTTTATTACTAATTATTGTATATTTTAGACTGTAATAACAGAGTCAATTCCCTAACCAAATACTACCAAATACTATGCACAATCGAGTTGTCCTATTTTCTCTTTTAATTATTATTTTTTCTAATTGTTCCAAAGAAAATAGCGCTAATGAAAATAGTTTATTTACCAAACTAGAATCTTCTAAAACCGGAATTAATTTTGTTAATGAAGTTAAGAACGGAAAAAACATGAATATCTTCAAATACCGAAATTTTTACAATGGTGGTGGCGTGGCTATTGGAGATATTAACAACGATGGCTTATCGGATGTTTTTTTTACTTCAAATCTTGGAGAGAACAAATTGTATCTCAATAAAGGAAATTTCAAGTTTCAAGATATTTCTAAATCTTCAGGGATCGTTATGACCAAATCTTGGTCCACGGGTGTCGAAATGATTGATATCAATGGGGATGGATTGTTGGATATTTTTGTTTGCAATGCTGGAAATGGCATTGATGCAAAAAGAAAAAGCGAATTATTTATCAATAACGGGAACCTGACTTTTACTGAAAAAGCAGCTGAGTACAACCTTGCCGATACGGGCATTACGACTCATGCCGCTTTTTTTGATTATGATAAAGACGGTGACTTAGATGTGTATATTTTAAATAATAGTTTTATTCCGGTAAGCAGTCTTAATTATTCCAATAAGAGAGAATTACGCGACAAAGATTGGACCGTTAGCGACATACTAAAAGGCGGAGGGGACAAGCTGATGCGTAATGATAACGGTAAATTTGTAGATGTAAGTGAAGCTGCCGGTATTTACGGAAGTCTTATTGGCTTTGGATTAGGTGTAACAGTTGGAGATGTTAACGGAGATTTATATCCGGATATTTACATTTCAAATGACTTTTACGAACGCGATTACTTATACATCAATAATAAAAATGGAACTTTTAGTGAGCAAATTCAAAGTTGGGCATCGCATACAAGTCAGTCTTCCATGGGAGCAGATATGGCCGATATAAATAATGACGGAAGGACAGATGTTTTTGTAACTGATATGTTGCCTGAAGGCGATGAACGTTTGAAAACAACTACCAGTTTTGATAACTATGATTTGTTTACCCGAAAATTAAACTTGGATTTTTTCTATCAATACATGCAAAATACGTTACAATTGAATAATGGAAACAATCAATTTCTTGAAATTGCCAATTACGCAGGTGTTGCCAAAACCGATTGGAGCTGGGGTGCACTATTATTTGATATGGATAATGACGGGTACAAAGACATTTATGTGTGTAATGGGATTAGTAAAGATTTGACCAATCAAGATTTTATGGACTTTTTTGCCAATGATTTAGTCCAAAGAATGGCGGTTACGGGCAAGAAAGAAGACGTTGAAACGGTTATTAATAAAATGCCTAGTACGCCGATTCCAAATTATGCTTATAGAAACAACAAAGATTTAACGTTTACTAATGAAGCAGAAAAGTGGGGATTGAGTACTCCAAGTTTTTCAAATGGTGCAGCTTATGGAGATTTGGATAATGACGGTGATCTTGATTTAATAGTGAGTAATGTGAATCAAGAAGCTTTTGTTTACCAAAATAATTCAGAGAAAAAGAAAGAAAACCATTTTGTAAAAGTAAAATTGAAAGGTGAAAACCAAAATAAATTTGCCATTGGTAGCGTAGTCGAATTGTTTTCTGGAAAAGATATTTTAAGACAAGAATTGATTCCCTCTAGAGGTTTTCAATCTTCAGTCGATTATGTGATGACTTTTGGTATTGGAACCAAAAAAATAGATTCACTTCAAGTCATTTGGCCGAACGGGAAATACCAAATCATTAAAAAGGTGGCCAATAATTCGACAGTTAATTTGAATATTGTGGATGCAACTCTTGCGTTTACTTCAAGAAAGCCTGATGTAAAACCATTGTTCTCTGAAAAATCAAGTTCATTTTTGGCACACAAAGAAAATGATTATATCGATTTTGATTACGAGGGTTTGATTTCAAAAATGCTTTCCCAAGAAGGGCCTTCTCTAGCTGTTGCCGATATCAATGGAGATGGTAATGACGATGTTTTTATCGGAGGGGCCAAAGGAATGGCAGGGAATATTTATTTGAACAAAGGGAATGACACTTTTTCTATAACCAAACAAATTGATTTAGTTGCTGATGCCAATTATGAAGATACAGCCGCCGATTTCTTTGATGCCGATAATGATGGTGATCTAGATTTAATGGTAGGTTCGGGTGGAAATGAAAAAGCCGATCAGGCTAATTACAAAAACCGTTTGTATTTGAATAACGGAAAGGGAGTTTTTACCAAAAGCAAAACCAATATTCCAACAACCAATAATAACGTTGCTGTAATTGCTGCTTGTGATTATGATAATGATGGTGATATGGATGTTTTTGTGGGTAGCAGAAGTGTGCCTGGAGTCTACGGTATCGATCCTAAACAATTGTTGTTAGAAAATGATGGGAAAGGGAATTTTACCAATGCTACGGATAAAAAGGCATTCAAGTTGAATGAAGTGGGAATGATTACAGATGCTGTTTGGGAAGATATTGACAATGATGGAAAGAAAGATTTAATTGTCGTTGGCGACTGGATGGCACCACGAATATTCAAAAACACGGGACATCGTTTGGTAGATTTCAAATCCAATCTGACCAATTTTACCGGTTTTTGGAATGCTGTAAGTTGTGTAGATTTAAACAATGATGGCAAGAAAGATCTGGTACTTGGCAATAAAGGAACGAATACTACTTACAAGGCATCCGAGAAAAATCCGATGCGAATGTTTGTCAATGATTTCGACAATAACGGTACCATAGAACAAATTACTACTCGTGCAATTGAAGGAAAAGATATGCCATTGCATTTAAAAAAAGAATTAGCAGGTCAAATACCTTCTATAAAAAAGAAAAATTTGAGCTATGCAGATTATGCCAAGAAATCATTTCAGGAAATATTCGCTCAGGATGTAGTAGATAATTCCATTGTAAAAACAGCAACCATACAAAAGAGTGTAATCGCGATCAACAAAGGTAATGGCAATTTTCAAATTAAGTTGCTACCAAAAGAAGTTCAGTTTTCATGTGTGAATGCAATTTGTGTAACAGATGTTAATAAGGATGGGATTCAAGATCTCATTTTGGGAGGAAATCAATACGAGTTCAAACCACAATATGGAAGAATAGATTCCAATTATGGAAGTGTGCTTTTAGGGAATAAATTAGGAGCTTATTCATGGTTGCCGTACAATCAATCAGGGTTCTTTATAAAAGGAGAAGTAAAACATGTTAAAACTTTGAAAAACAAAAATAAAGCAGTTTCAATACTTGCGGTAATCAATGATAATACACCAAAAATATTTAAAAGCAATGAATAAATTTTATACTATTGGATTAGGCGCATTGCTTTTGTTAAGTTGTTCAGATAAACAAAATCGTTTGTTTGAAAAGCTATCACCTAAAGAAAGCAATATCACCTTCAATAATGAGCTTTTAGAATCAAAAAATATCTCCATACTCGATTATCTCTATTATTATAATGGAGGAGGAGTAGCTTTAGGAGATATTAATAATGACAGTTTAGTCGATATTTATTTTAGTTCCAATCAAGGAAAAAATAAATTGTATCTCAATAAAGGCAATAATAAATTTGAAGACATTTCAAAAAAGGCTGGGGTAGAAGGTCAAAGCGATTGGAACACAGGAACTGTAATGGCTGATGTGAATGGAGATGGTTATCTCGATATCTATGTATCTGCTGTTGTTGGGATTAATGGATTTGAAGGACATAATGAGTTATTTATTAACAACAAAGACAATACGTTTACAGAGAGTGCGGCCGAATATGGCTTGGATCTTGATAATTACAGCACATCAGTAGCATTTTTTGATTATGACCTGGATGGCGATTTGGATATGTACTTGTTAAATCATGCGGTACATTCGGAGTTGTCTTTTGGCAATGCCAATATTAGAAACAATAGAAATTATGAGTGTGGTGATAAATTATTTAGAAACGACAACGGTAAATTCGTAGATGTAAGTGCACAAGCAGGAGTTTTTGGTGGTGCCAATGGATATGGTCTGGGTATAGCTGTATCTGATTTTAATTTGGATGGCTATCCTGATATTTATATTGGGAATGATTTTCACGAAGATGACTATTATTACCTTAATAATGGAGATGGAACATTTACAGAATGTCTTAAAAACTATTTTGGGCACACTAGTCGGTTTTCTATGGGGGTAGATGTAGCCGATGTCAATCATGACGGTTTTCCTGATATAATGTCACTCGATATGCTTCCGGATGACGAAAAAGTTTTGAAATCTTCACTCGGAGATGACAATGTTCAAATGTTAAAATTGAGAACCGAAAAGTATGGTTATCATTATCAATATACCCGAAATATGCTGCAAATCAATCAGGCAGGACAACATTTCACGGAGACGGCTTTATTGAGTGGTGTTGCTGCAACCGATTGGAGCTGGAGTGCTTTATTTGCCGATTACAATCAGGATGGAGAACAAGATATATTTGTGTGTAATGGAATTCCAAAACGACCAAACGATTTGGATTATGTGAAATACTATTCCAATGAACAGGTCAAAAGTAAAATCAGTACGACTAAGTTACTGGATAAAATGGCTTTGAAAAAAATGCCAAAAGGAAATGTGTCTAATTTTATTTTTGAAGGTGCCCCAGATTTACAATTCATTAACAAATCCAATCAATGGATAGAGAATGATTCTATTATTTCGAACGGAAGCGGTTATGCCGATTTGGATAATGACGGAGATTTGGATGTAGTTACCAATAACATCAACAACATCGCTTCGGTTTATATTAATCAAACGAATAAAACATCGCATTATTTAAAAGTAAAACTTCGGTTTGCAGGCAAAAACACTTTCGGAATTGGGGCAAAAGTTATTTCGTATTCAAAAGGAAAGAAACAATTCAAAGAATTGCAAACCACTAGAGGTTTTCAGTCTTCATCAGAACCGATGCTTCATTTTGGATATGGAAAAATAGCAGCAATTGATTCTTTAGTGGTAATCTGGCCTGATAAAACCTACCAGACATTGAAAAATGTCAAGTGTAATCAAACCCTGACGATAAATGCTAATGCCAACAGAAATTTTTTTGATTACCAAACATTACATCCTAAAGTAATTCCAATTTTCAAAAAAACAGAAGCGGGATTGGGGATTGATTTTACACATCAGGAAAATGACTTTATTGATTTTGTGTATCAAAAATTAATTCCATATCAGCGTTCCGATAGAGGGCCAGCTACAGCTATAGGAGATTTGAATGGTGATGGAAAAGAAGATATCTTTTTTGGTGGTTCCAAAGGAAAAAAGGCTGCCGTTTATATTCAAAACGCAAATGGATTTTCTAAAAAAGGATATGGTGAAATCGAAAAAGATTCTGTTTTTGAAGATGTATCTGCAGTAATTGGAGACTTCAATAATGACAAAATCAATGATTTGTTTGTGGCTTCCGGAGGAGGAGAGAATGCTTCGAATTTGCAAGACCGATTATATGTTGCTAAAGGGAATCAATTGGTGAATTCAGTTTTGCCTAAACTTGCTCAAAATGCTGCAGTGGTCAAAGCTTTTGATTATGATAAGGATGGAGATCTTGATTTATTTGTAGGTAATAATTCATTGAATAACAGATTCGGAAGTACACCTAATTGTTATTTGTTGAAGAATACTAACGGGGTATTTACTTTTGCGGATGCGAAAACATTTGAAGGAATAGGAATGGTTACGGATGCTGTTTTTAGTGATTTTAATAAAGATGGCATTGTAGATTTAATTCTTGTTGGCGAATGGATGAAGCCTACTTTCTTTGCTAATAAAAACGGAAAATTTGTAAATGTAACCGAAACAATTTTTCCTGAAAAAAGCAACGGATTATATCAATCGATTATTCCTTTTGATATTGATAATGACGGAGATCAAGATTATTTGGTAGGTAACTGGGGATTGAATTCGAAATTCAAAGCGTCACAAGAATTTCCGATGAAAATGTATTATGATGATTTTGATAAAAATGGAACTTTTGAAACCATTGTAGCCAAAGAGAAGAATGGGAAATATTATACAACATTAGGACTTGATGAGCTGGTAGAGGAGTTTAGTGGTTTGCTGAAAAAGAAATTCAATAGTTATAAATCTTTTGCAGGAAAACCATTAGAGGAAGTTTTTGATATGAAAATGCTGGAAAAAGGGAAATTGTATGAAGTACATAATTTAAAATCGGGTTATTTGAGAAATGATAATGGCAAATTTACTTTCGTTCCTTTTGCCAATAAATTACAAGTATCGCCTATTACCAGTTTTGTGAAGTCGAATTTTGACAGTGATGCCAAAGAAGAAGTTTTTGCAGCAGGGAATTATTTTGGAGTTACACCTTACCATAGCCGCTTTGATGGATTCTCTGGGGCATTAATCAAAGACGATAAAACGATATTTCTGGGCAATCAAATAGGGATTGACTTGACACAAAAAGCGGTTCGACATTTGGATATTATTCATTTTAATGGAAAAAAATACCTATTGGTTACCATTAATAATAAAAAAGCTGAGGTTTATGAATTACCGATGAGCTCCAATTAAAAGAATCTAAAACCTACTCAAAAAATAAATAATACATTACAGAATATGAAGGCTAAAATTTATACTATAGCAGCAGTTTGTTTGCTTTTTATTTCATGTGGTAAACAAAAATCAATTGTGGTAATGCCAAACGAATACCATGCAGCAATCGAAAACGTAACGCAAATTATGATTCATGATATTTTTTCTCCTCCAGTGGCGAGTAGAATTTATGTGTATCCCAATGTGGCTGCTTATGAAGTAATTGCTCAAAATAGTAAAAAATACAATTCGCTTCAAGGACAATTGAAAGGCTTGGACTCCATTCCGGTACTGGATCCGAAGAGTGGAGTGAATAAGGATTTGGCCGCCTTGATTGCCCATATGGAAGTGAGTAAACAATTGGTTTTTTCTGAGGATATGATTGAAGTTTTTAGAGATAGTCTATATAAAAAATGGGAAAATGAAAATGCGAAAGAATTTGAAGTTTCCAAAGAATATGGATTAAAGGTAGCCGAACGCATCAAAAAGTGGATGGGTAAAGACAATTATAAACAAACCAGAACATTGCCTAAATTTTCGGTTTTTGCAAATCAAGCCGGAAGATGGCAACCAACACCACCTGCCTATATGGATGCTGTTGAACCACATTGGGGAGAAATAAGAACATTGGTATTGGATTCTGCTTCACAATTCAAACCCGCGCCAGCATTGCCTTTTTCATTGGATAAAAATTCGCCGTTTTTCAAACAGGTGCAGGAAGTCTATGATATCAGTCTGGCAACTAAAAAGAAAGGGGATGATTGTGAGGAGATTAAAATTGCTCAATTTTGGGATTGTAATCCTTATGTTTCGGTTAGTCAAGGACACATGATGTTTGCCAAAAAGAAAATTTCTCCAGGTGCGCATTGGATGGGAATAACCAAAATTGCCTGTAAAAAAGCAAATGCTGATTTTGATAAAACCGTTTTTGCTTATACTAAAACTTCGGTAGGAATGTTTGAGGCTTTTATCAGTTGTTGGGACGAGAAATACCGAAGTAATGTAGTACGTCCAGAAACGGTCATCAATCAGAATATCGATGAAAATTGGAAACCATTGTTGCAAACGCCTCCATTTCCTGAATATACCAGTGGACATTCTGTTTTATCAACAGTTGCTGCGACAGTTTTGACCTCTGTTTTTGGAGAAAATTTTTCTTTTGTAGATGATACCGAGTTACAATTCGGGTTACCAAGCAGAACTTTTAAGAATTTTTTGGATGCGTCCAAAGAGGCTGCCATGAGCCGTTTCTATGGAGGTATTCACTACCGAGCAGCTATAGAGAATGGTATGGTAGAAGGAAAAAATGTTGGTGATTTTGTAGTGAATAAATTGAAGATGGTTAAATAATTATGAAAACAAAAAATAAATTCATATTGGGTTGCGGTTTATTGTTATCCGTCTTTTTGATTTGGTATTTGTTTGTAAAAGAAAATGATTACACCATTTCGTTTACAGTAAAAGCGGCGACAGGCACTGTTTTTCAAGGTATAAATGAATGGAGTGCCATAAGGTTGGAAAAAGAAAAGGAAAACTATCAAACAGTTGCTAAAAATAATTTTGATTTCATCAAACAAAGAATGACTAAAAATCATTCTCAAATGGATTATACTTGGGAAATGGTTCCCATAAATGATTCGATGACCAAAGTGAATGTAGGCATTAAAGAATGGAATCATAGTTTGTATAACAAAATATCGGCCCCTTTTGTCAATACAAAATTTAAAGAGGAACAAATACAAAAGATAAAATCTTTTAAAGAGGGTTTAAATGATCATATTTCAAAATTTAAATATAAAATTGATGGATTGGGTTCTTCAAAAGAAGAGTTTGTAGCTTACATATCATTAAAAAGTGTTTTGCAAACCAAAGCACAGACCATGATTGGGAATGATGGAGTAATTACAGGATTTTTGCAAATGCATAATATTAAAATTCAAGGAAGACCTTATGTTGAGGTTACGAAATGGGATTTTGACAAAGAGACTCTTGATTTTAATTATTGCTTTCCAATTGACAAGGAAACAAAAATCATTGCCGATAAAGATGTAAAGTTTAAAACCATACCTGCAATGAAAGGCTTAAAAGCAACCTATTTTGGCAATATGAGAACGTCGGATCGTTCTTGGTTTGCTTTATTGGATTATGCAAAAAAGAATGGTTATGAGCTAAATAATAAGCCATTAGAACATTTTTTTGCAAATCCTTTTAATGGAGGAGACGAACTGTCTTGGAAGACAGAAGTCATTATTCCTTTCGTAAAAAGATAATATCTCAAATCTTTTTTGTTTTACGAAAACGTTTTTGGTGATTTCGAAATCGATTTCGATTTTATATTATGTTTTAATTGTTTCTATAGAATTACTTTTAATTAAATATTAACTAAACCACGATATGAATTTTAAAGCAAAAATGAGTTTTTGGCAAATTAT
The DNA here is from genome assembly GCF_019351435.1 of Flavobacterium taihuense. Classification (GTDB taxonomy): domain Bacteria; phylum Bacteroidota; class Bacteroidia; order Flavobacteriales; family Flavobacteriaceae; genus Flavobacterium; species Flavobacterium taihuense. The sequence goes on from NZ_JAHWYN010000003.1 coordinate 39,520, forward strand.
CAATATGAATGTTGGTTTTTTTGGTATTCAGTATAGTTTCGGATTGCAACAAAGTGCCGTGAATCCAATTTATGATTTTCTTGGAGCGAGTCCGGATCAACTGCCTATACTTAATCTTGCCGGACCACTAACTGGATTGTTAATTCAACCCATAATAGGTGCTTTGAGCGATAAAACGTGGTCTCCAAAATTGGGAGGAAGAAGAAAACCTTATTTTTTTATAGGTGCATTGGTTTGTAGTTTGGCGCTATTTCTCTATCCTTTTAGCAGTTCTTTATGGATGGCAGCTGGTTTGCTTTGGATTTTAGATGTAGGGAATAATACTGCAATGGAACCCTATCGTGCCTTTATTGCTGATAAATTAGACGAATCACAACAACCAACAGGTTTTCAGGCGCAAAGTTTTTTTACGGGTTTTGGGCAAACATTAGCCAATGTCTCATTATTTATTTTTCCTCTTATTTTTATTGGGACAACTGGGAAATTACCAACTTGGGTTTTTGCATCCTTTTTTCTGGGGTCAATTTGCTCTATTGGATCGGTTTGGTGGAGTTCTCATACAACCAAGGAAATTCCTCCTTCAGAGGAAGAGTTAAAAGTTATGCAATCGGAACCATTAAGTGTTTTTACTCCATTTGTTGACATTATAAAAGCGGTAAAATATATGCCAAAAGTAATGTGGCAACTGGCATTGGTTTATTTGTTTCAATGGTATGCACTTTTTTGTTATTGGCAAAATTCATCAAAAAGTATAGCACTTTCGGTTTGGCATACCACTCCTCAGAAAGATATGAAATTGTATTCAGAAGCGGTAAGTTGGACAGGTTTGGTAAATGGGTGGTATAATATTGTAACCTTTTTAGTTGCTTTTAGTTTGGTCTATTTTGCAAAAAAGTATTCAGCAAAAATGGTACATTTCACGTGCTTGATTTTGGCCGCAATTGGTTTTTTACTTTTTCCTCATATTGAGAATAAGTACCTGTTATTTCCTGCCATAACCGGTTTTGGAATCGGTTGGGCCAGTATGATGGGAATTCCATATCTAATGGTAGTTTCGCAAATTCCTAAAGAACGATATGGAGTTTATATGGGAATCATTAACATGATGATTGTAATTCCAATGTTTATTCAAACGATCAGTTTTGGATATATTCTTAAGCATTTTTTAAATAATGATCCGCGATTGGCAATAACATTTGCAGGGGTCTTATTAGTTCTAAGTGCTGTTTTTACTCTATTTATTAAAACAAAAAAAGAAGGTATCAGTGAATAATTTAGCCTATAATAAAGCAATCGATTTACTTCAAAAAGTTTCTTCCTCAGAAGGTTTTTTGGCAAGTGCCCAAAACATTTCAAATTACAAAAGAGTTTGGGCCCGTGACGGTGTGATTTGTGGTTTGGCAGCATTAGCGTCAGGAGATGAAAAGTTGATAACAACTTTTCGGAAAACACTGGAGACACTCTCCCGGAACCAACATCATAATGGGACAATTCCATCCAATGTTATGACAGGTGAAGAATATGTTGAGGTTAGTTATGGAGGGCTTGCCGGTCGGGTTGATGCGGTAACTTGGTTTGTAATTGGAATTTGTCAATATGCGTTTTATACCAAAGATGATTCTTTTGTAAAAAAACACGAATCTAATATTGAAAAATGTTTGCAATTACTGGAGGCTTGGGAATTTAACAACAAAGGGCTTTTGTATGTACCCTTGTCTGGAAATTGGGCAGACGAGTATATTACGGATGGTTATGTTTTATACGACCAATTGTTAAGGGTTTGGGCTCTGAAAAGTTACAATCACTTTGCAAAGAATGATGCTATAACAACTAAAATTGAAATTATAACAGCTCAAATAGAATGCAATTTTACTCCCCATTCGGTTGGAGAGAAATACCATGAAAGAGCATATAAGGAAGTTAATATTCAACACTACATGCCTTGCTCTTTCTCTCCCGCCGGATACAAAACACAATTTGATGCATTTGCCAATTCTTTGGCTTTGATGCTCAATATTGGGTCTGCTGAATTTCAGAATTCCATAATTAATCATTCTCTAGAGTTGAAAAATAAAATGCCGTTGCATTTATTGCCAGCTTTTTGGCCTCCTATCCAGGAAATGGATATTGATTGGCAACTTCTTAGAAACAATTGCAAGTACGAATTTAGAAATTACCCCAATGAGTTTCATAATGGAGGCAGTTGGGCTATGGTGAATGGGTTTTATGGACTGGCTCTGTTGTCTAAAGGAAAACAAAAGGAAGCTGATGAAATATTGGAAGCCATAAATCATGTCAATGCTGTCGAAGAATTTCGTTTCTATGAGAACTTCAATAGTGAAACCAAAGCACCGAATGGTGTTCCTTTTTGCGCATGGAGTGCTGCGGCAACCGTTTTTTTGCATCAAAATAGATACGCTAATTTTAAATTTTTAGTTTAAAATGGAAAAAACTATTGATATTATATGTGTTGGAGAAGTATTGATTGATTGTATTGGTCAGCAAATAAATGCAACGATTCGGGAGACCCAAGATTATCATCGGTATCTTGGTGGTTCGCCAACTAATGTGGCTTCAAATGCTGCACGATTGGGCTTAAAATCGGTTTTGGTGGCTACTTGCGGAAATGATGGTTTGGGTGATTTTAGTATTCAAAAGCTTAAAACGGAAAAAGTAATAACTACTCAAATTGCTCAATTAGAAACGGCTTCCACTTCGATAATTTTGGTCTCAAAATCTACGGGAACTCCTGATTTTATTCCGTATCGGGATGCCGATTTTCAAATTATGCCAAATCAGATTCCTGAAGATTTATTAAAAAGCGCCAAAATATACCATACGACTTGTTTTGCTTTGAGCAAAAAACCGGCTCAGGAAACGATAGTTGAAAATGCCAAAAAAGCCAAAGCTTTGGGTTTGCAAACGAGTATCGACATTAATTTTTCGGAAAGAATTTGGCCTAATCGCGATGAAGCCAAAAAGGTTCTCAGCGATTATTTATCAACTAATCCTTTTGTGAAACTAAGCGAAGATGACTGCTACCGGCTTTTTGCGGAAGCGAAATCGGAAGATTTTATATTTGACTATTTTCATGGTTTGGGGGCTTCAACAATATGTTTGACGAAAGGTGGGGATGGAGTAGTACTGTCTGATAAAGAAGTGGGAATAATTCGTAAATCGGCATTGCCAGTTGCCGAAATAAAAGATACTACTGGTGCAGGAGATGCTTTCTGGACTGGATTTTTGTATGCTCAATTGCAAAATAAAAATTGGGAAGAAACAATTACAATTGCCCAGCGGTTGGCCGTTTTAAAACTTCAAAATATAGGAGGATTGCCAGACAGAATAAATATTCTGGAGTATCTAAATGCAGATTTATAAATTAATTCAAACCATTTTAAATGAAGAACATTACCATTAAGCTCGCATTATTTATTAATTATTTTGTTTTTGCTGCCCTTTTGAACAGCGTGGGATTGTTGATTCAAAAGTCTCAAAATATGTATGGTGTTTCTGAAGTACAAGCAAGTGTATTGGAACCGGCCAAAGATTTAACCATTGCATTTGTAGCTTTTTTGATTGGCTCCTTGCTTCCTAAATTAGGCTATAAAAAAGGAATGTTAATCAGTTTGGCAGTTGTTTTTGCGGGCTGTTTTGTTATGTATTTTGGTGATTCTTTTTGGAGTGTCATTGTATTGTTTGCCTGTACAGGATTTTCTTTTGCGATAATCAAAGTGTCAGTCATGGCTTTAATTGGTGTTGTTACCGATACTGAAAAACAGCATAAGGCATTTATGAGTTACATAGAAAGCGTGTTTATGTTAGGGATTGTGTTTGCCTATGTGATTTTTCCAATGTTTTATAGCGAAACAAATCCGAAGGCCTGGCTCAATGTTTATTTGGTTTTAGCGGGATTGATAGCCCTTGTTTTTGTTTTTATTTTAATCTCAAAATTTAATTTACCCAAAGTAGAAAATCCTAAATCTTTTCAAGAAGATTTTAAAGACATGTTGAGTTTGCTGAAAAGACCTTTGATTTTGCTTTTTGCTGTTTTTGCCTTTATGTATGTAATGACCGAACAGGGAATCATGTCTTGGCTGCCCACTTTTAATCAAAAAGTGTTGCATCTTAATGAACGATTAGCGGGTCAGATGGCCGTAATTTTAATGCTTTCCATTGCTTTTGGGAGGTTTATTTCGGGAATAATTGTCAAGAAAATCCATTGGTACGTTTTTTTGACGGTTTGTTTATTCGCGGCAGCGAGTTTAATTGTTTTTGTTTTGCCAATGGCTTCCGGAATTGAAATCACACAGGTAAATGCTTTGTCCGAAGTGCCATTAATAGGGTTTGTATTTCCATTAATAGGTTTGTTCCTAGCACCCATTTATCCGATTGTAAACTCAACAATCATTAGTGCTACAGAGAAACATTTTCATGGTGCCGTTGCGGGTTTGTTGACTTTTTTCTCTGCAATTGGAGGAACAAGCGGATCCGTGATTATTGGATATTTATTCCAAAAGATTGGAGGAAGCAAAGCCTTTTATTTTTCGCTAATTCCTTTGGCAGTTCTTGTAGTTGTTTTGTTTTTTATTAATAAATTAAATAAAAAAGATGAAGTTCTTACTTAAAGTCGACCAGGTGTTTGAAGCACTATTGCTTCAAGAAGATACGGATCATGATAAAAAAATTACTAAAGATGATTTGGGACCAAAAAGATTTGTGTTGGTAGATGAAAGTACCAAAGAGCAACAAATTATAGTAGGCACTTATCATTTGTCCAATCTGTTACAAGAATTGGCTGTGTTAAAAGAAAATGAAGAAATATTGGGCGAGGTTGATTTGGATTGTATTCAAGAAAACCCAGTAGAAAGAATTTCCAGAAAAATAAGGGAGGATTATTGGGACGAACTAACTAGGACTATTGACAGGAAAGGGTTGAAATTAATCATTGAAGATGTGAAAACTTCGAATGAAGTGGCAACACTTTATGTTTCCGAAAAAGACAAACAAGGTGTTGCTTATTTTAAAGAATTAGAAAAAGAGTTGGATAACTTTGAAGTGGTCGTACTTCCTTCAACTATTTCAGAAGAATATGTAGCAACGTTAGATGATAAGCCTGGAATTTTGGCACTGGCTTTACAGCAAAAAATATATAGTTTACAAGGTGTCCCTTTTGTAGTGCCGGGAGGAAGATTTAACGAAATGTATGGCTGGGATAGTTATTTTATTGGAATTGGATTGTTGATTGATGGAAAATTAGAGAAAGCCATCGCCATCGCCGAAAATTTTAAATATCAAATCATTCATTACGGCAAAATCTTAAATGCCAATCGTAGTTATTACCTCACCAGAACGCAGCCACCGTTGTATTCTTCGTTACTCGTTGCTATTGCCAATGAGGGAAATATCGATAAAAAATGGTTGCGAAGCCATCTGGAAACGGTTATTTTAGAATACGATACCGTTTGGATGGTGCAAGGCAATAGATTGACTCCAACTGGATTGAACCGATATAAAGCGGATGGTGTGGGAATGCCTTTTGAAGTGGAACCAGGACATTTTGATGATGTGCTAGAACCTTATGCGATTAAATACAATTTGCCTATTCGAGAATTCGAAAAACAATATCTAGCTCGAATAATTACCGATCCTGAATTGGATTTATATTTTGTACATGATCGGTCCATGCGCGAAAGCGGTCACGATACCACCAATCGTTTGATTAATACTTGTGCCAATTTGAATTCTGTTGATGTGAATAGTTTTCTTTATAAATATGAAAAAGACATCGAGAGTTTAATAAGAGATTATTTTGAAGGTTCATTTACTGCAGGAAATGTGATTCATACTCCCGAAGAATGGGCCAAAAAAGCGGAGTTCAGAAAAGAGAGAATGACTGAACTGTGCTGGAATGAAACCGCGGGGATGTATTTTGATTATGATTTTGTAAATCAAAAACAGTTTCCATTTGAAGCAGCATCAACATTCTTCCCGCTTTGGGCTGGATTGTGCGATGATTATCAAGCTCAAAAATTAGTGGAAAACGCTTTGCCTCTTTTTATGAAAACGGGCGGAATTACGGGCAGTACACAAAACAGTTGGTTAGAATCGGATCAAAATGCTCCACAGCGACAATGGGATTATCCTTTCGGCTGGGCTCCTCACCAAATGTTGTTGTGGGAAGGATTGCTGAAATACAATTACAAGGAAAAAGCACAAGAAATGGTCTACCGTTGGCTTTGGTTAATTACAAAGAATGCTGTAGAGTACAACGGAACCATTCCCGAGAAATTTGATTTGGAAACCAGTTCACATAAAGTTTTTGCCGAGTATGGGAATGTAGGAACCGAATTTGATTATATCGCAAAAGAAGGTTTTGGTTGGGTAAATGCGTCCTATCAATACGGGTTGCAGATTTTGGATGGTAAATTAATAGATGAATTGAATCAATTGATATCTCCAGACGAATTGTTTTAGTAAATAAAATTTATTCTTTTTTTTGCTTTTTGTATATGATTTTTTTCTAAATTTAGCTTTCTAAAATTTATTCTATTATGACTGTAAATCAAATACTAAGCACAAAAGGGAGAGAGGTTTATTCTATTGTTTCAACCATTACCGTTTTCGAAGCGTTGAGAGTTATGGGTGAGAAAAATATAGGAGCAATTCTTGTAATTGAAGATGGAGCTTTAAAAGGAATTTTATCAGAGAGAGATTATGCCAGAAAAATTGTTTTAAAAGATAAATCCTCAAAGAAAACACCTGTAAGTGAAATTATGGAAAGTGAAGTAGTGACTGTTAAGCCATCGGATAATTTAGATTATTGTATGGAATTAATGAGTAAAAGAAGAATTAGACATTTACCAGTGATTGAAAACGAGGTGATAATCGGTCTTGTTTCAATAGGAGATGTCGTAAAATCTATAATTGAAGTTCAAAAAGAAACCATAAAACACCTAGATTCTTATATTTCCCAATAAAAAGGATTTTTAAATTACTATTTAATAGCTACATAGAACTGTAGCTATTTTTTTTGGTTATAAATTACCCAAATTCAAATAAAAGAATAAGATAAAGGCTTCGGTTTTAAAGGAAGTCCGTTATCTTTGTTTATTAGAAAAAATAAAAAAAAATGGACAAGAACAGTAAAAGAAAAGAGGCGTTATTGTATCACGCTGAACCAACTCCAGGAAAAATTCAAGTAGTCCCTACCAAAAAATATGCAACCCAAAGAGATTTGTCTTTGGCTTATTCTCCAGGAGTTGCAGAACCATGTTTGGAAATTGCAAAAGACATCAATAATGTTTATAAATATACAGCCAAAGGGAATCTAGTTGCTGTAATCACAAACGGAACAGCCGTTTTGGGACTTGGTGATATTGGCCCAGAAGCTTCAAAACCCGTAATGGAAGGCAAAGGTCTTTTGTTTAAAATATTTTCTGATATCGATGTGTTTGACATCGAAATTGGAACCAAAGATATCGAAGAGTTTATTCAAACAGTGAAAAATATAGCGCCAACTTTTGGGGGAATTAATCTAGAAGATATTAAAGCGCCTGAATCATTTGAAATCGAACGCAGGCTGGTTGAAGAACTAAATATTCCTGTGATGCATGATGATCAACATGGGACAGCTATTATATCTTCAGCAGCTTTAATTAATGCATTAGAATTGGCTGGTAAAAAAGCAGAAAATGTAAAAATGGTTGTGTCTGGCGCAGGATCTGCCGCAATTGCTTGTGCCGATTTGTATGTTCTATTGGGAGTAAAAAGAGAGAATATTGTAATGTTTAATAGTAAAGGTCTTTTGACCAAAGACAACCCAGCTTTGTCTGAATTACAAGTAAAATATGCTGTGGAAGGAGCCTCAAAAAGTCTTGAAGAAGCCTTGACAGGAGCAGATATTTTCTTGGGATTATCAACTGCAAATGTTATGACTCCTCAAATGTTATTAGCAATGGCAGATAATCCTATTGTTTTCGCCATGGCAAATCCTGATCCTGAAATTGCTTACAACCTTGCTATTTCAACCCGAAAGGATGTTATTATGGCAACAGGTCGTTCAGATCATCCTAATCAAGTAAACAATGTACTTGGATTTCCTTATATTTTTAGAGGAGCGCTAGATGTGCGCGCCACAAAGATAAATGAAGCTATGAAAATGGCTGCTGTAAAAGCATTGGCTGCACTTGCTAAAGAGAATGTTCCTGAGCAGGTAAATATTGCCTATGGAGCTACTAAATTGGTTTTTGGTAGAGAATATATCATACCAAAACCTTTTGATCCTAGATTAATCACGGTAGTTGCGCCTGCTGTTGCAAAAGCGGCTATGGAATCTGGTGTTGCATTAAATCCAATTACTGATTGGGCTAAGTATGAAGAAGAACTTTTGAATCGTTTGGGTAATGATAATAAAATGATTCGAATGATTACCAATAGAGCCAAAACGGATCCGAAAAAAGTTGTTTTTGCAGAAGCGGAACAATTGGATGTTTTAAAAGCTGCTCAAATTGTTTATGAAGAAGGTATAGGTTTTCCTATTTTGTTAGGAAATAAAGAAATTATTTTAGAATTAAAAGCAGAACTGGGCTTTGATGCAGATCTTCCAATAATAGATCCAAAATTAGAAGAGGAAACAGAGAGAAGAACTCGATATGCTACCGAATTATGGCAGTCCAGAAAACGAAATGGTATCTCGCTTTTTGATGCTGAAAAGTTCATGAGAGAACGAAATTATTTTGCAGCTATGATGGTGAACATGGGTGATGCTGATGCATTAGTTTCAGGACATTCCAGAAGTTATCCGTCAGTTGTAAAACCGATGTTGCAAATAATTGGTAAAGCACCTAATGTTTCATTGGTAGCGACTACCAATATTATGATGACTAGTCGAGGGCCTATGTTTTTGTCGGACACAGCAATAAATGTAAATCCATCAGCAGAGGAGCTGGCAAAAATTGCTTTAATGACTGCCAATACTGCAAAAATGTTTGGCGTTGAACCTGTGATTGCGATGGTGTCTTATTCCAATTTTGGTTCTTCGACAAATGAGACTGCTTCAAAAGTGAAAGAAGCGGTGGCTTATTTACATGAAAATCATCCTGATATTGTTGTGGATGGAGAAATTCAAGCCGATTTTGCTTTGAATTCAGATATGCTTGATGCCAAGTTTCCTTTTTCAAAATTAGCTGGAAAAAAAGTAAATACTTTAATTTTTCCAAACCTAGAAGCTGCTAATATTACATATAAACTATTGAAAGAGTTGAATAAAGTTGCGTCAATTGGACCAATAATGATGGGGATGAAAAATCCAGTTCATGTTTTTCAATTGGGAGCCAGTGTTGAAGAAATGGTCAATATGGCCGCAATAGCAGTAATTGACGCTCAAGAAAAAAGTATGAGATTAAAAGGGAAATAAAGTCAAAATACCTAAAGAATACAATTTGAGATTAAAAGACAAATGTAATGTGTTGGCTTGTACTTAAAAGGAACTCCATTAACGCAATACATTTGTCTTTTAATCTCAAATTTTATTATATTTGAACATATAAATTATTTATGATAGCACATTTACAAGGAAAATTAGTAGAAAAAACACCTACAGATGTAGTGATAGACTGTAGCGGTGTTGGTTATCATGTAAATATATCTTTGCATACCTATTCTTTATTGCCTAATACTGATTTTATAAAATTATATACGTATCTTCAAATAAAAGAAGATGCCCATACTTTGTTTGGGTTTGTGGAAAAATCGGAGAGAGAAATTTTTAAAATGTTATTATCGGTATCTGGAATTGGTGCCAGTATTGCACGTACTATGCTTTCCTCTTTAGATCCTAAACAAATTATCAATGCCATTGCTTCAGGAGACGTGGTTGCGATTCAAAAAATAAAAGGAATTGGAAGTAAAACTGCTCAAAGAGTTATCCTTGATTTAAAGGAAAAAGTGTTAAAATTGTATGATTTAGATGAAGTTTCGATGTCGCAGAGCAATACAAACAAAGATGAAGCGTTATCTGCTCTGGAAGTCCTTGGTTTTGTTCGAAAAGCATCCGAAAAAATCATTGAAAAAATCGTCAAAGAAGAACCAGAAGCTACTGTGGAAACTATAATAAAAAAAGCTTTAAAAAATTTATAGAAAAATCATTAGAAGTCTAATCGATATGCATAAAATTTATATTTTTTTGCTGGTAATTTTTTGTGGTTTTGTATCGCAGGCCCAAGTGCAAGGGGTTGTTCAAGACACCGTAAAAAAAGGATATGACGTTGGTGAAGTTCAAATGGCAAATCCCAAAAGCATATTGTCAGCCTATACCTATGATCCAGTTACTGATACTTATGTTTACACTAATTCAATAGACGATTTCAATATCAATTATCCTATTGTTTTAACTCCAGCTGAGTATGAAAAATTAATGTTGAAGGAATCGATGAACGATTATTTTAGCAAAAAAGTAGATGCTATAGATGGTAATAAAACGGGGAGTGAAGCTGCAAAAAAGGATTTATTGCCACGATATTATATAAGATCGGGACTTTTTGAGTCTATTTTTGGTAGCAATACTATCGATGTAAAACCAACAGGTTCAATTGAAATTGATTTAGGATTATTATACACCAAGCAGGATAATCCAGCATTTTCCCCTAGAAATAGAACAAATACTTCATTCGACTTTAATCAAAGAATAAGTATGAGTTTGTTGGGAAAAGTTGGTACTCGATTGCAAGTCACAGCCAATTTTGATACCCAGTCTACTTTTGCATTTCAAAATTTATTAAAATTGGAATATACTCCAGCAGATGATGATATTGTCCGAAAAATTGAAGTTGGAAATGTCAGTATGCCCTTAAATAGTACTTTGATACAAGGGGCTCAGAGTTTATTTGGAGTAAAAACCGAGTTGCAGTTTGGTAAAACGACTGTGACAGGGGTGTTTTCAGAGCAAAAGTCACAAGCCAAAAGCGTAACAGCTCAAGGAGGAGGCACTATTCAAGAATTCGAAATGTATGGGTTAGATTATGATAATGATAGGCATTTTTTCTTGTCTCAATATTTTAGAGACAAATACGATGCATCATTAAAAAATTATCCTTTTATAGATTCAAGAGTTCAAATAACAAGGGTGGAAGTTTGGATTACCAACAAGCAAAATCGCGTAAATACAACAAGTAATAATTTAAGAAATATTATTGCTTTACAGGATTTAGGGGAATCTCAATTAAAAGATTTGCCAGACAATAAAGTGGTGGTTTTGAATCCTTCTGCAGGGATGTTTCTTAAACCGCCAGATTCTCCAACAGATAATAAAAATAATAAATATAATCCAGAATTGATAGCTAACAATACGGGTTATTTAAATAGTAACATTCGTGAAATAGTAACAGCAAAAAATGGATTTAATTCTATTACGGTTAGTGAAGGACAAGATTATTCAAAATTAGAAAATGCCAGAAAGTTACTGCCCAATGAATATTCTCTTAATACACAGTTGGGGTATATTTCCTTGCAACAACGATTAGGGAATGATGAAATTTTGGCGGTAGCTTATCAGTATTCTATTGGCGATGAAGTTTACCAAGTTGGGGAATTTGGTAATGATGGTGTTGAGGCAACAGTGGTAGGTAGTTCACAGCAATCCAATCAAACGGTTATCTCTCAGACTTTAATTTTAAAAATGTTAAAGAGTAGTTTGACAAATGTATCAAATCCAGTTTGGAATTTGATGATGAAAAATATTTATCAAATCCAGGGTGCTTATCAATTGATTCAGGAAGATTTTAGGTTAAATGTTTTATATAAAAATCCATCACCTTTAAATTACATTTCTCCTGTTCCGGGATTTCCGTTTCCAGCTAATCCATCTCCTGAAAACACGATAGAGAATACTACTTTGTTAAAAGTGCTTAATTTGGATAGGTTGAATTATAATAATGATACTCAGGCTGGTGGTGATGGATTCTTTGATTTTATTCCTGGTTTGACCGTCGATTCACAAAACGGCAGATTGATTTTTACCAGTAAGGAACCTTTTGGTGAACTGTTGTTTAAAAAGCTGGATGATCCAAATTCTCCACGTGACTATTATGATGTTGATACGTATAATGAGAATCAAAAAAAATATGTGAATCCTTACATGTATCGCAACACTACAGCAGTAGCTATTCAGAATCCAGAACTGAATAAATTTCTTTTGCGTGGGAAGTTCAAATCTGTTGGCGGAGATGGGATTCCTATAGGGGCCTTTAATGTCCCGCTAGGCTCTGTAAAAGTTACGGCAGCAGGCAGAGTTTTGGTGGAAGGAGTTGATTATAGCGTGAATTATCAATTGGGGAAAGTTCAAATTCTAGATCCATCTTTACAAGCATCGAATACTCCAATTGAAATTTCATTAGAGAATAATTCTGTTTTTGGTCAACAAACCAGAAGATTTTTTGGGGTAAATGTTGATCATTTAATTTCTGAGAATTTTATGGTAGGGGCAACTTTCTTAAATATGAAAGAAAAGCCATTTACCCAAAAATCCAGTTATGGTCAAGAGTCTGTGAATAATAGTATTTTTGGATTGCATGGAAATTTTTCTTCCCAAGTTCCTTTTTTTACCCGCTTGGTTAATAAATTACCAAATATAGATACCGATGTTCCTTCTACGATTTCAGTTAGTGGTGAGTTTGCTTATTTAATGCCCAATGCATCAGACGGAGATAAATTTCAAGGAGAATCTACCATTTATGTTGATGATTTCGAAAGCTCTCAATCTTCAATTGATTTGCGTTCTGCTTATGCTTGGAGTTTGTCTTCTACCCCAGAGAACAATCCCAAGAGTTCATATAATTTTAATGGAAATTTAGAAGGTTTGGATTACGGTTTTAAGAGAGCCAAATTAGCGTGGTACACTATTGATCCTATTTTTTATACCTCAAAACCATCTGGAATTACAAATGATGATTTGTCTTTGAATACAACAAGGAGAGTTTATAGTGATGAATTATATCCATTAACAGATATTGTACAAGGGCAATCTCTCGTGGTGAGTACCTTGGATTTGAGTTATTATCCCAAAGACCGTGGACCTTATAATAATGCCTCGAAAGTTGATGATGCTCCAAATGAAAATTATGGAGGGATTTTGAGGTCGTTAAGTTCTACCAATTTTGAGCAAGGCAATGTTGAATATATTCAGTTTTGGGTTATGGATCCTTATGTAGGGAACTCCAAAATTCCTAATTCTAATACTGGAAAACTCTATTTTAATCTTGGGGAAATCTCCGAAGATGTTTTAAAAGACGATAAAAAATTATATGAAAATGGTCTTGGTCCAGATCAAATTCTGGTGAACCCTCCTTCGGATTGGGGAAATGTTCCTGCTTCACAATCGTTAATTTATGCATTTGATAATAATGAAGGAAATCGTATCAATCAGGACATTGGTTTGGATGGTCTTCCTTCTAGTGAAGAAGCAAAGATTTATACTAATTATGGTTCAGAAGCCGACCCGGCTGCGGATGACTATGTTTATTATTTGAATACTTCTGGAGATGTGTTAGATCGTTATAAAAATTACAATGGTGTTGATGGAAATTCAACTGTTAATATCAATTCACCTAATAGAGGATCTTCGACAGTTCCAGATGTTGAGGATGTTAATAGGGATAACACGATGAATACGATCAATGCTTATTATGAGTACAGTGTTGATTTTGAGCCTAATATGCAAGTAGGACAGAATTATATTTCAGATATTCGTAACACAGCAGTCACCTTGCCAAATGGCTCCTCTACGGAATCAAGATGGATTCAATTTAAAATTCCAATTAAGCAATATCAAAATAAGATTGGTACTATAACTGATTTTAATTCAATTCGTTTTATGCGAATGTTCTTGACTGATTTTACTGATCAGGTTACGTTGCGCTTTGGAGCTTTAGAATTAATTAGAGGAGAGTGGAGGCTTTATGATAAAGAATTAACTTCTACAGGAGCAATAGATCCAAGCTCATCGACTACTTTCGCTACTGCGGCAGTAAATATAGAAGAAAATTCAAGCCGTTGTCCGATAAATTATGTGAGTCCACCAAGTGTAGAAAGAGAGCAATTATATAACAATAATACGGTTATCAACCAAGATGAGCAATCTTTGTCGATGAAAATTTCAGGAAAAGGTTTAGAGCCTTTTCATGGCAGAGGTGCGTTCAAAAATTTTAATATTGATATGCGTCAATATAAGAATCTTAAAATGTTTTTACATGCTGAGTCGTTACCAGATGAAACTGCATTACAAGATAATCAAATGGTTGCCTTTTTGCGTTTTGGAGCGGATTATTCGGATGATTTTTATCAAATAGAAATTCCATTGAAAGTGACTGTGGCTTCTTCTTCTGGAGATAAAGGCTGTCCGCCGGTAAGTGCTGACTTGGTTTGGCCTTCAGACAACGAAATAGATTTGTCTCTAGAATTATTAACGAATTTAAAGCTTAAGTCTTTAAAAATTGACAAAGCGACTTTGCCAGCTGATGGAATTTATTATTCGGATGACGATCCAGATCAAGTTGGAGGCGATGGGGATACTAAATTGCGTATAGGGATTAAAGGTAATCCAAATTTAGGGATGATTCGAAATGTTATGCTTGGTGTAAAAAGTAATGAACCTCATGAGGATATAAAAGGAGAGGTTTGGTTTAATGAACTCCGTTTGGCTAATATGGATAATAAAGGGGGTATGGCTGCTTTATTAAACGTTGATACCAATTTTGCAGATTTGGCAACGGTATCTATGACTGGAAATATTAAGAATTATGGATTTGGTACTATCGAACAAGGGCCAAATGAAAGAAGTAGAGAAGATCTTAAGCAATATAATGTTGTGACCAATATTAACTTAGGGAAATTTTTGCCCAAAAAATGGGGTATTAATTTGCCTTTTAATTACTCCATTGGAGAAGCAACTATTACACCGGAGTATGATCCTTTTTATGAAGATATCAAACTGAAGCAAGTTTTGGATGATGCAGATACGGATGCCGAAAGAAAAAATAAATTAAGTCAAGCTATTGATTATACTAAACGTAAAAGTATCAATTTGATTGGTGTTCGAAAAGAAAGAAGCCCTGCAAAGAAGCCAATGCCTTATGATCCGGAAAACTTCACTTTTTCGCAATATTATAATGAAGTTGCTCGTCATGATTTTGAAATCGAAAAAAATATTGATCAACAATCGAGAACAACTGTAGATTATGCTTATACATTTCAACCAAAAGTATTAGAGCCTTTTCAGAAAACAAAGTTTATGAAAAAAAGTAGCTATTGGAAGTTTTTGAGTGACCTTAATTTTAATTATTTGCCATCAAATATTACTTTTAATACCAATGTGGTTCGACAAGATAATGAACAACAATTTAGACAAGTAGAAGATATAGGGATTGGTTTTGAACCATTGTACAGAAGAAATTATGGGTTTAATTACCAATATGGGTTTGTTTTTAATTTGACTAAATCATTAAAGATAAATTATACGGCTGCTTCGAGAAACTTAGTAAAAAATTATTTGGATGATAATAATGAACCTATTGATAATGTAACTATTTGGGACGGCTACTTTGATGTGGGAACCGCCAATTTTCATATGCAGCAGTTTGTTTTAAATTATGAAATACCGTTGAATAAAATACCTGTATTAGGATTTATAAAAGCTAATTACTCTTATACAGGGGATTATAGTTGGCAACAATCCTCTACCACATTAAGTAATATTGAGAAGGACGGTCAGTATTATAATTTGGGGAACACGGTGCAAAATGCAAAATCAACAAATTTTAATACAACTTTCAATATGGAGACGTTGTATAAATATATTGGTATCTCTAAAAATTCTAATAATAGCAAACCTAAACCTGTAGCTCCGCCTAAACCAGGTGAAAAAGTGGTAAAGAATGATCCTCTTAAAAAGATTAACCAAAATCAGTTTATCGAAAGTTTGAAGGGAGTCTTAACAAGTGTGAAAAGTATACAACTTAGTTTTGCCGAGAATCAAGGAACGGTTTTGCCAGGATATACTCCAAGTGTTGGTTTTTTTGGATCTTCAAAACCAACTTTAGGATTTGTTTTTGGTAGTCAAAATGATGTTAGGTATGAGGCTGCCAAAAATGGTTGGTTGACAACTTATCAGGAGTTTAGTCAAAATTATACAAATGTAAATAGTCAGGTATTTAAAGGCTCAGCTAATTTGGAATTAACGCCGGATTTAAAAATTGATTTATTGGGAGATCGGTCTTTTTCAGAAAATTTCTCGGAACAATATGATGTTTCAAATGGAGATTATAATCCAAGGTCACCTTATAGTTTTGGTATGTTTTCTATTTCAACAGTTTTGATAGGAACTTCCTTTTCGACTAGTAATGAAGTGAGTTCATCTGCTTTTGACAAATTCAGAAGCAATAGGCTTACAATTGCC
The DNA here is from genome assembly GCF_019351435.1 of Flavobacterium taihuense. Taxonomy (GTDB): domain Bacteria; phylum Bacteroidota; class Bacteroidia; order Flavobacteriales; family Flavobacteriaceae; genus Flavobacterium; species Flavobacterium taihuense. Next base: position 55,970 of record NZ_JAHWYN010000003.1, read on the forward strand.
AATAGATTGGCAACAGAGAGAGGTATTGATATAACTGATCCGACTAAACTAGATTCTAAAGGTTTTCCTTTAGGTTATTCAAGTTCTAATCAGGCAGTTTTGTTGCCCGCATTTTTAGCTGCATATTCAGGAAGTAGTGCAGATAAGGTTTCGTTTGATATTTTTAGAAGTTTCCCAATTCCCAATTGGGCAATCAAGTACAATGGATTAATGCGATATGGTTTTTTTAAAAAGAACTTTAAACGTTTTTCTTTACAGCAAAACTATAGAGCATCATACACTGTTAATTCTTTTAGATCTAATTTTAATTACACAAAAAATCCAGAAGGACAAGATGATAGTGGTAATTTTTATAATCCTACTATTATGTCTAATGTTACTTTAGTAGAACAATTTAATCCCTTATTAAGAATTGATTTTGAATTAAAAAATTCATTTAAATTATTGACTCAAATTAATAAAGATAGAGCGTTGTCTATGAGTTTTGATAATAACTTGTTGACAGAAGTGCATGGAATTGAATATGTAGTAGGGTTGGGATATCGTATAAAAGACGTGACTTTTTCCTCAAGACTCGCTGATAATCCGATGGGAGTTATAAAAAGTGATATTAATATCAAAGCTGATTTAACTTTGCGAGATAATCAAACCATTGTGAGGTATTTAGATTACAATAATAATCAACTTGGTGGTGGGCAAAATATTTGGACATTGAATGTAACAGGTGATTATTCTCTAAGTAAAAATTTAACAATAATTTTTTATTACAACCATTCGTTTTCTAAACCCGTTATTTCTACTTCATTTCCGCTGACTAATATTAGTTCAGGGTTTACTATACGTTACACTTTTGGGAATTAATTTTTGAAAATCTAAACCGTAATTGTGTATAAGATTGTTACATTTGCACAAAAAATTAGTATTAATTATTCAATTATCATTTTATGAGCATACCAGCAAATTTAAAGTACACAAAAGATCACGAATGGGTTAGTCTGGAAGGAGATATAGCTACAGTGGGAATCACTCATTTTGCACAAAAGGAATTAGGAGATATTGTATATGTTGAAGTTGAAACATTAGACCAAGCTTTGGATAAAGACGAAGTTTTTGGAACTGTTGAAGCCGTGAAAACAGTATCTGATTTGTTTCTTCCTTTGTCAGGAGAAATTATTGCATTCAATGATGCTCTAGAAAGTAATCCAGAAAGTGTAAATGCAGATCCTTATGGTGCTGGATGGATGATTAAAGTGAAAATTTCGAATCCGTCAGAAGTTGAAGATTTGCTTTCAAGCGAGACTTATAAAGAACTTATAGGTGCCTAAATATCTATTGTTTCTTGTTGCTTTACTATGGACTGTAATTGTTGCTTATTTTTGTTTAATAAAATCAAGTGACATTCCTGTGATAAATATTCCAAATCTAGATAAGTGTATTCATGTTTTTTTTCATTTTGTGTTTACTTTTGTGTGGTTTTTGTTTTTTAGAAAACAAATACAAACAGATAATTTTCAAAACCCTTTATTGTATTCGTTCATACTTTCGTTTGTGTTTGGAATAACAATAGAAATTTTACAAGAATTAGTGACTACAACTAGAAGTGCTGATATATTTGATGTTTTAGCGAATCTAACAGGAGCGCTAGTAACCGTTTTTACAGTTTTTATTTGTAATAAATTGAATATTTTAAATTCAATATTTAAAGATTAATGCCCACTTCGGTGGGTACTTTTGTTTTGAATGATGCTTCGTTGAGGTCATATCATTCGAATAATGTAATTTTGCTATGTTTAATTTCTTAAAGTTTTAAAATGAACATAAAAAATTATCTGGATTCCACCTACTTAAAAACTAATTCGCAAGCGGGTTTAAGTGAAAGTGATAATGAAGTTGTCGCTCGGGGATTTATTCAGGAAGCTATTGATGAAGATTTTAAATTGATAATGATACGTCCAGACAGAGTTAGTTTGGCTAAGAAAATGATTGTTGATGCTGGTTCAAAAGTACTAGTAGGAACAGTGATAGACTTTCCAGAAGGACATTCATCAATCGAAAATAAACTAGATGAAGCGCTTCTCTGTATTCAAAATGGTGCCGATGAATTGGATTATGTTTGTAATTATGAAGCTTTCAAAGCGGGTAATGTTGACGTTGTTAAAGAAGAAATACAGAAAGGGACAGAGTTAGGATTAAGCCACAATAAGGTCGTAAAATGGATTATTGAAGTGGCCGCGCTCAATGAATTAGAAATTGCACAGTTATCAGTATTGATTAAGAACGTGGTGATTTCAAATTTTAAAGAGGAAGAGTACAATTCTGTTTTTGTTAAATCTTCTACTGGTTTTTATCAAACGGAAAATAATTTACCTAACGGCGCAACAATTGCTTCAATAAAAATAATGTTAGAAAATGCCTCACCTTTACCGGTAAAAGCAGCCGGAGGTGTAAGAACACATGATGAAGCTGTACAGATGATTAAGCTTGGAGTTAAGCGCATCGGAACTTCTGGAGCCAAGGCGATTGCAAATGGAGGAAAATCTTCATCTCAATATTGATTAGATATAAAACTCAAATGATAAAAAACTTTTTTTCTTTTATTGCTTTCCTTAGCGTAGTAGTTTCTAATGCACAAACTCCGAGTTTAAATCAAACGGGGTCTTCTGATGAGCGATTTCCTGTTTTTTCAAGTTGTAATAATTTACAGAACCAGGATTTGAAAAATTGTTTCTATAATGAAGTGCAACAATTAGTATATCATACTTTTAAAGTACCCGAAAAGTTGGTGCAAAATAATTATAAAGGATTAGTGAAAGTACTGTTTGAGGTCGATGTAACAGGCAAGTTTAAAGTGTTGTACATTAACTCCAATAATGAGGAACTTATAGCGGAAACTAAAAGAGTTTTTGGTGGATTTCCAAAAATTGATCCACCAACTTATGCGGGAAATCCAACTTATTCCAAGTTTAATATAAGTATTGATATTCCGTTGTTATCTCCTGAGCAAATGGCTGCAACAGCATTGGCTAAACAAGAGAATATCAATGTAAATGAAGGGCTAACCGAATTGGATAGCATTGTTTATAAGCGTTTTGATAATCCTCAGTTTTCAAGCCATTTAAGCATCCCTTTCTCGCATAGTTATTATGCACAATTTGATGGTGAAATAAATCAGGTAGGGAGTAATAATCATACAGCTTCAAAACCATACACTTATGCCGATGTTGAAAAGTATTATAATTTTCAAAAAGTCAACACTGGTCTTATGAAAAATAAGTCAAGTTGGTGGGGGCGAAAAGTATGGAATGAAAATTTAGCGGAAATTAAAGGGGAAGGATATTGGTTTGCTTTGAATTTTTTGTTTAATGTTCAAGGCGGAATTTCTAATCCAAGTAAAACTAATTATACATTTGTCAATACTCGAGCGCTAAATTTTAAAGGAGGTCTTGGAACTCGGTTAAATTTCACCACTACTTTTTTTGAAAGTCAAGGTCGTTTTGCCGATTACTACAATGACTACTCAAATTCTATAAAGCCATCGGGAGGGAATCCTGCAATTATTCCAGGAATAGGTATTGCAAAACCATATAATTCGGATGCTTATGATTTTCCTATGGCCGATGCTAATATTACTTATAATGCCGCAAAATTCCTTGACCTGCAATTGGGGTATGGGAAAAACTTTATTGGAGACGGCTATCGTTCGTTGTTTTTAAGTGATGGTGCCAGTCCATATCCATTTTTTAAGATTGATGCTAATTTTTGGAAAATTAAATATACAGTAAATTATATGTGGCTAAAGGATGTACGTCCTGAGGTTACCGTTGATCGAACGTATGCTTCCAAATATATGGTGAATCATTATCTGAGTTGGAATGTCTCCAATCGATTGAATTTAGGTTTTTTTGAATCAGTTGTTTGGACAGATACCAATGGCAGAGGGTTTGATGCGAATTTTATAAATCCAATAGTGTTTTATCGTGCTGTTGAGTTTTCGTCTTCTTCCAGAAGTGGTAATGCTGTTTTGGGATTGAGCTATAAATACAAATGGAATAATCAGGTAAATTTGTATGGGCAGTTTCTTATTGATGAATTCTCTACCAGCGATATTGTGGCTGGTGAAAGTAGTTGGAAAAACAAACTGGGGTATCAGTTGGGTGTAAAATATTTCAATGCTTTTAAGGTTGATAATTTATTGTTGCAATTGGAGTTTAACCATGTGCGCCCTTACGTTTATTCACATAGCGATCCAATTACCAATTATGGACATAACAATCAAAGTTTGGGACATCAATGGGGAGGAAATTTTCAGGAGTTGGTTTTGTTGGGGTATTATCATAAAAATCGTTTTTATGCTAATACTAAGTTTACTATTGGTACTCGAGGTTTTGATTTAGAGACTGCCACTGATAGTTATAATTATGGGCAAAATATCTATAAGGACTATGACGAAAAAAGGCCTTATGATAAAGGTGTGAAAGTTGGGCAAGGAAATAAAACGAGTCTTTTTATTTCGGATATTCAAGTAGGATACTTGATTAATCCAGCTACTAACTTGAAGTTTTTTGGTAATTTTTTATATCGCAATTTTAATCCTGCAACAAATACGGCAACAGTTTTCAAAGAACAAACGACTTGGTTTACGATAGGTTTTAGATCGGATGTGTTCAATTGGTATTTTGATTATTAGGGTTTTTAGGAGGTATTAGTATTATAGAATCCAATAATTGTGAAGTAGAAGCCGATTAAAAAAGTAACTAATTTTTCAATTCTGATTTTATAGACCGTTTTTCAATCTAATTTGTATATTTGCACCAGTTTTTAAAAAATACAACAATTTTATCTGCATTGAGTACAACATCAAATCCCATTTCGATTAAATCTATTTATATTGATTTTAAGGCAATTACAAAAGCTGGCTTAGCTATTAGTGTTGTTTTTTCTTCAATTGCGGGTTATGTTCTTGGTTTTGATTCCACTCACTCTTTTAGTTGGCTGGTTTTATTAAAGCTGGCAATTGGAGGGTATTGTATGGTGGGAGCTTCGAATGCTTACAATCAAGTAATAGAGAAAGATTTGGATGCCTTGATGGATCGAACCAAAAATCGTCCTGTTGCATCTGGGAGAATGTCCTCTAGTTTGGCTTTAATAGTTGCAAGTTTGCTGACTATTTTGGGAGTTGCTTTGCTTTATACGATAAATCCAAAAACAGCGATGTTTGGTGCCATATCTATTTTTTTGTATACCAGTATTTATACACCACTGAAAACAGTAACTTCACTTTCGGTTTTTGTGGGAGCTTTTCCGGGGGCAATTCCTTTTATGTTGGGTTGGGTTGCTGCTACTGGTGAGTTTGGTATTGAGGCTGGAACCTTGTTTTTGATTCAGTTTTTTTGGCAATTTCCACATTTTTGGGCTATTGGCTGGTTTTTGTATGAAGACTATGAAAAAGCAGGTTTCTTTATGTTGCCAACCGGAAAGAAGGATAAAGGAACATCTTTGCAAATAATATTATATACAGTTTGGTTGATGATTGCTTCGCTTTTGCCTGCTTTAGGGTATACTGGACGCTTGTTTATTACTCCTGTTGCTGCAATTTTAGTATTATGTCTTGGGCTTTGGATGCTTTTTTATGCGGTTCGGTTGTACCAAATTAAAACTGCGCAAGCAGCAAGAACGTTGATGTTAGTTAGTGTGTCTTACATTACGTTGTTACAATTAGTGTATATATTAGATAAATTTTTAAGATAATTATGGAAATGACAATGACAGCCGAAGATTATAAAGCAAGAACGGCAAGATCGTATAAATTGATTTTATTGTTCGCCATGGTGAGCATGACAATGATGTTTGCGGGTCTAACGAGTGCGTATGTAGTGAGTCAATCAAGAGCAGATTGGTTGAAGGATTTTCAATTACCATCCGCATTTTATTTTAGTACAATAGCCATTTTAGGCTGTAGTATTACTTTTCATTTGGCCAAAAAAGCAATTCAAAAAGACAATCAAAGTAATACAACTTTGTTTCTCTTGACTACATTAGCTTTAGGGATTGCATTCGTGGTTTTGCAATTCGTAGGCTTTGGTCAAATTGTTGCCGAAGGACATTATTTTACAGGAAGTGCCAGTTCAATTACAACTACATTTTTGTATGTGGTAGTGGTTGTACACTTGATTCACTTGGCCGGAGGTATGATTTCTCTATTAATTATTATTTATAATCATTTTAAACAAAAATATAATGCAACCCAAACTCTTGGAATTGAACTAGGTGCGATGTACTGGCACTTTCTTGATTTCTTGTGGGTTTATTTATTTTTATTTTTATATTTCTTTAAATAAGAAAAAAACGTAAATTTGGGAACTTTTTAACGAATAACTTTTATGGAAGCGACAGTTACTACTGCAAATAGTGAAAAAACTTGGGGAGGCGGCAATGAGCCAATGGGAGCGAGTTATGGTAAATTAATGATGTGGTTTTTTATCGTATCAGATGCCTTAACGTTCTCTGGATTTTTAGCAGCTTACGGGTTTTCTAGATTTAAATTTATTGAAACATGGCCATTGGCAGATGAGGTGTTTACACACTTTCCATTTTTACACGGCGTATCTGCTCCGATGTATTATGTGGCATTAATGACTTTTATTTTAATTTTCTCATCTGTAACAATGGTTTTGGCCGTTGATGCAGGGCATCAAATGAAAAAAGATAAAGTAGCCTTTTATATGTTTCTTACAATTATTGGAGGTTTAATTTTCGTTGGTTCTCAAGCATGGGAATGGAAAAACTTTATCAAAGGTGAATACGGAGCTATTGAAACAACAGGTGGTAGTTTGCTGCAGTTTGTTGACAAAGAGGGTCATCGTGTTGCTTTGGAAGATTTTGCTGCTAAATTACCAGTAGAAAGAGAATTATTGTCAAGAGACAAAGCAAAATGGTTTATGAGTGAATCGTCGATTCCTACTTATACAGTTGCTGAAGTTCAAGCTGGTTTTAAAGCACATCCAGAAGTTTTGGTGCGTATTGAAACTTTGAATAAAAACAAAGAGAAAATAATACTTTCTAGAGAAGAGTCGCAAGTGAGAATAAATCAAGCCAAGTTGGTTATTGAAGGAGCTAACTTAACTCATAATGAATATGGAAGTAAGCTTTTTGCTGATTTCTTTTTCTTTATTACAGGTTTTCATGGTTTTCACGTATTCTCTGGTATAGTGATTAATATCATTATCTTTTTTAATGTTCTTTTGGGTACTTACGAGAAAAGAGGTAGTTATGAAATGGTTGAAAAAGTGGGGTTATACTGGCACTTTGTCGATTTAGTTTGGGTATTTGTTTTCACATTCTTCTATTTAGTTTAATTTTAGATTTATCATTATGTCACACGCACATGTTTCTAATACAAAAAGGATTTGGACTGTTTTTGGTCTATTGTCTTTGATCACAACTGTTGAAGTTGCTTTTGGTATCATCAGGCCAGATGCATTGTATATGCATACTTTTTTAACGATGAGTTTGTTAAACTGGTTGTTTATTATATTGACATTAGTTAAAGCATATTATATTGTATGGGCATTTATGCACATGGAAGGAGAAAAAAAGGCGTTAAGAAATGCAGTGGTTTTTCCTTTAATATTCTTAGTTTGTTATTTGCTTTTTATTCTATTGACAGAGGGAGACTATGTATTTGAGGTTTTTAAAAGTTCTACTATTAAATGGAATTTTTAACTAGATATTAATTCAATAAAAAAGGTATCCGTCTCGACGGATGCCTTTTTTTATTTTAGTACAATAATTTTTATAAAGCCCTAATGAAAAAAAATATCGTTCTTTTTGTGTTATTTATATTGCCTATCGTAGCTTATTTGTTTTTTGCTTCAGGGATTAATAGTTTTACAAAGTTGCCTATTATAACTCCGAAGATTCCTGATTTTGGAGAATGGAAATCTTTAAATGGTGAGAAAGTAAGCTTGAATAATAAAATTACAATACTTGGTTTTTCGGGTACCGAGATTCTTAAAAACAGAGGAAATTATTTCAACTTAAACGAAAAGATTTACCAACGTTATCATGATTTCAAAGATTTGCAGTTTGTTGTTGTAGCACCTTTGGGAACAGAGAAAGACGTTAAAGCAGTGGTTGAGGCTTTAGGAGCTTTTACTGATGTGAGTCAATGGCATTTTGTATTTGCCTCTCCCGAAGAAATTAAATCTTATTTTAGTCAACTAAAATTGAAGGGTACTTTGAATCCAGATTTTGGGACTGCTGATGTTTATATAGTAGATAAAGAAAGAAATTTGAGAGGACGGAAGGAAAAGAAAGGCTATAAAGAAGGCTACAGTACATTTCATCCAGCTGAATTAAGTAATGAAATGCTGGATGATTTTAAGGTTATTCTTTATGAATATCGCGCTGCTTTGAAAAAGAATCATAATGCAACAAAACAATTATAAAAGATGTTTAAAAATAAATCATACATAGGAATTTCTTTTGTGATACTCGTTTTTGGAATATATGCAATTCCAAAAATTGTAGATAGAATGCAAAACAACAGTGTAGTTCAGAGTGATCGTTTAGACAAAGCAAATGGCTCTACTGAAGTAAATGGAAAGTTGGTTAAAATTGGGCCTGTTCCAAGATTTGAACTAACTAATCAAGACAATGTAAAAATATCTAGCGATTTTTACAAAGGGAAAGTATATGTTTTAGAGTTTTTCTTTGCTACCTGTCCTTCTATTTGTCCTAAGATGAATGCCAATATGGTGACATTGCAAAATGCTTTTTTTGGTAATCCAAATTTCGGAATTGTTTCGATAACTATCGACCCAGTTCATGATACGCCTGCTGTTTTAAAAGAGCATGCCAAATTGTTAGGTGTTAAATCTTCTAATTGGAATTTTTTGACAGGAGATCATGATTATATCTACAATTTATCCAATAAAGGTTTTAATATTTATGTGGGAGAAAATAGCAAAGTAAAAGGTGGTTTCGAGCATTCGGGTCTTTTTGCGTTAATTGATAAAAATGGGAACATCAGATGTAGAAAAGACGACTATGGTAATCCGATTTTATATTATGATGGTTTGGAGAAAAAAGGAATTAGAGACATTCAACAAGATATTCAAGCTTTACTAAAGGAATAGTGTGAATAGAGAAACAGAAGACATTTTACAAGAGGTAGAAAGTTGAATTTAGAGTATAGAATTTAGAAAATAGATTAATTAGAGAATGGAAAATAATACAATAGAGCATAAATATAATAAATGGATTGTGTTGCTGTCAATTGCGATTCCTGTTGCGGTGGCTGTTCTTTTTAAAGTAAAATTAAAAGATTTTGGTTTTGATGTAACCCCTCTGTCGTTTTTACCGCCTATTTACGCTACAGTAAATGGGATAACAGCAATATTGTTGGTTGCTGCTGTAATGGCAATTAAAAACGGCAATAGAAAGCGTCATGAGGTGTTGATGAAATTAGCGATTGGTTGTTCGGTTGCTTTTCTAGTCATGTATGTGGCGTATCATATGACCGCCGAATCTACTAGATATGGAGGTGAGGGAGTTTTCAAATATGCGTATTTCTTTATTTTAATTACTCATATTTTTTTATCAATTGCTATTATACCATTGGTTTTGATCACTTATGTTCGCGCCTTGGCAAATAAATTTGATAAACATAAAAAAATCGCTAAAATCACTTTTCCTATCTGGCTTTATGTTGCTGTTACTGGAGTAATTGTTTATTTAATGATTTCGCCTTATTATGTTTAAAAAAGAAAATAGAAAAGAGAGAATGGAAAAAAGAAGGGTTGGGTTGAGAGTATGTCTCTTTGTTTTATGCTCTATGTTCTTTTCTCTATCTGCTAGTGCGCAATGTGCCATGTGCCGTGCGGCCTTAAATGGTGAAGAAAACACATCGAAAGCAGCTGCCATAAATGATGGGATTGTTTATCTTATGGTGATTCCTTATGTGCTTGTTGGAGCTCTTGGTTATTATATTTATCGAATGAAAAAGAAGAAACAGTAGTTTAATATCACTTCCAATGAAAAAGTCAGTCCTGAAAAAATATTTTTTCAGGACTGACTTTTTTTAACACCACAAACCGCATACTGATTACTTTATTTCAGTCCGTCGATTGAAACATTAATAGTTCCATCAACTTTTATAAATGCAATAATCGCTTGGTTGGTTAGCTGTATTTTTTGAAACTGAATATCTTCCATCTTTCCGTTGATAAAAACGCCAGGCATAGGAGAGTAGTTTTTTAGATAAGTCATCATGCTCTGTTTGGCTTCGTCCAAGTTTTGTTTTATAGAATAACGACAATTTTCTTCTATTTTTCTCAAAACAATTCCTTGCGCCAGCCAGTTTGCAGTTCGCATTAATTTGCTTTTGGTATCTAATACATAATCCAATTTGTCAAAATAGATTTCTTTGGTTGTTTCGTTATATTGTGGAATTCCATTCAAATAAATAGTTCCGTTTACCGCCCCTAAAAGATCTAAGGCAATCACCATTTTTCCGTCTTTATGCCAAATAGCCACATTTTGAACTTTTACTTTCTTGCTTCCTGAACCAAATTCTTGCCCGACGAAATTAGCTGTCATAATTTTTGAAGCCTCCTGATAGGTTGAAACAGCTGCAATATTAGCCGAGATTTGTTCTGGGATTTTTTCAACTGCTTTCAGTACTATCTTGTTAGCTTCAAATTTTGATTCGGGTTTTTTACCAATCAAAGTTTCCATATTACATTTCATGCCCATGTTAAGTAAAAACGAATCATTCTTGAGTTTGGCATTGGTAGAATATACCTCTAATGGAACAATTCTAAGCCAACTTTTATAAGCTTCACTCATTTCAAAAGGAGTACATATTTTGGATAATGCATCCATAACATTGGGTTTGAAATCCATAGAATCTTCGATGGCAGTATCAATGCTTTTTTCAATTTTTGATTTGAAAAGACTTACTGCAGGATTGATTAGATAAGTTACTGGCATATTTTTTCCAAAAACGGTCATTGTTGGACTTTCAATCCAATCAAGAGATTTTAATGTTGTTTTTGAACTTAATCTCCAATTGTTCAAGCTCACGCTGCTCAGCAAAGTAATCACCCCGTTTAGATTGAATTCCTGTGTTTTGTACAAATCAACACCCATGGTTTTGGTCCCAATTCTGTATTTTGCCCAAATCTTTAAAGGCAAAACGGTTTTTATTTTTTCGCCTTCTTTTCCTTGGTTATTCGTAATGGTGATTGGGGCTTGTTTCCAAACTTTGATTTCGATATTGTCATCTTCTATGTTATTGTCTTCATAGATTAAACCATTAAGTAAAGTGTTGGTTTGGTTCTCGATATCTTTTAGTTTAACATTCACTGGAAGATTGATATATGAAGGGGTACTTGCATAAGTCAATGGTGCAGCATCGTCTGGTTCAGGTTTTAATGCTTCTATTTTTTGGGAAGTTGAAGAACAACTTATTGTTAATGAAAGCGTTATTATGAAAATTATTAGAATCGTAAAAGATTTTAGCATTTGTTTCGTTTTTTTGAAAGCAAATTTAACAAAACAAATATATTTTTAGGTTAGGAGTGTAACATTTTAGTTGGATATAAGTCTTATGCTTTAAATTAGTAATTTAAATATTCACTTTCCTTAAAACTATTTTTTAGAAGAGAAATACTATTGCTTTAAAAAAAACGCGAAATCATGATTGAAATTAAAGACTTACATAAATCATACAAAATGGGGCATTCCGAATTGCATGTGCTAAAAGGAATTAATTTCAATATAAAGGAAGGTGAATTGGTTGCCATCATGGGGTCGTCTGGTTCCGGAAAGTCTACATTGCTTAATATTCTGGGAATTCTGGACGAAGCAGATTCTGGACTTTATACATTGGACAATGTGCCCATCAAAAAATTAAATGAAACTATCGCTTCTAAATACCGAAACCAATTTCTTGGTTTTGTTTTTCAATCTTTCAACTTAATTAATTACAAAAGTGCCTTGGATAATGTGGCTTTGCCTCTTTACTATCAAGGTTTAAAAAGAAAAGAACGCAATGCGATTGCAATGCGATATTTAGAAAAAGTTGGTTTGGCTTCCCATTCGCACCATTTGCCTAATGAACTTTCCGGAGGGCAAAAACAACGCGTGGCTATTGCCAGAGCATTGGCTTCGAACCCCAAAGTGTTATTGGCTGATGAACCTACAGGAGCATTGGATACTTTGACTTCTTACGAAGTCATGGAGTTGATACAAGGTATTAATGACGAGGGGAAGACTATTTTGATCGTAACACATGAACCGGATATTGCCGCTATGTGCAAAAGAAACGTGGTCTTGAAAGATGGAGTAATCATTGATGATAAAATGGTAGAACAAGTTAGAGCTTCTTCTTATGTTTAATATAGAACGTTGGCAGGAAATATTTGAGGCCATTGCCAAAAATAAACTGAGAACTTTCCTCACCGGAGTTTCTGTGGCTTCGGGTATCTTTATTTTGGTGATTCTTCTTGGGGTTGGAAAGGGTTTGCAAAACGGAATCGAAAAACAATTTGAACGTGATGCAGCTGGAATAATTGAGGTTTGGTCTGGCGCTACCACCAAAGCCTACAAAGGATTAAATCCCGGAAGACAAATACAATTTAGAAATGGTGATTATGAAGCTTCGGTTCAAAAATTTGGAGATCAATTTGAAAAAAATGGATCAACTTTCAATGCTTGGGGCGTAACTATTTCTTATGGAAAAGAATCAGGAAACTACCAATATCGGGGTGTAAATCCGGATTATTTAGCCATTGAAAATGCTACTGTTGTTCAAGGGCGGTTTATAAATGCTAATGATTTGATTTATAACGAGAAAGTAGCAGTAATAGGCCAAAAAATAAAGTTAGACATATTCAAGGAAAAAAATCCTATAGGAGAACAAATTACAGTCAACAACATCAATTTTAAAGTGGTTGGTGTTTTTACAGATCCGGGAGGTGAAAGAGAAGAAGGTAGGGTTTTCTTACCTTTGACTACTACACAAAAGGTGTATGGAGCAGGTGATAAGATTAGCAACATGTTTTATACCCTTAAAAAGAAAGACACTTATGAACAGGCTTTGGCCGAAGCCGCAAAATTCACTACTGATTTAGGAGCGTTGTTAAAAAGTAAAAACACTGTTGCTCCCGATGATGATAGCGCGATAGGGATACATAATTCTACTGTTGAAGCCAAGAAATTCTATGATTTGAATCTTTATATTCGATTGTTTTTTTGGTGGGTTGGAATTTGTACTATTATAGCAGGAGTTGTTGGAGTTAGTAACATTATGATGATTATTGTAAAAGAGCGAACCAAAGAAATTGGTATTCGAAAGGCATTAGGAGCTTCACCAATTTCAATTATTGTGATGATTTTGCATGAATCTATTTTTATTACGACGATTTCTGGTTTTGTTGGATTATTAACAGGATTGGCACTTTTGGAATTAATTGGTCCCCATGCTCAAAGTGAATATTTTGTGAATCCGCAAGTAGATTTTACGGTGGCTATTTCAACCTTAATTGTGTTGGTAATAGCAGGTGCTTTGGCGGGGTTTGTTCCGGCATATCGAGCGGCCAAAATTAGACCAATTGTAGCACTTAGAGACGAATAATTATGTTTGATAGAGAAAATTGGAACGAAATTTTAGAGGCGCTGACTGCCAATACCTTCCGAACGTTGCTTACCGCTTTTGGCGTGTTTTGGGGAATATTCATTTTGGTAATATTATTAGCCGCTTCAAACGGATTGGAGAATGGAGTGAAAAAAGGATTTGACGGAATAGCGACAAATACTATGTTTATGTGGACACAAACTACTTCGAAAGCCTATAAAGGGTTGCCTAAAACGCGGCGATATGATTTTAAGAATAGTGATGTTGATGCCCTAAAACAAAAATTTCCAGACCTGTTGTACGTTTCTCCTCGTAACCAATTGGGTGATTTTAACGGAGTGAGTAATGTTGTTAGAGGGACAAAAACAGGAGCTTATACCATTTATGGAGATTATCCAGAATTGGTCAAACAAGAGCAAATGGATATTGTCAAGGGACGTTTCGTAAATCAACAAGACATTCTTTCCAGACGTAAAGTAGCTATAGTTGGTAACGGTGTTATCAATGAATTGTATATGAATGCTGAAGAAGTTATTGGTACGTATATCAAAATAAATGGTGTTAATTTTATGGTGGTTGGGGTTTATAAATCCAAGGGGAATAATAATGGGAATGCCGAATCTGCTCAAAAAAACATTTTTATCCCTTTCACTACTTTTCAACAGGCTTTTAATTTTGGAGATACCGTTGGTTGGATGGCACTTACCGCGAATGACGATGCATCAATTACAAAGCTAAGACCTGGAATCCTTGCATTTATGCGCGAAAGACATTCTATTCACCCCGATGATGAAAGAGCTGTTGGTAATTTTGACTTGTTTGCTGAATTTCAAAAAGTGCAGGATTTGTTTATGGTGCTTAAATTCATCGCTTATTTTGTTGGGACATTAGTATTGTTATCCGGTATTATTGGTATTTCAAATATTATGTTAATCGTTGTGAAAGAACGAACTAACGAAATCGGAATCCGAAGAGCATTAGGAGCAACACCAGGCGCTATTCGATCCCAAATATTATTAGAAGCAATTTCACTTACCATAATAGCAGGTATGTTTGGTATCGCTGTAGCCACAGGTTTGTTGGCCATACTGAATATGATTTTGGCATCAATGCCTACAGACGGAATAATGTTTATTAATCCGAGTGTTGATTTAGTGGTTGTTTTTATAGCCTTGCTAATTTTAGTGGGTTCAGGATTATTAGCAGGATTTATTCCAGCACAAACCGCCATAAATGTTAAACCGGTAGACGCTTTACGAACAGAATAAAATTTCAATCAAAAAACAATAATAATCGAATAAAAAATTCACAAAATGAAAAAAGGATTAACCATAACCGTACTGATTTTAATAGCGATAGTTTTCTTCGGGGCTTTATATTATTTGTACGCCAAAAATCAGGAATCGCCTATAGTTTTTGAAACTGATAAGGTGGAAGTGAAAACGATAGTAAAAAGTACTCTTGCTACAGGAAATATTGTGCCAGATGAGGAAGTATTGATTAAACCAAATATTTCTGGAATCATTGAAGCGGTATATATAAAGGCGGGTGAATCAGTAAAGGCTGGTGATCTGATTGCTAAAATTAAAGTGGTTGCCAATGTATCTAATTTAAGTAATTCACAAAATCAAGTGAAAACCGCAAAAATTGAATTGGATAACCAAGAGAAATTATATCAAAGACAAAAAACCTTGTTTGATAAAGGAGTGATTTCTGCCAATGATTTTGATGCTGCGCAATTGGCTTACAATCAAGCCAAACAAAATTATAACGCTTCAATACAAGGATTTGATATCGTAAAAACAGGAACAACTTCTGGTTTAGGAAATTATGCCAATACTTTGATTCGTTCTACAGTAAATGGAATGGTGCTGGATGTTCCGGTTAAAGTGGGTAATCAAGTAATTGAAAGCAATAATTTTAATGAAGGAACTACTATTGCAAGTGTTGCTGATATAGGAAGAATGATATTTGTGGGTAAAGTAGACGAATCGGAAGTAGGAAAGATCAAATTAAATATGCCTATCGAAATTACCGTGGGAGCCATTGAAAATAAAAAGTTTACTGCTGTTTTGACTTACATAGCACCAAAAGGGAAAACTGAAAATGGAGCCATTCAATTTGAAATAAAAGCGACATTAACCAATAGAGACAATACTTTTATCAGAGCAGGTTTGAGCGCCAATGCTTCTATTATTTTGGAAAAAGCGGATAAAGTGCAAGCTTTAAAAGAATCATTAGTTCAATTTGACAAAAAAACATTAAAACCGTATGTTGAGATTGAAACAACCAAACAAAAATTTGAAAGAAAAGATATAACACTGGGTGTTAGCGACGGGATTTATGTTCAAGTGAAAAGCGGACTTAAGTCTTCTGATAAAATTAAAGTTTGGAACCAAGGTTTGAAAACCGAAGAAGTAAAGCCAAATTAATAGCTAAGAAGGTTTTGAAAAAAAAAATAATAAGTTAAATATATGCAGCGGATGTACTGCGTTTTTATTCCAATAAAAATGAAAAAAATAAATTATATAAGTATCGCTTTTGTCTTCCTGATTGGACTTTCAACACAAGCACAAACAAAAGCATGGACTTTGGAAGAGTGTGTAAAATATGCCATAAAAAATAATATTTCCATAAAAAATACCGAACTGGATACGATTTCGGCCAATATTGATAAAAGAGGGGCTTTCGGGAGATTTTTGCCAAGTGCTAATTTAAGTGCCAACCATTCTTGGAATATCGGTTTGAACCAGGATATTACAACTGGACTTTTGAGAAATCAAACGACACAATTCACTGGTGTTGGTGCCAATGTAGGAGTGGATATCTACAAAGGGATGCAAAATCAAAACACACTGCGAAGAGCCAATCTTTCCATTGTAGCTTCTAAATACAAATTGGTAAAAATGCAAGAAGACATAGCTTTGAATGTTGCCAATGCTTTTTTGCAAGTGCTTTTTAATAAAGAAAACTTAAAAGTGCAACAAGAACAATTGGGGATTAACGAAAAGCAATACAAACGCTCTGAAGAATTGGTCAAAGCGGGCTCTATTCCTCGTGGTGATTTATTAGACGTAAAAGCAACGTTAGCCACTAATAAACAAAATGTTGTTGCAGCCGAGAATTCTTTATTGATTTCGAAATTGAGTTTGGCGCAATTACTACAATTAAAAGAATTTTGGGATTTTGATGTAATTGATGATACCGATGTTAAAGATGAAAATAATATCATGTCAATCAAACCAATTGATATTTATGCAAAAGCAAAAGAAAGTCGAACGGAGTTGAAAATTGCGCAAACCAATTTAGAAATTGCTGAGAAAGATGTAGCCATTTCCAAAGGAGCTTTTCAGCCGACGTTAACAGCTTTTTATGGTTTTGATAGTCGTGTGTCATATGCGGATACTTATAACGTTCAAACGGGTCAATCAGAGTCAGCAAAGCCACCATTGGAGCAGTTAAATGATAATAAAGGTCAAAATTTAGGACTGCAATTATCAATTCCTGTATTTAACGGATTCTCAGTAAGAAACAATGTAGATCGTAATAAAGTTGCTTTAGAAAAATCTAAAATTGCATTAGAAAAAGAAGACTTAGATTTGCAAAGAAATGTATATACTGCTTTTACAGATGCAAAGGGTGCTATGAATGCTCATGAATCGTCGATCGTAGCTTTGGAATCTAGAGAAGAGGCTTATAATTATGCAAAGGAAAAATACGCAGTAGGTTTGATGAATTCTTTCGATTTTAATCAATCGCAAACTTTGCTTACCAATGCACAATCTGAAGTTATAAGAACCAAATACGATTATATCTTTAAAATAAAAATATTAGAATTTTATTTCGGAATTCCAATCGATCAAATCATGAAAAAATAAAAACCATGTCAAAAAAAACAATTTACATTTTAATAGGCTCAGCAGTAGCAATTATTGGAGTATTAATAGGGCTTTCAAAAGCTGGAATTATCGGAAATAAAGATAAAGGCAAAGAAGTAGAAATTGCCAATGTTGAAACAGGGACGATAGTTGAAACGGTATCGGCTACAGGTAAAATTCAACCTGAAATTGAGGTAAAAATCGCTTCGATGGTTTCTGGTGAAATTATTGATTTGCCTATCAAAGAAGGACAAGTCGTAAAAAAAGGAGATTTATTGGTAAAGATAAATCCTGATTTATATACTTCTGGTTTAAATAGAACAGTTGCCAATTTATCTGGAACTAAAGCAGGCCTAAGTCAGTCTGATGCCTCTTTTAACGAAGCTAAAGCCAATTACGAAAGAAATAAAACATTGTTCGAGAAAGGAATTATTTCAAAATCGGATTGGGATAAATCGGTAGCATCTTTTGAGGTGGCAAAAGCTAATAAACAATCTGCTTATTATAATGTGCAAAGTGCTTCGGCATCTGTAAATGAAGCCAAAGACAATTTAGGGAGAACTATAATTTACGCTCCTGCAGATGGAACAATATCAGTGTTGAATGTAGAACTGGGGGAAAGAGTTTTGGGAACACAACAAATGGCGGGAACCGAACTTTTAAGAGTGGCCAACTTAAACAATATGGAAGTTGAAGTCGATGTAAACGAAAATGATATTGTAAAAATAAAAGTGGGGGATTTTGCCAATGTTGAAGTGGATGCCTACTTGAAAAAACAATTCAAAGGAGTGGTTACAAGTATTTCCAATTCAGCAAGTACGGCTTTGACCGCAGATCAGGTTACTAATTTTAAAGTGAAAGTTAGAATTTTAAAAGAATCCTATCAAGATTTAGTGGTTGGTAAGCCAGCTTCTTATTCTCCATTCCGACCAGGAATGACCGCTACGGTTGATATTATTACAACAACCAAAACTAATGTGGTTCAAGTGCCTATCAGTTCAGTTGTTGTGAAATCTGATACCACAGCGGTAAAAACGGTTAAAATGGATGGTCCAGAATCTCAAGAAAAAAAGCCAGTTCCGAAAATCGATAAAAAGCTGGAATGTGTTTTTGTGAAAGTTGGGGATAAAGCCAAAATCCGAATTATCAAAACAGGTATTCAAGATGATACTAATATTGAAGTGATGTCAGGTTTGAAGAAAGGGGATGTAGTTATTACAGGACCTTATACTACGGTTTCAAAAGATCTAAACTCTGGAGATAAAGTTTATGTTCAAACGGAGGGTGATAAGAAAAAATAGTTTTTATAATCATAAAAAATAAAAGCACGTCAAGAAATTTCAGGGCGTGCTTTTGTTTTTTATAAAGGATTTTTCAAAATTCGGTGTAAATTTGCATGCATATTCATTATTTGATGTTTTAGATTTGTAACATACAATCTAAAATCTACAATCTAAAATCTAAAATTAAAGTGTCTTACATCCTTAACATTGAAACCGCTACCAAAAATTGTTCTGTTGCTTTGGCAAAAGAAGGAAAAACAATATTGTGCAAAGAAATTGCTGAAGAAGGCTATTCTCATGCAGAGCGTTTACACGTTTTTATTGAAGAAATCATTAGTGAAGCTAATATAGCATTGAAAGATTTGGCGGCAATTGCCGTAAGTCAAGGACCTGGATCGTATACTGGATTGCGAATTGGCGTTTCGGCGGCAAAAGGCTTGTGTTATGCTTTGGATGTACCATTAATTGCGGTAGATACTTTACGAACATTGGCTTCTAAAGTAGTAGTTACAGACGGTTTAATTGTTCCTATGATTGATGCTCGCCGAATGGAAGTGTACTGTGCCATTTTTTCTGCTTCTTTAGAAAAAAAACGAGAGGTTTTAGCCGAAATTATCACCGAAAATTCTTTCGAAGAGATTCAAGAGACTGTTTATTTTGTAGGAGATTGTAATGAAAAATGTAAAAGTGTTTTAACGAAAGATAATTTTGTGTTCTTAGATGCGATTAAGTATCCTTCTGCGAATGAAATGAGTACTTTGAGTTTTGATAAATACAAAATAAGCGACACTGTGGATGTCGCTTATTTTGAACCTTATTATTTGAAAGACTTTTTAATTACCACTTCAAAAAAATAGTTTGTCGTTTCTTATTGTTTTTTTGAGAACTCGGCGATGTATGGTTGGAAAGCAATTCCTGCAGCATCAAAAGCTAATTTACAGTTTTCCAAAGTATCAGAGACAACAACTCCAAAGTCTTCGTTTTTTGCCCAAGGCCTTACTGCTAGTTGAATGGCATTGTCCGTTAAGTTCTTAACCGCTACTTCGGCAACAGGAGAAGTTAAGACTTTAGGATTGTTAGCCAAAACTTTAGTTATGATGTCTTTTGCCTTTTTAAGATCAGTGTCGTAAGATAATGAAATGGTCAAATCTGCTCTTCTGGATCCTTGCATAGAATAATTAATAATTGTTCCATTGGACAAAGCGCCATTTGGAACAAAAATAGTTTGATTGTTAGAAGTAATTAATTTGGTTACAAAAATTTGTATTTCCTGTACCGTTGCTAAAACGCCTTGAGCTTCAATCGTATCTCCCACTTTAAAAGGTTTGAAAAGAATAATCAGCATTCCACCCGCAAAATTGGATAACGAACCTTGCAAAGATAGACCAACGGCAAGTCCCATTGCTCCTAAAATAGCCACAAATGAAGAGGTTCCTATTCCTAGTTTGTCGATGAAAGTCACAAATAATAATACTCTCAAAACCCAAAGTAAAATATCGGCAAGAAACTTGGTAAGTGTTGGGTCCAATTCTCTTTTGACCATTATTTTTCGAATAAGTCTATTAATTATTCGAATAGCATATAGCCCGATGAATAAAATAATAACTGCGGAAAGCACCTTTGGAGAATACTCTACCAATGCCGTAATAAAAGTATTGGCATAGCCAGCAATGTAATTTGGATCTAAAATCATATTTTAATTCATAAAAAACCTTCTCAAAGGAGAAGGTTGTAAATTGAATTGCAAAAGTACAATTTTTATATTTTTTATAAAAAGCTATTCCGATACTTCTTCAGTCTCATTTGGTTTTTCAATTTTTTTTGGGTCGGTAGCAGTCCCTTTTTCTGTTAGACTATCTATAGCTTCTGTCCCTTTTGCTTTGACATCTTCTAGTATTGATTCTGCTTTTTCAATGTAGGGTGCAGCAGTTTCTTTTGCCTTGGCGACTGCATCTTCTACAAATGCTTCGGCTTTTTCAACATGAGGAGTAGCTGTTTCTTTTGCTTTGGATATAGTTTCTTCCACAAATGTTTCTGCTTTTTTTAGTATTGGAGTTGCCGTCTCTTTTAATTGGGTTACTGTTTCTTCTACAATTGTTTCTGCTTTTTCCATATAAGGTGTAGCAGTTTCTTTAGCTTTGTTTACAGTTTCTTCTAAAAAAGCTTCAGCTTTTTCAACATAAGGTTGAGCCGCTATTTTGGTTTCTTCAATGGTTGATTCAGCTTGGTCTACAATTTCTTTTGTAGTTTCTTTGGCTGAGCCAAATAAATTCTTAAAAAATGATGATACTCCCATGGTTTTTTATTTTTAGTTAAGGAGTCAAAAGTAATCTTTTTTTTATGAGCTTCAAGTGAATTAACTTGTAAAATATTGAAAATCAATATATTTTTCGGAATCGAATGTTTTGATTCGGATTTATAATTAGATTTTTTTTTATAAAAAGTTTTGTTGCTAAAATTTATTTTTGGGCGTTAAAAAAAAAGCGTTTCCGAATAGAAACGCTTTAAGATAAAAATTTAAATTTTATAATTAAACGGCTTCTACTTTAATTCCTTCGTCATTCAACATGCTTTTCAACATGTTTTCAATACCGCTTTTTAAAGTAAAAGTAGATGAGGGACAGCCATTACAAGCACCTTGCATAATTACTTTTACAGTTTTTGAAGACTCGTCATACGAATCAAAAAGAATATTTCCGCCATCTGCAGCGACAGCCGGTTTTACATATTCTTCCAAAATATTTATGATCTTTTGAGATGTTTCATCCAATGAATCAAAAGATTCATCTTTTGTTTTTTCATCTTTAACGATAGTCTGAATCAAAGTTTCATCTAGTACCGTTCCACCATTTTCGATAAATTGTTTGATGAAAGTTCTCAATTCCATTGTAATATCTTGCCATTCACTGACGTCATATTTAGTAACCGAAATGTAATTTTCATCAATAAAGATTTCTTTTACATAAGGGAATTTAAATAATTCGGTTGCCAATGGAGAAGGTGCACTTTGGTCTATGTTTTTGAATTCAACTGCATTTTTTGTAATCATTTTATTGATAACAAATTTTAGCGCAGCCGGATTTGGAGTAGATTCTCCATAAACAGTAACAGGCTGTTTTTTGGTTTTGTTTTCATCAACAGTGATTATAGCTCCTCCTTTGTTTACATAAGCTTCAATTTGTTCGGCTACTGCTTCTTTTACATCGTCCCATTCTACAATGCTAAATCTTTCAATAGCTATAAAATTACCAGAGATATAAACTGTTTTTACAAATGGTAAATAGAAAAGTTGCTGTGCCAATGGTGATACTTTGGCTTCATCTATATTTTTAAATTCAAAACTTTCATTTTGAGTTATAAAGTCTTGAAATTCGAATTTTATTATCGTGGGGTTTTGTGTTTCTTTTATAGTAACTTTTATCATGATTTTTGTGATTTTTTACAAATTTAGTAAAGTTATTTTCTACGATTAACTATATTTGATTTTTTAATGAATAAATTAACAAATGTTTTTTTTTCGTGATTAATTATATAAAATAGCCCCTTAATGTATATCAAAATCAAGTTTGCAGTCGTCCTTTTTTTTATTAGTATAAATACTTTTTCGCAGGAAGGAATACCTGTATATTCGGATTATTTGTCTGATAATTATTACTTGATTTTCCCCTCTATGGCAGGGGCTTCCAATTGTTCTAAACTAAGACTTACTGTGAGGGGGCAATGGTTTGATCAAACAGATGCACCCGCTCTTCAAACTTTAAGTTACAATGGAAGAGTTGGTGAGAAATCGGGGGTTGGTGCCATAGTTTTTAATGATGTCAACGGGTATCATTCTCAATTTGGTTTTAAGGCAACTTATGCTCATCATATTATGTTTTCAAGAGATGAAGTTGATTTGAACCAATTATCCTTTGGTGTTAATGTTGGTGTTAATCAAAGTCAATTGGATGAAAGCAAGTTTACGGATCCTGATCCACTAGTTGGAAATGTAGTTGATCATGCTTCTTATTTTAATTTAGATATAGGAGCCTCTTATAATTTACTTGATTTTAGTTTTAATGCTGTTGTTAAGAATGTTTTGGAAACAAGACAAACTATTTATTCAGAATATGAAAGTGATAACTTGAGGAAATTTATTGTTAGTGGCGGTTATGTTTTTGGGAATGCCGATAAAATTTTATTTGAACCTTCTCTTTTATACCAATTTGTGGATAAAACCAAAGAGAGTGCATTGGACATGAACATGAAAGTTTATAAAAATTTGAACATGGGACAATTATGGGGTGGTTTGTCCTATAGAAGAAGTTTTGATGGAGCTGATTACATTAGTGGTAGCGGAACAAATAGCCAAAAATTGCAGTACATCACACCAGTTTTAGGTTTCAATTATAAAAACTTTATGTTTGCCTACACATACACCTACCTATTAGGTGATATTCAATATGACAATGCAGGTTTTCATCAGCTGACTTTAGGTATTAATTTTTTATGTAAACCTGTAAAATACGATTGTAATTGTCCAGCAATTAATTAATATTTATTTTAAAAAAAAATGATAATAAAGGCTGTAAATGGGAAATTACCTGTTATTCCAGAGGATTGTTATGTAGCTGAAAACGCTACTATAGTTGGAGATGTTACTTTTGGTTCTCAATGCAGTGTGTGGTTCAATGCTGTAATTCGAGGTGATGTGCATTTTATAAAAATCGGAAATAAAGTAAACATTCAAGATGGGGCAATTGTGCATTGTACGTATCAAAAGCATCCCACGGTTATTGGAAATAATGTTTCCATAGGTCATAATGCAATTGTTCATGGCTGTACCATTCAGGACAATGTGTTAATAGGGATGGGAGCTATTGTTATGGATAATTGCACAATTGAAAGCAATTCAATTATTGCTGCAGGTGCTGTGATTACTCAAAATACAATAGTGGAGTCGGGAACTATATGGGCAGGCGTACCTGCCAAGAAAGTAAAAGATATTGACCAGTCAAACTTTGCTGGTGAAATACAGCGCATCTCTAATAACTACGTGATGTATTCAAGTTGGTTTAAAGAATAATAGATTTTTACTCAAGCGAGAGCTTAAGATCAAAGCTTTATTTTTTCGAAGAAAGAAGTTTTGTAGCTTTCGCTAATTGGGATTCTTTTCTCGGCGATTAAAACCTTGTTTTTTTGGATGGATTTTACGTGTTTGATATTAATGATGTAAGAGCGATGGACTCTTGCGAAGCCTTTCGTAGACAATAGGTTTTCCAGTTTTATTAAACTGATTAATGTTAATGTGTATTTATTGTCGGTTGTGTATATTTTGACATAATCCTTCAATCCTTCAATAAATAAAATATCAGCAAAATTTAGTTTTACATTCTCATATTCGGCACGAACAAACATAAAATCATTTTCTATTTCTGGTGTGTTAACTATTGCATCTGTGGCCAATAAGCTTTTTGGAGTAAAGATTTGTTGCGCCCGTAAAACAGATTTTAGAAAACGGTTAAATGGAATGGGCTTTACCAAATAATCTACAGCCCCAAGATTAAATCCCTCGACTGCATAATCGGAATACGCAGTAGTAAAAATGATTAAAGGTTTTTTTTCTATGGCATTGATGAAATCAATTCCGGTAAAATGTGGCATTTCGATGTCCAAAAAAATCAAATCAATTTGGGATTGGTTGATTATGGATATGGCATCTATTGCATTTGTAAATGTGGTAACCAGTTCAAGCGAATCGACTCTTCCAACAAATTCCACCAATAAATCTACTGCCAATGGTTCGTCGTCTATAATGACACATTTCATATTTTTAAAAATTAATTATGATGATATAAAAGTTGAATTTGCTTGTAGTTGCATTTGATCCAATTGTAAAACCAAATGTACAGTATAATCCGTCTCTGTTGTTGTTAGATTGAGTTGATGCGCGTTTGGATACAGCAAGTTAAGTCTGTTTTTAATATTGGTCAGACCAATTCCTGAATTTTCAGGATCTTTTCGATTATTTTCAATTTTGTTTTCTACCCAAAAAGTCAGTATATTTTTATCTATTGTTATTTTGATTTTGACATACGCAGTTCCTTTATAGTCGGTTCCATATTTGAACGCGTTTTCAATAAACGAAATTAGTAGCATGGGTTCAATAAACTTGTTTTTGGTGTCACCATGAATATTTATACTGATGTTTTCAATGTTATTGAGTCTTAATTTTTGTAATTCGATGTAGTTTTTAATGTAATTGATTTCTTTTTCAAGTAAAACTGATTTATTGTCCGTTTCATAAAGCATATACCGCATCATTTCTGATAAAGTGACGATGGCATCGGGCACCAAATCCGATTTTTTATGGGCCAATGAATATATGCTATTGAGTGAGTTGAATAGAAAGTGTGGGTTAGTCTGTTTTCTTAAATAGTTTAATTCTATTGCTGTTCTTTGAGTTTCGGCAATTAATTTGTTTTGCTGGTCATTATAAAACTCAGATAATGTTTTGATTATAGTGCTAATGGCAACGATTAATAGATAAAAGAAAGAAGGTACAATTTTAAAGAAAAAAGGTTTGTCTTTTTTGTAGATTCTATGATCCATTTCGTTTCCGACATTTGGTATTTTCGGATAATTTAACGAATTCGGAGGTTTCATTTCACTAAATTCAGGCATGAAAAACTGATATCTGATGACTAAGAAAATCAATATTGAAACGAAGAGAATGCCAAAATAATAGCCGTATTTTTTTTGCAGAAGCAAATTGGGAACGAGATAAGTATAATTGAGATAAAACAATAGTATCCCCGTTATCCATTGAATATAAAAATCGGTATTGATGTGAAACGGACTTTCGTAAAATTGAATAAGGGAGGTACAAATAAAAAAACACCAAATAATACTGTGTATGAGTATTTTGTTTGAGTTGTTATTTTTTATTGTTACTATATTCATCTATATTTTTATTTTTAATAAAATTAAATCATTTTTTGTAATAGTTGGGGAATTATTGGCATTCAATTTTTTTAAAACCAATTGCCCAATTGCCAAAGCTTCTTTTTCTGTTTGGAAGTTTTTATTTTTACCTATGACAGGTATAACTGTTTGCTTAATGATTATTTTTTCATTTTTTGTAATGGAGTAACCCCATCCATTATTAATCTTTATGGATTGAATTTTTAGACTTTCTTCCTTTTGGCAAGATATAAATATTAACAATCCTATCAGGAATATGATGATGAATAAATTAAAAACAGATAAAAAATTCTTCTGGAGTAGCTTCCAGAAGAATTCATTTTTTGTATTAGTTGTCATCATCATTTTGTTCTTGGTTAGGTTTAAATTCCCAAACATCATCAAAATAGGAGGTTCCTGATTTTCCTAGCATAATGAAAGCTCTCTCTTCATTAATAGTTACTCCAATTGCGTCAGACCTTCCAGAGCCTTCCAATGGTGTTTTCTCTGTCCAAATGTCAGTATTTGGATTGTATTCCCAAATGGTTTTTGAGCTTTCCCCACAACTTATATAACCTAAACCATTAATTGCAAAACTTGAAGCATTAGATCTTTTAATAGAATAAGTGTCGTGATCTTCTTCATCATCATCGAAATCTCTTTTTCTGGTCCAAACATCAGTGCGTGGATCAAACGCCCAAAAATCTGATTGGTTAACGCCGCTATTTATTCCTGTTCCTAAATAGGCAATATCATTGATGACAAATACAGTTGCATTTCTTCTTTTATTGCCACTGAAGCCATTTACTTGAATCCAAGAATTATCGGTAGCGTTGTATTGGTAAAAATCTTTTAGATAATTGCCATCGTATCCTGTACCTAAAAATGCTTTTCCACCTACTTGAAACCCTACGGCTCCATAGCGAGCTGTTCCGGCAAAATCTGTTTTTTGTATCCAAGTATTTGTATCCGGATTGTATTGATAAAAATCTTTTAATTTATTGGTTCCATCATAACCAAGACCTACATACCCTTTTCCGTCTAATTCAAACCCAGATCCGGAACTTCTGGCAATACCTATAAAATCAGCTTTTTGTTCCCAATAGTCACCACTAGAGTTGTATGCCCAAAGGTCATTTAGATACTCGTCACCAGTATAACCTGTAGTCACATAGGCATAAATACCAATGACGAAACTAGTCGCACTAGAACGCGCTGGGCCATCAAATGCGGATTTTTTTATCCAATTGCCTAGTTTGTCATCTTCATCATCGTTGTTACTACAGCTGATGGAAATTAAGCTAATAAGTAAAGTGCTAAGAAATATTCCTTTTTTTAAATGTTTCATAATGTGCATGGTGTTTATTAAAGTTTGTATTTTATACTTACGGAAAAGACACTTCCGTTTTTTAAAGTTTTATTCATTTCATTTGTTCTATTTTCATCAGAAAATTTGAATTCTTTATTTGACGAGTATCCGGCTTTGAGACTGATGTACCAGGAGGAATCCATATTCCTTTCGAGTTGAAGTGTGGTTTCCATTTGAGAGAATCCCACTTTTGATATGTTGGTTGAACCGTCAGTTACAATAGATTGATCCAGATTGTAACTACTGCCACTTAAGTCATTGTTTATGCTGAATTTATTTCGAATTGAATTCGAATAGGATAGTTCGGAATTGGGGAATCCTAATTTTAAATAAGCTTCTTTATTGAAGTGATGATTAAAGGAGAATGTTGGCAATATTTCAGGTTTTCCAAAAACGGTCATTCTTTTTATTCCCACATCAATGCTATTGTTTTTATTGAATGATTGGTTAATCCCTATTCCTCCTAAAAGGGTTACATCTGAAATATCTAAATTACTTTCATAATTGGCTGTAGGTTTCACTTCAATATTCAATTTTGTTTTCTCTGTTAATTGGTGTGAAAATTCAAAAGTGTTTTCAAAACCATTAAAATGAGTATTGTTATAATTTGTAACATAATTTTTTATAAGATAGGTTTCAATTTCATTTTTAATTGTTGAGCTTTTGTATTTAAAAGTATTTGTCATTTTATTTTTTGTTCCTGTGTTTTTAAAAAATAGCATTCCAATCTCAGTTTGTTTTATAGAGCCATTTTCTAAGGGTTCTGTTTTCATGTTAAGATCAATTGTAAATCCTTTTTGTGCAGAAACACTAAATATTGGGATCAAGATCAAAAGCCTTGTAAAGTTGTCTATTCTCATTATTTAATTATTGATTCAAAAGTAGTTGTGTTGTCAATGAATAAAAAAGATTATATATGCATGACCTTATTTCATAGACAAACGAGGTATTAGTAAGGTTGAATCTCTATTTGAAGGCAAATACCTAATCGTAGACAGTTTGTCTCTTTTTATAGATTGAATAAAGTGAACAGTATATGTTATTAGGACTGCTGGAAGTAGCGCGTATATATTTGTCCTAAAAAGTAGGTATGTACAAGTTTTTGTTTTTAATGTTTTTGAGTTTGTTGATGATTTCCTGTGATTCTGATGCAGATGTAGGAGAGTTTCTTGTAGGAGCTGATTATCTGGCAATAAAAAATAAAGTCATCTCAATAGATACTGTTACCGTAGAGGTTTCAACTATCAAATTAGATTCATTGGTTACTTCTGGTGCGAGCAGGATTTTGGTAGGGAATTATGATGACCCAATTTTTGGAAAAGTGAAGGCAGATAGTTATTTTCAAGTATCGACAACTGCATTTAATCTTTATAGCCAAAACTCTGATACTGATGCCACAGGATATGTGTTTGATTCCATTGCAATGATTTTAAGATATGATGATTATTATTATGCAGACACAACCAAAGTCCAAACCTTAAACATTCACAGAGTGATTAAAAAGTTTAAGCCCAATGTTAATGATGCCAGTTTTTATAATAATTCCAGCTTGAATTATGACGATCCCAGTTTAGGTACAATAACGTATAAGCCGAAGCCAATAGGTAGAGATAGTATTAATATCAAAGTGGATAATGAATTTGGAATGGAACTTTTTAATAAGCTCAAGAATAATGAGATTACTACATCCAGTGAGTTTACAGAATATTTGAAAGGCTTTGTTTTGAAATCCTCTACTAATGCTTCTGCGGGTATAATTGGTTTTAATATGTTGAGTGTGCTTCGGCTCTATTATTCTAAAGGAACAGGAGATACCGAAGATACCTATAAAAAAGACTTCACTATTCTGGATGTTAGCAAGCAGTTTAATGCTATTTCATCAGATCGGGCAGGAACACTAATTCAAGACTTACCGTTATCCAAAATGAATTTGTCCAGTTTGTACACCGGCAATGCAGGGTTCATTCAGTCGGGTACTGGAATAGTATGTAGGGTAGATTTTCCTAATATTAAGCAACTAAAATACCTTTCGGAGAAAGGAGCTATAGTTGATGCTAAGTTAATAATGAAACCAGTTAAGAATTCATATTCGGAAATGTTTCCATTGCCTGAAAAATTGAGTGTTTATGTAGTTGATAAATTAAATCGAATAAAAGCAACACTAACCAATTCATCGGGTGAAAATAGTGTTGCTATTCTAAACAATACAAATGATGAATTCGATGAAAGTGTGAATTATGAATTATCTCTGGGATCTTTTTTGCAAAAGGAAATGTTGAAAGAGTCTGATTCAAAGAGCGGTCTACTCTTTACATTGCCCACTTTATCTAAAATAGTAGATCGAGTTGCATTGGGCGATCAAACCAACAAAGAGAACAAGATGAAATTACAAATCTATTATATAACATATTAAATGAAAAAGAGTTGTCCTTTTTTTGTTTTAGTTTTTTTTGCTTCTTTTTTTTCGTACTCTCAAAGTATTGCGACTTCTCCTTATTCACTTTATGGATTGGGAAGTTTGTATGAATCTAATTTTGGGTTAGTTCCATCTCTAGGTGCTGCAGGAATAGCGTTGCCTTCGGATAGTTTTATCAATAATAAAAATGCTGCTTCACTGGTTACCATTGCAGCCAATAATTTCTTTTTTGAGGTAGGAGGGACGGGAATTCAATCTTCTTTTGAAGATAATTTAAAAAAAGAAAATCGAAATAATTTTCAGTTTTCCCATTTTGCATTTGCTTTTCCAATTAACAATAAATCGGCATTTAGTGTTGCAATGATGCCGTATTCTAGTTCCTCTTTTAAAATTTCTGAATTAAAAATCCCGATAATCGACGGAAGTAATGAATATTATTATTTGGATGTAATTGGGACAGGTGGGTTGAATAATTTGGATGTGTCGTATGCCTATAAATTGAGTAATAAGTTATCATTAGGTTTTTCTGCTTCTGTCCTTTTTGGAAATACTACTGATGAAAGGACATATGAAATCAATAGCTCAGTTACCAGTATAGATAAAAAATTGAGTTACACCGGTATTCGACCTATTTTGAGTTCACAATTCAAAATGAGTCCGCTATTGACTTTTGGATTAAATGTAAAATCCCCAACACGTGTAAATGCAACCAAAATTCAATCTGTTACTGTTGTAAATGGTACTGGTACATCTACTTTGGAGATAGATAAAAAATCAAATACTGATGATTTTTATTTGCCTTTAGAACTAGGGATTGGGTTCAATAAAACCTTTAAAAACAAACTGAGTATTGTTTTTGATTATGAGAAAAGATTTTGGGACGCTACAAATGAATCTGATATGTATGGTAGTTTTTCCAATCAGGAAAAATTTGCTTTGGGACTGTCTTATCAAAGAGCCAGAGCATCAAGAAGCTATTTTGATCGAATAAAATATGCTGTGGGTGTTAATTACGACACAGGTTACTTAGAAGTAGACAATAAAAAGATTGAGGATAAGAATCTTTCAATGGGGCTTTCTCTGCCTTTGGACCATATGTCTTCGGCTTTATTTATTTCCTACACTTACGGGCAAAAAGGACAAATCACGAATTCACTAATTCAAGAAAATTATCACAAATTGACTTTGAATCTTAATTTAGACGGGATTTGGTTTGTTAGAAAAAAGTTAGAATAGTTTAGAAATCCCTTTGTTCGACTTTGTATTTGTTATCTAAAATTTCGGTTAAAACTTTTGGGTTGGTATTTGTGTAAAAAATGGGTGTACTGTTTTTTGCTGATGAAAAACCGACTTTGTCTCTTAGTATATTCTGGGTTTGTTTGGCCACTGCTTCACCTGAATCAATGATATGAATGTGTTCTGGGAGTATTTGCTTTATCTGCGGAATCAAATAGGGGTAGTGACTGCAACCCAATACCAGATAATCAATATTGGCGTCAATCATAGGAGTAAGATAGGAATAAAGCAATTGAGTCATTTCAGGGGAATTGATTTGACCATCTTCAATTAGTTGAACTAGTCCATGGCCTATTTGTTCGATGATTTTGATGTCTTGGTATTTTTCAGTGGTTTTGTTGAAAAGTTCACTGTTTAAAGTCCCTTTTGTGGCTAGGATTCCTATTGTTTGAGTTTTGGAGTGTGTTGCTGCAGGTTTAATGGCAGGCTCTATGCCAATAAAAGGGATGGAGTATTTTGCTCTTAACTCTTGAATAGCATTAGTCGTGGCAGTGTTACAGGCTACAACTATTAGTTTACATCCCATTTCGATCAGCAAATCAGCGTTTTTCATGCTTAAAGCAATAATCTCAGCTTTTGATTTTTGACCATAAGGAGCATTTTTGCTGTCTGCAAGGTAGATGGTTTGTTCGTTTGGTAGTAAATCATGAATGGCTTTCCAGATGGAGGTTCCTCCAATTCCAGAATCAAAAACTCCAATTGGTCTGTCGTTTGTCATGGTTGAAAATTTAAAAGCTACAGCTTAAATATACTATATTTTATAGTGTAAAAAAAAACTGCTCAACCAATAATTTTGGAGGAGCAGTTTGTAATTGTATTTTAAAGGATTAAAATCCTAAATCTTTTTTTACATCAGCAGTAATGTTTGTTCCGTCAGCAAGCAAAAGAGTAGATCCGTCAAGGACATATTGAAATCCTTTAGCTTTACCAACTTTTTGAATAGAAGCTCTTACTTTTTCCATAATTGGTTTTACAATTTCAGATTCTTTAGTTTGTAATTCTTTTTGGGCATTGTCTCTGAAGTCAACAATTCTTTTTTGCATGTCTTGAACTTCTTTTGAACGTTCTTGATTTACAGCTTCAGTAACAGTAGCAGATTCAGCTTCATACTTTTTTAATTTTGCTTGGTATTCTTCAACCATTTTTTTGTAGTCTGCATCATAAGTCCCGCTTAATTTTTCCAATTGTTTTTGAGCATCAAGCATAGCTGGCAATTTTCCCATTATTTCGCTAACATCAACATGAGCAACTTTAGTTTGAGCTTGTGAAATTTGAGTAGCTCCTAAAAATAGTATCGCAGCAATTAGTAAAGTTTTGAATTGTTTCATCGTTTTAAAATATTTAGTAATTAATTAGTATTTGTATTATTTGTTTTCTTTTAATTTCTCTTCATTTGCTTTTTTTATAGCCTCCCGATCTTGAAGTTCTTTTAATCTTTTTTCTTCAAGGGCCTTTTTGTTAGCTTCTCTTTCTTCGAGTATTTTTTTTCTTTTTTCTTCTAAAGCTTTTTTGCGTTCCTCCTGAATCGTTGGTTTAATCTCTTCGGTTACTGTTTCCCCATCCGTTGTGGTTGTTTTTTCAGTCTCGTTAATATCATTTGGGGGATTTGTGCTTTCAATCGTTGTTTTTTGGTTTGCAATAACTGTGCCATTTTTTTTGGCTTCCCTTTCAGCTAATAATTGTTTCCTTTTTTCTTCGTATTTTTTTTTAGCTTCCTCTTGTGCCTGTTTTTTGTCGGCTACTAATTTCTCTCTGGCTGCTTTTTTGTCTAATAAAGCTTTTTCTCTTTCAGCTAGTACAGGATTTTCGTCTATAGCATCTTCTTTTTCTTCTTTTGCCTGTTCTTCTTTTTGCTGTTTTTTTGTTAATTGTTCTCTTTTTTCTGTTCGGTTCAATATTCGAATTACCTGATCACTGATGTCAAATCTTTTTGCGGCAAAAAGAATGGTTAAATGTGATGACTTATCAAATATGAAATCATATTTTTTTGCTTCTGCAATGTCTTGAACAGCTGTAAATACTTGATCTTGGATTGGTTTTACTAATCCTGATTTTTGGATTATCAAATCACCATTTGGTCCAAACCTTTTTTGTTGGTAATCTAGTTTTTCGGTTTCAAGAAATTTTATCTCTGTTTCTCTTTCATCGATTAATTCAGCTGTTAGTAATGGTTTTTCAGCTTTTAATGCTTCAGTAAGTTTATCAATTTCTATTTTTTTAGCTTCAATTTCTAATTTCCATTTTTGTGCTTTTTGCTCTAGTTGAGCTTTGGCTTCTATATAGTCTGGTACATTTTCTAATATGTATTCCATATCAATATACCCCACTTTGTTTCCTTTGGTTTGCGCAATAATTGTATTAGCGGCAAATAAAGTTAAAATTATAAATAAAAAATCTTTTCTCATAATTTTTAAATTTAGAAATTTCACTACAAAGGTATTTAAAATTGTTGACCTATTATGAAATGTGTTTGCCACCCACTTGGTTGTATTGCTCCAGGAACAGCATCAAAACCATATCCGAAATCAATTCCTAATAAACCAAATGCGGGCATAAATACTCTTAAACCAACACCAGCTGAACGAGCTAAATTAAACGGTTGATAGTCGGACAATGATTCATACGACTGTCCTGCTTCTGCAAAAGTTAAGGCATAAATAGAAGCCGATGCTTTTAATGTAATAGGATAACGCAATTCTAATGAAAATTTATTATAAATAGTAGCTCCATAAGCATCTCCACTTGTGCTTGCAGGAGTTAAAGCTCCGTTTTCATATCCTCTTAATTGTATGTTTTGTCTTCCGTCAATAGAACTACCAGCCATACCATCACCACCTAAATAATATCTTTCAAAAGGAATAATTCCTCGGTCTTGATTGTATGCTCCTAAAAATCCGAATTGCACTAAGGTGCGTAATACTAATTTTTTATATAAACTGGTAAACCAGTCTCCTGTAAATTGCACTTTGTAATACTCTAACCATTTGTATTTTTCTTGATCCACTTTTGAAGGATCAGCCACTGCATCTTGATAATTGTCTACTTTATTTGGGACTGTTCCTCCAGATGAAGGTAATTTATCAAGATAATCTCCTGCATTAACGACTCTGTCATTATTATCCACATAGGATGTTCCTGCATAAATGTATTTATATTTTTGTTGTTCTCCTAATGTTGCGTAATCTACTCCGTTAAATGCAGAGTACGGAAGCGTAAATTCTCCAGTTACTCCAAATTCTGCACCATAGGTTGGGAATATAGGGTTGAATCCTTTGCTGTTTCTCGTTAAGCCAATAGTATAGGAAAGGTTTTTAGATTGCCCATTTGCAAATGTAAATAAACCATAAAGGTAATTATGTAAATCGTATTGTTGGTAGCTAATCGATTGTGAAAGTGTGAAAAAATCATCTGGCACAGTCAATCTTTTTGCCATTCCCACAGACAAAGAAGTAATGTTTATGTATTTTGATTTATCAACTCTTTGTGTTTGATAGTTGGAACTATATTGTTGGCTAAAAGCAAATGAACTACTAAATTGAATAGGTCTTTTTCCTCCAAACCATGGTTCAGAAAAGGACAAACTATAGGTCTTGTAATATGAACTTGCTTGTAAACGTAATGCCACTTTTTGGCCATCTCCCATTGGAAGCGGGTGGTAAGCATCTTTGTTAAATAAGTTTCTAGCCGAAAAGTTGTTGAAAGACAACCCTAAAGTTCCCACAAAACCTCCACCGCCATATCCACCTTGAAGTTCAATTTGGCTGGCTCCTTTTTCAACTACATGGTACTCGATATCTACAGTGCCGGCACCAGAATCAACATTTTTGAATTGAGGATCGATTTTTTCAGGGTCAAAAAAGCCTAATTGTCCAATCTCCCTGATGGTTCTTACTAATTCTCCTTTGTTGTATTTTTCTCCCGGTTTTGTTCTTAATTCTCGGTAGATAACTTCATCGTTCGTCTTATCGTTTCCTACAACGGTAATTTTGTTGAAGTAGGCAATCGGACCTTCGGTAATTCGGATTTCAAAATCAATAGTGTTATCTACTGTTTTGGTTTCAACGGCGTTAATGTTCGAAAATAGGTATCCATTGTTTTGGTACAAATTGGTCATGTCCTCTCCATCGGGTTTTGATTTGTCTGCAATCCTTTCCTGTAGCAGTACTCCATTATATACGTCTCCTGTACGAATACCTAACATGCTTCTTAAGCCATCATCAGAATAAACAGTGTTCCCAATGAATTTAATATTACCAAAATAATATTTAAGTCCTTCTTCTACTTTAATTTTTATATAAATGGCATCCTTTTCTTTGTTATAAGCGACAGAATCTCCCAAAATACGAGCATCACGATACCCTATTTTTTTGTAGTCATTGACTATTTTTTCTAAATCTTCTTGGTATTTGTCTTCAATGTATTTTGATCGCTTTAAAAAGTTAATGGAGTTTTTAACTTTTGTATTTTTCATAGAGCTAAGCAGTTTGCTGCTTGAGACATCTTTGTTGCCTTCAAAATCAATTTTGTAAATCTTGACTTTATCGCCTATATCAACTTTTACAAGCATGTTTACTTGGTTGGTTGTCAGAGTGTCTTTTGTGGTTGTTATGTAAACTTTTGCATTGAAAAAGCCATCTTTCTTATATTTTTTTTCAATGTAGTTTTTTGTGGTAGTGATTAAATTTTCGGTGACAATTTTACCATTAGTAAGGCCGTTGTCTTTAATGAAAGACTCAGTTTTACTTTTGGATACTCCAACAAATTTTACCTGATTTATTTTTGGTAATTCCTTAATGTTTAAATCCAGATATATACTGTCATTTTCTATACGATTTACATAAAATGAAATCTCATCAAAAAGCCCCAGTTTTCCTAATTTTTTTATGGAACTACTGATTTGTTCTCCCGGAACTGTAATTTCTTGTCCTTTCTCCAGTCCAGCAAAAGTAACTACAGTTTGAGGGTTAAAGCTAATATCTCCAACAACTTTTACATCTGCTAATATGTATTTTTTACCTTGGTCAAAAGGCACTCTGTCTTGGGCTTTAATTTGGGTAAAAGTTCCTAATATTATAAAGGTAAGGACTAGTTTTATGCTTTTATGTAACACTAAAAAATTATTTAATTTGTTCACTTGTTTTTCCAAATCGACGTTCTCTTTTTTGATAACTAATGATAGCCTCATGTAAATCTTGTTCTTTAAAGTCTGGCCACAGTACATCCGTAAAGTATAATTCTGCATAGGCTATTTGCCACAGCAAAAAATTACTTATTCTGTGTTCACCACTAGTTCTTATTAATAAATCAACATCCGGTAAATTATGCGTGTAAAGATGCTCATTTATAATTGAATCGTCAATACTGTCTATTGAAATTATATTATTTTTAACTTTATCGCTTATTATTTTTACAACATTTACTAATTCTTCCCTAGATCCGTAGCTTAAGGCAAGAGTTAATGTCATTTTCGTGTTGTCTTTTGTTTTGTCTATTACATCATATAATTGCATTTGTGCTTTTTTTGGTAATTTTTCCAGATTCCCAATAGCATTCATTTTGATGTTGCCTTCTTGCATTGTTTTGAGCTCTTTTTTTAATGAGTTGATTAAAACTCTCATTAATGTATCAACCTCAAGTTTGGGCCTGTTCCAGTTTTCTGTAGAGAAAGCGTAAAGAGTTAAGTGTTCTATCCCCAAATCCAAACATTCTTGGATAATTTTTTTTACGGATTTAGATCCGCTCTCATGTCCTAGGGTTCTTAGAAATCCTTTTTGTTTCGCCCAACGACCATTCCCGTCCATAATTATAGCCAGGTGTTTAGGGATATTCTCTGTATTTATTTGGTTTTTTAACATCTTTTTTTAATCTGCGCAATAACATGGCTTCTTTCCAAAGGTATAGGTCAGTGTGACACCCGAGAAAACATACCAATCATTATTATTTATATTGCCAAATTTAGGCAAACTGCTATTGCTTGGGTTGCTGCCGTCAATATTGTCTGTAAAAGTATATCGAGCTCCCACTTCTAAACCTAAAACAAAATTTCTTGCAAAATTGGTTTTAATACCAAGAGTCATTGGTATTGCAATGCTGTTTTTTATATTTTTTTTATGTGTAATCCCAGAATTTATATATAAATCATCATAAAAGAAATAGCTTAATCCTGAATATACATAGGGAGTTAACTTTGTTCTTTCTTCATGCAAATTAAAATCAAAAAAGTTAAATTCCAAGCCTGCGGAAAGTTCTTTGATGTTGTTTTTAAAGCTATATCCGCGATTGTATCTTCCCGGTTCTTTTGAATCTCTGTCATCTCCTGAAATTTGAGATTGAGTGTAGGAGAATCTATAAGCATGTCTCGGGCTTTTATTCCATTTATATAGGATGCCAAATGCAGGTTCGTTTGGAGCAATGTAAGTTGTTGAACCTACATCTCCTATGTAATTACTGCCTCCCAGAAAAACTCCTATTTCATTAATTTGAGCATGAACAGAAGTAAAGATAAAAAAACATATAAATGAAATAAAAATTTTACTCATAAATTATAAAATTGCGTGCAAATATAATAATTATCGATAGTATTCAATACGTATCTGAAGAATACTGTCTTTTTTTAGACCAGATCCCTTTTTTGTACTACAAAGGTTGTAGTAGTAACGATAAAAAAGGAGTAATTCGTATGGGAAGTTTTAATTCCTTCTGTCTTCCCCCCAAAGTAATTTTGTCCTTAGGGTTTTCAAAAAAGTTTCTTCCGGAATTTCTACCATATTTATTTCGAAATCGGTTTTTTTAATGGTCAAAATGGAATCATTTGCAACACTTGTTATTCTGGAATCCAATGATACTAAGTATTGTTCTTCTCTTCCAAAAACTTTTAAGCGAATTTCGGTTGCATCAGGCACCACTAGAGGTCTAGCGTTCAAATTATGAGGAGCAATAGGAGTGATGACTAAACTTTTTACATCAGGAGTCAAAATTGGACCGCCACAGCTCAAAGAGTATCCCGTGGTTCCTGTAGGAGTGGCAATTATAAGGCCATCTGCCCAATAGGAATTTAAAAATTCATCATTCAAGTAGGTGTCTATGGTTATCATCGATGTGGTCTCTTTTCTACTTACTGATATTTCATTCATCGCAAAATTAAGACCTTCTATAGCTTTGTTTTCAGGAGAGCAGGTTAGGCTCAATAAAGTTCTTTTTGAAATTTTATATTTTTTGTCAATCACAAATTGCATGAATTCGGCAATATTTTCTTTTTGTACGGTAGCCAGAAATCCTAATCTTCCAGCATTTATTCCTAGTATTGGA
Organism: Flavobacterium taihuense; assembly: GCF_019351435.1. Classification (GTDB taxonomy): domain Bacteria; phylum Bacteroidota; class Bacteroidia; order Flavobacteriales; family Flavobacteriaceae; genus Flavobacterium; species Flavobacterium taihuense. The sequence goes on from NZ_JAHWYN010000003.1 coordinate 94,101, forward strand.
ACTCCAGAATTACGAACCAGTGTAACTGCTCTTAAAATAGTTCCATCGCCACCAATGCTTATCAACATATCAAAACTGGAATCCAATTCATCGTGAGAGGAAAAGGTGTTGTATTTATTTTCTATAATTTTTTTTTCATACAACATTTTTAAGAAATCGGATTCAATAACCATTTCTACATTATTATTTTTGAAAAACACAAAAATATCTTTTATAATAGGTTCTGTGCTTACTAAATAGTATTGGCCATAAATAGCTACTTTCATTTGTTGTGGTTTTGATATTTTGTTATTCGTTAATTTTGGATTTTTGAATGATCTAATCCAAAATCACATATTCAGATATTTGTCTAAATAATCCGAACGTTCCTTTAAACTTTTGATGTAATTATCTTCGTTATGTTCCGAAATGATGTCGTAGTTATACCTTCTGAAAGTTTGAATAATCTCGTTCAATGACCCAATACTAATTTTTATAGTGACTTCGATGGTATTTACATCCGAATTAGAGATGAAAAGACCTAAAAGTTTACCATTATTGCTTTCTACAATCTGTACGATCTGACTCATCGAATAATCGACAGTGTTTTTACTCACAATAAGGATGGCTCCTTGTTCTTTTAAAAAGGGGGTTTCGTGAAAAAATTTAATAACATCTTCAATTTCATAATAGCCTACATATTTATTGTTTTCATCTAGAATTGGGACTAAATTAGTGTGGTTTTTGGCAAAAACTTCTAAAACGTCTAACCAAATCATATTGGTTCTGGCAAAAAAATGTTCTAGGACATATTTATAATCACTCACTTTTTTGTCACTGTCAAAAGTTTCAATATCATCGGCGGCAATACTGCCTATGAATATTCCTTCTTCAATAACGGGAAAATGAGAAAAGGTTAAATCACCAAAAAAATCTTGAACTCCAGCAATAGTTTCTTGAGCATCAATTGCTTTATAGTCGTTTGTAATGTAGTCTTTTAAATCTGTCATAAGTCTATCCTCAATAATCGATGCAAAATAATCAAAAATATACAAAATATGCTACCTTTTACTTTGTATTTTTGTCTTATCAAATATAATTCACGACAATAAATACTTGTTTTTATGACAAAACTTAGCGTTAATATAAATAAAATCGCCACTTTGCGTAATGCACGTGGTGGGAATGTGCCTGATTTGCTAAAAGTGGCAACTGATATTCAGCAATTTGGTGGCCAGGGAATTACCATTCATCCTCGTCCAGATGAGCGTCATATTCGCTATCAAGATGCCAGAGATCTAAAATCAATTGTGTACACCGAATATAATATTGAAGGAAATCCAGAAAAGTCTTTTGTTGATTTGGTTCTCGAAATTATGCCAACACAGGTAACTTTAGTGCCAGATGCTATTGATGCAATAACTTCAAATGCAGGCTGGGATACTGTTACGCATGCGTCATTTTTGACAGAAATCGTTCAAGAATTTCAACGAAAAGGGATACGAACATCTATTTTTGTTGATCCTGTTCTCGAAATGATTGAAGGAGCCAAAAAAGTAGGTGCGGAAAGGATAGAATTATATACTGAAGCCTTCGCTCACCAATATGGTTTGGGTAACAAGAAAGGGATTGAACCTTACGTTACTGCAGCGGTTTTAGCTAATGATTTAGAGTTAGGGATCAATGCTGGCCATGATTTAAGCTTGGATAATATTCAGTTCTTTAGTCAAAATATTCCCGGATTGTTGGAGGTTTCCATTGGTCACGCTCTTATTTCTGAAGCGATTTATCTTGGTTTGGATAATGTGGTGAATATGTATTTGCAAAAATTAAAATAGTTTTAAATTGATTTTTTTAGAGGATTGATCAGTCAATAGTTAATTGAATTGGTTTTGGATTGTCTACTTTTGTGCTCCTTAATAAATGTTGTATTTTGAAACCAATTTTTCTTCTTTTTTTATTTTGTTTTTCTAATTTAATAGCACAATCAAAAGTTACAATTAGCGGCTTTGTAAGTGACGCTTATAAAAAAAAAATTATAGGAGCTAATGTGTCTTTCTTAACGAGTGAAAATCTAAAATATGATATTACTACAGATTCGATTGGCAGGTATTCAATAGAGATGCCAATTGGATTTGTTAAAGTTGAAGTTAGTCATGTTGGTTTTGTAAATAAGAGATTAAATTTAGATTTAAAAAAAGATATCTCTCTATCTATTGTGCTAGAGGGTAGAAATTTTGAATTGAAAGAAGTCGTTATTCAGAATGAGCAAAAAAAGCCTTTAACAATTGCTTTAGGAGGTAAATTAGCGTTCAACCCCCAGAAAATGGGAAATATTCCATCTATTTCGGGAACAACAGATATTATAAAATTATTGCAATTAACTCCTGGTGTACAAAATTCAGGTGATGCAAATGGTTATTTGTATGTTCGAGGTGGAGATCCAGGACATAATTTAATGCTTTATGCAGATACTCCAGTATATGGAATGGCTCATTTATTAGGTATTTTTCCTTTTTATAATGCAGATCATGTTTCAGAAGTACAGTTTGATAGAAATAATTTGAATTCTAAATATGGTGGGCGTTTGAGCTCTACTGTAGATATATTACCCAACCGATTGGTTCCTAAGGAATTTTGTGTGCAAGGAATTTTGGGTTTATTGTCGTCTCAAATAACATTTTCCTTACCTATTAATAATAAGACCGGTTTTTATATTTCAGGGAGAAAGACCTATATTGATGAAATAGTTGGACCTCTTTTAAGATCAGATAAGGAAAATACTAAAAAGGAAACAGAGGATTTTAAATATGGATTTTCAGATAGTAATTTGACTTTTATCACTGAAATTTCTAAAAGGAACATTTTAACGGTTGATGCTTTCTTAAGTGGAGATAAATTTAGAGTTAAAGATCCTAAATCGTCTTTGAATGCAGATTTAAAATGGAGTAATATGGTAATTTCTCCAATCTGGAAGTGCTTGATCAATGAAACGACTACATTCAAGAATTCTTTTTATTTTACTCGATATGCGAATGATTTATTTATGGATCAGTCGGATGTTCAAATGAAAATATCCTCTTATGTAAAAGATTTAGGTTATATGAGTTCAATTCAATATGTTGTAAAAGATGTACCGCTTGAGTCCGGATTCGAATATACTTTTCATGATTTATCGCCTCAGAAAATTGAAGTTGATAATTTGAGTTCTATTGTTGATGGAAAGCAAGCTATAGAAAATCATGCCAATAATGCTGCGGCTTTTGCAAAGGCTAAACCTAAATTTTCTGATAAACTGAGTGCCGAATTGGGATTAAGATTGAATTATTATTCTTCAGATTCAAGTACTTCTTTTTTACATTTAGAACCCCGAATAATGCTTAACTATTTTCCGAATAATGGTCTTTCTTTTTTTGCTTCATATACGCGACAAAATCAATATATTAATTTAATAACGGCTTCTAGTGTTGGTATACCAACGGATTTTTGGGTTGCTGCTTCAGATGGAATTCCATCCCAATCCTCAAACAATTATTCTGTTGGCTGTAATAAAATAATTTCGAGACAAATTAATACTTGTTTAAATGGTTACTATCGTTCAATGAACGATTTAATAGAATATCCTTATGGGCTAACCCAGTTCAATGAGACAACATCTTTGAAAAATGATATTTTGATAGGTAATGGTAAAGCATATGGGCTAGAATGGATGTTGAAAAAGGATAATGGAAAATTTAATGGTTGGATAAGTTATACCTTGAGTTGGTCTGCTCGTCAATTTGACGGACTTAATAATGGAGAGGTATTTTATTCAAAATATGATAGGCGACATAATCTTGCTCTTGTTGGGACTTACGATTTTAATAAAAAATGGAATGTTGGTCTAACGCAACTTTTTAGTTCCGGAAATCGCTTTACAATGCCGACATCTTGGTATTTTGTAAATAATACTCCTGTTAGGGAATTTGGGAGTTATAATAATGCGCAGATGCCAAATTATATACGTACAGATGTTTCGGTTAATTATTCTTTTTTAAAAACTTCAAAAAAAGAGAGCGTTTTGAATTTTTCTGTTTTTAATACTTTTAATATTGATAACCCTATTTATGTCCTTTTACGTGTAACTGTAACTGGGAATAAAATAAGTGTTGACACCGATGAGAAAAAAATGTATTCAATACTGCCATCAATTAGTTGGAGATTTAAATTTTAAGTGATGAAAAAAATAGGTTTGTTATTTGTGCTAATCTTTTTGATATCTTGTAGTAGAGAGGATTATGTTAAAAGTGTTAACGGTGAATCAGTAATTGTTGTAGAAGGTTGGATCGAACAAGGTGATGTTTCTCAGGTGATTTTATCGCGAAGTATTCCAATAAATGCTACTATTGATTCTACAACCATTTTTGACTATTTTATTCGTTCGGCTAAAGTTACCGTTTCTGATGGCGAAAATGAAGAGATTCTAAGTTTAAAGAGTGAAAATGACAGAATACCACCATATGTTTATTCTGGTTCAAAGATTATAGGGGAAGTAGGTAAAAACTATGTTTTGAAAATACAATATTTGAATAGAACAATAGAGGCAGCTACAAGTATACCTCCTGTCGTCTCTATAAAATCAGCAGAGTATATAAAGAAAAGCCCAACTGATACAACAGGTTTTATTTATTTGAAATTTGATGATCCTGTTGTGGGAAAAAATTATTATCAAATCCAGACTCGGGTGGATCATGTGGAGCCTGTTTTTGTTCCAGCTTTGTATGGGAATTTAAATGATGATAGCTTTGTTTCTTCATCAGTTTCATTACAAGTGACTCGGGGTATTTATGTTCTTTCTAAAACAAAGTATAAACCTTATTTTACAGATGGAGATTTGATTTATGTTAAGTTAAGAACGATGAGTAAATTCGGTTTTGACTTTTGGAATAGCTGGCAAAATGAGATCATTAATGGCAGAAGTCCAATATTTCCAGCAAACACTAGTTTGAAGTCTAATATTAAAGGGGGATTAGGCATTTGGGAAGGTTATGGACAAAGCACGTTTTCAATTCAGACAATAAAAAAATGAGGCTGCCTTTTTTTCGGACAGACTCATTTTTTTTGAAATTTTTAAATATATTTAGTTTCTTTCAAATGATGTTAAGAAATCTTCGAATTTTGTGTTTAGATCATCAAATCCTGTTGAAAAGTAAAGACTCATTTCAACTTCGGTATTGTCATTGAATTTCAAGTATAATACTTCGTCGTATTCTTGCACTAAAGCTCCTGTAAAACTGTAATCCCAATTCCAATAACCACCATAATCGGCTATAGTATTGTCGTCTACCCAAACACTATGAGAATCATAAATATTAGTTTTTTCAGATTTTTGGATTACATCTGCAATTTTTGTTCCATCTTTTTTTGAAACAAGAATCATTTTTACATTTTTATTGTTCGCAAGAACGTCACCCTCTGAGAAGTTTTTCTTATAAGTGCTTAAATCCGTATAGTATGTTTTCGAATTACTATCTTCTGGATATACTAATGATTGATCTAAAGCCGCTTCATCATTAGCTAACCCTTCAATATTCATTTCACATACAATCACAAAATTATCCATTAATCTAATAAGACCGTTAGCTTTACCTCTATATGATACAAGAGCATCTTCTTTTAATAGTTCGTCTATGTTAGCAGTGCTGCCAGAATTAAATTCAATTATGTTGTTTCCGTTAAATGTGAATGCTGATTTAGCTTCTATCGGTGTTTTTTTACCACTGATTTCCCAAGCGTAACCATCATTTAAAGTCATTTTGAATCCAGATGAATCTGGAGTGTCTTTTCCATTTGAATATTTTGAATTTACGACAAATGTAGCTGCTTGGGTGTTGTCAATAGTTAAAATTGCAGAAACTGAGGTTGGTAGGTAGATTTGGTCTGTGTCAGAAAATGGTACTTTTATGTCAGATGAAGTGCTATTAGATGATAAACTGGCGTTATTTGTTGTTTGGCTCTTTTTTGCAGGGAAAATAAATTTCAACTCTGTAGAAGAGGCAGTTTTAATCCAAACTTGGTTTGCATTGTCCCAAGTGTAGATGGCGTATACTCCTGAGACATTAAGGATGTCTTCAATTTGATTGTCGTTTTTTCCGTCAAAAATGTCAATAGAATTTATACTTAGTAAATTTCCAAGATTTTCAATAGCTTCAATAGCTCCAGACGTTTTTGATTTGTCCATTTGAAGCAACATGTCATTTGCTTCAGCTTCAAGTTTTACTTTTTGTTGTTCAGGTTTTAAAGAGGAATAAGGTAGTTTTACGATTTCTGCAATTTGAGTTTCTAAATTTTGTTCGCTTGGATCTGTCGGTGTGTCTTCTTTACTACAAGAAATTGTAAGTTGAGAAATAACAACTGAAAGTAAAAGGAATTTTTTAATCATTTTTTTAGATTTAATATTAATAATGTAAAGTTTTTGAATGTTTGTTTTTTCTGCTATTTTATTGTTTAATAGCTTGTTGTGTCTGATAGTGTGTTTTTGTTATTATTGATTTAAAAGAATGACTCATTGTCGCCGATTTCGGCTAAAATAGTTTGTTTTAATTGGTTATGCAATACCCACTTTTAGTGATATTTTTCTTGAAAACAGATTGAAATTCCTAGTTGTTTGAAATTCCATTTTTTATATCTTTGCTTAGTCTTTTAAAGGATAAAATAGTTTTTTAATAGATTAATGATTATGGGACGCAGGTTATACAAATCTGCAATCTGCAATCTAAAATCTGCAATTTAAAGTTACAATGCTTTACTCAAAAATAGAAGGTTCTGGGGAACCTTTGCTTATACTTCACGGATTTCTTGGGATGTCTGACAATTGGAAGTCATTAGGAGTTCAATTTGCTGCCGATGGTTTTCAAGTTCATTTGTTGGATTTGCGTAATCATGGACGCAGTTTTCATTCGGAGGAATTTAGTTATGAACTCATGGCTCAGGATGTTGCGGATTATTGTCAAGCAAATAGTCTGCAATCAATTGATGTGATTGGTCATTCTATGGGAGGGAAAACGGCAATGCTTTTGGCTACTTCTTTTCCGGATCTAGTAAAAAAAATGATAGTTGCTGATATTGGACCTAAATTTTATGCGCCGCATCATCAGGATATATTGGCGGGATTGAATGCTGTTGATTTTTCAATTAAACCAAGTCGTAATGATGTTGAGGAAATATTGAAAAAGTTTATACCCGATTTCGGAACGCGTCAGTTTTTGATGAAAAGTTTATATTGGCAAGAACCTGGACAATTGGCTTTCCGGTTTAACTTGAATGTTTTCAATAGAAAAATTGATGAAATCGGAAAAGCATTATCCTCTGATTTGATTTTTGAAAAACCTGCTCTTTTTATTCGAGGAGGGAATTCTAATTATATTCTTGATACAGACTTAGATGGAATTAAAGCGCATTTCCCTGTTTCAGCATTAGCTACTATTCCTAATGTTGGTCATTGGCTTCATGCTGAGAATCCAGTAATGTTTTATGAATTAGCAAGTGGTTTTTTAAAATAATTTAATATAGTATAGAAATTTTATTATATTTATTGAAATTTTAAAAGACGTCACTATGAATTTGATTATTAGAATAATTATTACTGCAGGATTGGTTTTTGGAATAGCTCATTTTTTACCAGGTGTACATGTTGCAGGGCCTTTTACGGCGATGGTTGTGGCGGTAGTTTTGGGACTGCTTAATATTTTTATTAAACCTATTATGGTATTGTTGACTTTGCCTTTTACGATAGTGACTTTAGGGTTATTTTTGTTGGTGGTAAATGGTTTGATGATACTTTTGTGTACGAAAATTGTGGGTGGTTTTACGGTTGATACATTCTGGGTAGCCATATTTTTTAGTATTATTTTATCCATATCGCAGTCTATTGTTTATTCTATCATTGGGAACGATAAATAATATTGAAATTTATTTAAAAATTATAATGTTGTTTTTAATTCAGAATTTGGAATAATGTAACTTTGTTCAAAGATTTTAATAGAATGAGTTTAAATTTCTTATATAAAATGTGCTGTATTTGGTTTCTTAAGGATACTGAATACGGCTTTTGCTCTCTTAAATAATTATTCGGGTAAAATTCCACTCAGTAAATAAAATACAAGTAACCAATCTAATAACTTATAATCAATAAAAATAAAAATTATGAAAACATTAATTATTGCATTGATAGCATTCTTTGCTATAAGCACTGCAGTGTCAGCTCAAACAACGGTGGCAACTCCTAGTAAAGAAACTCAAAAAACAATGTACACTTGTCCAATGCATCCCAAAGAAATGAGTGATAAAAAAGGGAAATGTAGTAAATGCGGAATGGATTTGGTGGTGAGTAAAGAAAAAGTACATAATACTGCTGTAAAAGGAAGTCAGACTTCAACTGCTGTAAAAAGCAAATATGTTTGTACGATGGACGGCTCTACAGCTGACAAACCTGGAAAATGTCCTAAATGTGGTATGGCAATGACCGAAAGAAAGAGTGATAAAAAATAAATTAAAGCTAAAATGTTTGTTTTCGAACAGCCTTTTGATTGGGCTGTTTTTTTTTGTTTTAATTTTCGAAGGATAATAAAGAGTGGTTTTGTGGGGTTTCTGTTAGCAATCAAGATTTTAAAGTAAATGAATATTAATTTAAAGGAACTTGCTCAATTATTTTTGAAATTGGGATTTATTGGTTTTGGTGGACCGGCTGTGCATATTGCGATGATGAAGGAGGAGGTGGTCACCAAAAAGAAGTGGATAACCGAACAGCATTTTCTGGACTTGGTTGGGGCTACCAATTTGATTCCAGGACCCAACAGTACCGAAATGGCTATTCATATTGGGCAAGAAAGAGCAGGTTGGAGAGGATTAATGGTTGCTGGACTTTGTTTCATCTTTCCAGCGGTATTGATAACGGGATTTTTTGCATGGATGTACAAAAAGTACGGACAGCTTCCGGAGATTCAGCCGTTTGTTTATGGGATTAAACCAGCTATAATTGCAATCATCCTTTTTGCTGTTTTTCCTTTGGCTAAAAAATCATTAAAAACAGTTGAACTTTACGCAATTGGAATTTTAGTTTTGATATTGTCATTATTGAAATTTAATGAGTTGTACTTGTTGTTTGGGGCAGGTTTTTTGGCTTTGTTTGTTTTTGGTTTAAAAAACAAGTTGTTTCAAAATACTAATCAAAATTTCCTGTCTATAGTCATTTTCCCTTTTTCGATTTCTCCCAGTACTTCGGTTTCTAATGGAAGTTTATTTTTAATATTTCTAAAAATAGGTGCTGTTCTCTACGGTAGCGGTTATGTTTTGTTTGCTTTTTTGGACAGTGAGTTGGTTGCTACGGGGATTTTATCACGCCATCAACTGATAGATGCCATTGCGATAGGACAGTTTACGCCTGGTCCGGTATTTTCTTCTGTTACTTTTATAGGATATCAAATTAATGATTGGACTGGAGCTTTACTGGCAACTGTCGGAATCTTTTTGCCTTCATTTTTGTTTGTTGCTTTGTTGAATCCTTTGGTAAAGAAAATGAGAAATTCTGCATTATTTGCTGTTTTCTTGGACGCAGTAAATGTCGCATCGGTGGCAATTATTTTGTCAGTCTGTGTGGATATGGGAATGACAACGATTACGGATTGGAGGGCAATTTGTATCGGATTGACGAGTATTACTATTGCTTTTTGGTTCAAAAATATCAATAGCAGTCTTATCGTAATTGGTGGTTCTGTTTTGGGGTACTTGCTGACTTTTGTGTAAAATATTTATCGACTTTTTGGAATAATCATCAATAACATTTGCATAACTTCTTTTTTATCTTTCCTTCATCTGTCAACTTAACAGAATAATCAATATATACGAATACTAGTAATAAATCTTTAAATTGAACTATTTACGTATAAAGGCATACTATTGTGATCAGGGCAGTTCAGAAATTATTTTATCAGGTTTATTATATTCATAAAGAATTGCCAATACCGCAATACTTATAATTGACGCAAAGAAACACCATACAGAAATAACATAATCGGTATAAAAAATTTTACTGATTATATAAGAGATTAAAACCGTCAGTCCAAATACCCACATATGTGTGATACGAGAGAAAAAAGCCGGCACAATAGTGGCAACAATATAAAGAAATCCAAAATAATGGTTAATGGCAGCAGGATAATCTTGATTATATGAAATATGATTTTCCAAAATTTCAGCATCAACACTGAAGGAAAATAGACAAAAAGCAAGATATGACGAAACCAGTGTTCCTATGCCAACTAAAAAAAAATCAACGCTTTTTCTTCTTTCCTTAATTTCTAGTTTTAATATTGCATAAGGTACCCAAAAGGGCCAGACGACCTGTGCGAAAAATAAAAAAATATATGTCGAAAACTTCTGCAATGGGGCATAATGGGGGTTTGTTAAAGCCAGCCATAAAAAACCTTCCATAATTTGTTGCACTGCAAAAAGTAACGGAATACTGGCAAAAATTATTTGTGATGGTGATTGTGCTTTCTTTATTGAAGCAATACCTATTGCGGAAAGAATGACACCCGCCCCAAAACTTGCACTTGCTGAGAAACACATAAGTTTTACTTTTAAAATTAGTCAAAAATAATTTTCAATTTGGGCTTAGAGCCTTGTTTGACCCTGTAGAAATTTGCAAAGTGGTAATCCAAATCAAATTTAACTTAAATTATCATGCAGAATATAAAAAATAAAAAATATAACACATAGGTTCTGAGTAAGATACATTGTCATTTTATTTTTAAACTAGGAATAAATAACATTTTTTTTTATTCTCCACTAATAAAAAACTTTGAAAATAGTTATTCTGTCTTTTTTTGATTGAATGGAAAAAAAACAATATGTAGATTCTTATTAATCATATAAAAAAAAACATAAAATATTGAAAATGAGCAATATAAATGATTTTTGTCATGTTTTTTTTAGAAAAAATAAGATACATTTATACTATGAAATTTGAAGTTTAACCAATTAAATATTTATTATTATGTCACTAGCTGTATCAAAAAAAAGAACAGGAAGAGAATTACCACTTTTGATGGATGATTTCTTCACTCGCCCATTTTTTGGGCCATCATTGTTTGATCTCAATGATGTATTATTTGAAAATGAATTAGCTCTTGTTCCAGCTGCTAATATCATTGAAAATGGAAAAGATTATGAGATAGAACTAGCCGTGCCTGGCTTAGAACGAAAAGATATTAAAGTAGAAGTAGAAAACGATACTCTAATTGTAAGTGCTGAAAAAGAAGAAGAAAAAAAAACCGAAGATAAAAATTATCGCAGTAGAGAATTTACATACAATTCTTTCTATCGAGCCTTCAGCCTCCCAAAAAATTTAAAAGCAGACAATATCAATGCTGAATATCACAATGGGGTTCTTAAAATTGTACTTCCTAAAAAAGAAGTTACAGTTTCCAAACCCCTAAAACAAATTAAAGTAAATTAACCCTTTGGATCTAATTATTAAAAACGTCAGTTCGAATGTTTTTTGAGTAGTAAGACGGAACAAAAAATGTATTGAGAACCATTTTTATTCTAATTTTTCTTGTTCTCGATACGGTTTTCTGATAAAATCACTCGAACTGACAAAAAATATCATCAAAAACACATTGCACCTAATCTGAAAAGTATGGAATTAATCGGTTTAAGATTGAATGTAAAAACGGATTTCTTTATCTCCTGCAAAAAAATAAAAACCTTTAAATAGTAGTATTTAAAGGTTTTTTTGTTATCTCTAAAATTTAAAAAAAGGAAAGTATTATTAAGATACGGTAGTTGTATTGTTGTATTCAATCGCTTGGTTATTATTTGTTTACTTTATCTGAAATCGATATGCCTATGATGATACTATTTTTTTTGATTTTCAAAATTTGAATAGTTTATAATGTTATGAGTAAAAAGTATTTTAGATGAATCATAATATTATCGTTTACGCATTTCTTCAAAAAAAGGAGTTGTTTTTTCTTCCACACATTTAACGGCATATAAATACATAGCCGCGCTCCAAGTTTGCCAATTTTGACCTTTGGGTTCCCCATTCTGTGCTTTTATCCATTCATTAAAACCAAATTCCATGTTCTCCTTATTTATGAAATGGATGGATTTATTATTATTATTATTATTGGCCGCTGATTCAGTTGACAGATTTGTTTTTTTTAAACATTCGGTTAATATGATCAATTTCTGTTCTGCCAATGTAAATCTTTTGGCCGCCACTAATGCCGCAATATAAAAACCGCATATAAAAGGCCAAATACCGCCATTATGATATTCGCCAGGGTTATTGAATTCCGCATATCTGTCGTGCCAATCAGGATCAAAGGGGTTGGTATAAGGAAAAAAATTAGGAGGTAAATCGACGGCCAATAACCCATTATTTTTCAATGCTTCGCATTCGGTCTCTATCCAAGTAATCATTTCATCAGCTCTTGTCAGCGAAGCGATTCCCGATAAAATGGCTAAACAATTTCCTAACAAATCAAAACGTTCACTGCTATATACTTTATAGGACCAAAACGCATAATAAGGTTTATGTTTCAATACCAAACCTTCATGCACATGATGATGAATTGTTCCTCCAGTAATAGTAAAACGTTTCATTTCATGGTATAGATTTTCTGCTCTTTCAGATTGATTTAAAATATTCAAAAAACTATATGTCAAAGTGTTAACAAATAATCCATAACCAAGTACCCATTGTTCGTCGCGCCAATCACTGGTAGGTTGCTGGGCAACTAAATACATGTCCGATGGACTTTGATATTCCATCCAGACTAATGCTTTTTGGACGGCATCTTTTAAAAAATCGGGTTCATTCTGTACTTGTCTGTAAATACCGACTCCCAATAAAAATAAAGGAGTTGTGTCGCTTGCTCCCCGGTCATCAGAATCATGAACCAGAGAGGGAATATGTCCTCTTTCTGACTGATGTTGAGCCAAAGTTTCCAAAACTTTCCGAATACTTTCTAATAACTGTTCATTTCCCGAAACAGCAATTCCGAAAATTGAAATCAGTAAATCTCTAGAATAAGGTTCTGGATAGCCCCAGCCCGCAGTTCGGGGTAGTCCGTGAAATGGTCCGTGCATATTATGTAAAAGCACTTCAAGTGCCGCTTTTTTGGCAATGTTTATTGCTGAAATCTGTTGAGAATTAATCATTTTAGTTTATTTTATCCCTAATTTATCATTCATTATATTTATAAACTTTTGGGCAACAATTTTATAATCAAAATTTTCAACCACCCGTTTCCTACCTGCTTTACCCATTTTTTGTCGCAGTTCCGCATCATTCATCAGGCTTAATAATCCAGTAGCAATATCTTGTACATTTGCCCGATAATCGACCGTTCGAGGCTCTTTAAAAGTAACCCGGCAATTATTTTCAAATCCAGATTCATTACCAAGGACAACTTCGTTTACGACAATTTTCTTTGCAACATTAGCTAAAAATGCAGTTTCACCGTCAATCAAAGTATCCAACATTCCCATTGCTTTAATTCCGATAACTGGTTTTTCACATGCTCCCGCTTCTATTTGTGGCATTCCAAATCCCTCTAATCGAGAAGGAGCGGCATAAATATCGCAAGCAGAAATGAGGTAAGGCATAAAATTTCGGGAAATAGTGTTGGTGGCATAGGTAATGTTTTTCTCGATACCCAAATCGGATGCCATTTGTAAATCTTCGAAGTTTTGGGACTTTGTTCGTTGCTGTGGCCAAACTTTGCAAACATATTTCCAATCCGGAGCTTTAGCATCAATAATTGCCAAGGCTTGCATAACTTCTTGGGCGCCTTTGGATGCGGCATCTCCTCCAACGGTTAAAATCATTAATTGGTCGGGAGAAATTCCTAAAGATTCACGAATAGCAATTATTTTAAGGTCGTTTTTGTCGTGAGCTTTAAAAGAATCGGTATTGCAACCCACAGGTAAAACCTCAATTTTATCACCATTGATTCCGTCTCTGACGTACATTTCTTTTACCCAATGTGAAGTGACCAATATTAAAGGAAGTGCATTTAAAACTTCCTGATAATTGGCAATATAGCCATCTGCAACTAGCCATGGAACTGGCTGGACACCATATCGAAGTGGATGCAAAATCAACTGTGGCGTGTGACCCCAGTAACCAATACCAACCACTACATCGGGTTGAAACCAGCGATAATACCATTCTTTCTCTTGGGCTGAATCAAAATGTACAGCGTGGGCATCAACTCCCAATTCCAGTAAGCCTTTATATAAAAGATCACCTTGAGTGGCCAATCCACCGGGTGAAGGCGGATAATCATAAAGTACCAATACTTTCATAGTAATTAATTTTATCGCTTATTTATTCAAAAAACCAACTGCCGAATTTGGGTCTTTGAAAGCCCAAAACGCTTCCTTTTTTGGTGTTGTTTTTGCTTCCCAACTGTTTTCTTCGAAGCCATAAGTCTCGGTTATTATCTTATATTTTTTAATCCAAATATCGTTTTTGAGTGTTTCAAAATAAGAAGCCTTTTTAATTGCTTTAGGTAAATATTTTTTTTCCCCGTCTTCGTAGGCAAAAATCCAAAGCGCATCAGCATAAATTTTGCCTTCATTCCAAAGCATAATAACAGCTTTACTCACTTCCTCATGTCGCAAATGTTTTGTGTATTCACCCAGCGGACTATGGGTAATTATTAAGTCAAAATGTTTTTGGGGCACTAAATCCAATAGGCATTGTTGAACTTCAATATCATCCAAAGGTTTTTGTTCGGGGCCATCATCAAGATTACCCATTATTCCTTGCGCATTTAAAATTTTTAAAACTTTATAAAATTTAGAGGAACGGTCTTGATCATATTTTCTGCAAAGGCTAATAATGAAATAGTCCCATTGAGGGTTATTCAGTATCGTTCCACCTGCCCAAAGGGTTTCGTCATCGGGGTGTGCAACTATTACAATTACTGATCTATTTGATTTATCATCCATTTTTCAAAATACTATTTTAGCGACCTGAATTAATTATGAGATTACTTTTTTTAAAATATTTTGACTGTGCTTTTTGATGGTACACTACTTAATTTATACTCCAAAAGGATAAGTTTCGGGTAATTGTCTGATGTCTGGGTTTATATGAAGCGGATGCAAAGCTGAAGTTTCGTCAAGATAGATGAAAGCGTTGTAGCGATAGGGCATTTTGCTAGGTACATAGTTGCCTAAGTATTCGTATTTAGGACGATAAACCACCCCGATGGCACGGTGACCGAATTTTATGTTTCCTATTTCTTTTTTTAGATTTTGGTTCATGAAAATAATTCTGTCTTTGGCATACAAGCGGTGTAATTCATATTCCCAACTGTGTTTTTCAGCTTCCGGAACTTTCATAATCTGCATCACATCACCCCATTCTCGACTTGCGATCACTGCACCTTGGTAAGAACCAAATCCAACTGAATATACTCCTTCATCTTCATGCTGCTGATTAACTATTTGCCCTACATTTACCATCCCCTGTGCCACCATATCTGTAGCACGGGCATCCCCAATATGTGTGTTGTGCTCCCAAATAATGCCTTTTGCTTTTGGCCCATGAAATTTCATTAAATTATTTAAGGTATAAACCATGTGCCTATCACGGATATTCCAGGATTCTGCACTTGCTTTTATCATGGCCCGATAATATTTTTCTGCATTAACAATAACCTGGGCGTTTTGTTCTACACTCATTACAGCTTCTGGATCAGTATTGTAATTTACTGCATTCACTCTTATTTTCGACAATAATTCGACCACTTCATTTTCACAAAGTGACGGAATCATTCGGGTGGCTCTTGCATATTCTTGACCTTCTCCATCATTATAGGGTTCAAAACATTTAAAAGCTTTAATGGCAGTTTGTTTTGTGTTGGGGTCTTTTTTATCCAGGTAGTCAATTATCGATTCAAAGGATTCCCAAAGACTGTAGACATCCAATCCGTAAAAACCGATTTTGTGGTTTTTTGTCTCTTTTTCGTTATATTCACGGAGCCATTCCGCAAAGGCCACTGTTTCCCAATTTGCCCACATCCAAGTCGGCCAACGATTGAAAGCATGAAGCACCTCTTCGGCAGTTTCGCCTGAGTTTGGGTATTTTTTTATGTAACGATTTAATCGATAACAATCCGGCCAGTCTCCTTCGACCGCAATGAATGAAAAGCCTTTTTTTGCAATTAAGATTTTACTTATTTGAGCCCGCCAAACATAGTATTCATGAGTGCCATGCGATGCTTCGCCAAGTAAAACGTATTTGGCGTCACCTATTTTTTCCACTAATTCATTGAGTGAGTTTTCATTTTTTAATTCTATCGAATTTTCAAGAATTAATTTGCTCAAATCAATTATTCCATCTTTTTGATTGGGGTCGCTTTTGATGTGAAAAGATTTCATTATTTATTAATTGTTTTTGTTTTCTAAACTATTGATTTCATTCATTATCAGGATGACTTCCTCATCGGTTACTTGAGTAAAATCTAAATAATAGGCTCCAACGCCAACAAAATCACTCGTAATAAGTGGACAAATAAATTCATCTACTTCAGCCTTGATTTTTCTGGCGGAATCGGTTGGGGAAACTGGTACAGCAATAACAATTTTTTTTGGTAGTTTACGGCGTATCATTTTTATTGCGGCCATAAGTGTATTCCCGGTAGCAATCCCATCATCAACAATGATAACCGTTTTGTTTTTTAAATCTATCGGGCTTCGGTTTCCTAAAAATTTTTTATACCGTTGTTTTAACGATTCTCTAATTTCGAATATTTGATCTTCAATATAATCTCTGGAGATATAAGGATAATCATCGATAATTTCGTCCTCTAAACTCACCGCTCCAATGGCTAGCTCTTTATTGGAAGGATGCCCGATTTTTTTTGCGAGCAATAAATCCATTGGAAAATGAAATGTTCGGGCAATATAATACCCTATTGGTACTCCTCCTCTGGGGATGGCAAGAACAACACTTTTGTCGTTTTTAAATTTTTTCAACAAAGAAATTAATTTTAATGAGGCATCATACCTATCGGTGTATTGCATGAGATTTGTTTTTAGAGTTAGCAATGTGTTCGGTGAACCATTTAGATGCCAAGTACGCTACTTCCTCCAATTTGCCCGGTTCTTCAAACAAATGGGTTGCACCATCAATAATTTCAAGTTTTTTATAACATGTAAGATACTTGTAAGCCTGCTCATTGAGTTCTATTACAACATGATCCCGACTGCCAACGATCAATAGAGTGGGGGCTTCGATTAGTTTCAAATCATCAAGCGCAAGATCAGGTCGACCGCCACGAGAAACGATAGCTTTAACCATATGCTTCAATCTAGCAGCCGCTTTTAATGCCGAAGCGGCTCCAGTACTTGCCCCAAAATATCCAACCGGAAGTTTTTTTAGGATGGGTAATTCAGAGGCATAATTTGTAACTGTAATAAGTCGTTGGGTTAGCAACTCAATATCAAAACGATTTTCATAAATTTCGTCTTCCTCCATTGTAAGTAAATCCGTTAGCAAAGTTGCTATTTTGCTTTGGTTCAAAATTCTGGCGACAAAATTATTTCTTGTGCTGAAGCGGCTACTGCCACTGCCATGCGAAAAAATCACTAAGGAATTAGCGTTTTTCGGAATAGTTAGATTTCCCTTCAAGATAAATTCATCAACAGGAATATCAATTTCAATTGTTTCCATATTTTTTGAAGTTTATATTAAAAATAAGTAAGTAATTTGAGAAGGCTAAATGTTCGGGATGGGGAGTCTTATATTCTTCTGTAAAGGTACTTATAAAATTTTTAAAACTCTTGTAATGAGTAATTTAAAAGAGGTAAGATCAAAGACAGATCCAGTAGTATTGTATGGATTTCATGAAGTAGAATTCAAGATTTAGGAATTTAGCTTTTTTTGTGTTGACTGTATGTTTTTAGTAAATTTGAAAAAAAAATAATGTTATGTTGGAACTTTCGGAAATCTGGGTTTATCCTGTAAAATCGTTAGGTGGAATTTCATTGCAAGAAGCCCAAGTTACGGATCGTGGTTTGGAATTGGATCGACGTTGGTTGTTGGTGGATGATAGTAGGCGGTTTTTGTCTCAACGTGAATATCCTGCGTTGGCTCTTTTTAGTCCGGAAATTGTTGACGGATTTTTGAGAATTACACACAGAGTGAATTTGGAATCTATCGATATAGAGCTTCATCCTGTTTTTTTGGATGCGAATTCTAAAATTGAAGTTACAGTTTGGGATGATACGATTGATGTTTTTGAAGTAAGTTCGGCTATTTCGAAATGGTTCACAAGGCTATTGGGGTTCTCAGTGCGATTGGTTTATATGCCAGACGAGAGCGAACGAAAATTAGATCCGGATTATGCGATTACTGGTGATGAGATTACTTCTTTTTCGGATGCATATCCTTTTTTGATTATAGGTCAGGCTTCTTTGGATGATTTGAATGGACGATTGGAAGTTAGTGTTCCTATGAATCGATTCCGACCGAATTTTGTTTTTATCAATGGGGAGGCTTTTGAAGAGGATAATTGGAGGGATTTTAAAATTGGGAACGTTTCTTTTGTTGGAGTGAAACCTTGCGATCGTTGTGTAATGACGACTGTTGACCAAGAAAAAGGAGTTATTTCTGGGAAAGATCCGTTAAAGACATTGGCGAAATATAGAAATTTCGGCAATAAAGTTTTGTTTGGTCAAAATGTGATTGGATTGGGATTGGGTTCTGTAATGGTTGGCGATACTGTTCGTGTTTCAAGTTTTAATAAATAGATTAGTCTTTTAGTTATTCGAGTTTTATTTCGTTTATTTTCTTTATCAATCGGTTTGTTTTTGATAATGCGAGTGTTGTTTTTTGAGGATAAGTGGTAAAGTCTTCTGTTTTTAGGTTTTTTAATGAATGAATTTGTTTGATTTGGGATCCTAATTCGGCCAACTCCCAAAAGGTTTCGGCGTTTTTGGGGTATGGAAAATTTGTTTTTAAGATTTTTTTTTCTGTAAAACGGAAGTTTGATGAATGTAAAATGGAATAGGCATAATCTAGAATATCAATCGGCGAAAAAGTTTGTCTGAACTCAGAGCGTACCTCTTTGTTGTTTGCCATGCAAACATTGCCTTCAGGGTCTTTAGTCAGAATAAAATGTAAGCCTGTTTTGTGGGCTATTTGATTAATTATTTCTTCGGTTATACTTGGAATTTTACCTTCATATAATTCCGTTGCTATACCGTCTTTGTACGCTGTACTTATGCTGGAAAGATATTGATCTAATGTCATTGTGCTTTGTTTTAAAGCGTTGATCACTACAAAGATAAGTTTTATCTGGATTTCTAATAATGTTTTTGTTTGATAATATTGATTATACAATAGCTAGTAATGCTGTTTTATTGCATTATGTTTCTCGTTTTGCACACGCGAGAGGGATAGAAACTAGTTACCGAAGTAGCGTGGATAGCCCGACCGTATTTTTGGGAAGGGCCGTATAAGCGCAAAGTTGATTTGGCCCTTTCCAAAAATGGGGTCTCGCCCAGAAGATTTTACTTTTATTTATTTTGCCCGTTAAAAATCTATTTTAGCTCTTATTTTCATTAAATAATTGTCTAAAATTCAAAATCTTAAAATACTTGTTTGGGTTGCAAAAATTTCATAATTTTGCAACCCAATTTTATAATGTAAATTAAAGAAGAAGATGGATATCAAAAGAGTAGCAATAGACGCTGTGAATGAAACGATTGTGATGACAGTTGTTCACATGGATTACAAAGGACAAGTAGCAAAAAGAATAAACGAAAAAATGCCTTTGGCGACCGTAAAAGGTTTTAGAAAAGGTGCTGTGCCTAAAGACCTTGTTGAAAAACAATACGGTAAGGCTATTAAACAAGAAGAAGTAAAGAAAGTTGTTGATTTGGCTTTGGAACGTTTTGTGCAATCTGAAAGATTAAATCTTTTGGGAACTCCACTTCCTAAAGAGAACGAAAATTTCAATTGGGATGCTGAAGAATTGGTTTTTGAATATGAAATTGGTTTAGTGCCAAGTTTTGAATTAGACCTTGAAGCTAAAAATGATATCGTAAAATATATCGTTACTGCTGATGATAAATTAATTGACGGTCAAGTAGCACGTATCCAAAAACAATTTGGTACTCCAATTCCTCAGGATGTTGTTGTAGCTGACTCTGATATTACCGGAACTTTCTCTAATGAGGCTGAAGGAATCAATAATTCAACTACAATTGCTTTGACGATTTTTAAAGATAAAGCGACTGCTGACAAATTTATTGGTAAAAAAGTAGGTGACGTAGTTACTGTAAATACTAAAGGCCTTTTTGAGGATGATCATCAATTGATGGATTATTTGAAAGTAGGTCATGATAATGTTCACGGTTTGGATGTAGATGTTGACTTTACTATTGAAGCAATCAACGGAGCTGAATTGGCTGAATTGAACCAAGAATTATTTGATAAACTTTTTGGCGCTGGAAATGTAGCTTCATTAGAAGACTTGAAAGCAAAAATAAAAGAAGATGCTGAAGCGCAATTTGCACAACAAGCGGATCAAAAATTATTGGCAGATGTTCAAGATTTTTTGATTGAAAATACAAAATTTGATTTGCCTTCTGAGTTCTTAATCAAATGGTTGCAAACTGTTGGAGAAAAGCAATTGACTCCAGAAGAAGCAATCGTAGAATATGCAAGATCTGAAAGAGGATTGCGTTTTCAATTGATTGAAGGAAAAGCAATGGCAACTAGCAATATCCAAATCACTTTTGAAGATTTGAAATCATTTACAACAAATGCAATCAAACAACAAATGGCTCAGTTTGGACAAACAAATCCTACTGACGAGGAAGTTCAAGGAATTGTGGCAAGAGTATTGTCTAACCAAGAAGAAGTAAAAAGACTTTCGGATCAAGTGGTTGCGGCTAAATTACTTGAGTTATTCAAGGAAAAAGCAAACCCAGCGACTAAAGAAGTGACTTACGAAGAATTTATTGCTGCTTCTTACGGAGAATAATTTATAAAAAAATAAGTATATTTGAGCGTCAAAATATTTGTTTTGACGCTCTTTTGTTTGAAATGGGTAACTAAAAATAGTTCGAGGTTAGTTGATATATTAGCTTAAGAATTATAATGAGACAGTTTGTCACAAAAAATAAAAAGGTACGACCTTTGCTTTATCATTAAAACAATAAAAAAATTAGAAAATATACCTTATAAACTTATAAACTTTTTAAAATGGACTACGGAAAAGAATTCAAAAAATTTGCGATTAAGGGTCAAGGGGTAAATGCAATGTACTATGATAAAATAGTAGCTGCGATGAACCCAAAAAATATGACTCCTTATATTATAGAAGAGCGTCAATTGAATATTTCACAATTGGATGTTTTTTCGAGATTAATGATGGATAGAATTATTTTCCTAGGTACAGGAATTGATGACCAAATTGCAAACATCGTTCAGGCGCAATTATTATTCCTGGAAAGTGCAGATGCTTCCAAAGACATTCAGATTTATTTGAATTCACCTGGAGGAAGTGTTTATGCAGGTTTAGGAATTTATGATACGATGCAATACATCAAACCAGATGTGGCTACAATTTGCACAGGAATGGCCGCTTCTATGGGAGCAGTTCTTTTGTGTGCAGGAGCTGCTGGAAAACGTTCGGCTTTGCCTCATTCACGTGTTATGATTCACCAACCATCAGGAGGTGCACAAGGTGTTGCAACTGATATGGAAATCAACTTACGCGAAATGTTGAAATTGAAAGATGAGTTATATCAAATTATTTCACATCATTCAGGACAAACTTTTGAAAGAGTACATAAAGACAGCGAGCGCGATTATTGGATGATTGCTGACGAAGCCAAGGAATACGGAATGATTGATGAAGTGTTGAGAAGAGGATAAATAGTTATTGGTTGATAGTTGGTAGTTGTTGGGTTCAAACCATCAACCATTAACTATCAACTATCAACAAAAAAAAAGAATGGCAAAACAAGTATTACAATGTTCTTTCTGCGGAAGGAAAAAACCAGAAACCAATTTATTGATTGCGGGAATCGATGCTCACATTTGTGATAAATGTATCGAACAAGCACATGGAATTGTTCTGGAAGAATTAAAAACGAATAGAGGTTCGAAATTGGTTGGTGATTTAATTTTAAAGAAACCAAAAGAAATCAGAGCTTTCCTTGATCAATACGTTATTGGACAGGAGCAAACCAAGAAAGTGATGTCCGTTGCGGTTTACAATCACTACAAACGTTTGATGCAACAGCAATTGGACGATGAGGTAGAGATTGAAAAAAGCAATATCATCATGGTAGGGCAAACCGGTACGGGAAAAACTTTGGTAGCCAAAACGATTGCCAAAATGTTGGATGTACCGCTTGCTATTGTTGATGCAACAGTCCTTACCGAAGCAGGTTATGTGGGAGAAGATGTTGAAAGTATTCTA
This sequence comes from Flavobacterium taihuense, assembly GCF_019351435.1. GTDB lineage: Bacteria > Bacteroidota > Bacteroidia > Flavobacteriales > Flavobacteriaceae > Flavobacterium > Flavobacterium taihuense. Next base: position 116,582 of record NZ_JAHWYN010000003.1, read on the forward strand.
ACTCGTCTTTTGCAAGCTGCTGATTATGATGTAACCAAAGCCGAAAGAGGAATTGTTTTTATTGACGAAATTGATAAAATTGCCCGTAAGAGCGATAATCCTTCTATCACTCGTGATGTTTCGGGAGAAGGAGTGCAACAAGCTTTGTTGAAATTATTGGAAGGAACTGTTGTTAATGTGCCACCAAAAGGAGGTCGTAAGCATCCTGATCAAAAATTTGTTGAGGTAAACACTCAGAACATTTTGTTCATTGCCGGTGGTGCTTTTGATGGAGTAGAGCGTATTATTTCAAAACGTTTGAACCGTCAGGCAGTGGGTTATTCTACTTCTAAAAATGTGGATAACATAGACAAAGACAATTTGTTGCAATATATTATCCCAAAAGACATTAAAGATTTTGGATTAATTCCTGAAATCATTGGACGTTTACCTGTTTTGACACATATGGATCCTTTGGACAGAGAAACATTGCGTGCCATTTTGACTCAGCCTAAAAATGCTTTAATCAAGCAATATCAAAAATTGTTTTTGATGGATGAGGTTGAATTCACCATTACTGATGAAGCTCTTGATTTTATTGTAGAAAAAGCATTGGAATATAAATTAGGCGCTCGTGGATTGCGTTCGTTATGCGAAGCTATCCTTACTGATGCGATGTATGAATTACCAAGTTCCGATGATAAAAAATTGGAAATTGATATGGAATATGCCAAAGAAACATTGAACAAAAATTTATTGAAGCGTCTGGAGATAGCTTCTTAAGGTTCAGTTACTTAATATAAACCTGCTCATATTCGAGCAGGTTTTTTTTTACAAAATTAATATTTTATTAAGAATAAATTTATATATTTGAAGTTGTTGTTAATTAATATTTTTAATATGAAAAAAATTTTAAAATATTCAGTTTGTTTTTTGATGCTATTTTTAGTGTCCTGTAATAATGAAGAGATAGCAAAGAATACAGAAAATGCGAATTTAAATCAAGTAAAAAATGATTTAGAATTAGATAAATTCTCTAATGTAAATATTGCTGAAAATGTAGCAATAGATTGGGAAACTATAAATAAAACGCAGAAAGGTAATTTTAAAATTTATGAGATTTCAGCTCATGAAAAAGCAGTAAGTACGCTAGAATCTAATTTTTTAGAGAACCATTTAAAATATCAGATTGTTACAATTGAGTCAGAAGGAAAATTATATTCTTATTTTTTAGAAGTATATACTACTAAAGGGAGTAATGCTTATCCCGAAACTATTACAAAACTAAATGATTTTACAGGAACATTAAATGTATTTCTTTTAAACGGAGAAAATTTGGGTTCTGTAGCGATATATAACGGAAAAGCCCGAAATGTTTCCAAAATTGATGATTTGAATGTTCTGGCAGAAAGCATTAATGCCTTTTCGACTAAATCTGATGCCACGAATAAAATACCCCAGTGCGGAGGAAATTATACGGTAATTATCGATCAAACTCTTTCTCGCTTTGATGTTTGGACTGTTGGAGATAAAATAGTGGCAGTTAACTATCTTGGTACTACAACAACAAGGACAACAACTATTTTGCCATTTCCTTGCGATGGTAGTTATGGTAAAGAAGATATATTAAATCAAAGATTAGAAATGTATAATTATAAGGAAGGTAGTGGAGGCGGAAATAATCCTGGAATAAACTTAATGCCTCCTCCACCAGACATACCAATTGCTGATATTAAAAAATTCTTAAGCTGCTTAAACACATCTGCAAGTGCAAATTTAACTGTTTTTGCAGAAAGAATGGGTAATGAAAATGGTGTAGGGCATGCTTTTATTTCTATCTCCCAAGGCAATAATACTATGGTTTTTGGATATTATCCGAAAAATTCAGGTATTAATTCATTAACAGGACAAGGTATAATGGGAGAAAATGGAGGGCATCATTATGATGTGTCTGCAAACATGGGACAAATTTCTCCACAACAATTGGAGAAAATTATTTCATTATCAGTAGATTATCAGAACAGAAATTATGATTTAGGTTTTAATAATTGTTCAGATTTTGCAACTAACGTTTTGAATATTACTGGTGTTTCAACGTCGAGCTGGGTTGATACTCCAAACACTGTGGCAGATATTCTAGCTACATTGGCTAATCATACTATCAAATCAAATTATGCACCAAAAACTCAAAGAACATGTCCTTAACTATCAAACATTTTAAAATTATTTCAATAATCGCCTTTTTTATGATAATGGGACTTCATGAAAATGGAGTTCCAAATTTCGCATTATTAGCAATCTATTTGTATCAATTTGTTCACGACATATTTAATAATTCTTCTATTATATTTTGGGAAGGAATTATTACTATACCAATACTTGCAACTTTAGTTGTTTTCTTCAAAAGTAAAAATTATAAAATTTTAGTATTTTGCTTTTTAGGGTTAATAATATCATTAACTTATGCTACTGGCTTAATAACGAACTATGCCAGAATCAATTTTTGGTTTATATTTACGTTTGCAACGTTTATAATTGCATCAATCGCAGTGATACTATTAGCTCAAAAAGAAAATAAATTGTAAAAGCAATTTTCATTAGTTTATAATTAAATGCATTCTCCGCTATTACTCGTTTGTAACGAGTGATAGCGGAGATATCGTATTATTGCATTTAAAAATAAAATTTAATTATCCATTATTTATTCTTGTAGGAAGAGTTTGTCTTAACGCTTTAATTTTTACAGGTATACCCGCTGCGCTAAGTCTCCCGACCTTTGCTTAGCTACATTGCCTAATCATATATTCAAATCAAATAATGCACCAAAAACCAAAAGAACATGTCAATAATTATTAAAATTTTAAAAATTATTGCTATCACTTCATTTTTAATGATACCAGGTCTTGATGAAAATGGAACTCCAAATTTAGCCTTTATGATGCTTTGTTTGTTTCAATTTTTTCATGACATATTTAATGCTTCTACAGTAATATTTTGGGAAGGATTTATTATAATAGCTATAATAGCTGCTTTAGTTGTCTTCCTTATTAGTAAAAGTTATAAAATTTTGCTTTTTAGCTTTTTAGTTTTGTTAATACCATTGACATATGCAAGCGGCTTAATAACGAACTATGCCAGAATCAATTTTTGGTTTTTATTTACGTTTCTAATATTTATAATATCATCAATTTGGGTGATAATATTAGCTCAAAAAAAGGTAATTCTAAAACGAATGATCGACTAAGATTGTATTGTTAAAAAATTATTGAATCCCAACTTTTACCATATTATTGGTTTCATAAGGACCAACTTGCTAAGATTATAAGACTTTGAATTAGTGAAGAAATGCTGATTTTTTTACACATGAAATGTATTAATTATCTTTTTTCAGATTTTTTTTAAAACTTATATCATTTCCTAGAATCTTAGTAACTTAGTTTCTTATAACCATAGAAACTAAAAATAACTAATCTAAATTTTAAAATATTATGGCAACAATCAATCCGTATTTACTTTTTAATGGAAACTGTGAGGAAGCTTTTTTGTTTTATCAGTCGGTTTTTGGAGGAGAATTCCCTTATGTGGGAAAGTTTGGTGACATGCCGGCTGATGCAGAAGGAGCCGGGTCAATACCCGAAGAGGATAAAAACAGAATTATGCATATGTCCTTGCCGATAGGGAAAGACTCAATTTTGATGGGAAGTGACAGTAATGAAGCTAGTGGTTCGGTTGCTTTTGGTTCAAATGTTTCGATTTCAATCAATACCGAAAGTAAGCAGGAAGCGGATAAACTTTTTGATGGGCTATCAGCTGGTGGAAATCCTTTTATGCCGATGAACCAAACTTTTTGGGGAGCCTATTTTGGAATGTTTGTAGATAAATTCGGAATCCATTGGATGGTTAATTTTGATGAAACCCCTAATAAATAATCTGATATTTTATGAAAATACTAAAAGTTATAGGTTTAGGAATAGTTAGTCTGATAGCATTATTACTAATCATTCCGTTCTTTATCTCAAATGATTATACGGTTTCGGTTTCAACAACCATAAACAAGCCAAAGCAAGTGGTTTTTGATTATGTGAAATTGGTCAAAAATCAAGAGAATTATAGTATTTGGGTAATGCAAGATCCAAATGTAAATATGGTCTATCAAGGTGTGGATGGAACTGTTGGATTCAAAGCTTCTTGGGACAGTAAAGATGATAATGTTGGAGCAGGTTCACAACAAATTACAGCTATTTCCGAAGACAAAATTGATGTCGATTTGCATTTTGAACGACCTATGAAAAGAGATGATAAAGTTAGTACTTTGTTAGAGTCAGTATCGATAAATCAAACTAAGGTGACTTCCAAATTTTATGGGCATTGTAAGTACCCTATGAATCTTATGATTTTTATTGGAGAGATAATCATTAAAGATGCCGAAACTCAAAACTTAGCCAATTTAAAAAAAGATATTGGATAAATAGTATTGTGTTGTTGATGATTGTGTATAATATGAAAAGCTATTTAAAATTGATTTTGGAATGGCTTTTTTGTTGGGTTTTATATAAATATAGAAGAAGTTCTATGAATTAAGAATAGTATCGGTATTTGTTTTTTTTGTTGTTTCAACACATCGTTTTCCGCCACTTCCACCACAAACATGATTGGAGGAACTGCAGGAAGTAATCATTATAACAGTCAGTAGAAGGAATATTTTTTTCATAGTTACTTAGATTTACATTTTTTTCAATTGCTCTAGATAATCTCTTTTGTTAGATAATCTAGGGATTTTGTGTTGCCCTCCCAGTTTGTTGCTTTCTTTTAGCCAATCATAAAACAATTTTTCTCTAGCTACATTAATTACCAAAGGATTGAGGGTCATATTATTGTAGCGCTTGGCTTCGTAGTCGGAGTTTAAGGATTGTAAGGTGTCATCCAATGCTTTTTGAAAAGCGGTAATGTCTTTTGGTTTTTTCTTAAACTCAATCATCCATTCGTGACCTCCTTTTTCTTTGTCTTTCATAAATATGGGAGCAACGGTATAATCCACTACTTCGGTTTGGGTTATTTTACAGGCTTTGGCAATGGCCTGATCTGTGTTTTCGACCATTAATTCTTCACCGAAAACGTTAATATGGTGTTTGGTGCGCCCTGTAACTCGAATGCGATAAGGGTTTAAGGAAGTGAATCGAACGGTGTCGCCAATTAAGTAACGCCATAAGCCGCCATTGGTAGTAATCACCATGGCATAATTCTTGAATAATTGTACATCAGATAATCGAATGGCTTTTTGGTCTGGTGTGCCAAAAGTGTCCATCGGTATAAATTCATAAAAAATTCCATAATCCAACATTAGCAACAAATCGCTCGAATTATTTAAGTCCTGAATGGCAAAAAAACCTTCAGAAGCATTATAAATTTCATAGTATTTGAATTGGTTTTGAGGAAGTATTTTTTGGTATTGTTCCCTATATGGATCAAAACTAACCCCTCCGTGAAAATATACTTCCAAATTAGGCCAAACTTCCATTAGATTTGTTTTTCCTGTTTCTTCCAATACTTTATTCAAAAGGACTAACATCCAAGACGGAACACCGGCAAAACTGGTCACATTCTCGTTTTTGGTTTCGTTAATGATAGCACTCATTTTTGTTTCCCATTCGCTCATTAAAGAAACTTTACTGCTTGGTGTGCTGCTAAATTCTGCCCAAATAGGCATGTTTTCTATCAAAATAGCCGATAGATCCCCAAAGAAAGTATTGTTATTTTCATAGATCTGTGAGCTGCCTCCCAATCGCAAACTTTTGCCCAAAAACATTTCCGATTCTTCGTTGTTGTTTAAGTACATACACAGTAAATCCTTGCTTCCTTTGTAATGGCAATCTTCAAGTGCTTCGTTACTTACAGGTATGAATTTGCTTTTGGCATTGGTGGTGCCGCTTGATTTGGCAAACCATTTTATGGGAGTTTCCCAAAGAACATTTTGCTCACCTTTTCGAGTACGTTCTATTAATGGTTCCAAATCTTCGTAAGTCGAAATGGGAACTCTTTCGGTAAAGGTTTTGTATGATTTTATTGACTCATAATTGTATTGCTTACCAATAACCGTTTCCTCAGATAAACGGATTAAATTCATTAACAATTCTTCCTGAACTTCATTGGGATATTTCAAGAAAAGCTCAATCTGGTCAATTCGTTGTTTTAAAAACCAGGAAGCGATAGAATTGATTATTGGTAATGGCATGTGGATTTCTAATTTATGATTTTAGATTGCAGATTTTAGATTTGGAAATAGAGCCACAAATACTAACTTTGCAATAATACCAAAAATAGTGTTTTTTTATAAAAAACAATTCTATTTGTATCAAATATTCTAACCCAAATGAGTTGTCTTACTAACTGCAATCTAAATTCTATAATCTAAAATGACATACCAAGGTGTACTTTCTAAAATGCAAACCGAATTTGGAGACCCCATTCAATATTATTTGGTTTTCGAAAACAGTTTTTTAAATGTGAATCAGTTACTAAACAAAGAACTGGAAATTAATTTTGAAGGATATCAGTGTTTGAATTGTGGAAAAAAGAAAAAAATATTCCGTCAGGGATTTTGTTACGATTGTTTCTATTCGAGTCCGGCCGTGGGAGACTGGATCATGAAGCCTGAGTTGAGTACCGCTCATCTGGGCGTAGCCGACCGCGACTTGGAGTATGAGGAACAAGTGCAGCTTCAACCTCATATCGTTTATTTGGCCTTGTCCAGTGAAGTCAAAGTAGGGGTGACTCGTAAAACTCAAGTGCCTACGCGATGGATTGATCAAGGGGCAAGCCAAGCCATTTCAATTGTTGAAGTTCCCAACCGATACTTGGCAGGAATTACCGAGGTAGCACTCAAAAGTCATTATACCGATAAAACCAATTGGCGCAAAATGCTTCAAAACGACATTGTCCATTTGGATTTAGTCGCTGAGCGGTTAAAACTAGAAAATCTTATCCCAGCCGAAGTGCAGGAATATTTTCATACGGATAAAAACGATTTATACGAAATGCATTTCCCAGTATTGAATTATCCGAAAAAAGTAAACAGTTTGAGTCTAGATAAAACTCATAGTTACAAAGGGAAGCTGATGGGAATCAAAGGGCAATACCTTATTTTTGATGACGGAACCGTTTTCAATGTTCGTAGCTTTGAAGGGTATGTGGTTCGTCTGGAAGTTTAAGTTTCTTAACAGCTAATATTCTAAGTCACTAATTTTGTAGAAATCTTAGTGACTTAGAATCTTAGAAACTCTGAAGCTTGTATTAAGGTGTTTTTTTCTTAAACAAACCGTTGATTAAACTGCTCGCTTTCTGTTTAATGTCTTCTTTTTGGGCATTGGTTTTAGTTGTATCAGTACCAGGTTTTGTGTTGGTATTTAGGTATTTATCCAATGCTGAAGTTCCCTTTTTAAGTAATTTATCCGATTGTTGTTTGGCTAATTGCATCGTCAAATTGGTCATTACCGCTTTCATATCGGATGAGATTTTTGGATTGCTGAATGTTCCAGCCATTAATGCTGTTACTGGAATGTTATCAAATTTGGCAGCATCAGCTGGTGACATTTTCGAGATATAGGCATTGGCTTCTTTGCCTAGGTATTTGGCAGGAACATTAAATTTGATGTTGTAGTCCATGTTTTGGTCAAAGCCATGAGTACCGCCTACGACTGCTTTTATGTCTTGGTATTTTATTTCAAATGGTTTTACATTTACTTTCCCGTCTTTAAAGGTAAGAGCCGCTTTGATATCGTTAAGATTCACTTTGCTTAAATCGATAAATTTTAAATTGGAGCTCAATGCCTTTAACATTGTTGAATTTTCTGCATTGATAGTGGTCGAAAGCAATTGCCCAATCAAATCACCCGAAAGTGTTTTTAAATCAGGAGTCATTTCGGTAGCATCCAGATTTCCGTTCAATTTGATGGTTGTGTTAATTTTTCCGTTTACGATTCCCGCTATTGGAGCAATTTTTTTTAGCATATCCAATTGAGTGAAACTTTGTTGAATGTCAACTTGGTTCAAATTAAGGTTCATGTCAAAAACGGGTGTTTTTCCTTTTGTGGAAACAGCGCCACTCGCGCCAATTGTTCCTCCAAAAATAGATGTTTTTACATTTTCTAAAGTAACTTTTTCGTCTTTGATAATCATTTTACCCGAAACCGCTTTTAGGGTTAAGTTATCGTACAAAACTGTATTGGCTTTTGCGTTAAGCGTACAATTCAAAAAAGCAGGGATTTTCAACGGCTCAGATTTCTTAGTTTTTTGGGTTTCCGCAGCTGCAGCGACTGGAGCAGCAGTGGTTGTCATAAAATCGCTAATTGCCAATTGATTGGAAGTCAAATTAAAATTCCCTTTTAGTTCTTGTTTTCTAAACATAAAACCATAAAAGTTATCCAAAACTCCCGTTACGCTTAGGTCGCTTTTTCCGGTTTTGGCATTAAATTGCTTCAAATGCACCTGGCTTGGGTTAAATTGTACCAAAGCTGAACTTATGGTCATGTTTTTGCCATTGGCATCAGCATAATTAAATCCTGTTAAACCGATTGTTCCTGCATTATTAATATTTTGATATTGACTTTTTTCTACCGATGCCATATCAAATTTGGTCGTTACGTTGGCTTTCAAAATTCCGGTAAGTGGCTTGTCCATTTTTATAGGATAGGCTTTAGAAAGATTGGCTAAATTAATCGTTCCTTTTAAGGCTGCGTCTACCAATGCATTGGTGCTGATGTTTTTTATATTGGCTTTGGCATCAAAAACGTCTTGGTCTATCCTAAAAGAGAGTCTGTCAAGATTAACATAGGTGTCATTCATTAAACCTGTTTCATTTACGATTTTAGTATCGATTACAATACTTTGAACTGATTTTGGTAAGTTCGGATATTGAAAAGAACCATTGTTTGAACTTATTTCGATATTAAATTTTGGAATGGTTGTGTCAGTAAGCATACCTTTGGCAAAACCTTTTACGGTAAAATCTCCCGTAGTTTTTACGCCTTCTAAGCTCGAAGAATAAGCAGCAGGAATTAGTCCCAAAAAGTTCTTGAAAGAGGAAGTTGGTGTTTTAAATTTCAAATCATACACCTGTCCTGCATCGACCATTTGTATAAAACCATCAAATTCTAAAGGCAATTGATTGATCAGCGCTTTGTTTTCTTTAAAAGTGTATTTACTTTTGTCTAAATCAATTCCTAAAACGGCATCGAGTGATAAAGCAACATTCTTCATATAGTTGATTTTACCCATGTCTAAGGATATTTTAGCAGTCGATTTGGTGTCCAAATCTAATTTTGAAGCATTAAAATCGCCTGTTCCTTCGTGGTTCAAACTGTCGATGACCATTCGTATTTGTGAAGATTCATCAAAGTATTGGAACTTGAAATTCTCAACTTGATATTTCTGAATTTTCAAAAGCATAGGCTCACTTTTTTTGTCCTCTTTGGGTTTGTTGTCTTTCAATGCAATGTCAAAATTCCCAATTCCATCTTTATTGAAAATAATGTTGATGTAACCGTTTTTGGAAGTGATTCCTTCAATTTCCATGGCTTCTCCTTTGCCCTTAAATAATTCTTTGATGGACATATTCAAATTTAATTCACCCAAAGAAACCAACGTGTCACCTTCAAAAGGAGCTTTATTGATAATCAATAATTTGTCCAAAGTAACAGTTGCTTTTGGGAAATTTTTGAATAAGCTCAAGTCAGCATCTGCAAAGGAAACTTTGGCATCCACTTTTTCGTTGATGGCTTCTGTAATTTTAGCTTTTATTTGATCTTTAAAGAAATACGGAATAGCAAATAAGGAAGCTACAAGTACAACCAATACAATTCCAACGATTTTTAAAATTTTCTTTAGCATATAGGTTAGGTAAAATGGGTTATTATTTACAAAAATAAGGGTTTATTCATTAGTTTTTTTGTAAAATTATAGTACGAAGGTAATATTTGTTTTTTTAATGGAATATGGTATCACCATTCTTTAGTCTTATTTTATGATTTTGAAATGATGATGATACATAAAAAGAAACCCTTTCAATTGTTTAGTCTGAAAGGGCTTCTTCTTTGTTGTCTGAAAAAATTATTGAATGTTTATTTCAAAAGGCATTCTGGCTTGAATCCCTTTTTGAAGTTGAACTTTTTTAATTTGTTGTAAAATAAAATAGTTTTCTTCTCCCAATTCTTCTTTGATTAATGCTTCTTTAGATTTGGCAAAAGGAAGTTTGGCTAAGATATCACTAAAATCTTTTTGATATTCTGGGAAGTTTTGGGTGGAGTAGTCTTTGATTTTGGCTAATGAAGCGGCTTCTGTTAAAGCGTCATTTAAATTTCCAATCTTATCTACCAATCCAATTCTTTTAGCTTCTGTACCGGTCCAAACGCGACCTTGAGCAATAGAATCTACTTGCGCAAATGTCATTTTTCTTCCTTCTGCAACATGAGTTACAAATGTTTTATAAACGCGTTCTACACCTTCAAGAGTTATGCCTTTGAATTTTTCGTTCAAAGGGACAAATGGACTGTACCTGGCGTTTTCATTTGTCATTATTTGCTCTGTATGGATTCCTATTTTGGTGGACAATTGGCTAAAGTTGGGTAAAATTCCAAAAACTCCAATTGAACCTGTTATGGTGTTTCTTTCAGCAAAAATGGTATTGGCATTACATGCAATATAATACCCTCCCGAAGCGGCATAATTTCCCATTGACACTACCACTGGTTTTGTTTTCTTGGTCAATTCGATTTCTCTCCAAATTAAATCAGATGTTAATGCATTTCCTCCAGGGCTGTCTATGCGAAGCACGATTGCTTTGATATCTTTATTTTTTCTGGCTTCTTGAAATGAACGACGCATAGAACCTTCTCCAATAACATTAACATCACCTTCTCCGCTCTGAATTTCACCTTGAGCGTAAATCACCGCTATTTGATTATCTGTGTCTGAGAGGATAGACGTAGTCGCTATTTTTTGTGCATAATCTGTCATTGATACTTTGTTATAGTCTTCATCTTTTGTGACTTTCAAAGCTTTTTTGATCGCATCATGATAGACATCTTCATACGCAACAATGTCAATCAGTTTATTGGCTTTGGCCATTTCTGGCGTGCGAGCCAATAAACCAGTTGCGATTTCGTTTAATCGAGCAGTAGATATATGACGGCTTTCCGAAATATCGGCTATGACTGAACTCCAAACGGAGTTTAATAAAGCGGTAGTTTGTTCTCTATTGGCGTCACTCATTTTGTTTTCAAGAAAAGGCTCAACGGCACTTTTATATTTTCCGTGACGAATAACTTCCATTTTTATTCCTGATTTTTCCTGTAAATCCTTAAAGAACATTATTTCAGTGGATAATCCCTTAAAATCAAGATCTCCAGCTGGATTCAAGTAAATAGTGTTGGCAACGGAGTTTAAATAATAATCTCTTTGCGTGTAATTATTGGCATAAGCCATTACAAATTTCCCTGATTTTTTAAAGTCATTCAAAGCTTCTCTCAATTCTTTGCTTTGAGCCAATCCCAATGATGAATCTTCGTTCAAAATTGAGATTCCTTTAATGTCGCTGTCTGTTTTTGCGGCAGCAATTGCATTAATGATGTCTGTAAGGCCAATACTTTTTTTCTCAGAAAAGATATCCATCCAAGGATCTTTATATTTTCCGGCATAATCATTGGAGATGTTTTCTAAGTTCAATTCGATAACTGAATTATTTTTTACTTCAATTCCTTCGGATTCTTCTCCAAAAAGTGTACCTATAAGTATTATCCCAAAGAAGAGCAACATGAAAAAAACAAAAATACCAATAATGGTAGCCATTACATTTCCTAAAAATCTCATATATTATTTTTTTTTAATAAGTAGCAAAAAGTGTTGTTTTGTTACAGTTTTAGTGTAAAAATAAATCGCAACACGATGCGCAAATATACTGCTATTCTAAAATTCTTTTACTTAATTTGTGCCTAATATGAAATCACAACATCAAGTCATTTTATCTCTAGGAAGCAATCAAGGCAATCGGTTGAAAAACATCGAATTATGTTTTGAATTGATTCATTATGAAATTGGTACTATTGTAAAAGTCTCTAAATTATATGAAACGCCCTCGTGGGGTTTCGAAAGTGAAGCGTTTTATAATTGTGCTTTAGTTTTGCATACTACTAAAACAGCAGAACAAGTTTTAGAACAAGTTTTAGAAGTTGAAAAAAAACTAGGTCGTATTCGTAGCGAAGGCGGAGGTTATCAATCTCGAATTATTGATATCGATTTGATTGCTTTTGATGATGAAATTCTAAATTTTGAGCATCTTCAAATTCCGCACCCTTTAATGCAAGACAGGAAATTTGTTTTATTGCCTTTTCAAGATTTGAATGTCGATTGGCAGCATCCTATTTTAAAAAAATCCATTTCAGAATTGATTCAAATTTCTCCAGATGACAGTGTTTGTGAAGTCGTTCAAAATTTAGAAAGTCCTTTGGATAAAATAATTTTAAATCAATATAATTACATTGCGATAGAAGGTAATATTGGAGCTGGTAAATCGACGTTGGCACTAAAAATGGCTGAAGATTTTAATGCTAAAACCGTTTTGGAGCGTTTTGCCGATAATCCATTTTTGCCTAAATTTTATGAAGATCAGAGCCGTTATGCTTTTTCATTAGAAATGTCTTTTCTGGCTGATAGGTATCAACAGTTGTCAGATGATTTGTCGCAATTTGATTTATTCAAAGATTTTATTATTGCCGATTATCATATTTTTAAATCATTATTGTTTTCTAAGATTACATTGGAAGAAGATGAGTTTCGTTTGTATAGAACGCTATTCGATATTATTTATAAAGAAATGCCAAAGCCTGATTTGTATATTTATCTCTATCAAAATACAGATCGATTGTTGCAAAATATAAAGAATCGTGGAAGAAGTTATGAGCAAGATATTACGTCTGAGTATTTGGATAAAATAAATAAGGGATATTTGGAGTATATCAAAACCCAAACTGATTTGAATGTTTTGGTGATTGATGTTTCCGATCGAGACTTTGTAAATAAACAAGAAGATTATCTTTTTGTTTTAAATGAAATTAAAGAAAAGAGCAGCTTATAATTTACCTTTTCAAAGAAAAATGGCCTTTGACTTCGGGACTATCTTTGTCTAATTTTAATACATACCAATAATCAGTTGCGGGTAAAGGATTTTTATTAAAAGTTCCGTCCCAATTATTATTTCGGGCATTGAGTTGGGTAATTAGTTTTCCGTAACGGTCAAAAAGAGTAACTTCTGCCAATGGATAATTTATTAAACCTTTTACTTCCCACACATCATTGAAGCCATCATTATTTGGGGTGAAGAATTTAGGTGCAATTAATACAATAAATGGCTGGCTGTCGATGCTACATTGATTAATTTCTCGAACATAAGCAGTTTGTAACCCGCTGGGAGCATTCGTAAATACATTTGAACTTTGGTAATTAATTCCGTCTATTGAAAATTCAAAATAGGCCTCATTTTTTACCAGGTGTATTGTGATTGTTGTTTCTTCGACTTTTACTTCTTTTATTTCGGGTTTATTGTTTTCTTGAACCGTAATTGTTTTTTTGCTAGTACAGCTTTCAGGAGCTAGGCTGGTTATATCAACTGTGAAAACCCCTGTTGTTGAAACATCAATTGTTTGAGTAGTTTCATTTGTTGACCATAAATAACTCATATTTGGAATTGCCGCATCCAATGTAACTTTGCTTGAGTTGCATTTTTTTACTGTTTGGTTGCTAACAGGGGGTAGTGGGTAAACGACTAAATCAATTGGAACTTTTATGTTGTTCGTACAGCCATTATTTATGGCTTCGGCATAATAAGTTGTGTTTGAATCAATGTTAGGTGTGATATAGAATAATCCTGTATTTACAACGGATCCTCCAATTTGGGAATACCAATTTACTGTTCCGGCTGAAGGAGTGGCTGTTGCCGTAAATAATCCTGGTCCGCAGTTCGTTACAGGTGAATTTGTAGTTGTAATTGTAGGTGTGTCGATTATTTTGGCTTCTACAGCAGTCCTGCTGCTAGAACAACTTGTGGTAGCTGTTTCAACATAATAAGTGGTTGTAGTGCTTAAATTGGGTGTGATAAAACTAGGTCCCGTTCCTGTGTTAGTACCTCCAGTAGCAGCATCATACCAATTAATGGTTCCGGCTGTGGCTGTGGCAAAAAGTGTAATAGTTCCCGCATCACATCTTGATGCAGGGGTTGTACTTGTAATAGAGGCAATGGTCAAAGTTGTACTGGCTGAAAGTTGTAATATAGGATCTCCAGTTGTTCCACCATATTCTACAATGTATCCCTTGGGTTGGTAGTTGCCACTTACATCTCCAGCATTTGCTAAATCATTCCAAGAGCCCGCTATCCCAACTCCAGGTGCAGTGATGTGGGCATAATCTTCATCTCCTGCTTGATTAGGCTCTCCTGAATTCCAAAAGGCAAAATTGGGAGTTGATCCGTTCGAAAGTCCGTTCCAAAAAACAGTGCCAGCTTCAGGACCTGTTGCCCATTTCCAAACACCTTCTATTTCAGTGTCGGTACCTCCAATCCAGCCTGCACCAGGAGCTTGCTTCCCTGCTAATTGAGCTTCGTCAGCTGCAGTAAGTGTTGCTAGATAGCCTTTTAAGCCATAATAGGTTCTGATGTCTGCCGCTGCTCTTGCATTGGTCCAAGTAATTCCTAAGTTGGGTACATATTCATAATAATGACCGTTTCTAGGCAAATAATTGGCTTGTCCAATACTAATTGAAAAATTTCTTACACCTACAGGTGAAGGTGATGAATTGCTAAATTGTACGTCTTTTACAGCGTCTTCAAAATCGGCATACGTTACAGGGATTCCAGTCGGGCTTTTTAATGTTAATTTCCCTTCACTGGAATTCCAGCTACTTGTGACAGTGGGATGTAATAAGGAGTTGTTAAGCAATAATTGGTCTTGCCCATTGCTATAACCAGATGAAATTTGGATGTAAATAGCATCGGTAGTAGTGTCGTCAGGATCAGTAATGGTAATTGTAGTTGCAATGTTAACACTTGTTAAAGGACAATAGGTTTGATTTCCTGTAGCTGAAAGTACTGGTGCAATATTTGCTAAAGTTGGTATTGTTTTTTTTGATTTAAAGAATGCAGTCGAATATCCTTTTTTTGGTGGATAACTCATTAGATTTGCAAAACAATAACTGTGAATTGAAAGTGCAAAAAGCAATATTATGTTAATGGAGCATTTAATTTTCATTCTATAAAAATAAGCTTTTAAATCAAAACGCAAAAGTTTGTCTAGGAGTTTATTAGAGGAAAATAATAATTAATTACAAATTAACTTTTAATTGTTAAATTGTTTGAATAAATCCCAAACAACAATTCCAGCACTTACCGAAATATTCAGTGAATGTTTAGTTCCTAACTGGGGAATCTCAATACAACCATCACATAAGGTTACAGCTTCCTGAGCTACACCGTAGACTTCATTTCCAAAGATTAAAGCGTATTTTTCAGCGGTATCAACTTTAAAATCTTGAAGGAAAATAGAACTTTCTGCTTGCTCTATTGCGAGAGTAGTGATGTTTTCTTTTTTTAAATTTGTGATAACATCTAATACATTTTCATGGTGTTCCCAAGTTACCGTTTCGGTTGCGCCAAGAGCAGTTTTGTGGATTTCCTTATTTGGAGGTGTGGCCGTGATGCCACACAATATTATTTTTTCGATTAAAAATGCGTCGGCTGTTCTAAAAACAGATCCTATATTATGCAAACTGCGAATGTCATCTAGAACTAAAATCAAAGGTGTTTTCTCAGATTTCTTAAAATCTGCAATGGATTTTCTTTCCAGTTCACTGTTCTCTAGTTTTCTCATAGTTTTGATTGTGTTTTATAAAAAAAGCTTCCTTAAATTAGGAAGCCTTTTTTTATTGTATAAAAAAGTAATGTTAGCTTTTTGTTGCTGCAGGCGCAGCGTCTGGTAAAACAGTCCCTTTTATAGTAAGTGTTTTTGTAGGTTGTCCTTCAGCATTTGAAGTTACAGTAACTGTTTTTGTAAATGGACCAACTCTGTCGGTAGCGTATTTCACTCCAATAACTCCTTTTGCTCCTGGCGCAATTGGTTCTTTTGGTGTAGTAGGTACAGTACATCCACAAGATCCTTGCGTGTTTGTGATAATCAATGGTTTATTACCATTGTTAGTGAACACAAACTGACGGTTACCATCTGCATTGTGAGCTACAGTTCCATAATCAATTGTTTCATTTTCAAAAACCATTCCTGCACCATCTACTTTTGGTAATGCGGCAACTGCAGTTGTTTTCGCTTTTTTGCTCTTTTTTGAAGTATCTTGAGCGTTAGAAGTTGTTACCCCTAAAACAGTTAGCATAGCTAATAGAAATATTTTTTTCATAGTATTTTTTGAATTGTTTCACAAATTTATACAAATAAACAAAATTGTATTGTAAAATTTTCTTAAAAGTAATTTAATTTTTTGGGGCCTTAGTTTTTTGCAGTATAAAATTATAAATTCGCTGAGTTTTTTATTCATTCAAATACGATAATTTTGGCAGCAAAAGATAAGATAGTTAAAGAGACTCCATTAATGAAACAATACAACGAAATCAAAAGGAAATATCCTGATGCTTGCTTGTTGTTTCGTGTTGGGGATTTTTATGAAACTTTTGGAGAAGATGCCGTTCGGGCTTCAAAAATTCTTGGGATTACATTAACCAAAAGAGGCGCGGGCTCTGAGACCGAGACTGCACTTGCTGGTTTTCCACATCATTCTATCAATACCTATTTGCCAAAATTGGTAAAAGCTGGACTTCGAGTGGCGATTTGTGATCAATTGGAAGATCCTAAAATGACCAAAACCATCGTAAAACGTGGGGTTACAGAGCTTGTAACACCGGGAGTTTCTATGAATGATGAAGTTTTGCAATCCAAAACCAATAACTTTCTTGCTGCGGTTTATTTTGCCAATAAATCAATTGGAGTCTCCTTTTTGGATGTTTCTACGGGTGAATTTCTTACTGCTCAAGGAAATGCTGAATACATTGATAAACTGCTTCAAAACTTCAATCCGAGCGAGGTTCTGGTTCCTAAAAATAATAAAAGGGAGTTTCGTGAAATTTTCGGGGAGGATTTTCATAACTTCTACTTGGAAGATTGGGTCTTTAAGGAGGATTATGCTCTCGAAATATTAACCAAACATTTTCAAACCACTTCTTTAAAGGGATTTGGAATTGAGGAGTTAAGGGAGGGAATTATCGCTTCGGGTGCTATTCTTTATTATTTATCCGAAACACAGCATAACCGAGTACAGCATATTACTGCTATTCATCGAATTGCTGAGGATGCTTATGTTTGGATGGATCGATTTACTATAAGAAACCTCGAACTTTATCATAGTTACAATCCAAATGCTGTTACGTTGCTAGATGTGATTGATAAAACGCTTTCGCCAATGGGTGGTCGTTTGTTGAAACGCTGGTTAGCTTTGCCATTAAAGGATAGTAACAAAATAAAAAGCCGTCATCAAGTGGTCTCTTATTTAAAGGAAAATCAAGACAATTTAAAAAACATTCAAAATCAAATCAAGCAAATTTCGGATTTAGAACGTTTGATTTCGAAAATTGCTGCTGGTAAAGTTTCGCCACGTGAAGTGGTGTATTTGAAAGAGTCTCTAGATGCCATAATTCCGATTAAAACTTTAGCATTAGAGAGTCCGCAGGAAGCAGTCAAAGTAATTGGTGACAGTTTGCATAGTTGTGATTTATTACGTGAAAAGATAAAAACCACTTTAAATCAAGATGCTCCGGTGGCTGTAGCTAAAGGGAATGCTATCGCCAAAGGAATTAACGAGGAGCTGGATGATTTGCGTGCGATCTCTACTTCGGGGAAGCAGTTTTTGGAAGGGATTGAAAAAAGAGAATCAGAACGCACAGGTATTTCTTCTTTGAAAATATCGTTTAATAATGTTTTTGGATATTACATCGAAGTTAGAAATACTCATAAAGATAAAGTTCCTGCAGAATGGATTAGAAAGCAGACATTAGTTAGTGCAGAGCGCTATATTACTGAAGAACTAAAAGAATATGAAACTAAGATTCTAGGTGCAGAAGAGAAAATTCAGAAGATTGAGAACGATTTATTTGAACAATTAGTGAGTTGGGTGGCTACGTACATCAAACCTGTTCAGATGAATGCTAATTTGGTGGCACAATTGGATTGTTTGTGCTGTTTCACACAATTGGCTATTGAAAATAAATACGTTTGTCCAGAGATTGACGAAACATTCGAGTTAGAAATTAAAGATGGAAGACATCCCGTAATAGAAAAGCAATTGCCGGTTGGTGTTCCATATATTACCAATGATGTTTTCTTGGATCGAGAAACACAACAATTAATTATGATTACAGGACCTAATATGTCGGGTAAATCGGCAATATTACGGCAAACCGCTTTGATCGTTTTGCTGGCTCAAATGGGAAGTTTTGTGCCTGCCGAAAGTGTTCGAATGGGAATTGTGGATAAGATATTTACAAGGGTCGGAGCTTCGGATAATATTTCGATGGGAGAGTCTACTTTTATGGTCGAAATGAACGAAACAGCTTCTATTTTGAATAATATATCCGAACGAAGTTTGGTTTTACTTGATGAAATTGGGAGAGGGACGAGTACTTATGATGGGATTTCCATTGCTTGGGCTATTGCCGAGTTTTTGCATGAACATCCATCAAAACCTAAAACATTATTTGCAACGCATTACCATGAATTGAATGAGATGAGCGAGACAATGCCTCGAATTCAGAACTACAATGTTTCTGTTAAAGAATTAAAAGATACGGTGCTTTTTATTCGAAAATTAGTAAAAGGAGGAAGTGCGCATAGTTTTGGTATTCATGTAGCCAAAATGGCAGGAATGCCTCAGCTCGTTATTTCGAGAGCGCAAAAAATGTTGAAGAAATTAGAGAAAAACCATTCGAGCGATGTGTTGACTGGGATTAAGTCCGCCAAGGAAGAAATGCAAATGAGCTTCTTTAATCTGGACGATCCTTTGTTGGAAGAAATTAAAGAAGAGATTATTAATTTGGATATAAACGCCATTACGCCTGTAGAAGCATTGATGAAACTCAACGAGATTAAAAGAATGTTATCAAGGAAATGATTTTTATAGATTTAAAGTTTTCGTTGTCAGAACGTTAAATTTTATATCGATTTTTTTTCAAAAAAAGCCTTGCGTAATTGAATAAATATTCTAAATTTGCAACCGCAAACAAGTTCAACGAACTCCTCTGACAACTAAAGTTAGGTGAGTTAATACGAAATGAGAATTGCGGTTCTTTTTAGAATTGAAATGCGAAAATAGCTCAGTTGGTAGAGCGCGACCTTGCCAAGGTCGAGGTCGCGGGTTCGAGCCCCGTTTTTCGCTCTAACACCACATAATGCTCGGATGGTGAAATTGGTAGACACGCTGGACTTAAAATCCAGTGAACAGCAATGTTCGTGCGGGTTCAAGTCCCGCTCTGAGTACAAGAAAGCTTCAAACTATGTTTGAGGCTTTTTTTATTTATGGAATATCATGTCGGATTTTTTTTAAGTTTAAAATCTATAATCTAACTTCTTAAATCTACAATCTAAAATGGGTGCTTTTGTAATAAGTAAAAGATTCGATGATCAGTACAAGTTTGTTTTTACCTCGAGAAAAGGGAAAGTAATTTTCACAAGCTTGAGTTATGAGTTAAAGTTTGAATGTGAAGCGGGTATTGAGTATTTTAAAACTAATGTGGATCTGGCTAAATTTGATAAATGCAAATCGGCAGGAGGTAAGTATTTTTTTAAACTTTTTTTGGATGGAGCTCCGTTTGCGATAAGCAGAAAATACACTACTGAGTTGAGGGTTCAGAAGGGGATTGATGAAATTGTGAAATATGCGTCAGTATCCGAGATTTTGGATTTTTCGGATAATGATTTGATTTTTTTAGATTAAATCTTTGTATAAAAAAAGACCATTTCGAAATTTTTCGAAATGGTCTTTTTTTATGAATTTATTTGATAAAAAATAAATTCATAAAAAAAGCTGCATAAAATGCAGCTTATTTTTTTCTAGTGTAATTTGAAATTACTTAGCTGGAGCAGCAGCAGGAGCAGCAGCAGCAGAATCAACAGCTACAGCAGCAGTATCAGCAACAACAGCAGCAGTATCAGCAACAACAGCAGTAGAATCTACAGCTACAGTTTCTTCAGCAGGTGCGTCAGCTTTTTTACAAGATACAACAGTTAATACAGCAACAACAGCTAAACTTAAAAATACTTTTTTCATCTTAATTTAATATAAAGGTTAATTATTAATTCGTGGCAAAGATATAAAATTTTTAATACGTAAAATATTTTTTCATTTATTTTTTAAAAATAATTTTCAATCAGGTGATTAGCTTTTTCTTTTATGAAATATAAAATACGTAAATACTTACTGTTGTTAAAATATTCTGATATTTTATATACTATTGTGTTTGTTTTTTAGAAGGGTTTAAATAGAATTGGCTTATTTGTTTTTAATCTCTTTTGTGAGTTATTTGCGCTAAAATATTATTTGTGGCTCCTTTGTTTTTTTGTACAAAACTATAGCAAATTTCTCCTGTTTTTTGTCTTATGTCAGGATCTTGTATCAATTTAGAAAATGCTTGTTGAAGTTCTGTTGTGTTGTTTATGGAAAGGCAACCTTCAATATTGACCAGATTGATTGCTTCATCAAAATGGGTGTAATTGGGACCAATTATTATAGGGATGCCGAAAGTTGCCGGTTCTAGTAGGTTGTGTACTCCAGGGTTTCCAAAGCCGCCACCTACATATGCGATATCGGCATAGCTGTAAATTTTGGTTAATAAGCCAATGGTGTCTATGATGAAGACTTCGTATTGCGATAAATCTTTGTTTTCTTTTTCTGAAAACAATACTATTTGTTTGTTAATGCTACTTTGTAATTGCTGAATTTGTTCTGGTTTTATATTGTGTGGAGCAATAATGAATTTTACATCGAGTGCGCAAGAATTGATGTACTCAACAAGTAATGCTTCGTCTTTTGGCCACGAACTTCCTATCACGATTGTTGTTTTATTGTCTTTAAACTGGGCTATAAAGTCCAGAGTGTTGTCTTTCTCTAAGATGGTAGCCACTCTGTCGAAACGGGTGTCGCCGGAAACACTAACGTTGGTTTTTCCTAGCTCTATGATTAGTTTTCTTGAGTTCTCATTTTGAACAAAAAAATAAGTAAAGGTGTCTAGTGCTTTTCTATAAAATCTGCCATACCATTTAAAGAACAATTGTTTTTTCCTGAAAATTCCCGAAATCAAATAAGTAGGAATGTTTTGTTTATGTAGTTGATCCAGATAATTTATCCAAAATTCATATTTAATAAAGAAAGCGAGGTCTGGATGTACTAGTTTTAAAAACAGTTTGGCATTTTTTGGTGTGTCCAAAGGCAGATAAACGGTTATGTCGGCTACAGTATTGTTTTTTCTAACTTCATAACCAGAAGGAGAAAAAAAGGTTACTATAATTTTATGAGTTGGATAGGTGACTTTGATTTTTTCTATTACAGGTAATCCTTGCTCATACTCACCTAGAGAAGCAGCATGGAACCAGATGGTTTGATCTTTTGGTGATATTTTATTTTTCAAAATTGTGAAAACATCTTTTCTGCCGTCAACAAAAAGTTTCATCTTTGGGCTAAAAAACGCTATGATTTTTAATGAAAATTGGGCAAATAAAATGGCTAAATTATAAAGAAAATGCATTGGTATTTTTTTTTGTAAAAATACATTTTCTTTATGTTATTTTGATTGGTTTAAACTCATTAAATAACTATTTTTGTTGTGCTTGTTTGGAGGGCTAAATTGCAGTGAAATTTGATCTTGAGACAAGTTTACTTCTATTAATTGTTCCTGTGAAAGGCATAGGATGCTAAAAAAGATTACATGAAAAAAATACAAATGGTTGACTTAAGAAGTCAATACGATAAAATCGCAGCAACTGTAAATGCTTCGATTCAGGAAGTTTTGGATACCAATGCTTATATTAATGGACCTCAAGTTCATGCATTTCAAAAATCATTAGAAGAATATTTAGATGTTAAGCATGTAATTCCTTGTGCCAACGGAACAGATGCCTTGCAGATTGCCATGATGGGATTGGATTTAAAGCCTGGCGACGAAGTTATTACAGCCGATTTTACTTTTGCAGCTACTGTTGAAGTGATTGCGTTGTTGCAATTAACGCCTGTCTTGGTAGATGTGGATATGGTGAATATGAATATTTCTATTGAGGCTATCAAAAAAGCGATTACACCAAAAACCAAAGCGATTGTACCGGTTCACTTATTTGGACGAGCTGCAAATATGGAAGCTATTATGGCTATTGCAAAAGAACATAATTTGTATGTAATTGAAGATAATGCGCAAGCTATCGGAGCGAATTGTAAATTCTCGGATGGGACTAAAAAGAAAGCGGGAACAATAGGTCATGTATCTTCTACTTCTTTTTTTCCGTCAAAAAATTTAGGATGTTATGGTGATGGCGGCGCTATTTTTACCAATGATGATGCTTTGGCACACAAACTGCGCGGTATCGTAAATCACGGAATGTACGAACGTTATCATCATGATGTAGTAGGCGTGAATTCTCGTTTGGACAGTATTCAAGCCGCTGTGCTTAATGCTAAATTACCTTTTTTAGATGAATATGGAAAAGCAAGACAAAAAGCTGCTAGAAAATATACTGCTGCTTTTGAAGGGCACAAAAATATTGTTGCTCCTAGTATTTGCGATAATTGTGATTGCCATGTTTTTCACCAATATACATTGCGAATTATTGGGGCTAATAGAGACGGGTTAATGCAACATTTACTGGACAAAGGAATTCCATGTGCTATATATTACCCGATTCCATTGCATTCGCAAAAAGCGTATTTGGATGTGCGTTACAAAGAGGAAGATTTTCCAGTAACGAATCAATTGGTAAAAGAAGTAATTTCATTACCGATGCATACAGAGCTTGATGATGATCAAATTAAATTTATAACGGACAGTGTTTTAGAATATTTAAAATAATTTCCATAAAGACGCTATTTATAGCGTCTTTTTTATAATAACAAACATGAAGATACTAGTAACAGGAGGTTTAGGTTTTATTGGGTCGCATACTGTAGTCGAATTGCAAAAAGAAGGTTTTGAAGTTGTGATTATTGATAATCTTTCCAATTCATCAGAAGATGTTTTAAAAGGAATTGTTGCGATTACAGGGAAAATGCCAATATTCGAAAATTTGGATTTACGTGAGAAAAAAAGTGTACAAGAATTTTTCAAAAAACACAATGATGTTAATGGTGTTATCCATTTTGCTGCTTCCAAAGCAGTAGGCGAGAGTGTCGAAAATCCGTTGCTGTATTATGAAAACAACTTAGGGGCATTGGTTTATATTCTTCAGGAATTGGAGAAAAAGCCAGAAGCCAATTTTATTTTTAGTTCGTCTTGCACGGTTTATGGCCAAGCCGAAAAAATGCCAATCACAGAGAACGCACCCGTACAGCAACCGATGTCTCCTTATGGGAATACCAAGAAAATTGGAGAAGAAATTATTATTGATGTAGCTAAAGTAACCAAAATCAACGCTATTTTATTGCGTTATTTCAATCCGATTGGGTCGCATCCTTCTGCCGAAATAGGAGAATTACCATTAGGTATTCCTCAAAATTTAGTGCCTTTTATAACACAAACCGGTTTAGGTTTACGCAACGTATTATCTGTTTTTGGAGATGATTATCCTACTCCTGATGGAACCTGTATTCGTGATTACATACACGTAGTCGATTTGGCGAAAGCCCACGTAATAGCTTTGCAACGTTTGTTGAACAAAAAGAATCTGGATAAGGTAGAAACATTTAATCTTGGAACTGGAACTGGAAGTTCTGTTCTGGAAGTAATACGCAGTTTCGAAAAAGTGAGTGGTAAAAAACTTCCTTATAAAATCGTTCCCCGCAGAGAAGGTGATATTACCGAAGCTTATGCTAATACCGACAAAGCTAATAATGTATTAGGATGGAAAGCGCAATCAACCTTAGATGAGGCCATGGCCGGCGCCTGGAAATGGGAGCAGAAGATTAGAGGTTAGATTTCGGATTTCAGGTGGCAGAAAGCAGATTATAGTTACTGGATTTAAGAATATAAAATCCCAAGTCATTTTTATAATGATTTGGGATTTTTTGTTTTTAAAGTATTATTGTGCGGTGCCGGTAGAGATGAACAGTTTGTGCATCTCTACAAGACAAAAACAAAAATCCCCACAAACATCAGTTCATGGGGGTTCTCTTTTGTGATCTATTTTTCTGACTGCAATCTGTTTTCTACCACCTGAAAACTGCAGTCTAAAATTTATGCATTCGCCGTAACCGCTTCTTTATCAATTTTTCCAATCAAACCGGCTAATACTTTTCCTGGACCTACTTCGGTAAATAAAGTAGCGCCATCTGCAATCATTTGTTGTACCGATTGCGTCCAACGTACTGGAGCTGTCAATTGAATGATTAAGTTTTTCTTGATCTCGTTTGCATCAGAAACCGCTGTTGCTGTTACATTTTGATACACAGGGCAAATAGGAGTAGAGAATGTAGTCGCTTCAATAGCAGCAGCCAGTTCTTCTCTTGCAGGTTCCATCATTGGTGAGTGAAAAGCTCCTCCAACAGGTAATAATAAGGCACGTTTGGCGCCAGCAGCTTTCATTGCTTCACAAGCTTTTTCTACCGCACTAGTTTCTCCCGAAATTACCAATTGTCCGGGACAGTTATAGTTGGCGGCCACTACAACACCGTCAATTGATGCGCAAACTTCTTCTACAATATTGTCCGCCAATCCTAAAACGGCAGCCATAGTCGATGGTGTGATTTCGCATGCTTTTTGCATTGCCAAAGCACGTTGTGAAACTAATTTTAATCCGTCTTCAAAAGATAAAGCGCCATTAGCTACTAATGCCGAAAATTCACCCAAAGAGTGTCCTGCTACCATTTCTGGTTTAAAATTCTCTAAGGTTTTGGCTAAAATTACTGAGTGTAAAAAAACAGCGGGTTGGGTAACTTTAGTTTCTTTTAATTGTTCTGCAGTGCCTTCAAACATAATGTCGGTAATGCGAAAACCTAGAATTTCATTTGCTTTTTCGAATAATTCCTTTGCTAATGGAGAGTTTTCATATAAGTCTTTGCCCATTCCCGTGAATTGTGCGCCTTGACCTGGAAATACGTATGCTTTCATCTGTTGTTTTTTAAGTTTAACCCCTCACTATTATTCGGGGTACTATTTTAGTTTTTTTCAGACTGCAAAAATACTACTTTTTTTAGGAGCAGCAATTTTTTGCTTATCAAGAACAGTTGTCCTGCTGTCATTCCAATCTTTTTGCCCCGTCTCGTCTTTAAGGACGAGACGGGGCAAAAAGGATTTTCCCTTCCATCAGGGCTAAATGAGATTATTTTATTTTTTATAAGATTAAAGCTTTTAAAATGGTTGTAATATGATAATTATCATGTACTTAAGTGGTTTTTTATTTGTAAATTTGAATGTGTTTGATTTAATTTTTTAGATATATGGCTATTCTTAAATAACACAACTATTTGGCCAATATTAATAGAAAAACACAAGTCCCCAATTTTATTCAATGAGGTTGAACTTCATTAGAATAACATATAGGCATAATAACTAAAATGCCTTCCTACTACAACCAAAAGTCGTTTGCTTATTTGTATCATAATTAAATAATAATTTTATGAAAGTATCTGTTACACGAAAAAATGTAAAGTTTTTGCCTGATTCTAGCAGAGTTGTTGCTAGATATTTTAATAGTGGAGAACAACGAACCAAAGAGTTGATCGGTCGGATATTGGTGATGAGTAATTATGATGTTAATCATACTTTAGAACAAATAAACAGAGGATTTGCAAGAAGGCACCGGAATATTTCGGCAATATTTTATAGTCATTTCAACAATATTAAACCTATAATCGCAGAAATGCAAATCAACGAAGCTGATTTAACAGAAGAGCGTAAACTTCTTATAGGTTCTTATCTTACTATGGAATACTCCATTGAATCGTCTGCTTTTTTTAATCCTTCAATGGTTGAGGACTTTGATCAATCAAGTTTGGAAAAAGGCGAAAAGAGGGTTGTTATTTCCTTTCGGGCTACAGGTGAGGGTCATGTTTCGTCTATCGTATTTAGAAGAGGAATTATAGATAAAGACAACAATCTAAGGATGATGCGAATTGGAGACGATATTGAAAAAGCAGAGGTTTTGCATAAAATGATGTACAATAAAAAACGGATTATGTCCAAATTAGCCGAAATGCATACATTGGATATTTATTCTTCCATAATGTGCGACTTTCCAGAAGTGTTTGACTATGAGGTATTGAAAAATGTTTTAACCGGAGAATTGGCAAATCCAAATACAAGTAAAGAAAAAAAAGAAGCATATGAAGAAGTGATTTGGTTATTGGACTCTTTTTATGATGTACAATTCAAACATGATTCGGATATATCCGAGCGAGTAATATTTCCAATTTCCGATACGGAAAGTCGAGGGATTGAAGATGCTCGTTTTGTCCGTTTTGTGGATGATGATGGTTCCGAAAGTGTAATGGGGACTTATACTGCTTATAACGGGCATTCCATACTTTCAAAATTAATTACCACCGAAGATTTTTATACGTTTCGTATTATGCCTTTGTATGGTGAAGGCTCACAAAGTAAAGGAATGGCATTATTTCCTAAAAAAATTAAAGGCAAATATGCCATGCTGGGGAGAATTGACGGGGTCAACAATTATCTCATGTATTCGGTACGTCCTAACGAATGGAAAAATCCTCAAATTATTCAACGCCCCGAATATCCGTGGGAATATACACAAATTGGAAATTGTGGATCACCTTTATGGACAGAAGAAGGTTGGCTCGTGATTACCCACGGAGTAGGAGCAATGAGACGGTATTGTGTAGGAGCGTCTTTATTTGATTTGGATGATCCTTCTAAGGAAATTGGGCGATTAGCAGAGCCTTTGCTTACCCCTTTAGAAGATGAAAGAGAAGGATATGTACCTAATGTGGTGTATTCCTGTGGCTCCATAATTCATAACAAAAGTCTTATACTACCGTATGCTGTATCGGATTATTCCTCTACGTATGCGGTAATTGATTTAGCTGAATTACTGGACGCCTTGAAAAACAGTAAACGATAGTAATGATGAAATCAAAGAAAAACAAAACAATATTATTAATGAGCTCTTATCCGCCAAGAGAATGTGGATTGGCGACGTTTTCTAATGATATAGTCAATTCGGTTAAGTTGGTTTTTGGAGATTCACTCCCAATAGAAATATGTGCCTTACAAAAGCAAGAGAATCAATTCAAATATGCCTCTGAGGTGCATTATACATTAACCGTTTCAGCTATTGAAGAATATCGTCTCTTGGCCGAAAGGATTAATAGTCGTGATGATATTGGAATGCTTTGTGTTGAACATGAATTTGGTCTTTTTGGGGGTGATTATGGTAATTATCTGCTCTCTTTTTTATTAGCGATAAATAAACCAATTGCAACAGTTTTTCATACAGTACTCCCCAGTCCTAACGAAAAATTAAAAAAAGTAGTTCAGGCAATTATTGATTTGTCTAACAAAATTGTAGTATTGACTAAAAAGTCTCAAGAGATTTTAATTCAAGATTATGGTTGCAGAGAGTCAAAATTAATGGTCATTCCGCATGGTACTCACATGGTGCTTTTGGATCAAAAAGAGAATTTAAAAAAAGAATTTAATTTTTCGAATAAAATTGTATTGTCAACTTTTGGGTTGATCAGTGAAAATAAGAATATAGAGCGGGTTTTATATGCTCTTCCGGATATTATAGAAATACATCCTGAAGTGATCTATTTGGTAGTTGGTAAAACTCATCCAGAGATCTTTAAAAAAGATGGGGAAAAATACCGGGAGAATCTAATTGAAATAACAAAAAAACTCCATATTGAGAACAATGTTTTTTTTGTTAATGAATTTTTGGAATTAAAACAGCTGCTTAATTATTTGATTTTATCCGATATTTATTTGTTTTCTTCCAAAGACCCCAATCAGGCTGTAAGCGGGACTTTTGCTTATGCAATGAGCTGTGGTTGTGCAATTATTTCGACGCCTATACCTCATGCCATCGAAGCGTTGAATTCAGGTGTTGGGATTTTGTTAGAGGGATTTCATAAACCTGAAGAATTTCAAAAAGCCATACTCGAACTGGTTGAAAATAAACAGAGAAGATTAGAAATGGGACGTAATGGATATGCTTTGACTCATGAGACCACATGGGAAAATATTGCTTTGAAATACGGATTTCTATTTGCAGAAGTAACGGAAAGTAAGGAGAAATTAAGATTCAATTTTCCACCCATAAAGCTGGATCACATCAAAGAGATGACAACAGATCATGGAATTCTTCAGTTTTCAGATTTTAGTCAACCGGATTTGACATCAGGTTATACCTTAGATGATAATGCCCGGGCTTTAATTGATATGGTGATGTATTACAATATAAGTTCAGATCCCACAGCCTTGAAACTGGCTGCTATTTATTTTAATTTTATCAAAGGAATTCAGCGACAAGACGGCAAGTTTGATAATTACAAAAATTTTGATCTTCATTTGACACAGCAAAACGAACAGGTAAACCTCGAGGATTCGAATGGTAGAGCGTTATGGAGTTTAGGTTTTACCCTATGTAATCAAAAAGATCTTCCGTATGAAGTAGTGATCGAAGCACAAAAAGTTTGGGATAAAGCGGTTGTACATGTGAATGAGGTTACTTCTCCAAGAGCGATTGCTTACACACTTAAAGGGCTTTATTACTATTATCAGATTTACCCAAAGGAGGAAATTAAAAATAATATAATACAGCTTGCAGATAAATTATTGAATCACTATCACATCAACTCCGACGAGGATTGGTGTTGGTATGAAGATTATATGACCTATGCTAACAATGTGCTTCCAGAAGCCATGCTTTTTAGTTTTATGGCCACAGGAGATTTGAAATACAAAAAAATCGCATTAATTACTTTTGATTTTCTTTTATCACATTATTTTATGAAAGGAGAATTTAGTGTAATCTCCAATAGAGGATGGTTCGTTAAAGGCAGAAAAAAAAATACGTATGGCGAACAACCTATTGAAGTTGCTACAACAATTATTACCTTGCACTTGTTTTATGAGGTAACAAAAAACGTCAAATATAGAAACCAATTAAATCTCGCATTTTCATGGTTTTTGGGAAATAATCATCTCAATCAGATCATTTATAATCCCGTAAATGGAGCATCTTATGATGGTCTTGAAGATCGAAATGTCAATATCAATCAAGGTGCAGAGTCAACGCTTTGTTTTTTTAAGGCGCAACTCATTATGAATAACTATAAAAATCAAGATAATTATCGATATTTGGATACCGCAATTACATTTGCAATTTGAAAATGAATTATTAAAAATGACCGAAAAAGAAAAAATGCTTTTGGGCGAAATTTATTTGGCCAATGACAAACAACTTATCGAAGAGCGTACCAGAGCCAAAAAATTATTGCATAAATTGAATGTCACCGAATATTTGATGAATGGGCGATCACGAGCCATTCTGCGTGAGTTAATACCAAATTCTCACAAAAGATTATATATTGAACCTCCGTTTCATTGTGATTATGGGTACAATATTTATTCGGGAGAGAATGTGTATTTTAATGTCAATTGTGTAGTTTTGGACACGATGAAAGTAACAATTGGGAATAATGTTTTCTTTGCGCCCGGTGTTCATATTTACACGGCTACCCACCCGCTAAATGCTATAGAAAGAAGAACTGTTGAAAGTTCGAAACCTGTTTCCATTGGTGATGATTGTTGGATAGGAGGGAATTCCGTGATTTGTCCTGGAGTGACAATTGGTGCCGGTTGTGTTATTGGTGCTGGATCAGTTGTAACCAAAGACATTCCCGAAAACTCTTTAGCAGTTGGTAATCCTGCTAAAGTGATTCGGAAATTGAATGAAGATTAATCTTTTTTGTTCCTGTAAAAACTTAACGCTCCCGATGGGCATTTGTTTATAGTGTCAATGATTTTTTCTGTTGTTGAGTTTTCAGGGGTTATCCACGGTTGTTCTTTCGGTTTGAAAACGTCTGGATTATTGCGGACGCAGTTTCCGGAATGAATGCATTTTCCGGATTGCCATACAATGGTTACTTCGCCATTGGTGTATTCTTTTTTGATGTTTTTTGGATCCATGGTTAAAGGGAGGTGTTAATGGTTATTTTTCCTTTAAGTAATTTTGAAATCGGACATTTATCAGCAATGATTAATAATCGGTCTTTTTGTTCGGTACTTATTTCTTCCGAAAAGAAGATGTTTCTTCTAACGGTGGTTGCCAATTCGCCGTCTATTGTTTCTTGATATAAATTTAATGAAATATTTATTTCTGGAATGATCCATTCTTTTCGATCGATGTACATTCTCAAGGTTGAAAGAGTACAACCTGCCAAAGAAGCTAATAAAGTAGAAAAAGGATCCATGCCTAAATCTTTTCCGCCAACATTTTCTGGTTCATCCATTAGGAATTGACCGTTTCTCCAAGTAATGGTGCACAGGTACTTTTGAGTGCCAATGTGACCAAGAATGTCATTTTCAAAAAGATCTTCCATCATAACACGTCATTGAATTGAGGGTTTCTGTCAAAGGTTTTTTTAGCGAATGGACATAACGGGATAATGGTCCAGTTTTTTTCTCTTGCCACTTCAACCGCTTTTTCTACTAATTTTTTACCCAATCCTTTGCCGTTGAATGCAGGGGATACTTCGGTATGATCGATGATGATTTTATTCGGGCCGGCAAATACAAAAGTCATCAAAGCTATTTTTCTGCCTTCGGCGGTAATATTGAAATTACCGTTCTTCTCGTTGAATTCTATGTTTACAGTATCGCTCATGTTTTTTAGTTGCTAAGTTTCTGAGAGACTAAGTTTCTAAGTATTTGATTTTTTTTATCTTAACGACTTAGAAACTCAGAATCTTTAATTAATATCCCATCGGAATTTCCATTAACAGAAATTTTGCGTCTGTTATTGCTGTAATGTCTAAAGTTTTGAAATCAGTAATTCCTAAACCGTCACGAGTTTCCAATACCTGATCGTCAACCGTTATTGTCCCAGATATTACAAAAACATAGAGACCGTTTCCTTCTTTTTTTAATTCATATTTTTTAGAAAACTCGGCACTAAAATCGGCTAAATAAAACCAAGCATCTTGATGAATCCAAACTCCGGCATCATCAGGATTTGGTGATAGTATTTGAGCAAAATTATTTTTTTGTTCAGTAGTGTCTAATGTGATTTGTTGATAACGTGGTGCTACATTTCTAGTTTTTGGAAACAACCAAATTTGGAAAAGTTTGGTGCGTAAATCTGCATTTGGATTGAATTCACTGTGTTGGATTCCAGTTCCGGCACTCATTACCTGGACATCGCCAGTTTTTATAGTCGATTCATTTCCCATGCTGTCTTTGTGAGCCAAATCGCCTTCAAGTGGAATCGTAATGATTTCCATATTGTCATGTGGGTGTGTGCCAAAACCCATTCCTGCTGCTATAGTGTCATCGTTCAAAACGCGTAAAGCTCCAAATTGAACTCTTTCTGGATTGTACCAACTAGCAAAGCTAAAGCTATGATAAGCATTTAACCATCCGTGATCTGCGTGTCCTCTTGTGTCTGCTTTGTGTAAAACTGTAGTTGCCATGATGTATAAATTTAGTGATTTTTGTTATACAAATTTACAATCGTTTTATGTGTTTGTCGCTTAATCTAGATTAAGAAAGAAGTTTTCAGTTTTCAGAATGTAAAAAATAGAAGGTAGTTTTCAGACTTGGTTAACGGACGATTGGATTGCAATCTGCTGCCAGCCTACTGCTTTCTTAGTGTTTTACTTTTCATTTTACTAAAAAACTCAGGAGTAACGCCCAAATAGGATGCAATTTGTTTTTGGGCGACTTTCTGGATGAGAGTGGGGTATTTTTTGCAAAATTTCTCGAAACGCTCTTCAGCGGTGAGGCTGAGGTTGTCCATTAGGCGTTCTTGGTTTGCAACCAATGAATTTTCGGTAAGTATTCTAAAGAAACGTTCAAGCTTTGGGATTTCGCGATACAATATTTCCTGGTTTTCTTTTGATAACAAAACTACTTCTGCGTCTTCTAAAACTTCGATGAATAAGTTGCCCGGCTTTTGCGAAAGCAGACTGTACATATCACCAATCCACCAACCTTCGCAGGCAAAAGTCAATACATGTTCTACGATATTATCATTAATATTGAAACTGCGAAGAATGCCTGAATTTACAAAATAAGAATGTTTGCAAATTGCACCACTATTCAATAAGATCGTTTTGGCTTTGTAATGGTGTGTTTCAGTTTTGGACAAGAAGAGTTCTTTTTCTTGTGCTGTGAGCGTAACATGTTGCTCGATATTTTGGAGTATTAATGCCATTTATTTTTGCTCTGGAAGTAAAGTGAAGGAAGTGACTTTGAAACGATTGTTTACTATTTCTCCAGTAACTTCTGCTTTTCTAATGGTTTCACAAAAACCATCTTTGGCATGGGCATTCCCGTGATCGTCAATTTTGGTTCCATCTACAAAATAGGCTTTGCCATCGATGCGAACGGCAAGATCACAGCTTTTTCCTTTCATTCCAAATTGGCATTCACCACATGAAACTTCAACGATTTGAGATTTTATGAGCTTTTTTTTATCTTGAGCACTTGATATTAGTGTTGCAAATAATAATGCAAATACGAATATGTTTTTCATTTTAGGACAAATTTGAAAGTCCTAAGTTAAGAATTTTTAGTTTGTTTCTAATTCTAAATGGAATAGTTTTTAAACATGTAAATCCATAATAATCTGGAAAGACGAATGTTAAAAGAAGCCATCGATACTATGACTACGGCAATAATGGCAATGATTCTTAAGTCGAAGCGCTCTTCAAAAAATTGTTGTGCAATTATATAAGTTGCTATCCCTTGTGCTACAGTTAAGCCATAATTTACATACATCGCACCAAAGAAATAGCCTGGCTCTTTTTCGAATTTGAATTGACAATGGGGGCAATATTGATTCATTTTTGGGAATCCAACATTTAAAAAAATATTTTTCTCATTAAATACTTTTCCTTGAAGGCAATGTGGACAATCGTTATTTAGGATATGAACAAGTGTGTGTGACATTTTATATTTTTTTTCAAAGGTATTTTTTATTCGTGTCACAGCTATTTTCTATATTCGCTAATTATAGCACAATAAAGACATTTAGGAAGTATGAAAAAGTATCCCATTTATTCGATTCAGCGATTCAATTGCAATGACGTCAATAGTGATTTCTATATTAATACTTTCAAGAATCATTTAGTTGATCACAGTTTTGTAGAAGAGTCACATAGACATAATTCGTATGTGCTGGTTCTTTTTACCCATGGTTCAGGAACACATGATATCGATTTTGATAGTTTTATCATTCAGCCTGGCAGTATGTTTTTTTTACAGCCTGGACAAATACATCATTGGGTTTTGTCTGATGATATTGATGGTTTTGTGGTGTTTTATTCTCAGGAGATGTACAATCTGTATTTTAGACAAAAGACAATAGATGCTTATTCCTTTTATTCTTCGTTAGGGAATTCTCCTGAAATGGTTTTTGATATTAAAGAAGTAAAAGCGATTGAATCTTATTTCCTTGATATGCTTGGGGAATATCAAGGAAATAAAATTATGAAACAAGATAAAATCATAAACTTATTGGACAGTATTCATATTGAAATTGCCAGAAAGTATAATGAAACCCATGTTCTGGAAACGCATTCCTATAATGTAAAAATCAAAGATTTTCATGCACTTTTGGAGAAGTTTTTCTGGATAGAAAAAGCCCCTTCTTTTTATGCGTCTGAACTCCATATTACACTGAAGCATTTGAATAGAATATGTAATGAAAGATTAAAGAAAACTACCACTCAGGTTATTACAGACAGGATTGTTCTGGAAGCAAAAAGAATGCTGATGGATAAAAAAAGAACAGTCAACGAAATTGCAACAGCATTAGGGTTTGATGACTATTCTTATTTTGTACGTTTATTTAAGAAGCATGCAGCAATGACACCCACAGCTTTTCGGGATTCTAAATAGTGATTAAGGATGTACTGTGACTAGTTGAGCAGCTTCTTTTGCTTTTTTTACGACTTCCTCAATTGGAGTATCCAAAGTGTCGTTGACTAAAGCGACTCCCATTCTGCGAAAGGGTCTTGAGGTAGGTTTTCCGAAAATTCTGAAATCGGTTTTGGGTAAAGCAGCAATAGTATTAATGCCTGAATAACTAGGACTTATCGAGTTTTCTGATGCTAAAATTACTGCGCTCGCACCTGATTTTTCTAAAGTAATTTCAAAAATAGGCAAGCTCAAGATAGCACGTAAATGCAATTCGAATTCATTAAAATTTTGTGTTCCTGCCAAAGTAACCATTCCGGTGTCATGTGGTCTTGGGGATAATTCAGAGAAATAAACACCGTCATCGGCAAGGAAAAATTCAACACCAAATAATCCGGCACCACCCAAAGCTTCGGTTACTTTTTCGGCCATATCCTGTGCTTCGTATAGATCTTTGTCGGATACTTTTGCGGGCTGCCAGCTTTCTTGATAATCGCCACGTTCTTGTCGGTGTCCGATTGGAGCGCAAAATAAGGTGGGGTTGTTGTTTTGGACTACAGTCAATAAGGTTATTTCCGAATTGAATTTGACAAAAGCTTCGACTATGACTTCAACTACATCACCTCGAGAACCTTCTACGGCATATTGCCATGCTTTGTCAATATCGGCAGCAGTTTTTATGGTCGATTGTCCTTTTCCGGAGGAAGACATTAACGGTTTTACTACACATGGCATTCCTACAGCTTCAACGCCTTTTCGTAATTCTTCTGCTGAAGTGGCGTAGCGATAATTGGCAGTACGCAATCCTAGTTCTTTGGCAGCCAAATCGCGAATGGCTTTTCGGTTCATGGTAAAGTTAGCCGCTTTTGCAGATGGAACTACCGTAATTCCGTGTTTTTCGTAGTCATAAAAACGCTCGGTTCTGATGGCTTCTATTTCGGGAACGATGAAATCGGGTTGGTGTTTGGCTACAATATTGTCTAAAGCAGTTCCATCGAGCATATTGATCACTTCAAAACCATGAGCTACCTGCATTGCAGGTGCATTTTCATAGCTGTCAACAGCAATTACGGTTTGTCCGATGCGTTGTGCCGCAATTACAAATTCTTTTCCTAATTCACCAGATCCTAAAAGTAATATTTTCATTGGTTTGAACTTTGTATATTGTGAGTTTCCTTGGTAACGGAAAGGTTGTTTAGATTGTAACAAAAATACATTTTTTGTTTGAAATTCTTTTGGAATGGTTGCTGTATTTTGGTGATTTCTTGAGGAAGAAATGATGAATTACTTATTTAGCAGTTCGCCGGGTGAGGGACAGGAATAAGCTACCGAAGTAGCATGGATGGCCCGACACAGTTGAGTAATGAAGGCGACTAACCGTTGCTATAAGTAGCCTTCTTTACTCAACTGGGGCACGCCCAAATTCTCTTGTTTAAGATTCGTTTCAGTAAATTTGGATTTAGAAAATATTTTCAAGTATTTCGATTTGTGCTCCCTCCAAATCTTGAGTGATGAATAATTGACAGGATAACCGAATGTTTTCTTCAGTGTGGCCTAATTTTATGAGTGTGTTGGGTTCGTTTCTGTCTTTTGTAACCGAATTACCTTTGATTCCTGTCGTTTTTACGATACAGGTTGCGCATTTTCCCATTCCTCCGCATTCGCCAAAGCTGTTCAAAAAAAGTTTGTCTTTAAGCAAGTACATTAAGTTGGGGTATGCTCCATGGAAAGTTTCAATTTGCTGATTTTGGCCGTCTTCTATTACTGTAAATTGTATCGAATTTTTCATTTAATCCAAAAGGGGTCTGATACATTATCTTCGAAATTTTCTTCAACATGCAATTTTTGGATTGTTTCTAATTGCTCTTCAGTTGCGTGTTTTTGAATTTCGTTGAATAAAATGCGTTCCTCAAAACGGATGTGACTTTCTAATTCTTTTTCTATTTTCTCCAATGTTTTTAGTAATTCGGTTTCAGTATGAAAAAGTTGGTTCAAACTTTTGTGTTCGGCAATGGCTCTTTTAATTAATTCATTATTGGCGGGAAGTATGCTAAAAATGTGTTTTTCTTCCATTTCAAAGTGAGTGGCAAGATGTGCTTCCCAAAACCAATCAGCGTATTTTTTGATTCGCTCAGGGGCAATATTGGCTTTTAATCCTTCTTTTATTTTCCAACATAGCAGTAACCCGTGATGGTGTTCTCGACTGAGTTGTTTGAGTGATTCGTGACGTTTGATGGGCGTTGATTTTTCCATTTGAAGTTTTTAGAATTAGTCTTTTTGCAATAAAAAGCAGTATAGAATTATTTAGTGTCTTTAGAGAAAGAAATATTTTTCATATGGAATTGTTTAAAAACTAAACCCCAATTTTACGCCGCATCGGAATACGAAATTGTCAACGTAGGTGTTGTCGATATCGCCTTTTCCTTTTACTTCCCATTTCCAATTGAACCCAATAGAAGGATCTAGAATAATATTTTTTCCAATTTTTATTTTATATCCAATGTCATGATTGATTAAACTCCAATAGGAATAGTTTCCTTCAAAATTGCCTAAAGGAGTGTTTTCGTTAAAGTTTGTGCTAGAATATGCTATAAGCCATTGTAGGTAAACGCCAGATTTACGACCTCTTTTTTGATAGACTCTTTTGCCTAGTTCAATGGTGTAACCATTCCCTTTTACCTTTACCAAATTATTGTCATAATTCAATTGTGAGGCCGAAATGTTTAATAGGGTGGAAGTATATTCATCGAAAAGGAAAAAATCACTGTTGCCAAATTCGGCACTGATACCATACAAAGATGGATCCGAAAAACTGTAATTGGCTGAAATAGTAACAGTGTTGGGGTCTAGTTTTTCATGCTGGGCAAATGTCGAAAAGGAGACTAATATAGTTCCGATTAATACAATTGATTTCTTCATTTTTCTAGCAGTTTAGAATCATGAAGTTACGGATTTTTTGCCAATAAAACCAGTTTTATCTGAGTATAAAAAGGAGAGGAAGTTGTTTGGGTTTTGCTTAAAAAAAAAACAGTTTAAAGCATAAAGCGATGACACTTTAAACCTTAAACTATTTTATAATTGAAATAAATTCTATTTAAGCTAGAACTTCAGTAAGCGAAACCGCTTCTTTGATTCTGCGTAAAGCTTCTTTTAGTAATTCTTCGCTTGTTGCGTAAGAGAAACGGATGCAATTTGGGTTTCCAAAAGCGTCTCCGGTTACAGTTGCTACACAAGCTTCAGCCAAAAGATACATTGAGAAATCATTGGCATCTTTGATTAATGTTCCTTTTAATGTTTTTCCGAAGAAAGAGGAAACATCTGGGAATACATAGAATGCTCCTTCTGGAACGTTGATTTTGATTCCTGGAATTTCTTTTAATAATCCTACCACTAAATCTCTACGGCTGTGGAACGCGTCAACCATGTGTTTCAATACAGATGGGTCAGCATCTACGGCTGTAATTGTAGCGCGTTGTGCAATACTGTTGGCTCCGCTGGTTACTTGCCCTTGAATTTTAGTACATGCTTTTGCAATAAATTCTGGTGCTCCAATGTATCCTATTCTCCATCCTGTCATAGCAAATGCTTTGGCAACTCCGTTTACAGTTATTGTTTTTTCTAACATTCCTGGTATAGAAGCGATACTGCAAAAAGTTCCTGAGAAATTGATATGCTCATAAATTTCGTCAGCCACTACATATACGTGTGGGTGTTTTCCCAATACTTTAGCAAGAGCAGTCAATTCTTCTCTGTTGTAAACTGATCCACTTGGGTTACAAGGAGAACTAAACCACATCATTTTTGTTTTTGGTGTGATCGCTGCTTCTAATTGTTCTGGAGTGATTTTGAAATCAGTGTCTACAGAAGTTGGAACTTCTACTGGAACTCCTCCTGATAATTTAACGATTTCAAAATAACTTACCCAATATGGCGCTGGTAAAATTACCTCGTCGCCATCGTTAAGCATTACTTGTGCTATATTGTATAAAGATTGTTTGGCTCCTGTTGAAACCACAATTTGTGATGGTTTGTAATCTAAATTGTTGTCTCTTTTGAATTTTCTGCAAATTGCTTCTTTCAATTCTGCGTAACCTTCTACTGGAGAATATGTGCTGTAGTTTTCATCGATAGCGCGTTTTGCAGCTTCTTTGATAAAATCTGGGGTATTGAAGTCAGGCTCACCTAAACTTAAACTGATAATGTCTTTTCCTTGTGCTTTTAATTCTCTTGCCAATGCAGCCATCGCTAATGTTTGGGATGTAGCTAGATTGTTAATTCTGTCTGAAAGTGGATTGCTCATTAAAATGTAATTTTTTGGTTTATTCTTTTTTAGATAATTATTATAGAGAGGGTTCTAGACCCAATGTTCTTAGATGTTTAAAGTGGGCAACAACAGCTGCTGTCATTGTCTTGTATTCGTAATAAGGTAATTGGCATTCTTTGGCCGTTTCTTTTACTATTTTTGCAATTTTGCCATAATGAACGTGGCTAATGTGTGGAAAAATATGGTGCTCAATTTGGTGGTTTAAACCTCCTGTATACCAGTTTACAATTTTGTTTTTTGGCGCAAAATTGACTGTAGTAAACAATTGGTGAATGGCCCAAGTATTTTCCATTTCGCCAACTTCGTTTGGTTGAGGATTGGCAGCTTCGTCAACAACGTGTGCCAATTGGAATACGATGCTTAAAATTAATCCAGCGGTATAGTGCATTACAAAGAATCCGATAAGTACTTTCCACCAAGTGATTCCGATAACAATTGGTAAAACGATCCAAATAGATAAATAAATAACTTTTGTGATGATTAATGTAGTCCAAAGTACTTTTGGACTTTTAGGTTCACCATACGATAATTTTCTTTTTAGGTAACTGCTCATTTGTTTGAAATCAGTAGTAATAGCCCAGTTAAAAGTTAATAATCCGTATAAAAACACGGCGTAATATTGTTGGAATTTATGAAATTTGTGCCATTCGGCTTCTTTGGAGAAACGCATGATTCTTCCTGCTTCTAAGTCTTCGTCATGACCTATAATGTTTGTGTAAGTATGGTGCAATACATTGTGCTGTACTTGCCAGTTGTGTACGTTTCCTGCTAATACATATATGGTTCCTCCCATGAATTTATTGACCCAACTTTTGGTTGAATACGATCCGTGATTGGCATCGTGCATCACATTCATCCCAATTCCAGCCATTCCAATTCCCATGACAATGGTCAATAAAAGGTGTGCCCAAAAGGGCATGTCTAAAGTAAGTATCAAAAAGTAGGGCACAAGGAAGACAGTAAAAAGAATAATAGTTTTCAAATGAATTTTCCAGTTTCCAGTTTTTTCTATATTATTTTCTTTGAAATAGCTGTTAACTCGAGAATTAAGTGTTCTGAAAAACTTTAAATTGTCTTGTTTTGCAAATGTAGGTGCGGTATTGTTCATATAATTTTCTGAATATTTGCAAAGGTAACCAATATAAATTTTCAACATACAATATTGAGTTAAATATTTCTAATCTAAAAGCAGTACTTTTGTTAAAATTTTTTAAGATGGACGAGATTCTAAAGTATTTTCCTAACCTATCTGATAATCAGATAGAACAGTTTCAAAAATTGGATTTTTTATACCACGATTGGAATGAAAAAATCAATGTAATTTCACGTAAAGACATTGATTCTTTGTACACTAAACACATATTGCATTCTTTGGCTATTGTCAAAGTTAATAAGTTTGAACCAGGGACTTATGTCTTGGATGTAGGCACTGGAGGTGGTTTTCCTGGGATTCCATTGGCTATTCTTTTTCCGGAAACCCGTTTTTTTCTGATCGATATTATTGCCAAGAAAATTAAAGTGGTTCAAGCCGTTGCAGAAGCATTAGAACTGAAAAATGTAAAAGCGGAACAACTTCGTGCCGAAAACGTGAAAGGAGATTTTGATTTTATCGTAAGCCGGGCGGTGACCAATATGCCTGATTTTGTTTCTTGGGTGAAAACAAAAATTAAGAAGCAAAACAAACACCAGCTGAAAAACGGTATTCTTTATTTGAAGGGCGGTGATTTAACCGAAGAACTAAAAGATTTCCCGAAAGCTACAGAGTATAACATTTCTGATTTCTTTGAAGATGAATTCTTCGAGACTAAGAAAGTAGTTCACTTACCATTGAAATTTGTGGTGTAGAAAAGTTTCAGGTTTCAAGTTTGTTCAAACTTGTAAAAAGTAAAAAGCCGAATCTTAATTTAAGATTCGGCTTTTATATTTATAAAGTCTTCAAGACTTTTGACCTTCAACTTTAGGACTATTCTCCCAAGAAAGGATATCTATAATCTGTTGGAGTTACAAACGTTTCTTTGATTGTTCTTGGAGAAGCCCAACGCAATAGATTCAATGCAGAACCTGCTTTATCATTGGTTCCAGAAGCTCTTGCTCCACCAAAAGGCTGCATTCCTACGATAGCTCCGGTTGGTTTGTCATTGATGTAGAAGTTTCCGGCTGCATTTTGTAAAGCGGTTGTCGCTTCTTCAATAGCGTAACGGTCTTGACTGAAAACAGCTCCAGTTAAAGCATATTCAGAAGTAGAATCTACTAATTTCAGCGTTTCAGACCATTTAGCATCCTCATAAACAAAAATGGTCATAACTGGTCCGAATAATTCGGTTTCCATAGTGCTATAATGAGGATCTGTAGTTACGATAATTGTTGGCTCAATAAAATAACCAACTGATTTGTCGTAATTTCCACCAACTATAATTTCGGCATCAGCATCTTTTTTGGCTTGGTCAATAAAACTAGCCAATTTATCAAAAGAGCCTTCATGGATAACAGCAGTAATAAAGTTGCTGAAATCTTCTGGAGAGCCCATTTTCATTGATTTTGTATCTGTAATCAATTGCTCTTTAATAGCAGGCCATAAGCTTTGTGGTACATAAGCTCTTGAAGCAGCAGAACATTTTTGTCCTTGAAATTCAAATGCTCCACGAACAATTCCTGTAGCCACTTGTTTTGGGTTGGCACTTGGGTGAGCAATGATAAAATCTTTACCACCAGTTTCTCCAACAATTCTCGGATATGTTTTGTAATGGTGAATGTTTGTTCCAATTTTTGCCCAAATATCTTTGAATACATGAGTAGAACCTGTAAAGTGGATTCCAGCAAAATCACGACTTGCCAAAACAGTGTCGGTGATCATTAATGCATCTCCAAATACAACGTTGATAACTCCGTCAGGAACTCCAGCTTCTTTGAATACGTCAATAATAACTTTTGCAGAGAATACTTGACTGTCACTTGGTTTCCAAACTACAACATTCCCCATCATGGCGGCACTTGCAGGTAAATTTGCAGCAATAGCAGTAAAGTTGAATGGAGTTATCGCGTATACAAAACCTTCAAGAGGTCTATATTCTAAACGGTTCCACATATCGGATGCCGATTTTGGCTGGTCTGCATAAATTTGAGTCATGAATTCCACGTTAAAACGTAAAAAATCAATCAATTCACAGGCAGCGTCAATTTCGGCTTGATGAATATTTTTGGACTGACCAATCATTGTTGCAGCATTGATCCTTGCTCTGTATGGACCGGCGATTAATTCGGCAGCTTTAAGGAAAATAGCAGCTCTTTGTTCCCAAGCCATATTTGCCCATGCTGTTCTGGATTCCAATGCATTGGCGATAGCTTTTTGTACGTGTCCTTTTTCTGCCAAATGATAGGTTCCTACGATATGCTGGTGATCGTGTGGAGCGGTCATGTTTTTGGTATTCCCTGTTCTAATTTCTTCGCTACCAATATACAATGGAACGTCAATTTTAGTATTCCACATTTCTTTATAAGCTGATAAAACAGCTGCTTTTTCGGGGGAATTAGGTGCGTATCCTTTTACGGGTTCGTTTACCGCTTTTGGTACATTGAAAAATCCTTTTAGCATATCTCTATAATTAAATATTAAACGATTATAAATTTGATGCAAAAGTACAAAGGAAAGATTTAAATTATGCTAAAAATGTCATAATTAAAGTCAAATTAATTCAAAGCAAAAGGAGCACACATTCTAAAGGTGGGTACTATAACTCTGAAAGATTTAGTGGAAGTGAAATTAATCATGTTGAAATACCCTTTCATGGCGCCATAAGGAGAGGATAATAAACAACCTGAACTGTAGGTATGTAACTCACCAGGTTTCAAAACCGGTTTTTTTCCTATAACACCTTCTCCGTCTACATATTCTAAATCATTCAAAGAATCGTAAATTTCCCAATGACGGGATGTTAATTGTACTGAATCTTTACTGTGATTTTCTATCGTGATTTCATAACTAAAAGCAAAGTGAATCTTATAGTTTTTGAAGTATGTCCCTTCAAAACTAGTCAATACTGAAATTTTAATGCCTCTTGTTATTTGTGAAACCATGTTAATGAGCTAATTAGGTACTGTATGGTGACAAATCTACGAAAAAATTGAATATTTTATTTAAAAATTTTCAAAGTTTTCTAATTTGTTATGTTTAATGAATTTGCGGTTCCTCTTCCTATGACTTTTTCATAGCGATCTGCACTTCCTTTATAATAAACCAATATGGTATAGTCGTTTTCAGTTTGATAAAAATTTCCGTCAATAGCATTCTCTTGGTCGATAATCCCTTTGCTGTTAAGAGTTAGGTATTGGTAGTTTGTAAATCCTTGTTTGATTAAAATTGCTTTTTCGTAAAGACCATTTTTTTGATTAAAATCCATTTTGTATTCGGGAGTTGTGCTGTAATTATTGAACATTCCAACTACATAAATGGATGAACTTGGATTAGCCAAAGGAGCAGAGAGACTGAAATAAACCCACGAATAATCCGATTCAATGATGTTGTTTTCACCGTCCAGTTTTCGAACAGAAAAATTTCCGTTAATATCCGAAAAATTGGTGTAAGGAAAACTAGATTTATCATTATTGGTGTATAAATGGGTATTGTAAATGTCATTGTCGGAGTTGATGAAGCTCACGTAATTATTGGCGTTTTTGATGTCTTTCGAATCAAAATTTAAAAATTCATTACCCGCCCAAAACTGCGTTTCCTGATCGTATTTATAGATAAAATTATTACTGACTGTGTATTGAGGTGGCACATTTTTTATAGCAGTATTGAATTTTCCATTTTGTAACAAAACTACCTTTAGATTTTGCATTGGATTTTGAAACAACATTTGATCTCCAGTTTTGATTTCAAATTCCAAATTGTGTTTCGAATAAATGTTTTTTACCGTTCGAGGTCTTTTAATTTTTAAAGGTACTGAAACCAAGTCTTCATAAAAGATGAAATACCTCTTCAAAACTACCTCTTTGTCAGAATTTAAAATGGTTAGAACATAATTACCGCTCAAGAGTATTTTAGTGTAATTATTAGGAATAGATAATTTATAATGGGTAAAAGTCTGTAAAGTATTAAAAGAGTTGACATATTCTTGAATTTTTTGACCGTCAAAACCTTTTAAGTATTCGCTTTTTGGAATGTCAGTTGGAATCCAATTATAATCGCAATGTGTGATTTCGTAATAGTAGTCGGCTTCATTGCCAAATAAGTCATCAAATTGAAACTCAAATTGTTCTCCCAATCTAAATATAGGAACTACGTTTTGACTATTCTGAACAAAAGATACCGTTTTGATGTTATAAGGAGGTGCTATTTCAGTCTCAACTTGGGCAGTACCAGTTAGGGAAAAGAATGAAAGAAGTAAAACGGCTATTGATTTCATTATTGATTTTCGTTCATGAGTCGTAAATATACAAATTATATGTTAGCTGTATGCACTAAGCTTTAGGCGAAAGGCTTATTGCGTATAGCTTAAAGCCTAAAGCTATTCAAGTATAAAATCCAAATTCTCCTCAATTTCAGTGCTGATGTAATTTTCATCCAAAAGAGAATCGGCTAACAGTTTTTTGCTTTCCTGTAAGCGGATGATTTTTTCTTCAACAGTATTTTTGGTGATAAACCGAATCACATTTACTTTATTCATCTGGCCAATTCGATGCGCACGACCAATTCCCTGTTTTTCCGAAAAAGGATTCCACCAAGGATCTAGAAAAACGACATAAGATGCTTTGGTAATATTAAGTCCAACGCCACCCGCTTTTAAAGAGATAAAAAAGAGCAATGGTTTTTCCTGTTCCTGGAAACGATTGACTTGGTATTGCCTTTCTTTCAAAGGGGTTTCTCCCGTGAGTTCACAGAAATCGATTTTATTTTCCTTGCACCAAGTTTTATAAAAATCCAAATTGGATACAAACGAACTGAATACAATTGTTTTTTGGTTGGATTGTACCAATGTTTCCAAATATCGGGTCACGGCAATGTATTTTCCCGAATCCATTTCCGATTTGGAATCGATCATTTTAGGGTGATTGCTCAATTGCCTCAAACGCATCAATGTGTTGATAATGCTGATTTTGTCTCTGTTTGGTCCTTCGGTTTTCAAAAGGAAGTTTCGGGCTTTGGATTTTTCCTCTTCGTACAACTTCTCTTGTTCGGGTTCCATTTCACAATAGTAAATCTGCTCGGACAATTCGGGTAAATCTTTTAAAACCTGCTCTTTGGTGCGTCGCAGAATAAAAGGGGCGATAAGATTTTTCAGTTCCAATAAACTGTTCTCGTCTTGCTTTTTCTCGATTGGAAATTTATAATTTTCGGCAAAAAAGGAATAACTTCCCAAT
Source organism: Flavobacterium taihuense (assembly GCF_019351435.1). Classification (GTDB taxonomy): domain Bacteria; phylum Bacteroidota; class Bacteroidia; order Flavobacteriales; family Flavobacteriaceae; genus Flavobacterium; species Flavobacterium taihuense. The sequence continues at coordinate 161,581 of NZ_JAHWYN010000003.1, forward strand.
ATATTTGGATTGATAAATTGCATTTGCGACCATAAATCATCGAGTGAATTTTCTATCGGAGTTCCGCTCAACGATATTTTGTGGTTGGCTTTTACTTGGTTGATTGCCTTGAAAGTTTTGGAGTTTTTATTTTTGATGTATTGACTTTCGTCCAAAATCAAATACCTGAAATTGTATTTTTCCAAAATCGAAATGTCTCTAGAAATGATGGCATAACTCGTAAAAATCAGATCGTATTTTTCTAGTTTTTTCGAAATCATTTTTCGGTCGTTGCCAATGTATTGCACTCTGCGGAAATGCGGTGTGAATTTCCGGGCTTCATTGTACCAGTTAAAAACCAAAGAAGACGGTAAAACAATTAATGCTTTTAGGTATTCTTTGGGTACAGGAATTTCGTTTCCAAACAAATCGAGTTGAATGTCTTCGGCTTTTTTAAATTCCAATTGTTCTTGTACAGCAACCAATGTGGTTAATGTTTGCAATGTTTTTCCCAATCCCATGTCATCAGCCAAACAAGCGCCTAAACCATTGTTGTAGTGTTCCAAAAGCCATTTGACTCCTTCAATTTGGTAGGGTCTCAATGTTGCTTTTACCAAAGTGGAAGGTTGATATTCGACCTCTCCTTTTAAATGTATTGAATTTTTAAGTTCTAAAATACCATCCAAAACAGCAAAATTGCTTTTAAGTAAGATAATATTTCCGTTTTGAACTTTTGCTAATTTCGCCATTGGTCCGTAAAGTGTCATCCATTCTATCGGAATCAAAAAATAGTTGCCGTTTGGTAAAAGAAAGAGTCGGTTTCGGTTTTTTATATTCGGAACAATTTCAGTGAAGCTAAATTCAAATGCCTCGCAAACCACAATCATTTTGATGTCAAACCAATCGCTTTTGATGTCATTCGAAAATTGAATAGCCACTTTATGAGTGTCGATTTTCTTGCTGTCTATTTTTAGATCTTCTGTTGAGAATCCTAAAGATTTGAGGTTTTCCTGATTTTCGATAACCCATTGAATAGTGGTATAAGGGTCTTGTTTTTCGTCCTTTGGCGAAAGCCCATACAAACCGGTTTCCGTTTTTATAAAGCCAAATTCTAACAATTTATTTTCAAATGAAGCTTCTTCGACCGCTTTTCTTTTATATTGAATCACTTTGATTTCCTCCAGATTTCGGCTGTCAATTTCGGAATGGATTTTCTTGGTTTTGCTATTGTCAAAACTAAAACCATCATAGTCGAATAAAAGATTTAGAGAATAAGTGTTTTTAAAAAAATCATGCGACAACTCGAGTGAACAAGATTTGATTTTGTCCTTGAGTTCGACTGCAAATCCGGTGGCTTTTATATCTGCTTTTTTTGCCACGTCCTTGATGAATTTTTCAAAGTATTCAGAAACCATTTTCGAAGGAATTTCGATGGTTTTCTTTTTCAAAAAAGGAATAATTTTTTTGGTGTTGATATTTTTTAAAAGATGCAATTTATGGTAAGCAACTAGCCAGCCAGGTTCGTCCAAAAGTAACGTGATGTCTGTGTTTGATGGGTAGAATGTCGTTGCTTCGTCTTTTAAAAGTAACGTATAAGAAATTCCGTTTTCGTGTTTGTCAAATTGAAGACTGGTTTCCAATTTTGGATTTGTAGTGGTAATTTGACTAATGCGAAAATCTTTTTCTTTTCCCAAATTCAGCGAGAGCGGGAAATTGTCTTCACAAACTAAAGTGTAAAACTGGTCTAAATTTGTTTTTATGAATTGCTGAATCCCAAATTGCAGTTTGCTGTCTTTGAACAAATCTTCAATATTTTTGACTGATTTGCTATTTTTGCGGAATTTCTTAAAAATAACTTCGGGTTTGAGTGCTTCACAAAGGGATAAAACTTTTTTTGTGTTTGTATCTAAATTTTCAATAATCACACCAAAACTTTGAAGTACCTCGGGACTCGCTTTTTTGTCCAGATAAGTTATAGCTTCAGAATGTCCTACAATATAAGCGGTCGGAATATAGGTGTTTAGCTTTTGCTCAAAACTAATATCAAAGCAGAACTGAAAGGAATTTTCGGTTTTCAAACGCTAAAATTATTTGATTGTTAGAGAGTTTAAACACAGATTTCACAAATTCACACAGATTAATTTGTGCAAATTTGTGAAATTTATTTTGTTTTTATCTTGTTGTAAAATAATTATTTAAAACAAACTGGAATGATTTCTCCTTTTGCCAAACAATATTTTTCTACCAATTCTGGAGCTATTTTATTGGTGTAATCTTCTTCGATAACAGTAAAACCAATGCTTCTTAATTTATCAAAATAATCACGGCCATAAATACGCACGTGGTCATATTGTCCAAATATTTTTGCACGTTCTTTTTGGTCGGTAATCGTATCATCAGCAAAGGTTACATCTCTTTTTAAATCTTGCGGGATTTGCAAAATAGCCATTCCGCCCGGTTTCAAAACGCGGTATAACTCCTGCATGGCTTTGGTGTCATCTGGAATGTGTTCCAAAACGTGGTTGCAAAGTATAATATCGTATTGATTGTCTTCAAAAGGCAAATTACAGATATCTGCTTTTACATCTGCCAAAGGAGAAAATAAGTCGGTTGTAGTGTAATCCAAATTTTTTTGCTTGCGGAACAGTTTGTAAAAAGCTTGTTCTGGCGCAAAATGCAATACTTTCTTTGGAGCGGTAAAAAAATCGGTTTGCTCATTTAGGTATAACCAGAGCAAACGGTGTCTTTCCAGTGAAAGCGTACTTGGCGAAAGCACATTGTTGCGTTGTTTTTCGTATCCATAAGGCAAGAACGATTTGAAACTTTTCCCGTCAATTGGGTCTGTATATTTATCTCCTTTTAATGAAAAAGCGATAAAAGGACGAGCAACATAACTTAAACGAATAAGAATGGGACGTGGGATTGTATTGAGTATAAGTTTAAACACAGATTTCATTTGATAAAAATTTAAACACGAATTTCACGAATTTGCACGAATTAATTACGGCTAATATGAATTTCACTAATTTGGGACTATAAAATTATTCTTTTGTATTTTAGACTATCTTCTCCAAAATTGGCTAATAAGCCTAATTTGTTTTTAGATGATGCTAAATAATTTAATGTTTGTTTGATATCACTATTTGTTAATTGTGAAATCGCTTTTACTTCAAATATTATTTCATTAAAAACCACAAAATCAGCTATGTATTTTCGTGGTAAAATAATATCTTTATATTCAATTTCGTAAATCTTTTCTCGTTCAAAAGGGATTGAATTAATTCTAAATTCATGTTCTAAAGCATCTTTGTAAACCACTTCACTATGACCTTTGCCAAGAATTTTATGAACCTCCATACAAAGACCAATAATCTTATAGGACTCTTCTTTTAAGTAAATATCATCCATATTAATGAATTATTCGTGAAATTTTTAAGCCTATAGAATTCGTGCTAATTCGTGAAATTTGTGTCTATTTTTTAATTTAGTTCGTGCAATTCGTGTTTAAATAACCAAAGGCACTTTTCTAAACTCATCTTCTTCATTGCTCACGATTCCCAATTCTTTGTAGATATAAGCAAACGTCGATAAAATTTCAGGTTTTCCATCGATAATAGCTACATCGTGTTCAAAATGCGCAGATGGTTTTCCGTCGGCAGTGGTAATTGTCCAGCCGTCTTTATGCTGTTTGATGTTTTTGGTTCCCATATTGATCATCGGTTCAATGGCAACAACCATTCCTTCGATGAAAAGTTTTCCACGGCCTTTTTTACCGTAGTTTGGCATTTCTGGATCTTCATGCATTTTTTGACCAACACCGTGACCCACTAATTCTCGAACCACACCATAACCATGTGCTTCGGTGTATTTTTGAATCGCATTACCAACATCTTCCACACGATTACCCACACGCAATTCGCGGATTCCAACGTATAGCGATTCTTTGGTTATGCGTAATAATTTTTTAGTTTCTTCGGCTACTTCTCCAATTTCGAAAGAGTAGGCGTGATCCCCGTGAAATCCGTTTTTGAAAGCACCGCAGTCAACCGAAATTACATCACCGCTTTCTAAGGGTTTGTTGTTCGGAATTCCGTGTACAACTTGTGAATTTGGACTCATACACAATGAATTCGGGAATCCATAAAGTCCCAGAAAACTAGGGACAGCACCGTGATCACGAATGAATTCTTCGGCTCTTTTGTCTAGATATAATGTGGTAACTCCTTCTTTTATTTCAGAAGCAATCATTCCTAATGTTTTTGATACGATTAAGGCACTTTCGCGCATTAATTCTATTTCCTCACGTGTTTTTTGAATAATCATGTTTTCGAATTTTCAGAGTGCAAAAATACACTTTTAAAATTATTTCTTTTGTATTGGGTTTGTTTTAATTTTTAAGACTTTAAAACTGGAACGAAATCCTACTGCGATTTGGAGACTTATGTTTTTTTTAGGATTTGTAGTACTTTAAATGCTTAAATTAGCTAAGAAATCAATTCGTTATATTATGAATGCATCCATAGAAGAAGATAGTAAAAAAGAGAAGGATTTGGCTAAAATGAAAAGAAACGCGCTTATCCTATTGGGATTTGCAGTGGTTCTTTTTGTGGTTGCTAATGTTTATAAAATTGATTGGCTCAAAGCTTTTAGCGAAGCCGCTATGGTGGGGGGAATTGCCGATTGGTTTGCTGTCGTGGCTTTGTTCAGGCATCCGCTTGGGATTCCGATACCACATACGGCTTTGATTCCTAGTAATAAAGATAAAATAGGCGAGAATCTTGGGAATTTTGTTTCAGATGAGTTTTTGACTAGAGAAAAATTGGAACTGAAAATAGAGCAATTTAATGTGGCTGTAAAAGCTTCGGATTGGTTGATAGATGAAAAAAATGCTAATACTGTAGCGAATTTAATTGCTGAAAACGTGATTCCTGGCCTTTTGAAAACGATAGATGATGAAGAAGTTCAACATTTTATACAAACCCAGTTTAGTGGTAAATTAAGCAAAGTAAATTTTGCCGAATGGATTGCTCTTGGTTTAGAATCATTGGCTAAAAGCGATAAACAAGAAGAATTGGTGACCAATGTTTTGAGAACTCTAATTGTGGAATTGCAAAACAACAAACATCTGATTGGAGAAAAAGTAAAAAGTTCGACTCCATTTCTTTCTTTTGGCTTGGCCGATAAAAAAATAACAGAAGGGATTTTCAATGGATTGTATAATTTTCTGGAACAGGCAAGTCATCAAGACAGCATTATTCGAAAAAAAGTAAACAACTATGTGGTGGATTTTATAATCGAGTTGAAAGAATCACCCGAAATGCAACAAAAAGTCAATGATTTGGTTCTTGGCTTTGCTAATAAAAAGGAAGTGCAGGATTATATTAGTGGCATTTGGTTGGAAATCAAAACGGCTATTGCCAATGATCTAAATCAAAAAGAGGAGTCAACAATCAAAAATAGTATTGCCAATATGATTCAGAGTTTTGGAAAAGGAATACAAGCCGATCAATTGATGATGGATAAGATTAATAATTTTATCAAAAATGATGTTCTTTCCGTGCTTATCAATAATAAAAAGATGATTGGTGAATTGATTTCTTCTACCGTAAAAAGTTGGGATACCGATGAGGTTTCGAAAAAATTAGAACTAGAAATTGGTGGCGATTTGCAATACATTCGAATTAACGGAACACTTGTAGGCGGTTTGGTGGGGCTTTTAATTTATGCTGTTGAACTTGTGTTGCATAATTTTATAAACTGATTGTATTTTAAAATGAAAGAGAGTCTTTTTGATGTAAAAAACTCTCTTTCTTATTTTAGCACAAATCAATTTGGATTGGCCATAATTTTATACAATTCTGAGTTGGAAGTGTAAAACCTATTTTCTAAAGCTATTTGTGAAAGTTGTGCGCTAACTAAACTGTTTTCTCTCGAGTTGATTAGGAAGAGTGAACTTTCTCCTAGTGTAAATAATCGCTCTTCGGATGTCAACATAGTTTCGTAATCGGTTACCAATTTGTTGATTAATTTTTGTTGTTTGGTCAGAGATTGAATTTCTGTTTTTTGGGCACTTATTTTGTTTGATAATTGTACTTTTTCTAGATCTCTAGTAAACTCAGTTTCCTGGATTTTGTATTGCGCTAGTTTCAAACCGCCTCTTTCTTTTCGTAGAAACAAAGGGAAATAAAAATCAACTCCTACTTTGTAATTGTCAGAACTGTTGGGTTTGGTCGGATTGGGTTGTGCCAAATACGAATATCCTACATCAATTTTAGGCAAAAGCATGTTGGCTTTCATTTTTTTCTCTACCGTCAATAAATCGATTTTGCTCTGTAGTGCTTCAATTTTTGGATGATTAATTAATGATGATTCTTGATTGATTAAATTGCTAATATTGAGTGTTTCCTGAATAGTTTGGCCCAATTTTTTTTCAGGAATAATGACATCTGCCAGTTCCAATGGTATGTTGTTTTCTAACCAAAGAAAATTGGATAATTCTAACTTGGCTTTTGTTAATTTTAATTTTGAATCTTCAAGTGCCAGCAATCTGTTTTTGACAACAATTCCAGCTTCTACACTGTCTATAGCAGGCTTGTCTCCTTGTTTTATCAAAGATTCTATTCCTTCATAGCGCTTTTGGGCATTGGTGCTGTAATTTTCATAAAGCAAATATTCTTCGTAATTTTTCTTCCAATTAAAATACGCGACTGAAGCATCATATAAAACGGCAATAGCTTCTAACTTCTGCTCTGCTTGGCTTAATTTGACTTGAATTTTAGCTTTTTGTAAATCGGCCATCCTTTGATTAATCAGTAATCCTTGTCCAAGAGGAACACTAATTCCGAGCGAAGTCAATCCGTTGCTAGGAGTTTTGTTTTGCGGATTAAGATAGTAGCCCTCGTTTTCATCAAATCCTGCTTTGATGTCTATTCCATACCAAGTTGGGATTTTGAAACTACTGTTTAGTATCGAATAATATTCAGTGCCTTGAAACTGTTTTTTATTATAATTTAATTCCAATTTTGGGTCAAAACCTCCACGTGCCATCATCAGGTTAGCTTGTGCTTTGCTGATTTCCAAGTTGGCATTTTTTACCAAGGGATGGTACATTTTTACAAAACCCAAAAACTCATTATAACTCATTTCTTTGAGATTTGTTGGTAATGTGGATTCGTTACTGGACTGGCCATAAATAGACAATCCAAATAAAGTGAATATAAAAATAAGATATCGCATTATTTTTTTTCTTTTGAAGGTTTCTCTTTTCCTTTGTAATAATTAGGAGGAAAACCGTTAAGTGTTCTCCAAAATTCAAACCAAACGGGAACCGTATTTAGCAAAGCTATGGTTTGTGCGCCAGATCCAATGCTTAATTGTTTAGGCCAAGGTGCTTCGTTTTTATCGGGCGCAATTAGGATTCGAAATTTCCCATTGTCACTGATAAAGTTTTCAATAGCTACGACTTCACCACCAAAAGTTCCATAAGACATATCAGGCCATCCAGAAAATACAATTGTTGGCCAACCATCAAACCAAACTCTTACTTTTTCTCCTTTTTTGATTAAAGGTAAATCTATTGGATCTACAAAAGATTCTACTGCAATGTCATAATTAGAAGGCATAATCGTTGCAATAGGAGTTCCTTCTTTTATGTTTTCTCCAATACCCGATTGTAAGGCTCTATTGATATAACCACTTTGAGGAGCTTTGATATAATACATTCCATTTCGGATGCTATAATTGGCATATTGATTCTCTAATTTACTTACTTGAGCTTCCGTATCGTATTGATTGCTCATTGCTGTGTATTGGTCACTTTGTGCCTTGGATGTTTTCTCGGAATACTCTGCTGATATTCGGTTGATTTCTACTTCGGCATTTATATATTCATTTTTACTGGTGTAAAATTTATTTTCTTGTGTAATTATTTTAGCTTCAACTTCCTGTAGTTTTAAGCGTTTTTCTTCTACATCAGATAAAGCTTTTAGTCCTTCTTTGTTTAATTGTAAAGAACGATTGAATTGTGTGGTTGCGATTTTTAATTGTGTTTTTACCGCTTCAAGATCCATACTGTCGCTTTTTATTTTCAAACGAGCTTGTTTTATTTTATTCTCGGCTTGCTTGAGTTTTAAGCCTTTTTCTCTTTCTATGGCTTGCATTTGGACAGAAAGCGTTGCTACTTTGGAACCATAGGATTCCAACGATTGTTTTTTGGCATCTACTTGGTTTTTGGTATTTTTCACCAAATTCGGATCCATATAATCTTCTTTTATCTCGGATATAAAAAGAATGGTGTCACCTTTTTTTACATAATTTCCCTCTTGAACGTACCATTTTTCTATTCGACCCGAAATAACAGATTGAATGGATTGTGGTCTCTGATTGGGTTTTAATGTTGTAACAGCTCCTGTACCCGAAATGTTTTGTGTCCAAGGCAAGAAAAGTGCAATAACACCTACAATTGAAACTACAAGGATTATTCTATTCAAAATTTTATAATGAGGTCTGTTGCTCAAATTCTTGACTGTTGAATATTTTTCAAGAGCTTCGTTGTTTATCGGGTTTTTGTCGGATATGTTTAGCATACTCTTATTTTTTGGTGTCTGATAGAATTGTTCCTTTTTGCATCGTAATTTCTCGGGTACATTTGGTAAGCCAATGCGGATTTTGAGAGGACACGATTACCGTCCATTTGTTTTTTTCTGAAGTGATAAAGTCAATAATTTCATTGGCCACTTTTACATCCATTTTATCGGTTGGTTCTTCATAAAATAAAATATTGGGTTTGTGAATAATACTTCTTGCCAACAATATTTTTTGCGCATTGGAAGAGGATAATTCCTTGCCTTCCGGAAATATTTTAGTGTCTAAACCTTTGGGTAATGTTTTTATAAAACTAGTAAGTTGCAGTCCATCTAAAGCCCATTTTAAATCTTCGGTACTGATGCTTTTATCATTAAAAGTGATATTTTCAAGAATTGTTCCTTCAAATGGTGTTTCACCCTGAATAATACTTCCAATTCTGGAGCGATATTGTTTAATGTCAATTTTTCTAAAGGTGTCATCATTGATAAAGAAATTCCCAGAAGTCGGATGTAATAAACCGGAAAGCACTCGAATCAAGGTTGTTTTTCCAGATCCGTTTTCTCCATCGATTATAATTTTTTCTCCTGAGTCTATTTTTAAATTGATGTTGTTTAGAATTCCAAAATTAGTTCCTGGAAATTGAAACTCCATATTTTCGGTTTCAAGACTGATATTGGTATAACAACTTTTGTTTTCAACAGTAATTTCTTCTTCTAGTTCCATATCGGTAACTTGACCAATCTTCTCTACTGCTGTTAATACATCATAAAAAGTCTCAAGGCCAAGAATGATTTTTTCGACCGAACTTATTACTAATAAAATAATGATTTCTGCAGCGACAAATTGCCCAATATTCATTTGCTGATTCAAAACCAAGTAGCCACCAATGATTAACAAACTCGCCGTAATGATAACTTTGAAAATAATAAGATGGCTGAATTGTTTTTTTATAACATTAAAATGACTTTCACGACAATATAAATAGTCTTTTATGATTCCGTTGTTTTTTTCTAAAGCAAAATCATAGTTCAGTTCGTTTCTAAAACTGAAATTATTCCGAGCAATTTCTTGTAACCAACCCGCCGTTTTGTATTTGTTTTTGGAGGTCTTTAGACTGGTTTGGATTCCTTTATTATAAGAAAATTTAAAAATTATATATAAAAGCATTAGTAATAAAAATCCGAATACAATAAAGAAAGGATGGTATAATGACAATAATATTACACCAAAAACGATTTGTAAAATGGCAGCCGAAAAATCAACTAATAATTTTGAAGTTCCTTTTTGTATGGTTAATGTATCAAAAAAGCGATTGGCTAATTCTGGAGGATAATGACCATAAAGTTCTTTGAATTCTATTTTGGGTAATCTAGTGGCAAATTCGAATGACGAGCGCACAAACATTTTCTGTTGTAAATTTTCAGTTATTCGCAATTGCATTAAGGACAAAATGCCTACAAGCGCTACACCAATAACGACTAAGATTACCAAAACAATCCATGAAGCACTTACTCGTCCCGATTGAATAAAGTTTACAATAGCTTGAATTCCTAGTGGCAATGATAAACTCACGATTCCAGCAAAAATGGCATAGAAAAAGATTTGAGAAACATCTTTTTTGTCTAACTCTAAAAGGTTGAAAAGTCTTTTTAATGAAGTCATATTTTTATTTTTTAAGTATTTTTTCAATTAAGTCGAAATAAAAATTCGTCGGATTTATAGTTTGATTGCAATCGGTTATGGATTGCATATGATCTGTTAAAAAGTGTTGGTGCATTGCTCCTTCAACTATGCTAGAAGCAAGGCTTTTTGCATACAAATATTCAGGATTTACTTCTTTAATTATAGTTGTTAATCTGTTAATAACTCTGATGTAGATAAAGTAAAAACCTTCTTTGTTCTCTTGATCTACTTCTTTGGTATGAAATGTTTTTGTAAATTCGGCAATAATGATTTTGTTCAAAATAGATTCATTGATATGCAACGTTTTTTGATCATCTTCTACTTTTTCGGTCACTATTGCAATTGCCTTTTTTAGTTTTTCCCAAGAATCTGAATGATTTGAAATTGAAAATACCAATCTGTATTCCATCCAACTCCAATACCATGAAGATAAATATACTAATAATTTGTGTTTGTTTTCAAAATAGCGGTAAATGGAACTTTCGTTCGAACCTATTTTTTCTCCTAATTTTTTAAAGGTAAAGTTGTCAAAGCCAATGCTATCAATTAAAAGAATGCTTTCTTCAATGATTTTTTTTCCTAATGGAGAAGTCTCAGGGTCTTTTACATAAAGCTTCTCGTTAATCTGAATTTTAATATTTGAAAGAATTTGATCCATATTGAGATATTTTGGTGCAAATATAATAGTAATACTTTCATAATTGAGATTTTAACTTTTATTTATAAAATGTTCAACTGAAATATGAGCTTTGTCATATTCGATTATCACACAAATAGTTACTTTTGTTATAAATAAATCATTTATGGGAAAATATGTCACTGCTGAAGAAGCCGTAAAAGTCGTAAAATCGGGAGACAGAGTGTATTTGCAAGCCGCTGGGGCTGCGCCCACAATTTTGGCTAATGCTTTGACAGAAAGAGCAGCTGAATTACGAAATGTCGAAATTTGCCATTTGCATACCGAAGGGGAAGCGCGTTATGCGAATCCTCATCTTGCGGAAAGTTTTCATGTCAATTCTTTTTTCATTGGGAGTAATGTTCGACATACCTTAAAAGCGGGGAATGGTTCTTATACGCCAGTCTTTCTAAGTGAATTGCCTCGTTTATTCAGAAAAAATGTATTGCCATTGGATGTGGCTTTTATCCATGTATCTCCACCCGACAGCCATGGATATTGTTCACTTGGCGTTTCTGTTGAGGCTTCGGTTGCTGCGATTGAGAATGCAAAAATTGTTATTGCGCAAGTAAATCCACAAATGCCTAGAACTTTTGGCGATGGGATTCTTCATATTTCAGAAATAAATTATTTGGTGGCAGTTGATGTGCCTATTTATTCGCATGAAGTGGAGCCATTTACAGTTGAAGAAGATAAAATAGGAAATTATATCGCCTCTTTGATTGAAGATAGGAGTACACTCCAAATGGGAATTGGATCAATTCCTAACGCTGCTTTGAGTAAATTGGGGAATCACAAAGATTTAGGATTACACACCGAAATGTTTTCGGATGGTGTAATCGATTTGATTGAAAGCAATGTGATTAATTGCAATTATAAAGGATCACTAAGAGGAAAAGTGTTGTCAACTTTTGTATTAGGTTCCAAACGGTTGTATGATTTTGTCAATGACAATCCTTTTATTGAATTACGGGAATCTTCTTTTGTAAATGATACGGCACGAATTCGGAAAAATCCAAAGATGATCGCTATTAACTCAGCTATTGAAGTCGATTTAACTGGACAAGTCTGTGCCGATTCTATTGGGCCTAGAATGTATTCTGGTGTAGGCGGACAAATGGATTTTATTCGTGGAGCATCCTTAAGTGATGGTGGAAAAGCAATTATTGCCTTGCCATCAACCACCAAGAATGGGCAAAGTCGAATTGTGCCTTTTTTGAAGCAAGGAGCGGGAGTGGTTACCACTAGAGGACATATTCATTATGTTATTACAGAAAACGGTATTGCCGATTTGTATGGAAAAACATTAAAGCAACGAGCTGGTGAATTGGTTCGGATTGCTCATCCCAATCATCAAGAAAGTATCGAAAAAGAGTATTTTTATTTATTGGATAAAATGTAAAGAAAATGGGTGCGAAAATTAAATTCACACCCATTTTGTTTGTTAAAAATGCATCAATTGATGATTTATAATAAAGAATGACAAGTCATTGCAGCTGGTTGTTCTATTCCCATTAATTCAAGAATAGTAGGGGCAATGTCACCTAAAACTCCATCGTGAATGGTTTTTAAGTCTTTATCCACCAAAATAATTGGCACAGGATTAGTTGTATGCGCTGTGTTTGGAGAACCGTCAGGATTAATCATCGTTTCACAATTACCGTGATCGGCAATGATGATAGTAGTGTAGTCATTGGCTAGAGCCGCTTCAACCACTTCTTTTACGCAGGCATCCACAGCTTCGCAAGCTTTTATTGCTGCACTCATAACTCCTGTATGTCCTACCATGTCACCATTGGCAAAATTCAAACATACAAAATCAACTTCACCTTTGTTCAATTCTGGAACCAAAGCATCTTTCAATTCGTAAGCGCTCATTTCTGGCTGTAAATCGTAAGTGGCTACTTTTGGAGAATTTCTCAATATTCTAGATTCACCATGAAAAGGAATTTCCTGTCCACCCGAGAAGAAGAAAGTCACGTGTGGGTATTTCTCTGTTTCGGCAATACGAATTTGTTTTTTGTTGGCTTTTTCCAAAACTTCACCCAATGTTTCTGTGATGTTATCTTTGTTGTACACCACTTTTACATTTTCGTAGGTTTCATCATAATTGGTAAGAGTCACATAGTACAATTGTAATTTGTGCATGTTTTGCTCGTGGAAATCTTTTTGCGAAAGTGCTTCGGTCAATTCACGTCCTCTGTCTGTTCTGAAGTTGAAGAAAATAACAACGTCATCTTCTTTGATAGTAGCAAGAGGTTGGTCTTTGTCATTCACCATGATTATGGGGTGAATAAACTCATCAGTTACATTGTTTTTGTAGCTTTCTTTTACGCTGGCAACAGCATCGGTTGAGTGATTTCCTTCGCCATTAACAACCGCATCATAAGCTAGTTTTACTCTTTCCCAACGTTTGTCTCTATCCATTGCATAATAACGGCCTGTGATAGAAGCTAATTTTACAGTAGTGTTGGCAATATAGTTTTCTAAATCCTGTACGTATTTTTTACCTGATTTTGGATCCACATCACGACCGTCTGTGAAAGCATGTACAAATACATTGTCTAACCCATAATCTTGAGTGGCATCGATTAACCCGCGCAAGTGTGAAGTGTGTGAGTGAACTCCACCATCAGAAAGCAATCCCAGAAAGTGTATTTTTTTGTTGTTACTTTTGGCATACTCGAAAGCGTCAAGTAAAACTTGTTCTTTTACCAAAGTTTTGTGTTCTACGGCAAGATTGATTTTGGCCAAATCTTGGTAAACAATTCTTCCAGCTCCTAGGTTCATGTGTCCTACTTCGCTGTTTCCCATTTGTCCTTCAGGAAGACCAACATGTAAACCATCGGTTCGAAGTTGTGCACTAGGGTATTTTGTATAAAGACTATTTATAAACGGAACATTTGCATTATCAATTGCAGAAACTTTCGGGTCAGGAGATTTTCCCCAACCGTCTAAAATCATTAAAATTACTTTTTTGTTCATAGCATCAAATTTTTTGTAAATATAAGGCTTTCGCAAAAAATATAAAGGCGTCAAAACTACTATTATACATATAAAAGAGAAGTGCAACAAATACTTAAAAATGTGTTGTAAAAAGCCGTTTTTTCTTTAAAAAACGTAAAAAAAAATCTTCGAAAACCATGTAGGAATAACTAGGTTTTTGAAGATATTTTTATCTTATAAAAAGATAATTCTTTAAAGAGTCATATTTGTCTTTAACAAATAGTTTTAAAACACATTTTTAACCTGATTGTAGTCTATAAAATATTTTAAGCTAATGGATAAAACATGGCTTAAATCTTCATTATTAAGTAAACTGGTATAATTGTTTCCAAAATCTTTATTGATTAAATTGTCATATTTTGCGGCATTGCTTCGGTATAAAATAGTTAATTGACTTCCCGGTGCAAACCACCAATTGTAAGATACGTCCAAATTCCATGTAATCAGATTTTGATTTTTGTTATCGGTATAATTGTCGTAGGGAGTCAGTCTTCCATTGTTTTCTAACTCATAAAAGCTTTTGTTCTCAGTGTAAGACCAATAATAACGAGCCGAAAGATTAAAATTCATTTTGCTGTTAATTGAGTATTTTCCGTTGAGGCTGTTGGTGTAATTGATTACATTTCTATTGGCATAAATTATCGTGTCCGGAGGTAAATCGTCATTGTTGGAACCACTGTCTACATAGCCTTTGTTGTTATTTTGACGGAAAAAGTTGAATGCATAGTTTAATGCTAAATGGTCATTGAAACGGTATCTTGGGCTTAAGAAAATCCCATACGAGGTCCTTTTTGATTCATTTAAGAAAGCAATTGTGGGGTTAAAGTCAATGGCGAATTTGTTGTTGTAATTAGTTGAAAGCGAAAACCAGCTTCCAAAACGGGTAGGGTCGATGCTATAACGGCCTTCGGTTCTGGGTTCGTAGTAATTGTAGGTTTCAACTGGGCGATACTCTAAACCAAAACCAATATAATGGTTCTTTTTTGTAGTGGAATTAATATTCAGATTGATTTGGTCCGATTGTAATTTGCCTGTTTCTTTTTGGAATTGAGTATAGGCATTAATATTAGTGTTGAAAGAATTAAAGATTTTAGTTGGATTAAGAATGCGATAGCTGGTATTGCCATAAAAACTATAATAATTGGTTTCAAAATTAATTCCCAAATCGTTGTTGTCAAAACCCTTTGTAATCATATTAGTCTCCCCATAATAGCGATATTTACCGCTCGTTTTGGAAAAACTCAGTAAGGAATTTATTCCACTCTTTTTGTCTTCAATTTCGTTTATATAACTATATTTAAAGTTTCCAGATAAGTTATATGTGTTTTTGGCTGTGTTTAAATCCCAAACCAAAGCCGAAACATTTCCGTCTCTGAAAGAACCGTTTCTGGTTACGTTGGTATTTATTAAGGTTACAGATGAGTTTTTATGAAAACGTTGGTCAAAAACCAGGACATTGTAATTGGTTAGTGGCTCTACTAAAACACGTCTTGTTTGTTGGGTAATAGTGTCTTTTATAGTTGCATATGTCTTTTGGGTAACCGCATTCAGATAACCAATTCCCAACCCGCTCTTGGTTCGGCCTGATATTTTGGTAGCATTATAAAGATCTACGGTCGTTGGGTTTTCTATTATCTCCTCATTTGCTTGCGTTTCTGGATGATACGAAGGCGGTCCACCAATTCTTCGGGAATAGAAAAGATTTCCTTTGCTGAATAAATCAGTTCCTTCTGTAAAAAAACCTCTGTTTTCATTGAATTGCTGTTCGAAAGGACTTAGATTTAGAATTCGATCATCGTATTTGGTTTGCCCAAAATCTGGAATAAGCATGGCATCTAATGTAAAGGCATCATTAATTCCGTATTTGATATCCAAGCCGCCTTTTAATTCTCCGTAGGTTTTCTGATTTGCATTAGCATAAGTATAAAAAGAGGCATAGGGCAAAAAGAAAAGTCGCGTGGGTGTTTTTATGTTTTCTATACCATCGATAGTGCCATTTTGTTGCGTAAATGTTCCAATTTTGGTATCAATTAAATTCCATGAATATTTCTGACGATCTCTTCGTATTTCCCTAAAAAAGTTTACACCCCAAGTTTGTTTACTTTCACTTGAAAAACGCAAAGCAGCATATGGAATACGCATTTCTACAACCCAGCCAAAATCGGTAATAACTGCTTTACTGTCCCAAACGGCATCCCAGGAATAGTCTTCTCCATTGTTGTCTGTTGCCAAACAATCGGCTTGACCATCTGCGGCGTTTACAAAAAACTGAAAATTTTGTTGTCCATCATTATAACCATTAATGAAAACTCCGAAAAAGTCGGCTGTACCAAATTCGTCTCTTTTGTTTATTTCTCTTAAGATTTTGTTAGGTTCGTCGTCATACATCAACGCTCCGATATAAATAGCTTCGTTGTCATATAAAACACGAACTTCGGTTCTTTTGTTTTGGGGAACTACTTTGCCATTGTCCGGTTGAAACATAACAAAATCGGTTGCAATAGGAACTGTTTGCCAAATAGTTTCATCAAGTTTGCCGTCTAAGGTTATTTTTTCAGATATGAATTTTGTTTGTAAAGTTTTTTTCTGTCCATACCCTAATGCAAAAAATAAAAGAAAATAAAGGAAATGCTGTTTTTTCATGAAACGATAGTTTGTATAATCGAAGTTTTTTAATTCTTAATTTTTTGCAAATGCAAGAATTAAAAATATGTTAAATGAATAGACTATCGAATTGTTCTAATGTTACAGTTAGGGAGTAAAAGTTTAAAATTTATTTTTTACTACATTGTAATCAATATAATAGCGAATGCTTATCGAAAAAATATTGGTTAAGTTGCTGTCAAAAATATTTTTCAAGTTCGTGGATAGGTCTTTTTCTACTAAACGAGTATCTTCTAAACCATAATTCCGGTACAAAATGTAAATTTGACTTCCTGGAGCAAACCACCAAGAGTAAGATAAGTCAAAATTCCAAGAATTGTAATTTCTATTTCGATTAAGGTTGTATGAGGGATATGGAGAAAGATAGCCATCATCCTGAAGCGTGAAAAATTCATGGTTTTCGGAATAGGACCAGTAATAACGTACGTCCAAATTTAGTGCCATTCTATTGGTTAATGCAAATTTTCCGGTTAGTGTATTTTGAAGTGTTTCTCGATTTCTTTCTGCAAACACAATGCCATTTGTGTCATAACCTATTCTGCCTCTGTCATTTCTTTTGGTTAAATATTCAAAAGCATATTCCAGTGAGAATTGATTGTTGAACCTGTATTTTGGATTGATATAAATGCCATAGGTTTGTCTGTTTTCTTCGTCATATTGTGCAGTCGAAACAGTTGCATCTACAGTAAAATCATGATTTTGGTTTAATTCAAAACCAAAATAGGAAGATATTCTTTTTGGAACATAAACATAGCGCCCATATTCTAAGGGTTGATAAAAATCGAAAGTTTCTTTTGGTGCATATAATAAGGAAAATTCGTAATAGGTGTTCTTTTTTGATTTGGCTCCTATAGTTGTTTTAAGGTAGTCTTCTTGAATTTTGCCCGTTGTGTTTTGAATTTCTAGATTGGCTTCTTCAATTATTTTAAAGGTATTGAAAATCGAAGTTGGATTTAAGATTCTATAACTTACATTGGCATAGGCAGCATGGTAGTTGGTGTAAAATATGATGCCTAAGTCATTGACATCATAATCTTCTGAGATGTATTTTCCAGATACTTCGTATCGAATTTTTCCACTTGTTTTTTTGAAACCCAGTGAAGTTTTATATCCATTATAATCTTCGGCAGTATTTATCGTGCTGTATTTGAAATCACCATTTAAGTTATAGCTGTTTTTTTTAGTGTTTAAATCAAACAAAAGTCCCGTTACGTTGGCATCTCTAAAATCACCATTTCGAGTTGTATTGGTATTGATAAAAGTCACCGACGAATTTTTATTGAATCGTTGGTCGAGCACTAATATGTTGTAGTTTGCCAGCGGTTCGATGACTTCTTTTCTTGTTGTCAAAGTGACAGTGTCTTTTATAGTTGCATATGTTTTTTCGGTTATGGCATTCAAAAGACCGATACCCAATCCTTTTTTGGTGCGACCCGATATCTTGATAGCATTCAGTAAATCTACATTACTGGGATAATTTGTAATTTCTTCGTTCTCTCCAACAATGGGATCTCCGCTTGGAAATCCTCCTATTCTTCTGGAATAAAATAGGTTCCCCTTAGAAAACAATTCAGTTCCCTCAGTAAAAAAGGGTCTGTTTTCGTTTAATTGTTGCTCGAATGGTTCTAGGTTTAAAATGGCATTATCAAATTTAGTTTGACCAAAATCGGGTACCAAAATGGCATCCAATGTAAAGGCGTCATTGATTCCGTATTTGATATCCATACCTCCTTTGAAAGTATTGTCTGACTGGAAGTCATCTTTTTGATTGTAAAAAGAAGCATAAGGAATAAAGAATAATCGGGTGGGGGTTTTAATATTTTCTATTCCTTCTAATATTCCATTTTGTGTAAGTTCGGCACCGATTTTAGTGTCAATTCGGTTCCAAGAATAAACTTGCACATCGCGTTCTATATTTCTAAGAAAATTGATACCCCAAGTTTGCTTTTTAGAATTTGGAAATCGAATGGCTGCATACGGAATTTTCATTTCGACCACCCATCCTTGATCTGTCAGGGTTGTTTTGCTATCCCAAATAGCATCCCAAGAAAAATCATTATACCCTTCGGTTGAAATACAATCAATTTGTACGCCGGCAGCAGTAACATAAAATCTGAAATCTTGTTGACCATCATTAAAACCATTGATGAATACCGAAAAATAATCGGTTACGCCAAATTTATCTCTATTTGTAATTTCTTTTTTTATTTTGCTCGGATCTTCATCGTGCATAATGGCCGCTATATAAATTGCATCATTATCATAGATTATTTTCACCTCTGTTTTTTTATTTTCGCTAATCGGCTTGCCGTTATCCGGTTGGTACATAACAAAATCGGACGCAATTTCAGTCGAATTCCAGATGTCTTCCGTTATTTTTCCATCTATTGAAATCTTAGATGTAATAGACTTCGTATTAAGTGTTTTTTTTTGACCATATAGTATGCTTGAACATAGAATTATGAAAAAAACAAGAATATTTTTAATATTGGTCATAAAAAGCTGTGATTTGTAACAAAAGTAATATAAAATTTTAAAAAAAATCTTTTGAGAGATATTTTTTTGAAGAATAAAAACCGATGAAATGTTAAAATTTATCGATTAAGTGCATTTTCATTTTACCAAGTTGGTATTATTTGTATATTTGTCGCTCTTAAAATATGTGTAACTAATAGGTATACAATGAATTATAAAATGTTTCTTGCGTCTGTCTTCATTGCTTTTTCATTCGCCTTTAGTGGAGAAGTAACAAATAATCATAAAATTACTACAAATAAAATCACTGCTTCAGTTTTGAAATCCAATGAGGATGTCAAAGTTGAAATGGTTTATAGTGCTTTACAATCCAATCGTTTTCAATTGCCTAAACAAGAATGTTTTGTTGAAGCTTTGAAAGGGTTTTACTCTTTGAAGGAAAAAGGATTGATTAAAAGAGATATATTGACTCTGGTTGATTTTAGTTTGTCTTCGAATGAAAAGCGTCTTTGGGTTATTGATTTGTCTACCAATGAAGTATTGTTTCAGTCTTTAGTAGCCCACGGAAGAAATACTGGGGAAGAATTTGCAACTAATTTTTCTAATGTAGCTGAATCTTTTAAAAGTAGTTTAGGTTTTTATGTTACTGGCGAAGTTTACAACGGTAAACATGGTATTTCCTTAAAACTGGATGGTTTGGAAAGAGGTTTGAATGATCATGCACGCGAAAGAGCGGTTGTTATTCATGGTGCCGATTATGTTTCAGAATCGTTTATTAAATACCATAAAAGATTAGGTAGAAGTCAAGGGTGTCCAGCCGTTCCTGTAGAATTTGCGTCAGAAATTATTACGATGATAAAAGGACAATCTTGTTTGTATATTTATCATCCTTCCATGAGTAATTCAAGGCTGTCTAAACTAGTTTCGTAGTTTGGTATATAAATCGGCATCGAGATTATAGATATCGTCTCTAAAAATCAATTCGTCATTTTCACTCCACGCTGTCCAGTACCATTGGTAAATGGCAAAACGTTTTGTTAGTCCTATAAAAAGAGTTTTTTTGGTCGCAATAATGGAATCCATTTTTTCCTTTGAATATTTCTTTGGGTCGTCCAATAAAAGCCGAACTAATTCTAAAGGTTCTTCGATGCGAACACATCCTGAACTTAATGACCTATTATTTCGTTCAAACAAATCGCGATGATTGGTATCGTGTAGATAGACGCTGTATCTGTTTGGAAAATTGATTTTGACAACACCCAGAGCATTGTAATAACCCGGTTTTTGGACATAACGATAACCTCTAGGTCGGTTTTGATTCCATTTTAATGGATCGACTTCATTGCTATCCGAGTCATAAATTCCAATTCCCTTGTTTTTTAGGTAGTTCCTGTTTTTGATTAATTCGGGAATGATGTCTTCTTTTAAAATTGTTGGAGGTACGGTCCATGTAGGGTTGAAAACAATTGTTTGTAAAACTGAGGTTAGTACAGGAGTTCTTCTTTTAGTTTTCCCCACTACAATGCGCTTGCTCATGGTAATGTTTTGGTCTTGGACCACATTCAAGCTGTAATTTGCAATATTAATCAAAACGTAATTTTCGGTGAATGATTTGGCAAACCATCTCCAGCGTTCCAAGTTGGCTATAATTTGATGTTTTCTTTCTTCTTTGGTGAAATTAAGTGCTTTTATTGTGCTTTTGCCAATTATGCCATCTGGTGTTAAGCCATGTCTGGTTTGAAATTTTTTGACGGCTTTAAACGTTTTATCGTCATAGGCAGAAGTGATAATGTCGTTGCTTTCTAAATCTTTCCAATACAATAATTTTTTTTTGATATTGATTATGGCAGGATAGGTTCTGTTGTGTTTTATTTTGTCTTCAGTAATAATAGAGTCTGTTTTGTCTTCTGGTAACTTATTAATAATTTCTAATGCGGTTATTAATTTTGTGTAAGTCAGTGCTTTTGGTTGGCATTTTTTTATTGCGTCTGTTAAAGAATCTTTTGTTAAGGCATTATTCAAAATGGATTTGGTGTCTAACTCATCAATGTGTAAATCCCAGTTGTTGTATAGTTTTCTGGGATTAAGTTTTCCATTGTGCAGATGGGTGAGGTATTTTTGAAAATTATAAGTAAGTAATAGATCATAATTTATTTGTTCATCCTCGTCTAGTTTGTTGAAGTTTTTTTCGAGATCGACTAATTTCGAAATATTATAATCAGGAGGGTTCAATCCCTCTGCTTCGCAATTTTTGATGGTTTCAAGAATGATTTTTCTATTTTTTTCAGATTGCCACACGGTCTGATTCTCTCTGGAGTTATAAAAATCAAGTAGTGATTTACTTTTAAATGGGACAATCAATGCGGTGTCAATGTCTATAATTTCTCCTTCTTTATCGGAGGCTTTCGATGTTTTAAAAGATTCAATGATTCTAATTGGATCTTTTTTGCAACTGATAAGGGTAACAAAGGCAATAAAAAAGATAAGTTTATTCATTTCTTATGTTTTTTACTGTTAAGTAATGTTTACTACCATCTTTGATTTCTAAAGCCATTCCTCGAATTTGATATTGATTATTGGATACAAAGATGCTGTTATTATTTTTAAATTTGATATAATTCCTTTTAATTTATTGTTTTGATAATAACTGAAAATGGTGCGTTGTGGGTATGATATCCCACTTAAATTGATAGGTATCGATTGGTTTTGCTTTTTGTGACACTAGATATCTTGACGGGAAGGTCTATAAAGGGGCTGCTTTTTTGATGTTTTGCATTGGGAATAAAAAAAAATAATTCTATAACATTTTAGTTTTAAAATGATTGTGAATCGGAATGATAAATGTCGATTTATTTTTTAAAAAAAATTTGCAAATAACTGTTTTTATTATTTATCTTTGCACCTCAATAATGCGAAAGTAGCTCAGTTGGTAGAGCTCCAGCCTTCCAAGCTGGTTGTCGCGAGTTCGAGCCTCGTCTTTCGCTCTAAAATCAATTTTTTTTGATTTATAAGGGTAAATTTAATGATTAATGCGAAAGTAGCTCAGTTGGTAGAGCTCCAGCCTTCCAAGCTGGTTGTCGCGAGTTCGAGCCTCGTCTTTCGCTCCAAAACCTCAAATGAAAATTTGGGGTTTTTTTATGCGTTAAATTAAAAATAATATTTTTTTAAAACCAGTAAGAAATTAAGTCTCGTAAAGTTTAAAACTTCAAAGCTCTTGATTTCTTAATGGTTTTATTGTTTTAATTCAGATTGCTTAAATCACTTCCGCTTTCCAATTCTTCGGGTACTTGGTTTTGTCTAAAGAGTCGAGCTTGTAGATTTCCTTTAAGTATGATTTGATGTCCTTTTACATCAAGCCAGCTTCCTTCTCGTAATCCTAATACTGGTAAAGAATTGAACGCATGAAACTCTTTTATTCTCGTTTCTCTGGTTTCGCCCATGTGTTTGGACTGATCGTCTGGATCTAAATAATGCGGATTCAAATTAAAAGGGATTATTCCTAAAGTTTGAAAACTAGGCGGATAAATAATGGGCATATCATTGGTTGTTTGCATCGTTAATCCACAAATATTACTTCCTGCACTAGTTCCCAAGTATGGAGTTCCCTTTTTTAATGTATCAGCAAGAATATTCATGAGATCGTTTTTGTATAATTGGGTGACCAGTAAGAAAGTGTTGCCTCCTCCTGTAAAAATCCCTTCTGCCTTTTGTATGGCTTCTTTTGGCTTCTCAAATTCATGTATTCCTTTTGCAGTTATGTTTATTTTGGCGAAAGCCGAAGCTACTTTTATCGTGTATTCGTCATGTGTAATCCCGCCTGGTCTTGCAAAGGGTATAAAAAGGATCGTTTTGCAATCCTTAAAATGCGATTGTAATTCGGGCAATAAATACTCTAAGTATTGTCCTTCGTGCAAGGTTGAAGTACTTGCTATAATGCAGTTTTTCATTTTATATGCTGTGTAAAATTCGCTGTAAAGGTATTAAATGATTGTTTTTTAATGTATGGAGGAACGATTTTAATTAACAAACTTTTACCAACTTATTAGTAATTAATTTGGATGGGATTGGGATACTTTTACATTTTGCAAATAAGTTGCGGTGAAGATTTTTTCAACTTAAAAAGATGAAATCGGTTTTATTCGCCAAATAGGAACTGTTTATTTCAATATTTAGGTTTAAAGAATAATTAGTTTTTTTAATCAATTCCAAAATTGCGCGTGAAGAATAATTTTACTTTTTTATTTATTTTCTTTTTTATAGTTCAGTTTGCGATAGCACAAGTGGGTGTCGAAAAATGGATAAAGGGTCAAGTAAGCTCGAATGGAGTTCCGTTGGAAGGAATCAATATTACGAATGCCTCAACCAAAATAATGGTGGTGTCAGATCAATATGGTGCTTTTTCTATTCTTGTAAAAGTGGGTGACATTTTGAATTTTTCGGCCGTTAATTATGAGGAATTAAGGAAATATATTAAGATTCAAGAATTTAAAATGGGCAATATTGTTGTCGATTTAACACCGAAAAGTATCGAATTGAATGAAGTGATTATTAATGAGCACTCGGAGATAAGTGCTGAAAATCTTGGGATAATTCCTCGTGATCAAGTCAAATTAACATCTCAAGAACGAAAACTTCAAACAGCAGGTGATTTCAAACCAATACATTTATTGGGGTTATTGGGTGGGATGTTGGCAGTTGATCCCATTTTGAATGCCATAAATGGCAGGACTGCAATGCTCAAAAAAGCTGTTACAGTAGAGAAAAAAGAGTTTTTGATGGCAAAAATGGAGGGTCTATTTGAAGAAAAATATTATATAGAAACTCTAAAAATACCCGAAGAGTACATCAAGGGTTTCCAATATTATTGTATAGAAGACCAAGATTTTGTTAGGTCTTTAAAAGATAAAAACAAGACGATGAGTATGTTTTTAATTGGTGGTTTGGCTTCCAGTTTTAATAAAAACAGACAAAGTGCTGTCGAAAATCATTAGCCTAAAATGTTGAATTTTATTTGTTATAAATGAAAAATAGTATAATTGTATTACTTGTTTTATTAGGCCAAAATCAATTATTGACTGCACAAACGAATGTTGAAAAAATCATAACAGGGACTGTCATATCTGATGCCAAAAAATTGGAGGGGATTAGTGTTATCAATTGCATGAATAAAATGATGGCGGTAACCGATAAAGATGGCTGCTTTTCTATACAGGCAAAAGAAGGGGATATTTTGAACTTTTCTGGAATTGATTATAAGTATTTGAAAAAATACGTGTATAGACACGAATACAATTCGGGAACTATGGAGGTAGATATGGTTTTTAACGCTGTTGAATTGGATGAGGTGATTATTAATAAAGTGGCCAATATATCGGCTGAAAACTTAGGGATAATTCCTCGGGGACAAGTTAAATTTACGCCACAAGAGCGAAGATTATATTCTAATTCTGGTGGTATTCAAGGTTTATTCAGTTCTATTTCAGGAGATAAAGAGGTTCTGAAAATGAATGTTGAAATAGAAAAGAAAGAATTATTATTAAAAAAAATAGAATATCTTTTTGGAAATAAATATTATACCAAAACCTTAAAAATACCCGAAGAACTCATCAAAGGATTTCAGTATTATTGTGTGGAAGATACTGAATTTGTAGAGTCTTTAAGTCTTAAAAACAAAACAATGAGTATGTTTCTAATGACGAATTTAGCTTCTGTTTACAATCGAAAAAGAGTTAGTGAAGAATAATTTAAATAGAATAATTTTGTGTTAAGTGAAGATGAAATATTGTTTGATGCTGTTTCAATTATTTATATAAAGTATGATTCTAAATCTTAAAAAAAAAAAATCAACAATTTATTTTTTTTGGTAGACAAATAATGTTCCTATAATATGTTGTTATACTTTTAAAATACTAAATTTTATTTCCGATTATAAAAAAAATAACAGGAATTCCTGCCATTAAGATTAAAATAAAGTTGTAATTTTAATAAGTGAAGAAGTATTGTTTTGATCTTCAAAATTACTTTTTTCGAGTTATTAATATTTAAGTGATCACAAATGAAAAGTGTAATAGGGATCTTGGTTTTGTTTTTGAGTTGTCAACTTTGTTTCGGTCAGGTGTTGACTCGAAAAACGGTACATGGAAAAGTGGTGAATGATTCTATCGCTATAGAAAATGGGTTGGTGTTCAATTTAAATGCAAAAACTGGTGCGGTGATTGATAACAAAGGTTATTTCAGTATTTTGGCTAAAGTAAAAGACACCTTGGTTTTTACAAGTTTAGGTTTTAAAAGTAAAAAAGTGGTGCTTTCACAAACAGATATTACTTCTTCCTTTTACAGAATAAAACTAAATGCGGTTGCCAATCAATTGTTAGCAGTGGTTGTTTATGCAAAAAATGGTCCACATCCAGAATTTGGTAATACACAAAAACTTGTAGACACTCAATATTATGATGACCAACAATCCTCACCGGATAATATTTTGATGATGCCTTCAGGGACTGGTGATCCGAACAATTTGGATGTTATCAGGGTTTATAATAAGATTTTTAAAAATTTATTTAAAAATAATCCAAACAAAACTGATTTGGTTTCGGATGTAAGTTTTACAACCATTGCTATGCAAAGTGTTAGTTATTCTTTTTTTACAGATAAATTAAAACTCAAAGAAGATGAAGTAGGTCTTTTTCTTTTGTTTTGTGAGAACGACCCGAAATCTAAAACTTTTGTCAAAATCAATCAGCAATTTGAAGTCATGGATTTTTTAATTACAAAAAACAATGAGTTCAAAAATATTGCTACTTTTGAAAAATGAAAAAAGGAATAGCCGTTACTCTTTTGTTGTTTTTTACGTTAGCGATGAGCAGTTTTGGTGTGCATAAATTTTACATGGCCATTTACCAAATCAACTATGCTCCCGAAAAGAAAATGCTGCAAATTACTTCCCGTATTTTTATAGATGATATAAATAAAACTTTAGAAAAAAAACACAACAAAAAGTTCTTTTTGGGAACCGATAAGGAATCAGCCGAATCGTTATATTTACTAAAAAAATACCTATCCGAAAATTTTACTCTAAAAGTTAATGGTCAATCCAAGGGTATGAATTTTTTGAGTAAAGAAATGGATGGTGATGTGCTAGTTTGTTATTTAAATATCAAGGATGTTTCAAAAATAAAGACCCTCGAAATTTATAATTCGGTACTACTTGATTGTTTTGCGGAACAGCAAAACATTGTACATGTAACTGTGTTCGACACTAAGAAAAGTTTTCTTTTTACAGAGAGTTCTACTAAACAAGTGTTAAAATATTGATGATTAATAACAATTCTATTTAAAAATGTTATTTTCACCGCCTAAAAAACTCCAGCTTTAGTTTATGAAAAAATTTTCACTATTATTTATTCTTCCAACTATTTTATTGGCACAAGAAAAAGTAGTTACACCAACTGTAAAACAGCTTGGTAAATACGATACCAACAAATTCAGTCAAATGTATGATTTATTGGCAACACCCAATATGTTTCGTACTGCTTCTGGAGCACCAGGGCCAGCGTATTATCAACAACAAGCTGATTATAAGATTGATGTTGAACTTGATGACAAAAACGCAAAATTAAGCGGTTCGGAAACCATTACGTATTATAACAATTCTCCAGATAATTTAGAGTATTTGTGGGTACAATTGGATCAAAACCAAGCGGCCAAAAACTCTCAGTCTCCATTAGTTGAAAACGAAAAAATAGAAGCCGTTTTGCCTGTTGCAAAATTTTCCAATGAATATTTGAAACAAAATTTTGATCGCGGTTTTAATATTGAATATGTAAAAGATGCCAAAGGAAATCCATTGTCTTACACTGTCAATCAAACGATGATGCGCATCAATTTGGCAACGCCAATGAAACCTGGAACGAGTATGTCATTTTCGATAAAATGGTGGTATAATATCAATAACTACCAACAAGACGGAGGTCGTTCGGGATATGAGTTGTTTGAAAAAGAAGGAAACAGATTGTATGTAATAGCGCAGTTTTATCCAAGAATGGCAGTATATAATGATGTGGAAGGCTGGCAAAATATGCAGTTTTGGGGCGGTGGTGAATTTGCTTTGCCGTTCGGTAATTTTGATGTAAATATTACTGTTCCTGCAGATCATGTTGTTGATGCTACAGGAGAATTAATGAACAGAAATGAAGTGTTTACACCTGAACAGGTCAAAAGATATGTATTGGCTCAAAAAACATTTGACAAACCAGTGGTTATCGTAACACAAGCCGAAGCCGAAGCTGCTGAAAAAGGTTTTTCAGATAAAAAGAAAACATGGAAATTTAGTGCTAAAAATGTTAGAGATTTTGGAATTGCTTCTTCACGAAAATTTATTTATGATGCTATGGCGGTTCAGTTGAGCGGAAAAGTGGTTATGGCCGAATCGGTTTACCCAAAAGAAGCCAATCCGCTCTGGGGTGAAACTTCAACAATGACTGTCGCACATACTTTAAAAAGTTATTCTTCTCATACTTTTGATTACCCTTACCCAAAAGCAGTGTCTGTTTCGGCAGAAGATCAAGGGATGGAATATCCAATGATTTGTTGGAATTTTGGCCGTCCAGATGAAAAGGGAATAACAAGCGAACAAATAAAAAACGGAATGATTGGGGTTGTGGTTCACGAAGTAGGACATAACTTTTTTCCGATGATTGTTAATTCAGATGAACGTCAATGGACTTGGATGGATGAAGGTTTAAACTCTTTTATGGAGTATATGGCCGAACAAGAGTTAAATCCGAACTTTCCTTCTAGACGTGGACCAGCTAAGAATATTGTACCTTATATGAGTGGTGATCAAAAATTCTTGGAACCGATTATGTCTAACTCTGAAAATATCATTCAGTTTGGAAATAATGCTTACGGAAAACCTGCTGCGGGACTTAATATATTGCGAGAAACCATTATGGGACGTGAGTTGTTCGATTATGCTTTTAAGATGTACGCTAACAGGTGGAAATTCAAACACCCAACTCCAGAGGACTTTTTCCGTACTATGGAAGATGCTTCGGCAGTCGATTTAGATTGGTTTTTTAGAGGTTGGTTCTATTCTACAGACTTTGTAGATATTGGGATTAACGATGTAAAACAATATTATGTTTCCGAAACTCCAACGGTGGCTTTGAAAGATGCTAAAGTCAGAAAAGGACGTTTTGGTCTAGAAAAAGGACCTTTTGTATATTTAATTGCTGGTGATAACCCAGAATTGAGCCCAGCTTCTATGAAAGCTTTGGAAATTTCAGAAATTAGTTCTCTTTCAGAATATGTAAATCAAAAGCTTTCTACGGAAGAACGTGCTACTTTAAAAAAACCAAAATACTTTTATGAAGTAGAGTATAATAAACCAGGAGGAATGCCAATGCCAATTATTGTGCAAATTACTTATGAAGACGGAACAGTAGATAATTACAAATATCCAGCTCAAATTTGGAGACAAAATAATGAAACGGCCAAGAAAGTATATGCTACTAATAAAGCCATTAAGCAAATTCAAATTGATCCAAAATTAGAAACTGCCGATATTGATTTGAACAACAATTCATGGCCAAAAATAGAGACAAAATCAAAATTTGATTAATTAAGAAGAGGCTAAGTTACTAAGATGCTGAGTTACTAAGATTTTAAAAAGCGAAATAAAGCTTTGCGGTCTTAGTAACTCAGTTCTTTTTTAAGACAATTTTAAAAGACAAAGTTTTAAATTTTAATATCTTTGCTTATTAAATACAAAAATTATGTTTGGAATAGGAGGAGGCGAATTAGTTTTTATCATGTTTATCGTATTAATGCTTTTTGGCTCGGATAAAGTGCCTGAAATAGCAAGGACTATGGGTAAAGCTATGGCACAGCTTAAAAACGCGACCAACGATATTAAAAGTGAAATTCAAAAGGGAGCCGAAGCCAATGGTTTTGATCAAAAGACCTTGAACGACTTAACTGGAGGTATCAATTCTGAAATCAATAAAGTCAAAACTAATCTTTTGGGCGGAACATCCAATACATTAACTGGAATTACGGATACATTCACTTCTGAAGTAAATAAAACCAAAGACAGTGTATTAAGTGGTACAACAAATCCAGATGGGACAACGCTTTTAGATGACCTGTCAGGACCTGTAAAACGCCAAATATAATGCTGGAAAAAATACTCTCTCTAGATACCCAATTGTTTATTTATCTTAATGGCTTAGGGTCTGAAACCTATGATGGACTTTGGCTTGTTATTACTAAGCAAGTCAATTGGATTCCATTTTTTCTGATTTTATTTTATTTTATTTACAAAAAATTAGGAATAAAACAAACGGGATATTTGTTGCTTTTTATTGCTGTTTTATTATTGGTTACTGATCAAATTACGAATCTTTTCAAATATACAATACAACGGGCAAGACCATGTAATAACCCAGAAATAAACACTTTTATAAGAGTCGTTCAAGTGCGTACTTCGTTTAGCTTTTTCTCGGGACATGCGGCCAATACCATGGCAGTTGCCACCTTTTTATATCTTATCTTTAAGAAGCAAATCAAGTATTTTGGCTTGCTGTTTCTATGGCCATTAATCTTTGCTTACAGTCGTATTTATTTGGGTTTGCATTATCCGTTGGATATACTTACCGGTTATTTATGTGGACTTATTACCGGTTTTGTTATGTATAAAGCCTACCAATGGACGCTTAGAAAGAATTTTCCGAAACAAACCTAATTAATCAGAAATTGTATAAGGAGCTAATCCTGCCATCTGTTATATATTATTGTTTTTAAAGAAAAAACAATAAGGATTTCACTATAGACGAGCGAAGCAATCAGGGCTAAGGAATAGGGGTTAAAGTTGCGATAGGATTATTTTCAATTTATGTATCAAGAAAGAAATTTAAATTCTTAAATCACCCGGCTCACTGTTAACCCATCACGAATAGGTAATAATACAGTTTCTACTCTTGTATCATTTTTTAGTAATTGATTGTATTCTACCAGTATTTTGGTGCTGATGTCGTTAGGGTGTATCGGTTCCAGTACTTTACCGCTCCACAATACATTATCAGATAGAATAATACCGCCTTTATTCATTTTAGGTAGAATCATTTCAAAATAGTTAAGGTAATTTTCTTTATCGGCATCGATGAAAACCAAATCAAATTTCAAGTCAAGATTTGGGATAATAACGACAGCTTCTCCTAAATGTTGTATAATTTGATTTCCCCAAGGTGATTTGTCAAAATGCTTACGCTGAAAATCAACCAATTCTTCTTTGATATCAATGGTGTGCAATTGTCCGTTTTCCTGCATGCCTTCGCACAAACACAAAGCCGAGTAGCCTGTATAAGTTCCAATTTCCAAAATATTAACAGGGCGAATTAATTTGGCCAACATACTCAAAACACGTCCCTGAAAATGCCCGCTCAGCATTCTGGGCAGCAATATTTTTTGATACGTTTCTTTGTTTAGAGCTGCCAGTAATGCTGGTTCTTTTTCAGAATGTTGCTCAATATAATCTTCTAAATCTTGTGAAATGAAATGCATTTTTGTGTTTTGTTGAAATTTGCTACAAAGTTATTCATTTAACATTTATAAAGAAGTAGTTGGGAGTACTATTGTTAGGATTGAGGTTTTGTTTTAAATAAGGGTATTGTGAAATTTTGGAACCTTTTATAAAGCAAAAAAATCCTAGAAGAACTTTTGTTCTTAGGATAAAGGGATGAGGTAATGAGGTAATTTATAATTTATGCAAGTTGAAATGAATCACGAATTCATCTTTTACTTTTATTATACCACCCATTTTTGTTGGTGGTTCAAGACTAATTTCTGAAAAAGTTACCGCAACAACACCTTCAAGGGATTCTTTGGTGTTTCTTAAAACTAAGTTTTGATAGGAAAGGGTTTTGTCTGTTATATGAAAATTAAGACTGCATTTATAATTGGTTCCAAAAGGTTTTATGTTGGTAATAGTAACCGTGCTTTTTGGGAATTTGGTTGCTTTAACTGTGGTTTTAAGGTCTTTGTTCATAATTCGGTTCCCGCACTCAAAATTACTCATAGAGATTTCCGATTTCAAACTATTTTTGGTGTTAGAGTTTAAATAAATGGTGTCTCTATAGGTAAGTGAATTGGCGCAAGTGTATTTGCCTACTGTTGAATTGCCTAAAATTTCTATTTCCAGTTTGTCAATAATTATGGTATTTGGGTCAATTAAAAAAGAAATGGGTTTAGCACTTCCCAATAAAAGGAAAAGTACTAAACCCATAACTGTAAATATTATTCTTTGTTTCATATTTAGAATGAAATTGCGGCTTCAAATACTAGGCCGTTGAATTTACCGCCATAAAAATTATTAGCATTTGCAGTAGCTGGATTTCCTGTAAATTGTGCATAATCTCTATAGTTTTGATTAACATAATCTAATTTAGCTACAATGTTTTTAGTCATGAACCAACCAATGCTTGATTCAATTCTGTCTACAGTAACTTTTTGTGCATCTGCATTAGACAGTTTTCCCGATACAGTATTGTATTTTCCGGCGATATAGAATTGTTCTGTTTTTCCAAATCTATAAATAAGCTCTCCAGCATATTGGTCAGCAGTACGTTTGTCGTCAACACCCGCTTTATCTCCTCCTGAAGCTAATTCGGCAGTTCCAAAGAACTCAATACCTTTGTATTTTACAAATGGGTTAATCATGTACGAAGTAGCCCAGTTTTTGAAGCCAGGGTTGAAGGTTGCCTCTGGTGTGGAAGTTGAATTATAATTACTGGGAACATCAACACCGTTATTTTTATAAGCGCTATTGTTCAATACACCCCAAAAACCAAAGCCAGATCTAGAAGAAGAATATAAGTTTGAGTTACCCAAGTTTGCATTATGGTAGTAAGAACCTGTAAGTCTTACTCTCAAATCTTTGTCTATTTGTTTGTCATAACCAAGTTTAGCCAAGATTGTTGGACTAACTGACGTATTTGCATCTGGAGTAGCAGGAGAAAGAGTAGGAAAAGTTACTTCTTGAGTACCTTGATTTAAATTTCCATTTGTAGCACCTAACATACTTACCCATCCGTTTCTGTTGTAATATAGTTCTATACCCATCTCAGTAGTGAATGCATTCATGATGTTATTTCCAACAAATGCATTTCTAAGCGTGGCACCGTTGTCAGAACTTCTAAAGTGAGCATCACCAAAGTTGTTCTCCATTTGTCCGATTTTGATTGTAGCGTATTTCATTACATCAGCCAAAAAGTCTTTTTTGATGAAGTCTAGCTTGTCAATTTGTAAATATCCACCTCTTGCATAAGTGTCATTGTGGTGTCTTGAAGCTAAATAAATATCTAGATTTACTCTTACACCATCAAACAATTGGGCTCCAATAGTCATATCTGCTGCTGGAAGGACAAAATTATTTTCGGTATTCATCACTCGATATCCGGTAATTTTTGAAGGTGCAGGAAAATTTACTGGTTGATCATTGAACGAATTTATTGCTTGGAAATCCATATTGAATGCTGCACCTATTTCAACGCTAAGGCCTTCGTATTGAACAGAGTCTTTTACTACGTCAAAAACATTTATACCATTTTTGTCTCTAGCGATTCTGTTTTGTATGTGCCCAAATGAAACTTGAGCATTTACAGCGGCCATAGATAGTAAGGCTGCTGCTAAGAGATAAGTTTTTCTCATGATTATTGTTTTTATTTAGTTATTGTTTTTATTTGAAATTTAGATTAAATTTTATCGTTAAATCTTCTCCTGTTTTAATAGTACCAAACATAGCAGTTGGAGATTTCATGCCGAATTCTTTGAAAGTGATTTTGTTTGATCCTTGTAATGTAACTATTCCATTGGCAACAGTAGCTTTAACTTGTGTCTTTAGAGCTTTGCTTACCCCTGCTATGGTATAAGTTCCGCTAAGGTTCCATGTGGTTTCGTTTACTTTTTCGGCAGTTTGTAAAACATATTTAATGTTTTTAAATTTGTCTGTTTTTAAAGTTTCATAAGCAACCTTGTCCATGCTCTTTTTTTCGCTTTTTATCGTTTCGGCCGGAAGGGTAATATCGATGTTATTAATGTCTGTTAATTTTGAGTCGGTTACCGTAAGATTGGCTGTTCCAGTTCTTGAAGCAGATTTCATTTCCCAATCATGGAGTGTGGAGGTTCCAAATACAGAGAAATTTGTTTTTGCGTCTAATGTGTAGCTTTTTTGTGCATTTGCAGTAAACACAATTGCAAAGAATGTCAATGCTGTGGTAATTGTTTTAAGAATTGTTTTCATAACTTTTTTTAAATTAATTGTGATTAAGAAATTGTGATAGCACTAAAATTTTAATTCAATTTCCTTTTTTAAATCGTAATTGTGGTATTGATTGGTACAAATGTAAAATGGAAACCAAAATAAGAATATGATATAAATCATGTTAATAAAAATATAAAAAATGTATTTTAATCAATGATAGTTTAAGTATGCTTTCGATAACGTTTTTTATTGTCTTTCTTTAGATTCATTAAAAATAAAAATCTTATGCAATGCCTTTGTAAATAAGACTTAAGAGTATGTGGTGTAGGAAAAAAGACTCTTTTATATGGTTTTGTTTTTTATTTTTTATTTTTTATGATTTTTTCTTCGACAAATATTTAAATTGTAACGTATTTCTTGTAAATTTTTTATATAATGTAAAAATAAAATATTTTTTAACACTAAAACAATTTTGGGACATTTAAATTTCTTACCAAATTATTGATAAAGAAACTTGTTAATTACTTAAAAACACAGTGCTTGTCGATGCAGTTTGCTTACTAAAGTAATCAGAATAAATATTATTGGAACATCATAGTTTAAAATTTAGCTATCAAAACAACAATTCAATAAATTGTCATTAAATTTGCGCCATGCAAATCGATAAAAAAGACATACGAGCACTATCAAAAGATCAACTGAGAGATTTTTTTGTTTCCAATGGTGATAAGGCTTTTCGAGGAAATCAAGTCTATGAATGGTTGTGGAGTAAAGGAGCTCATAGTTTTGAGGATATGACCAATGTAGCCAAAAGTACTCGTGCCATGCTGGAAACCCATTTTGTAATTAATCACATTAAAGTGGACACGATGCAGCGCAGTGAAGACGGAACGGTTAAAAACGCAGTTCGTTTGCATGATGGGTTAGTGGTCGAAAGTGTTTTGATTCCCACCCAAACAAGAACAACGGCATGTGTATCAAGCCAAGTGGGGTGTAGTTTAGACTGTAATTTTTGTGCTACAGCTCGATTGAAACGCATGCGTAACCTAGAACCAGCAGAAATTTACGACCAAGTAATAGCGATTGATAGAGAAAGCAGATTGTATCACAATCATCCGTTGTCGAACATTGTTTTTATGGGTATGGGTGAACCCCTTATGAATTACAATAATGTTTTGAAGGCAATTGAAATGATTACCTCGCCGGAAGGATTGGGAATGTCTCCAAAACGTATTTTGGTTTCGACTTCCGGTATTCCCAAAATGATAAAGAAATTGGCTGATGATGAGGTGAAGTTCAAATTAGCGGTTTCGTTGCACTCTGCTATTGACGAAATCCGTTCTCGAATCATGCCGTTTAGTGAAAACTTTCCTTTGGCAGAGCTAAGAGAATCTTTAGAATATTGGTATCGAAAAACAAAATGCAAGGTTTCCTATGAATATGTGGTTTGGAAAGGAATTAATGATGATAAAGCTTCCATAGATGCGTTGGTGAAATTTTGTAAATATGTTCCCTGCAAAGTAAATCTGATTGAGTACAACCCAATTGATGATGGTGAATTTCAACAAGCTTCCGAAGAATCTATAAATGCCTATATTAAAGCATTGGAAAACACCGGAATTGTGGTTAAAGTAAGAAGAAGTCGCGGTAAAGATATTGATGCAGCTTGCGGTCAATTGGCCAATAAAGAAGCTTAAACACAGAATGGAAGAAATAAAAAAAGCATTAAAAAGAACAATTAAGTTCCTTTTAATGCTTTTTGCTTTTATAAAATTAGTTTATTTTTTTAATTCTATTGTGGTGGTTACACCTCCAGTAGTTACAGAAGCGAGATTATCACACTCTCCATTTCCATAATCGACCAATGTTTCTACACCATTTTTAACTTTTAAAACAGTACCAGAAACAGGGAATGGTTTTTTGCAAGCCATCACATAATGCAATGGCGTTTTAATAGTGCTTGACCATGTATCGCCATTTGGCTTGGTTGTAGTTCCGGTTCCGGTAACAAGGAAAACATTGTCTTCCCAACTGCCAATAGTATCATATCCTTCTACCATTTCTTTTACTCTATTTCCTGTTCTTGTATAAACAGATGCATCTTCAATAGTTACGGTCATGTCAACGGTACATGTGAATACAGGATGAACAGCAGCAAGTAATTCGGTACTTTTAAGAGCTCTTGTAATGGTTTTGCTGCCTTGAACTTTTTTGTCATTATGGTAAAATTGATCAAAACTATAGGTAATCGTTTGTTCGGGAGTGGTGAAATTTCCTGAAAAAGTTAGGGTGATTTTTCCTTTTACTACATTCCCGTTTTGTAGTGTACAGCCTTCAGTTCCAAAATCAATTGTTCCTGTGAATGTTCCATCTGTATAGGTCCATGTTACAACTGCACATGCGGGTAACATACTTGTCATCTTTTCTGATGATTTTCCTGTTGCGCTTTGTTTCATAGAAAATTGGTCTTCAACGATATTAGAAACATCATCAATTGAAGCATCAATTTTAGAGTCCAAAGTAACTTGGTCGGTTGAAGAAGCTGTTGTTGTAGCATCAGTAGTTTTGTCTGTCGAATCACAACTGATAAAAAAGGCTATTGCCATAAAAGTGGCAATCAATAAAAATTTAGTTTTCATAATTTTTGATTTAAGGTTTATTATGTGACGTAAATAAGTTTAAAAGGTTTAATTGTAAAAATTTGATTTTCTTTCAGATAGGATTTGAAAGAAAATGCTTTTTAGTAAAATCAATGATTTTTAGGTTTTTTTTGAGCAGAATTTTTTGTGTTTTAGTAAGGGAGTATACTGTAAAACACTATTTTTATAAAGTTATAATCATACATAAAACCGTTTTGCTAGGGTATTTTTATAGCTTAAAAAGATAAATGAATACAATTGTTGATATAAAATCACTCAATAATTAATTACACTTAACATATTATGATTAACGTTTTTTTATTTAAAATAGTATATTTGGCATCTAAATGAATATTACTACACAAATAAAACAGCCTATAGTTTACGAAATGGAACTTTTTGAAAAAAAGTTCTACGAATCGATGACTTCCAAAGTGGCGCTTTTAAATCGCATCACCTATTACATTGTCAATAGAAAAGGAAAACAAATGCGACCTATGTTTGTTTTTCTAATGGCCAAAATGGTTTCCAAAGGTGTTGTCAACGAGCGAACGTATCGAGGTGCTTGTGTAATCGAATTAATTCATACAGCAACCCTTGTTCATGACGATGTTGTTGATGATAGCAACAGACGTAGAGGGTTTTTCTCTATAAATGCACTTTGGAAAAATAAAATTGCCGTTTTAGTTGGTGATTATTTGTTATCTAAAGGATTGTTACTTTCTATTGATCATGGCGATTTTGATTTACTTAAAATTATTTCAGTGGCCGTGCGGGAAATGAGTGAAGGTGAGTTGCTTCAAATAGAAAAAGCCAGAAGACTCGATATTACGGAAGTTATTTATTATGAAATCATTCGAAAAAAGACTGCTACTCTTATAGCTGCCTGTTGCGCTCTTGGTGCTAGATCGGTTATAGAAGATGAAATTCAAGTAGAGAACATGAGAAAATTTGGTGAACTCATCGGAATGGCTTTTCAAATTAAAGATGATTTATTCGATTATTCTGAAGAAGCCATTGGAAAACCTACTGGGATTGATATCAAAGAACAAAAAATGACTTTGCCACTAATTCATGTTCTGAATAATTGTACTTCAAAAGAAAAAAGTTGGCTTATTAATTCAATAAAAAACCACAATAAGGATAAAAAAAGGGTTAAGGAAGTAATTGCTTTTGTAAAAGACAATCAAGGCTTGGCTTATGCCGAAAATAAAATGGTTGAATTTCAACAAGAAGCTTTACTATTGTTGAATGATTATCCTGAATCCGAATATAAAGCGGCGCTTATTCTCATGGTTAACTATGTTATAGAAAGAAAGAAGTAAATTTCAATTCTTTAAAAAAATCTTTTTTTATATTTTAAATTCTTGATAAATAGCTACTTGTGGTGTTTGTTGTGGTGAATTGTACTTTTATTTTAACTTTTTTTTGAATCCATGCAACCTTTTTGCCATAGTTCTCGTCTATAGTTATAGAAACACTTTTTTAAAGACTTTGAAAGTAATTAATTTACATCAGGAAGAAAATGAAATAATTGCATTGGCTGTTAAAAACAACCGGCAGGCTCAACAATGTATTTATTCCAAATATGCGCCAAAAATGTTAAGTGTTTGCAGACAATACATAAAAGATATTCAATTAGCTGAAGATGTAATGATTACCGCTTTCATGAAAGTATTTGTCAATTTGGGACGATTTGAAAACAAAGGCAGTTTTGAAGGCTGGATTAGGAGAACGATGATTAATGAGTGTATTTCATTTATTAGAGTCCAAAAAAAGGTCCATTTTATAGAAGATACATTTGGTTGTGAGGAAGTGGATAGTGAAACCGATATTCAGTTTTCTATAGAAGATATTCAAAGTTTGATAGACAGTTTGCCGGATGGTTACAAAATCATCTTTAATTTATTTGTTATTGAAGGGTATAAGCACAAAGAAATTGCAAGTATGTTGGGAATTAATGAAGGAACTTCCAAATCCCAATTTGCACATGCCCGAAGAATTTTGAAAAATCAAATAAATATTTTGAAAAATAAAGAGAAGTATTCTTGAGTAAAAAATAATATGATGAAAAAGAGTGTTATAGAAAATCAATTTAAAGAAAAGATTAATGCAAGGGAGATTACCCCCTCAAAAGCTTCTTGGGATAGGTTAGATGCGATGCTTACTATTGCCGAAAAGCCAAAGCGTAACTTTAATTGGATGTATATTGCTGCAAGTATTCTAGGTTTTTTACTAATAGGTACTTTATATTTTAATCAAAAGAAAAATGAGACCGTTATTAATAAGGATACGATTGTAGCTAATGAACCTAAAGTTATTCCTGAAATAAAAACTGTGCCAGAAAAAATAAATTTGTTCAAAATAGTTGAGGCAACAAAAATTATTGAAAAGCAATTAGCGTCAACAGAAATAAAATCAAAAGTTGGTTCTGATAGTGTTTTATCAAACACAGTAATTCAAGTTGCAGAAAAAGAAATTATTCAAGAACAACAATTACCAATCATCAATCAAAAAGCGGAACAGAAAATAGTTCCGACAAAGCCAAAGTATGTTAATGTTGACGAACTATTAGCATCGGTAGATAATGCCTCTCCAAAAAAGAGTTCTATAGTAGCCAAATCCAATGTAAAAGTTAATTCGAATGAATTGCTTACTCAAGTCGATGGTGAACTAGATCTTACTTTTAGAGAGAAAGCGATTAAAACGGTCAATCAAAATTTTAAAGCAGTAAAATTAGCTTTGAGCAATCGAAATTCAGAATAAATCATCAATCACATTTAAAAACAAACAAACATGAGGAATTTTAAAATTTACTTATTAGTATTCGTATGCCTTTTCGGAAGCAAAATGAGAGCTCAAGAATCATTTGAAGGCAAGGCAAAAGACATTGCTTCACGTATAGAAACCATTGTAAAAGAAGAAAAAAATGAATTGAAAGTAGAAGTAGAAGCAGTTAATGAACAGTTAGCAAAAGGTAAACTAACGAATGAAGAAGCTGATGAGAAAAAGAAAGCTTTGGCGGAGGCCCGTGCGAAAACAATAGAAGAGAAAGTAGCAAAAGTTGAAGACGAACTGCACACGTTAGTTCAGGATAAAGTGGACGGAAAAATAAAAGACATAGATACTTCCAAAACGATTACGATTCATTTTAGTAAAGATTATTTCTCTCACCACGATAAGTGTAGTAGTGGAGAAAAAAGAACCACTTCTCAGTTTGTGTTTGCATTTGGGGTAAATAATTTAGTAAGCAACAAACAAGTGGCTCATTCGGATTTTAAATATTGGAAATCTCACTTCTACGAATGGGGATTTACATACAACACAAGGATTTTAAAAGAGGACAATCTATTGCATTTTAAGTACGGAATGTCACTAATGTATAATAATTTGCGGCCAACGGATAATCGTTACTTTGAAAAAAATGGAGGGCAAACCGATTTGGTAGTTAGTCCAGTACACTTGGATGAATCGCGATTTAGAAATGTGTATATCACGGTGCCTCTGCATTTAGAATTTGATTTCACGAAGAAAGAAATACGTGATGACGCCAATTATTTTAGAACTCATGAAAGTGTGAGAGTTGGTTTAGGTGGCTACGCTGGATTTAGGGTAAAATCGAAGCAAATCCTTTGCTTTGATGATGCTAACGGGAATGATGTGGAACAAAAAACCAAGGGCGGTTATCATGTAAATGATTTTAATTATGGATTGAGTACCTATGTGGGATATAAAGCAACAAGCTTGTACTTAAAATATGATTTGCAACCGTTGTTTGAAAACAATCCTATTGAACAAAATAATATTTCATTAGGGCTTCGTTTCGATTTTAATTAGTTAAGTTGTTTAATGTTAAAAAGTGTTTCAGCGATGAAGCACTTTTTTTATTTTGAATTATAAAGTTTGATTTGTGTATTTTTGTATTCGTTCGAATTTTTGAGCATTTTACAACTAAATATTTTCATACGTTTTGATATCACAAGCAACCATTGATACTGTTTTTGAAACTGCTCGAGTAGAGGAGGTTATTGGGGATTTTGTTCAATTAAAAAGAGCAGGTAGTAATTTTAAAGGGCTGAGTCCATTCTCGGATGAGCGTTCTCCTTCATTTATGGTTTCTCCGGCAAAAGGAATTTGGAAAGATTTTAGCTCTGGCAAAGGTGGAAACTCCGTTGCTTTCTTGATGGAACATTCGCATTTTACGTATCCTGAAGCCATTCGGTTTTTGGCCAAAAAATACAATATTGAGATTGAAGAAACGGAACAGTCAGATGAAGAAAAATTAAATACTGACGTTCGCGAAAGTATGTATTTGGTATCTGAATTTGCCAAAACTTATTTTCATAACACACTTTTAAACTCGGAAGAAGGAAAAGCAATTGGACTTTCTTATTTTAAAGAACGTGGTTTTACCAATGAAACGATCAAGAAATTTTCTTTGGGATATTCTCCGGAAACTTGGGATGCTTTTACTAAGGAAGCCTTAGGTAAAGGCTATAAAATGGAATTTCTGGAAAGTACAGGATTAACCATCGCCAGAGAAGATCGTCCTTTTGACCGATTCAAAAGCAGAGTAATGTTTCCTATACAAAGTATGTCGGGACGAGTACTTGGTTTTGGAGGTCGGATTTTGACTAATGATAAAAAAGCGGCTAAATATTTGAATTCCCCGGAGAGTGAAATTTACCACAAAAGTAAAGTACTGTATGGTATTTTTCAAGCCAAGCAGTCTATAGCCAAATTAAACAATTGCTTTTTGGTCGAAGGATATACCGATGTTATTCAGTTCAATCAAGCGGGTATTGAGAACGTAGTTGCTTCTTCGGGAACAGCTCTTACACCAGATCAAATCCGATTAATCAATAGGTTGACCAAAAATATAACGGTACTGTTTGATGGTGATGCAGCTGGACTTCGTGCCTCTGTTCGTGGAATAGATTTGATTCTTGAAGAGGGGATGAATGTAAAAGTTTGTACTTTCCCTGATGGAGATGATCCGGATAGTTTTGCCAGAAAAACGTCTTATGAAGATTTGGTTGCTTATTTGGAGACCAATGCCAAGGATTTTATTCAGTTCAAAGCATCTCTTTTGATGAATGAAGCTAAAAACGACCCTGTTAAGAAAGCTGATTTAATCAGGGATATGGTGACCAGTATATCTAAAATACCGGATAGAATTCAGCGTGAAATCTATATTCAGGAATGTTCCAGAATAATGGATATTTCCGAGCAGGTTTTGACCAGTACTTTGGCGCAGTTGGTTCAAAAAGATATTACCGAAGTTGGCAAAAAAGCAAAACAAGAACAAAAAGCTTTTGAAATTGTAAAAAATGAAAGTCCTGTTCAAGCTTCGAAAGTCGATGTGTTGTATCGTTTGGAACGCAAAATAATAGAGATCCTTTTGTTGTATGGAAATAAAACAGAAGAGTTTGAGGATGTCTTTTTGAGAACTAATGGGGAAGGCGAAATCGAAACTATAATCGAAAAGAAAGAATACAAAGTATACCAAAGAATTTATTTGAGTTTACAGGAAGATGAGGTTGAATTGGCCAATCCGTTGTTTCGCGATATTTTTAATGACTTGATTCAGTATTTTCTTCAAAATGAGAAATTGGAATTCGAAAAATATTTGATGCATTTGAATTCCGATTTTGCCCAAGAGGTGACGGATATATTAATGGAAGACGAAAGATTAGTGTTGCATAATTGGGAAGGGCAAAATATCATTCCTAAAACCAAAAACGAAACTATTAGTCAATACGTTTCCGAAACTATTTTGACAATGCGTTGGTATTTGGTAGATAAAATTATAGATGAATTAAAAAACTCTGTATCAAATGAACCAGGTTCAGATAATACAGAGTCTATGTCAATGGCGATGGATTACTACAAACTAATTAATTCATTTTCAAAAAAACTAGGAAGAGTAATGTCTCGCTACAGTTAAACGATTTCTAAAGTTTTAGCTTTATTTACTAAATCTACTAGATTCGTAACGTTTAATTTAGTTAACAATCGTAATTTATAAGTACTGATTGTTTTTTCGTTGAGTGATAAAATCTCAGCGATTTCGTGGTTTTTCTTACCATCGCTTAAATAACGCAATACTTCTACTTCACGATTGGAAAGCTTTCTGTACAAACGTTCGCTTTTGCTTTGCTTTGCAATTAAAGCAATGTTTTTCATGACGGTTTCATTCATGATTATTTTTCCTTGGTTCACTTTGATGATCGACTGACCCAAAGTTTCAAGCTTCTCCGTTTTGTGGACAAATCCGGAAACTCCTGCTTTAATAGCATTTGGAGCGTAAATTTGTTCTGAAAGCCCGCTGTAAAAAATAATTTTTGTTTTTGGAAAATTTTTCAAAATCGATTTGATTTCGAAAATACTTGCTAAACCTTCAAGTTCTAGGTCCAAAACAAGAACATCTATTTCTTTGGTAAGAAGGATGTCTTTTACCATTGCAAAATTACCAACGTTAGCAACGATGGAGATTTCGGAATGGTCTTTGAAGTACGATTTTATTCCAAAATGTACTACAGGATAGTTATCTGCTAAACAAACTTTAATCATGGTATTTAGTTTTAGGATTGTTTTTGAAGATATAAAATTAAAAAAATATTTTGATATAAGTCTAATTTTTCGGACAAAATATTTTTTTTTAACAGTTTATAGTGCAAACTGGTATCGGATTCATCTTGTGTTGGTTGTTTTGATTGAGTTTTTTATAGATTTTTAAAACTTCTTTTTCGCGTTCTGTGAATGTATTTGTGTTTGTTTCTGAGTCAGTTAGGTACATTGCCCATTCCAATTCATCATAACTGGCTCCTATTTGGTCTTCATCTGTTCGTTCATCTCCAAATAATCCATCGGTAGGAGCTGCTGTTAAAATAGAATTTGGAATTTTTAGATAGGCGCCTAGTTCGTAGACTTCGGATTTCATTAAATCGGCAATTGGACTTAAATCTACACCACCATCACCATATTTAGTATAAAAGCCCACTCCAAAATCTTCAACTTTATTTCCAGTTCCTGCTACCAATAGACCATGTATTCCTGCAAAATAATACAAAGTGGTCATTCTTAGTCGGGAACGGGTGTTTGCAAGGGATAAATGTAGTTTGTGTAAATCACTTGTTTCTGGAACTTGTTTTTTGAAGTCTTCAAAAACCGATGTTAGGTCAGCTTCAATACTACTGACGTTTGGAAATTGCTTTTTTAACTGTTCAATGTGTTCGCGTCCGCGAGTAACATGGCTATGCGCCTGATGAATTGGCATTTCCACACATAGTACTTTTAAACCTGTTTGGGCGCAGAGGGTTGAGGTTACTGCAGAATCAACTCCGCCAGAAATTCCGATAACAAATCCATTGACTTTTGAGTTTTCAGCATAACTTTTTAGCCATTCTACAATATGAGTATTTACTTTTTCGATTTGAAGGGTTCTTTTTTTAGTCATAATAGTTTAAGTTTTAAAAAGCAGGAATGTATATTTGCAAAAAATATAAGTTCAATGTTTTCGGAATTTCAT
Organism: Flavobacterium taihuense; assembly: GCF_019351435.1. Classification (GTDB taxonomy): domain Bacteria; phylum Bacteroidota; class Bacteroidia; order Flavobacteriales; family Flavobacteriaceae; genus Flavobacterium; species Flavobacterium taihuense. The sequence continues at coordinate 205,080 of NZ_JAHWYN010000003.1, forward strand.
TGGAAACAAATTTAAATAAAATAATACAATTGAATAGAGCATGTTTGATATTGGTTGAAAAAACTGATGAAGATTTACGAATTATTCTTAAAACATATCAGGGAACTGATAAATAAATAAAATATACATGAAATTATTTCTCTTATCCATAGTTTGTAGTTTTCTTTTTTGGTCTTGTGATCAAAAAAGTAAAGTGGAAAAAACTATTGAGGAAACGCCAGTAGATATAAAGGTAGAACGTTTTGATAAACAGTTTTTCGAAACACCACCAAAAGATTTGGCAAAATTAAAAAAACAATACCCTTATTTTTTCTCGCCGCAGATTAATGACACAGTTTGGTTGAATAAAATGTCGGCGCCTATTTGGAGAGAAGTGTATACCGAAGTTCAAAAAAAGTATCCGACAACGGAAGGAATTCAAAATAATGTAGAAGCTTTGGTTCAACACATTAAGTATTATTTCCCAAGGACCAAAACACCCAAAGTGATTACATTGATTTCAGACATGGATTATACGAATAAAGCCATTTACGCCGATTCACTAGTTATAATTTCGTTGGAATTGTATTTGGGGAAAGAGCATAAATTTTATCAATTTCCAAAATACTTAAAGCAAAATTTTGAAGAAAGAGAAATGATGCCAGATGTGGTAAAGAGTTTTGCTGCCTCTAAAATTGCTGCTCAAACTGATAAGAATTTGTTGTCACAGATGATTTATTTTGGGAAAGAACTTTATTTGAAAGATATTTTATTGCCTGACTATACTGATGCCGAGAAAATGGGCTACACACCAGAGCAAATTGTTTGGTGCCAAGAAAATGAAAGTTATATATGGCGTTATTTTATAGAAAGAGAAATGCTTTTTAGCGACGAGCAAAAGTTGACGTCTCGCTTTATTGATCCAGCTCCTTTTTCTAAATTTTATTTAGAAATAGATAATGATTCTCCAGGGCAGGTAGGGTCTTGGATAGGCTGGCAGATAGTTAGGTCTTTTATGGTTAATAATGATGTTACGGTAGACCAATTATTAAAAACGGATGCCAAAGAAATTTTCGAAAAATCAAAATACAAACCCAAGAAATAATGGCAAATAAAAGTACCTCAGAAATTAAATTTTTAGTCGAATTGGACGAAAATCGTGTTCCGGAAAAATTGTTTTGGACAGCAAAAGATGGTGGAGTGGAGCTTTCAGAATCAAAAGCAATCATGCTTAATGTTTGGGATAGTAAAGCCAAGGAAAGCATGCGCATCGATTTGTGGACTAAAGAAATGCCTGTTGATGAAATGAAAATTTTCTTCCATCAAACCTTAGTGGCTATGGCGGATACTTTCAAAAGAGCTACAAATGATGAAAAGATGTCAGATACAATGTTGGACTTCTGTGATTATTTCGCTGAAAAATTAGAGCTGAAGAAATAGGTTTTTAATGATGTGTATAAAAAACCCAAAACTAATATGAAGTTAAGTTTTGGGTTTTTGCTTCTAATTGTATGGTTTAAAATTGTGATTACTCTTCTTTAAAAAGTATAACCTATTCGTAAATCTAAATTAATCGTAGCATCACTGGAGTTAGATGAATAACCAGAACTTTTTGCAAAATAATATATATATCCAATTCCAATACCAGCTTCATAATTAAAGTGTTTACCTATCGATCGTCTAATACCCCAAGTGGGAATAATTGAGAGATCAGGTACTATTTGTACATTGTCGTAATTTGAAATGGCAAACCAATTAGGATGATAGCTTGTTTTTAAGGAAATAAAATTACCACTGTTGTTGCTGATATTTCTTGATTTTTTAATTCTTGCATTAAGATTATAATAAAATCTTGGTTCTAAGGTTAATACAGGAGTTATTATGTAGCCAGTTTCAGGATAAAAACTTCCGCCCCAAATCCCGCTATCGAGACCTATCTCACTTCGTAATGCTATACTATTTGTAAGTTTAGATTCCACGTTTCCCCAAATACCAAATGTTCCTATTTGTACTCCATAAACGGTTTTTTCTACACTTGCAATTTGTGCATTTATAAGTTGACATAACAATATGACTAAACTCAAATAGATTATTTTTTTATTCATTTTTAAAAGATTAAACCTAAAGAAATTCCAAAGCCAGTAGTTTTATACCAGCCTTTGTCTTTACTTTTTTCAATTTCAATTTCATTACTTTTCTTTAATATATCTACATAATATGATAGGTGTTGGTTATATTCTACAATAATGCCAATACCCATTTTAGCACAGAAACCGTCCCCACTAAACGATTCAGACCATTTGATGTTCTTCCCAGTTTGTAAATAGGCAAAAAAACGATTGCCACCATTTTCATTTGTAAAAACTCTTAAATCGACTATATAAGGAGTTGAAAAGAAAGTTTGGTCGACATTATAGTTTAAACTTATTCCAGCTGAAATGGCTACGCGATTATAAAATCGAATACCGTAAATGGTGTTTAAGTCAAAAGAAAAACCCTTACTACTCCTGTCCTTATCTGTACTATATCTTGTGAAATAACTTTCAGTGTTTTTTACACTTGACAGAGATGTCATATTTATAAAGTCAATTCTGGACTTCTTTTTATTTTGAGCATAAAAAGTAGTCGAAAGAAATAGTAGACCTATAATTATTTTTTTTGTCATATTATTCATTCAATATATGAATTAAATTTACTTCCATGCCACCCGCTAGTGTTGTGTACCGCGCCAATAATTTGTACGGTAAAATTGGATGGTGTGGCTAATAGATTTCCTGGTCCACCTGATACCTTCCATGCTTCAGTTCCAGAATCAGAGGCGGTTAAAGAAATTTCTCCCCACCAATCAAATGTTTTTTGTCGAACAGCAATGGATGTACCTTTGTCTACTAAAGATTTTTGAACAATCATTTTCCCGTTTTCGGGGAATTTAGCAATAAACGTCCTGTTTGATGGTGGGTTATATGAACTATTGTTTGTTACTTCACGAATCTGTGATGTGATTGTCAAATACAGTACATTACATGGTTTTGCTTTGTTTTCATGAAATCAAACTATTTTTTAACTTTTTACTATTTTACAAATATAACAAAGAAAAAGTTAATAAAGTTTTTTCTTTCAAACAGGCTTATAGATATAGTGATTTTCTTTAGTTGTCAGGAAAGAATTAAGTTTGTGGAATTGTTTTTAACGAGAAAGTTATAATTTTATTAATGCTTAAAAAATAGATTAAGAAAGTTTAGACTTTCCTAAAATAACCTTAGATATTTTAGCCTAAAGCCATAATAGATTTCAATAAAAAAAATATCCCAAAACCGAATTTTCAGTTTTGGGATATTTTTTATATGCTAACTAAATTTTAAAACTCAGAATTATTCTTGAAAACCTCTTGGTTTACTTCATCAATATAGTTTAGTAATTCTTCTTTTCCTGTTGATTCTGTTGCCGAAGTCACAAAGTAATGTGGCATTTCGGCCCAGTTGTTGGCAAACATTTGTTTTTTGTATGCTGCAATATGGGAATCGATTTTTACTTTACTGATTTTATCGGCTTTCGTGAAAATAATGCAAAATGGAATTTCACTTTCGCCCATATAGGACATGAATTCTATGTCGATTGTCTGTGCTTCATGACGAATGTCAATCAAAACAAAAGCACAAACCAACTGCTCTCTTGTTTCGAAATAATCGGTGATGAATTCTTGAAATATGGATTTTGTTTTTTTGGAAACTTTGGCATAACCATAACCTGGTAAATCTACTAGAAACCAATTGTTATTGATTAAAAAGTGATTGATTAGTTGGGTTTTTCCAGGTCTTCCAGATGTTTTTGCCAATTTTTTTTGATTGGTCAACATATTTATCAACGAAGATTTCCCAACATTGGAACGACCAATAAAAGCATATTCCGGCAAAAAGTCCTTCGGACATTTGCTTACATCTGAGTTGCTTATTACGAATTCGGCGGTATTAATTTTCATGTTTTTGAGTGTAAAATTCTCCTTTTCGATTAGTGTTCTCTAAGATGAGTGTGGGTAAGCCAGTCTTCAAGATGTTTGTTAAATTCTTCTGGTTGTTCCATCATGGCAGCATGACCGCATTTGTCAATCCAGTATAAAGTGGAATTGGGCAATAACTTATGAAATTCTTCGGCTACATCCGGAGGAGTAACTTTGTCGTTTTTCCCCCAAATAATACAGGTTTGCACGTGCATTTTTGGTAAATCTTTGGCCATATTGTGGCGAATTGCACTTTTGGCAATCGTTAATGTTTTAATCAGTTTTACACGATCATTTACGGTAGCGTACACTTCGTCAATAAGTTCTGGAGTGGCTATTTTTGGATCGTAAAATACGTCTTCGGCTTTTTTCTTGATGTATTCGTAGTCGCCTCTTTTTGGGTAACTATCACCCATAGCACTTTCGTATAATCCTGAACTTCCAGTAATTACTAACCCAGATACTTTTTCTGGAAACATTTTGGTATGGTATAAAGCGATGTGTCCACCTAGTGAATTTCCTAAAAGAATAACTCTATCTAATTTTTTGAACGTAATGAAGTTTTTTACATAAACAGCAAAACTCTTTACGTTTGTTTTTAATATATTTTGTGTGTAAATAGGCAAATCTGGAATGATGATTCTGTACCCTTTGTTAGAAAAGTGACTTGCTACAGCATCAAAATTGCTAAGTCCCCCCATTAAACCATGTAAGATGACAATCGGAATTCCTTCGCCTGCTTCGTAATATCCGTATTTGCCTTCTTTTTTATAGTATTTTTCCATGTTTTAAATGACAATTTTCAATTTTTCACAAATATAGGGTTTATAAAATTAAAAAGAATTTTAGCAGGTATTTTTTAACCTTTTATTCTCTTTAGTGTAAAGAATGGTTTTTAGAGCTTAATTTGTCATTTTTTTAACTAATGAATAATCGATTTTTTAAGCTTTTATGAATGTGTTTCAATTATCAAAATTAGAGGCTTTTTAACAAATCAGAATCTTTCTTACAAAATCTTGGTGTATCGGCTAATGTTCTGATTGTCTATAAACTAAGCATTTTTGGGCAAAAGTGGTTAAACTTATTAACAAAGTGGTATATAGTGGTAAATTGTGGTAAAATTTTATATATTTTTGCTTTATACAATTAATACTATTCACTTGGACACAATTATAGGGACATATGAGTGTAAAGTCGATGCAAAAGGACGGGTTTTATTACCTGCTCCCTTAAAAAAGCAATTGGCTTCCTCGCTTCAAAACGGTTTTGTTTTGAAGCGTTCTGTATTTCAGCCCTGTCTAGAATTGTATCCTATGGAAGAGTGGGATTTGATGATGAAAAAAATCAACAAACTTAATCGTTTCGTAAAAAAGAACAATGACTTTATCCGTCGTTTTACCGCTGGAGTGAAGGTGGTAGAAATAGATGCGTTGGGTAGGTTATTGGTTCCTAAAGATTTAGTGGTCTTTGCTAGTATTTTTAAAGATGTAGTTTTTTCTTCTGCAGTTAACATTGTAGAAATTTGGGATAAGGATTTGTATGAGAAATCAATAGACGGTGCAGATGTTGATTTTGCAGATTTAGCCGAAGAGGTAATGGGTAATTTAAATGACGACGACAATGGAATATCATAATCCAGTATTGCTTCACGCTTCGGTGGATGGCTTGAATATAAATCCGGACGGAATTTATGTGGATGTAACTTTTGGAGGAGGTGGTCATTCAAAAGAGATTTTGAGCAGGCTGGGGCCAAATGGTAAATTGTTTGCCTTTGACCAAGATGAAGATGCTTTGGCGAATGCTTTACCAGACGAAAGATTTACATTGATTAACGAAAATTTTAGATTCATAAAAAGATTTTTGCGTTTTTATGGTGTGAAAGAAGTGGATGGAATTTTGGGAGATTTAGGAGTTTCTTCTCATCAGTTTGATGTTCCCGAAAGAGGTTTTTCAACCCGATTTGATGCTGAACTGGATATGAGAATGAGTCAAAAAAATGATTTGAATGCGTATCGAGTAGTAAATGAGTATGATGAAACTAACTTAAAAAGAGTGTTCTTGGATTATGGAGAATTGAAAAATGCACCAGCTTTGGCAAGAACAATTGTAGAGGCTAGAGAGCATCAATTAATTAAAACAACTGATGAGTTGAAGGAAGTCTTGGCGAAATATTTGCCGGAAAGAGTGCGAAATAAAATATTGGCTCAAATCTATCAGGCGATACGTATCGAGGTGAATCAAGAAATGGATGTTTTGAAAGAATTTTTGGAACAATCCCTTGAGATTTTGAAACCAGGCGGAAGATTGAGCGTGATTTCGTATCACTCATTAGAAGATCGACTGGTAAAAAGATTTATCAAAAACGGAATGTTTGAAGGAGAACCAGAACGCGATTTTTATGGAAATTTCTCGGTTCCTTTTAAAACCGTCGGGAAATTAATTGTTCCTGATAGCGAAGAAATCAAAATAAACAATAGAGCCAGAAGTGCTAAATTGAGAATTGCAGAGAAAAAGTAATACAATGAAAGGTGGAATTTATAACATACTAAAAGCACAGTTTCTTATAGACGATAACGCAGTCAAAAATTGGCGTTTTATTGTCTTTGTGATTTTACTTGCTATAATAATGATTGCCAATACACAACGTTACGAACAAAAAGTATTTAAAATTGTTGAATTAACCAATAAAGTAAAAGAGTTGCGATCTGAATTTGTAGACAGACGTTCCGAGTTGATGAAACTCAAAATGGAATCTACTGTTTCATCCAAAATGGAAGAAAAACAAATTTTTCCATCAACCGTTCCCCCAGTTAAAATTGAAGTTAAAGAACCTCAGGAGAAAAATTTCTTAGAAAAAATATGGCAGTAGAAGATAAATATATATCCTATAGAACCTACTTGGTTGCCTTTTTCATCTTTTTGATGGCAATTGCTATTGCTGTTAAGTTAACGAATATTCAATGGGTTGATGGGGATCATTATAGACAATTAGCTAAAGAAAGAACGGTTAAGAATTTTGTTATTCCTGCCAATAAAGGAAATATCTATTCGGCTGATGGAAGTCTTTTGGCAACTTCAATTCCTAATTATGCAATTCGTTTTGATGCGGTAGCACCAAAAACGGAGACTTTTGAAAAAAATGTAAAATTGCTATCAGATTCATTGGGAATGTTGCTTAAAAAATCAAGCAGTACGATTCAAAATGAATTGCGTAGAGCAAGAGTCCATAAAAATAGATACTATTTAGTAGCTCAGGGATTGAGTTTTACGGAGTATATGAAAATAAAAGGGTTTCCGTTATTTAATTTGGGGGCTTACAAAGGAGGAATAATTGTTGAACAAAAAACAATAAGAGAACATCCAATCGGAAAGATTGCGGAGCGCACTATTGGCTACGAAAGAAAAATGGCTGAAGGATATTCAGACGGAAAAGGAATCGAGTGGGCGTATAGCAAATACCTTAACGGAAAAGACGGTAAAATATTAAAACAAAAAATTGCTAAAGGACAATGGAAACCCATTCGTGATGTAAACGAAGTAGAGCCTCAAGATGGTTATGATGTGATATCAACAATTGATGTTTATATTCAGGATATTGCGCATCATGCTTTGTTGAAACAATTGGAAGAATATGAGGCTGATCACGGCTGTGTTGTGGTTATGGAAACTAAGACTGGTCATATCAAAGCCATTTCAAATTTAGGAAGAGCTACAGATGGCAGTTATTATGAAACTACGAATTATGCTTATGCTGAATCACATGAGCCTGGATCGACTTTTAAATTGGTCGATTTAATGGCAATACTAGAAGATAAAGTGGCAGATACAAGTACTGTTTATGATAGTCACGGTGGTATAATTACGTATTCAGGACGAAAAGTAAGAGATTCTCATGAAGGCGGCTATGGTAAAATATCCCTAGCCCGCGGATTTGAAGTTTCGTCGAATACAGTAATGGTTCAAGCGGTTTATAATAATTACAAAAACAATCCTACGAAATTTGTAAATCATATTAATTCTTATGGTTTAGATAAGAAATTAGGACTTGCTTTTCAAGGTGAAGGAAAACCTTTCATTCCGCAACCAAGTGATAAAAATTGGTCAAATATTTCACTTCCATGGATGGCTTTCGGATATGGTGTTTCGGTTACGCCTTTGCAAACATTAACGTTTTATAATGCTGTTGCAAATAATGGAGTGATGGTGAAACCGCAATTGGTTTCTGAAATCAAAGCATGGAATAAAACCATAAAAAAATACGATACAGAGGTAATGAACCCAAGGATTTGTTCTCCTGAAACGTTACGAAAAGTTAAGGCAGTTTTGGCGAATGTGGTAAAAAAAGGGACAGGGGCAAAACTGTATTCTAAAGATTTTTCTATGGCGGGTAAAACTGGGACTGCGGCAGTCAATTATGCTCAAAATGGAGGAATGGATAAGTATTATGCCTCTTCATTTGTTGGCTATTTTCCCGCTGATAATCCTAAGTATTCTTGTATTGTGGTAGTTCACAAACCTAATACTTCGGGAAATAATTATTACGGAGCCGATGTCGCCGGGCCAGTTTTTAAAAGAATTGCCCAAAAAATATTTACAGATACTCCTTCTACTAATGTGATTAAAAAATTAGATAATCCTAATCCGAAACAAGAGAGCAGTTACAATGCCTATTTTGTTAAAATGCAAAAAAAGCAAAATTCTATTCCAAATGTAAAGGGGATGGCTGGAATGGATGCAGTTGCTTTATTGGAAAATTTGGGTTTAAAGGTTAGAGCTGTTGGAGTTGGGAAAGTAAAAAAGCAATCCATTCAAGCTGGACAAAGTATTGTAAAAAATTCATCAATTCTATTGGAATTATCATGAGTATATTAAAAGATATATTATATAAAGTAGCGATAGAATCTGTAACAGGTTCGACTGAGATTGCTATAAATCAATTGCATTTTGATTCTAGAAAAGTAGAGAAAAATGATGCTTTTATAGCAATTCGCGGTACTATTTCAGATGGTCATGATTTTATTGAAAAAGCAATTGAGCTTGGTGCTTTTGCTATTATTTGTGAAACACTTCCAGTAAGTTTGATAAATGGTATAACTTATGTGTGCGTAAGAGACACCAATGCTGCTTTGGCATTTATGGCTGCCAATTATTTTGGTAATCCATCACAAAAATTGAAATTGGTCGGTATTACAGGAACGAATGGTAAAACGACTATTGCCTCATTGCTGTATCAAATGTTTAAGAAGGCAGGTTTCAAAGTAGGATTACTTTCGACTGTAAAGATTTTGGTAGATGATATTGAATATAAAGCAACCCACACGACGCCAGATTCGATTACCATTAATCATTTTCTGAAAGAAATGGTTGATGCGGGAGTTGAATATTGTTTCATGGAAGTAAGTTCACATGGTATTCATCAAAAACGTACAGAAGCATTGCATTTTAGAGGAGGAATATTCACTAATTTATCCCATGATCATTTAGATTACCATCCTACGTTTGCTGAATATAGAGACGTAAAGAAATCCTTTTTTGATCAATTACCAGGTAGCGCTTTTGCTCTTACGAATATTGATGATAAAAATGGACAGGTGATGCTTCAAAACACATCGGCTAAGAAACTTACGTATGCGCTAAAAACATACGCTGATTATAAAGCTCAAATTCTCGAAAATCAATTATCCGGTTTGTTGTTGAAAATAAACGGAAATGAAGTTTGGGTGAAATTAATCGGAACTTTTAATGCGTACAATTTGTTAGCAATATATGGAACGGCAGTAGAATTGGGATTAGACAGTTTGGAAGTACTTCGTTTGATGTCTGAATTGGAAAGTGTTTCCGGACGATTTCAATATATTGTTTCCAATACAAATATAACGGCTATAGTAGATTATGCCCATACGCCAGATGCACTCGAAAATGTTTTGAACACCATTACCGATGTGCGAACTAATAATGAGCAATTAATAACAGTCGTGGGATGCGGTGGAAATAGAGATACTGCGAAACGCCCTATTATGGCTAATATTGCTACCGAATTGAGTGATAAAGTAATTATCACTTCAGATAATCCTAGAAACGAAGATCCTGAGGTGATTATTCAAGAAATGGAAAAAGGAGTTCAACCGCAAAATTTCAAAAAAGTTCTGTCGATTACAGATAGGTTTCAAGCCATCAAAACGGCTTGTCAATTGGCTCAACCCAACGATATTATATTGATTGCTGGTAAAGGCCACGAAACTTATCAGGAAATCAAAGGAGTTCGTCATGATTTTGATGATATGAAAAATGTAAAAGAAATTTTAGATCAATTAGGAAAATAATTGTTTAATCGGTTATTTGTTTATTCGTTTAAACGGATACTGGAAGACCTAACGATTACACAAATTAACGATTAACCAAATAAACAAAGAGATATGCTATACTACTTATTTCAATATTTAGACAAAGTAATGGATGTTCCCGGAACGGGGGTTTTTCAATACATCACCTTTAGATCATCCTTAGCATTGATGTTATCATTGTTATTGTCTACTATTTATGGGAAGCGTATAATTGGATTTTTAAGTAGACAGCAAGTTGGAGAAACCGTTAGAGAATTAGGATTGGCAGGACAAAACGAAAAAGCGGGTACACCTACAATGGGGGGGATTATTATCATATTTGCAACTTTAGTTCCTGTGGTACTTTTTGCAAAATTGCATAACATTTATATTGTTTTATTGATAGTGACCACCTTGTGGATGGGAACAATTGGTTTTGTTGACGATTATATTAAGATTTTCAAGAAAGATAAACAAGGTCTTAAAGGTATTTTTAAAGTATTTGGTCAAGTTGGATTGGGAATAATCGTAGGGTCAGTTTTGTATTTCAGTCCTGCCGTTACGGTTAGAACCGATACGGGTAAGGTTGATATTTTTAAACAAACTACTGAAACCGTTGTTGCACCAGCTTCATTGGAAGAAAAATCTACTGCTACAACAATCCCTTTTTTTAAAAATAATGAATTTGATTATGCTGAATTGTTAGCATGGACAGGTGAGGGTTATGAAAAATGGGCTTGGTTGGTTTTTATACCGATTGTTATTTTTATTATAACAGCAGTTTCAAACGGAGCCAATTTAACAGATGGTATTGATGGTCTGGCGGCGGGAACTTCAGCAGTCTCGGTTTTTGCACTGGCGATTTTTACTTTCGTTTCTGGTAATATTATTTTTTCCAATTATTTGAATATAATGTATATACCCAATTCGGGTGAAATGACTGTTTTTATAGCTTCATTTCTTGGTGCTCTGATAGGTTTTCTTTGGTACAACTCCTATCCGGCTTCGGTATTTATGGGGGATACAGGAAGTTTAACCATTGGTGGAATTATTGCAGTACTAGCTATTGCGGTTCGAAAAGAAATGTTGATTCCTTTATTGTGCGGAATCTTTTTGGTCGAAAACTTCTCAGTTGTTTTGCAAGTAAGTTATTTTAAATATACCAAAAAGCGTTTTGGTGAAGGACGAAGGATTTTTCTAATGTCGCCACTGCATCACCACTATCAAAAGAAAGGATACCATGAAAGTAAGATAGTGACGCGGTTTTGGGTAGTAGCTATTATGTTGGCCATTTTATCAATTGTTACACTGAAATTGAGATAATATGAGGCTAGTTATATTAGGAGGAGGTGAAAGCGGTGTTGGTACTGCTATTCTTGGAAAGAAAGAAGGATATGATGTTTTTGTTTCCGATTTTGGAAAAATAAAAGACAGTTATAAAGAGGTGTTAATCATTAATGATATCGCTTGGGAAGAGGAGAAGCACACAGAAGAGTTGATTCTGAATGCCGATTTGGTAATGAAAAGCCCGGGAATACCGGATAAATCGCCAATCGTAAAGCAACTTAAAAGTAAGGGTATTTCTGTAATTTCTGAAATTGAATTTGCAGCTCCTTTTACAAATGCAGTTACAGTAGGTATAACAGGGAGTAACGGGAAAACAACAACAACGATGTTGACCTATCATATCTTGAAGACGGCAGGGTTAAATGTTGGTTTAGCCGGAAATGTGGGTAAAAGTTTTGCTTGGCAGGTTGCAGATAACGATTATGATTTTTATGTGATAGAGCTGAGCAGTTTTCAACTGGACGGAATTTTGGATTACAAACCTCACATTGCCATAATAACGAATATCAGTCCAGATCATTTAGACCGGTATGATTATAAATATCAAAATTATATCGAGTCAAAGTTTCGTATCACGATGAATCAAACAGAGGAGGATTTCCTTATTTATGATGCAAATGATGAAGCCATTTTAGAATGGTTGAGTAAAAATAAAGTTAAAGCCCAATTAATTCCTTTTTCGTTAACGGACGAATTCAAAGAAGGAGCTTATATAAAAAATAACAAAATGGAAGTAAAGATCAACCACGAAGAGTTTACAATGGAAACTGAATACATTGCATTGGAAGGAAAACATAATTTAAAGAATGCTATGGCGGCCACTTCTGTTGCGAAGATTTTGCAAATAAGAAAAGAAACGATTCGTGAGAGTTTATCTAATTTTCAAGGTGTTGAGCACCGCTTGGAAAAAGTATTGAAGATTCAAAATGTACAATATATTAATGATTCAAAAGCGACCAATGTAAATTCAGTATTCTTTGCTTTAGATAGTATGAATACACCTACTGTTTGGATAGTTGGTGGTGTTGATAAAGGAAATGATTATCATGAATTAATGTCTTTGGTTCGTGAAAAAGTGAAAGCAATTATTTGTTTAGGAGTTGATAATAAAAAAATTATCGATGCCTTCGGAAATGTGGTAGATATCATGGTTGAAGTAACTAGTATGAATGAAGCAGTTCGTATGGCGCAACGTTTATCCGAAAAAGGGGATACTGTTTTATTGTCGCCAGCTTGTGCCAGTTTTGATTTGTTCGAAAGTTACGAGGATAGAGGTAGACAATTCAAACAAGCGGTAAAAAATTTATAATTATAGATTCTGTAAAAATCTAAACTCAGTATTCTAAACTCTAAAATTAAAATGAAAGAACTAATTAACAAGCTAAAAGGAGATAAAGGCATTTGGTCATTCGTGGCCTTATTGGGTCTATTTTCCTTTATGCCCGTTTTTAGTGCTAGTAGTAATTTGGCTTATTTAGGTCATGGTACAGGGAATACTTTAGGGTATTTGGTCAAACACTTTGCTCATATCTGTATCGGGTTTTTAATTATTTATTGGGTGCACAAAATACCGTATCATTATTTTAGAGCGATTTCAAAAGCGGGATTGCCTATAGTTTGGCTTTTATTAGCTTATACTTTGATTAAAGGAACTGTGATTGCCGGTGCGAATGCCAGTAGATGGATTCAGATTCCTTTTATAGGATTATCGTTTCAAACATCGACGTTGGCTGCGATTATTTTATTCATATTCGTGGCTCGTTATTTGTCAAAAACCAGGGAGATGCCTATTACTTTTAAGTCTTCTTTGTGGGAGCTTTGGTTGCCGGTTTTTATGACATTGATGTTTATTTTACCGGCCAATTTCTCTACAACAGCTTTGATTTTTGCAATGGTAATCATGCTTGTTTTCATTGGCAGATATCCTTTGAAATACATCTTTTTTATCATAGGTTCTGGTATTTTGTTTCTGACGTTTTTTATATTAATAGCAAAAGCATTTCCGGATTCCAGATTTTTTAGTCGAGTAGGAACTTGGGGAAGCCGAATTGAAAATTTTACAAGTAATAAAGCGGATGAGGATGATTATCAAATAGAAAAAGCTAAAATAGCTATTGCTTCGGGGCAAATCTATGGTTTAGGTCCAGGTAAAAGTGTTCAGAAAAATTTCTTACCACAGTCTTCGTCCGATTTTATTTATGCCATTATTGTTGAAGAATATGGTCTTGTAGGCGGATTTGGTGTTCTTGTATTATATCTTCTATTACTATTCCGATTTGTTGTTGCCTCTCATAAAGCGAATACGCTCTTTGGGAAATTGGTCGTAATAGGCTTAGGTTTTCCAATGATTTTTCAAGCCATGATTAATATGGCGGTTGCCGTTGAATTATTGCCTGTTACAGGACAAACACTACCATTGATAAGTAGTGGTGGTAGTTCGATTTGGATGACTTGCTTTGGGCTTGGAATTATTTTGAGCGTAACCAAAAAAGAAGATGAAATAGCACAGGAAAAATTAGATAAAGAAAAAAGAGAAGAAATACTTCAAAAGCTTATTGATAGAGAAATGGAAGCAGATCTTGAGGAAGCAGATTTTAAAAATGTAAATGACAATTTTGATACTAGTGATTATTCCATTACGGATAATTCTACTAACCCAATGAAAGCGGTGCTGAAATAATTGGGTTTGATAGATTTTAATATAATAATACAGTTCGTTACAATTTAGTACTAAAAGAAGCAACTTAGAAACTTTTCAAAATGGCAAAGCATAGATTTATCTTGAGTGGGGGAGGTACAGGAGGGCATATATATCCTGCAATTGCTATTGCGAATGAATTGCAGTTGCGTTTTCCTGATGCTGAAATTTTGTTTGTTGGTGCCAAAGACAAAATGGAAATGCAAAAAGTGCCTCAGGCAGGTTACAAAATAAAAGGCCTTTGGATTGCTGGTTTACAAAGAAAACTAACAATTCAAAATGCAATGTTCCCATTTAAATTACTGAATAGTTTGTGGGAATCCAGAAAAATCATTAAAAAATTTAAACCGGATGTTGTGATTGGAACAGGAGGTTTTGCTAGTGGTCCATTGTTAAAAATGGCAAATAGTATGAATGTCCCGACGGTAATTCAAGAACAAAACTCGTATCCAGGAATTACTAATAAACTTTTGAGTAAGAAAGCAAATGTCATTTGTGTGGCATATGATCATTTGGAACGATTTTTTCCAAAAGAAAAAATGATTTTAACGGGGAATCCAGTCCGTCAGGATTTGGTGGAGATTCAAAGTAAAAGAGAAGAAGCAGTTCAATATTTCCAATTAGATAAAAGCAAAAAAACACTATTAGTTCTGGGAGGGAGTCTAGGGGCGAGAAGAATCAACCAGCTAATCGAAAAAGAGTTAGATAAATTACTGTCTTTGAATGTGCAAGTAATCTGGCAATGCGGAAAGTTTTATTTAGAAGATTATAAAAGATATAATAAGCATAATGTACAAGTAGTTGCTTTTATTGAGAGAATGGATTTGGTTTATGCGGCTGCAGATGTAGTGATTTCACGTGCGGGTGCTTCTTCGGTTTCGGAGTTGTGTATCGTTGGGAAACCGGTAATTTTTATTCCTTCTCCTAATGTAGCAGAGGATCATCAAACTAAAAATGCTCAGGCAATTGTGAATAAGAAAGGAGCAATTTTACTAAAAGAATCACAGCTAGATGAGGACTTTATTTTGGTATTCGAATCGTTAATCAAAGACCAAGGAAAGCAAGATCAATTAAGTGAAAATATTAAATTATTGGCTAAGCCAAAAGCAACAGAACAAATTGTTGATGCAATTGTAAAGTTGATCGATGAAAAAAATAGAGAGTAGACCTGAAGAATATTAAACAAAGCAAAATGAATTTAAATCAAATAAAAAACGTCTATTTCATTGGGATTGGAGGCATCGGAATGAGTGCTTTGGCTCGTTATTTCAAGGCTATTGGAAAACAGGTTTCAGGCTATGATAAAACACCATCAATTCTTACTAGTGAATTGATCGAAAGCGGAATTGATATTCATTTTGAAGATAATATTGGGCTAATTCCAAATGAGTTTTATGTTGAAAATACTTTGATAATAATTACCCCAGCAGTGCCAGTTAATCATTCTGAGTGGAATTATTTTTTGGAACGTGATTATGAAGTAAAAAAGAGAGCCGAAGTTTTAGGAATCATTACCCAAGATACCTTTTGTTTTGCTGTAGCTGGAACACACGGAAAAACAACAACTTCGAGTATTTTAGGTCATATTTTGTATGAAAGTGGTGCCGATGTTACTGCTTTTATTGGTGGAATTGTGGAGAATTATGATTCTAATTTAATTGGAAACGGAAAAACAGTTACGGTTGTTGAGGCCGATGAGTTTGATCGTTCTTTTTTGCATTTGCATCCTAATATTGCTTGTATTACATCTATGGATGCCGATCATTTGGATATTTATGGAACAAGCGCCGCAATTGAAGCTTCATTTGTAGAATTTGCGAATAAAGTTGAAGATAAATGCAAGCTTTTTATAACCAATGAATTACCTATTGAAGGTGTTATTTGTGCGGTTAATGAAGAAGCAGTTTTTGAAGCCTTCAACGTAAGAATAGAAAACAGTAGTTATGTTTTTGATGTTAAAGCCCCAAGCGGAATGTTGAAAGATTTGCGTTTTGGATTGCCAGGAAAACATAATTTGATGAATGCTTTAATGGCATTAGCAATGGCAGTAACATACGGCACCCCAACCGATGTTATTGCCAACGCTTTGGCTTCTTTCAAAGGAATTAGAAGACGGTTTTCATACCAGATAAAGGAAGAAAATTTAGTATATATAGATGATTATGCGCACCATCCTACCGAAATAAACGCAGTGCATCAAGCCGTTCGTGAATTGTATCCTGATCAAAAAGTATTAGCCATTTTTCAACCACATTTATTTAGCAGGACGAGAGATTTTGCGGATAATTTTGCAAAAAGTTTATCGGCTTTTGATGAAGTGTTTTTGATGGAAATTTATCCAGCTCGTGAATTGCCAATGGAAGGTGTTACGTCTCAATGGCTTATGAATAAAATGACAAATGAACATAAAAAAATAGTTAGTAAAGAGGATTTAATTACGGAAATTTTAGCTAATGACGCTCGTGTAATTGTAACGATTGGTGCAGGTGATCTGGGTGAAATGGTTCCTTTAATTAAAAAAGCATTATATGAAAGTCTTTAATTTGAATAATATAAGATTATTATTAATGTTTGTTTTGGTGATTTTTCTTTTTTCGTTTACATCCAAACGAAATTCTAAAAGAAAATTAATCAAATCAGAGGTTATTTTTGTGGGTGAAAACGCTCTTTTTCTAAAAGGTGAAACGGTTAATAAATTGTTGATAGAAAATAATGGGAACGCTTCAACCATAAGAAAAGATAGGCTAGATTTGAATAAATTGGAGCAAGTATTAAATGCTCAAGAAATGATCGATAAGGCAGATGTGTATGTGAGTATCGATGGTGTTCTAAAGGCAGTTGTAAAACAAAAGACACCTATAGCTAGGGTCTTTAATGACGAGGGTTCCTTTTATATTGACAGTGAGGGAAATACCATGCCTTTGTCGGCTAATTTTACAGCTCGTGTTCCACTTGTTTCTGGGGAGATTAACAAGAAAAACAACAAAGATTTATTTAAATTATTTAAGATAATTTATGATGATGCGTTTTTGCGAAAAAACATCATTGGCATACAAATTATGCCTAATGGTAGCTTATTAATGCTCAATAGAAATTATAATTATCAAATTGATTTTGGAAGTTTGATAAATGTTGAACGAAAATTCCAAAACTATAAAGCTTTTTTTCAAAAAGTAAGTTTGGATAGTTCTTTGAATAAATATAAAAAAATAGATCTGAGATTTACGGAACAAGTAGTTTGCACAAAATAATAGAAAATGGAAAAAGAGAATATTGCAGTAGGTCTAGATATTGGGACGACGAAAATTGTTGCCATGATAGGCAAAAAGAATGAGTATGGAAAACTTGAAATTTTGGGTGTTGGTAAATCTAAAAGTTTAGGTGTGGCAAGAGGTGTAGTTAATAATATTACGCAAACTATTCAATCTATTCAACAAGCAATCCTTGAAGCGGAAAATAATTCCGGTTATAAAATTAAAGATGTTGTTGTTGGTATTGCCGGGCAGCATATCCGAAGCATTCAACATAGTGATTACATCAGTAGAAGTAATCCGGAAGAAGTAATAGGCGGAAATGATATTGATTTGTTAATCAATCAAGTTCATAAATTGGCCATGTTACCAGGTGAAGAGATTATTCATGTATTACCACAAGAATTTAAAATTGATGGTCAATCGGACATTAAAGAACCAATTGGAATGTACGGTGGAAGACTGGAAAGCAGCTTTCATGTGGTGGTTGGACAAGCATCTTCTATTAGAAACGTAGGCAGATGTATTCAAAGTTCCGGTATCGAATTGTCAGGATTGACATTAGAACCATTGGCTTCTTCGGATGCAGTTTTGAGTCAAGAGGAAAAAGAAGCAGGAGTAGCTCTTATTGATATTGGAGGAGGAACAACGGATTTAGCCATTTTTAAAGATGGTATCATTCGTCATACTGCAGTAATTCCTTTTGGAGGAAATGTGATTACAGATGATATTAAGGAGGGTTGTTCTATTATAGAAAAACAAGCCGAATTATTGAAAGTGAAATTTGGTTCTGCATGGCCAGGTGAAAATAAAGATAATGAGATTGTTTCTATTCCAGGTCTAAGAGGAAGAGAGCCAAAAGAGATTTCGTTAAAGAATCTTTCGAAAATAATTAATGCAAGAGTTGTTGAAATTATTGAACAAGTTTTTACAGAAGTAAGAGCTTATGGACATGAGGATCCTCGTAAAAAATTAATCGCAGGTATTGTTCTAACAGGTGGTGGTGCACAATTAAAGCATATTAAGCAATTGGTAGAATACATCACTGGGATGGATACCAGAATTGGTTATCCAAATGAGCATTTAGCAGGTAATTCTGACGAAGAGATTTCAAGCCCATTATATGCAACAGCGGTTGGATTGGTCATGAATAGTATCGAAAATAAAACACAGAGTGCTGTGAAAATGCAAGCGACTGTAACTCCTGAAAAAGTAACTTATTATAGAGAGGCTATTATTGAAGAAAAAGTAGAAATTAAAGAAGAGGTTTATGTACAACCTGAAAGAGTGCTTCAAGTAGATTCTCTCAAGGAAGAATCAACTGAAAATAAAATAAGAAGATCGTTTTTTGATAAATATGTGGACAAGATTAAAGATTTTTTGGACAACGCAGAATAATAAATAAAGAATAAAAAAGTTATCAAACCTCCTTTTTGCCCCAAGCCTAGAGTAGTGAAAGATAAAGTTAATAAAAAATTAAAACCCCATATGATGCCAAGCAACACAGAATTTGGAAGTATTTCATTTGATTTACCAAAAAATCAATCAAATGTAATCAAAGTAATTGGAGTAGGTGGTGGCGGTAGTAACGCCATAAACCATATGTTTAAACAAGGAATTAAAGGCGTTGATTTCATCGTCTGCAATACCGATTCTCAAGCATTGGACAATAGTGCCGTACCGAACAAAATTCAGTTAGGAATGAATTTAACTGAAGGGCTAGGTGCTGGAGCAAACCCAGATATTGGACACCAATCTGCTATAGAAAGCATCTCTGACATCGAGAAAATGTTGGATGTAAATACTAAAATGGTATTCATTACAGCCGGAATGGGTGGTGGAACTGGAACAGGAGCTGCGCCGGTAATCGCTCAGCTAGCCAAAGAAAGAGACATACTTACAGTAGGGATCGTTACTTTGCCATTTTTGTTCGAAGGAAAAGTACGTCAGGAGCAAGCGCTTATTGGTATCGAAAAATTGCGCAAGCAGGTCGATTCTTTAATCGTTATCAATAATAATAAATTAAGAGAAGTATATGGAAATCTAGGATTCAAAGCCGGATTTTCAAAAGCGGATGAAGTTTTGGCAACTGCCTCTAGAGGAATTGCCGAAGTAATAACGCATCACTATACTCAAAATATCGATTTACGTGATGCTAAAACAGTATTGTATAATAGCGGAACTGCTATTATGGGATCTTCTGTTTCATCAGGTGATAATAGAGCCAAGGAAGGAATTATTGCGGCTTTAGATTCTCCACTTTTAAATGATAATAAAATTACGGGTGCCAAAAATGTATTGTTGCTTATCGTTTCTGGTACTAATGAGATTACTATCGATGAAATTGCCGAAATTAATGAGCATATTCAATACGAAGCAGGATCGAATGCCAATATAATCATGGGGGTTGGTGAAGACGAAACTCTTGGTGATGCCATTGCAGTGACTATTATTGCTACAGGTTTTGATGTAGAACAACAGAATGAGATTGTAAATGTTGAGCCTAAGAAAATCATCCATACACTAGGAGAGGATCAAAAGGGAGTGTTTGATTTGTCTAAAAATACTGTTGCAGGTTTTAATTTGAATAGTGAACTACCAGTTTCAAATACAGAAAAAAGAATCGTTTTTGATTTAATCGAAGATGTTGTTTTTCCAGAAGCTGTAATTCAATCTTCTGTAGTAGCTCCTATCAATGAAGATGAATTAATTGGGATGTCTGAATTTATAAAGAATTTAGATGTGACATTCGAAATTGTTTCTCCTATGAAAGAGACTGATTTTTTTGTTACAAATCCAGTTGTTGAGCAAGTTAGAGTAGTACAGCCAGAGCCAATTCGTTTTGAAGAGAATCAAGAACAAACAGCATTTTCTTTTGATTTGCCATTACAAAAAGCAGAAGCTATTCAAGCCAAAGAGGAAACAAATAACTTCTTGTTTGAATTGACTAATGAAACTCGTGATATCAAAGTGGTACAGCCTGTTCAGTTTGTCCCAGTGACCGAATTGTCGGATAATGGTATTATAAAATACTCTCTTGAAGAATACATGGAAGTTGAGAACGACATGCTGGAAAGCAAACCAGTAGCTAAAGTTGTTGAGGAAGTAATCCAGCCTGAGTTGAATATTACGATGAAACAGGTGATTGAGCCATTATCTCAAGAACCTATCCTTGCAAACAATTCGCCTGTAGACATGACAATCGAAGAAACTTTGCGATTCAGAGCTGAAGAAAGAAGAAGAAAACTTAAAGATTTTAATTATAAGTTTCATGATAATGTATCAAGAGTGGATGAATTAGAAAGAGAACCGGCCTACAAAAGATTTGGTATCGATTTAAGTAGTTCACAAACTAATAATTCCAATTCAAGAATATCTGTTGGAACAGATAGTAACAATGATTTACAGTTGCGTTCTAACAATTCCTATTTACATGACAATGTGGATTAACTAACTCATGCCATTTTGAGATAGCCCGAAAATTTTGTTGAATTTTCGGGCTATTTTTTGAGTTCAAAGCATCGAACAAGTTGTTGTTAATGCGAGTAAATTTTTCTAAATTTGTCGAGCCTTATCCAGCTGTGCATTGCAAGCTTTTTGTCGTAACTATTTTTTTCTAAGAACAAGAAAGAGCTCCTTTTAGTCGCTTTTCTGGTTCGAGAAAAAATATAGTTTCTCCCAAAAAGGCTTTTCATTTGCATCTGGGGCAGTTTTCAAAGTATTCAGTTTGCAGTATTGAGTTTGCATTTTGAATCCTAATTAAAAATTAAGAATCTAAAATCTAAAATACAGAATATGAGTTTATCAATACAAATCATGGACGAAATCAAAACCGCCATGAGAGCCAAAGATACAGTAGCATTAGAAGCTTTAAGAGCTATAAAATCGGAACTTTTATTAGCGCAAACTGCGTCAGGTTCAAAAGAAGAAATATCGGCTGATGATGAGATTAAATTGCTTCAAAGATTAGTTAAAACCCGTAAGGAAAGTGCTAGAATATTTACGGAACAAAACCGTATGGATTTAGCTGAACCGGAATTGGCACAGATTGTAGTAATTGAAAAATTCTTGCCAGCTCAATTAAGCGAAGCTGAAGTTGAAGCTGTGATTGCAAAAATTATTGCCGAAACTGGAGCATCTGGAATCGCATCAATGGGTAAAGTAATGGGATTGGCGGCTGCTCAATTAGGTGGAACGGCCGAAGGAAAA
Source organism: Flavobacterium taihuense (assembly GCF_019351435.1). GTDB lineage: Bacteria > Bacteroidota > Bacteroidia > Flavobacteriales > Flavobacteriaceae > Flavobacterium > Flavobacterium taihuense. The sequence continues at coordinate 226,884 of NZ_JAHWYN010000003.1, forward strand.
ACTATTTCTACCATCGTTAAGAAATTATTGACTTAAAATTAAACAGATTTCTGATTTTAAATTGCTTTGTCAGTTAGTCTTTTAGGCTCGGGTCTAAAATCAGAAATCTAAAGTTTATACCGACTGCGTAGTTCAACTGGATAGAATATCAGATTTCGACTCTGAGGGTTGCAGGTTCGAACCCTGCCGTGGTCACTTTTAAAAACGTAAATTGCTGTAATTTAGTGATTTGCGTTTTTCGTTTTTTAAACCTGCCCGACCATTGCCCGACATTTTTTAAAACAGTAAAAAAAAATTACATTTGTAATGGTTTACGATGCCAATTATAAACCAACGTTTAACAACGTAAAACGGGAGCTTGAACAACTCCCGTTTTTTTATGTGTTAATATTTTAGGGCTACAATACTAAGGATTGAAAGAGTTTTAAACTTTAAAAAAGTTTGATTAATCAAAACATTACGCACGCGAACAGATAGGTGCAAAGCTTTTATTTTCTTACCATTACGCGCGCGCGTATTGTTTTACTTTTGATAATAATTTGACCTGTACGCGTAACAGATAGCGGAAAATTAACAACGTGTAATAAATGCTTTACAAACTTGAAATTAGCATTGATTAATCAAAGTTTTTCAAACTAATTGAACGAACTGAACGATATAAAAGAACTTTATACACGCGAACAGATACCAATGAATTATACAAAATCTTTACATTACGCGCGCGTTTGGTTATGCTTACTGTTTTACAACTTTCTATACTCATTTTGCTTTGATTTATAGCCTAAATTATTAGGAAACGTTTATATTATTTTTAATTTTTATATTTTTTTATGTGTGTTACTACACAGATATGGCACAGGTAAAAACACAGTTAATTTATTGATTTTCAATACATACACAGATAGCACAGATTAAAAGTAAATGAAACTATACAAGAAAATGAACACTATTTTTAGAACTCATTTTTTTATTAACCTGCGTACTTTAGTTTTAAGTGTGTTATCTGTGTATTGTAGTGTTTACGGGAAGTGCAACCGTGTTTTTAACTGTGTTACATCTGTGTTAAACACAGATATTTAATATTTTTTAATCCATTTGCGCCTGCTGGTATATTCCAAGCCAAAACCGTTTTTATCAATATTAAATTTACCAACCCACGCATCAATAAATTTTTTGGTGTTTTTGGCAGTAAACATTTTTTCAAATCGCAAAGGGTTTTCGATGTCGTTATATTTTCTTAAAAAGTCTGTAACTGAAAATTCTAAGCAAGTATTATCAATGACGAAATTGTCAATACATCTGTGAAATTCGCTGTAAACTGCATCGTTATTAAAATACGCCTTGTAATTATCGCCTGTCTTATTGTATTCGGTCTTTATGATTCCCTTTTGCAAAAACAGTTTCACGCATCGAAAAACAAAAGAATAAAATCGATTCCATTCGTCGGCGTTCCAGTCTTGAAAAAAGGCGCACTTAAATTCATCTTTTGGGCTGTGTTTTGTGTTGTAATAATTAGTGAATTTGTATTCAATAAATCGCCCGTTTGTCGAAGCGTTTTTCTCATCATACGGAACTACCCAATTTGAAGTAATCGCAAACTTTGGCGTATCTTTAAATTTAATCGCTTCGGCTTTTAGTCCTTTTCTTTGGCACGAAATGTCACCCAAAATATTAGTGTACAAATCATCATATTTAAACCCTGCGGGTACATCATCAATAATGTAAACATTATGCTTTTTTTCGAGGTCTGCAAATACGTGAGTATAACCGCTGTCAAATTCTTTGCCTCCCTTAATAATTGATTCCTGTATTTCCTGTACTGCTTTTGAAATTAAAGTTTTGCCCCGCCGTCCGTTTCGGGTTTCGTCGTCTGCATCCATATCGGTAAGAACGATACATGGGTTTTTTGTCATGTCTTTATAGTTGTGGCACAAATAACCAAACATAGTCTTAAAACTCTCTACAATGTTTTTAGTGTCCTGTGTTTTGGCTTCTTTTAACCCTATTGATACCCTAATTAAAAACTTTTCAAACATTCCAACCTCATCGGTATATTTAAACTCTCGGCTTTGTATCTCATGAGGTGCAAAAAAGCCTTTTACATCGGTGTACTCTTTTCGTTTTAATACTCCTTTGTCATTCAAATCGAAACAATAGAAACCATTTTTAAAAGGCAGTCCAAAAGTGTTTTTTGTATCAGTATAGTATTTTAATTCAATCGAGGGAATTAATAAAAACCCCTGTTTAATAACGCTAAAATTTTCCCGTGCTATGGTGTCCGCTACTGCATCAAATGAATTACCAAACTCGTTTATATTGTCTTTCAAAAACGAAACTATATCGGTGTTGTGGTTGAAATAAGTAACAACATTATTTGTATCACGCAATAAAAATATTTTGTCGTCTGGTGTCGAAATTCTCAAAAATTTTTCTTGAATAAAAAACTCGGCGTACATCGTTGGCGAAGTATAAACTTTGTCGCTTTGGTCAATGGTGTAAAAGTTTATAATTTCATTTTCAATCGTTGGCTTTATACATTCCTTAATCGAAAATTCAACCCAATCAAAAACAAAAAAATTACAATCGGTTTCGGCAAGTACAAAAACGCCGTCGTGTAATCGCACGTAATGAACTAAATTATTTTCGGTTACAAATCTTTCGATATATTCCTTTTCGTACTTAGAAAAGTCCATAAACGCACCTCCTTTGGTGTTGAACCTATCGAGGGTACAAACTTTGTCCGCATAGTTACCGTAAACCTTTGAAAGTTCTTTTATGATTGCGTTTCGGTCTGCTCCTTTGTTAGTTGCGTTTGAATTAAGTAAACAGGCAAAAGTTTTTTTATTTAGTGTTTCGTAAATAGTGGCTCTATGGTTTGTTAATAGTTCAATATCTATAAAAGTCGGGAACGCTCTTTTTATATCATATTCCTTTACCTCAAAAGGCAATTCCCCACGCAATACAGACGGTATATTTGTTAAGGGGTTGTATTCCCTGTGTCCAACGGTTTGCACTCCAAACGCATCGTCTAAATCGCTTGTATATTCACCGCTAAACTTTAAAACCATAAACAAAACATACCTTTTGTATGCTTCCATACTAAAGGGGTTTAATCTTTCGCCTTTTGCCTTTGCCTCATCTACTTTTTTATAATAGCTTTCTAATTTGTTGAGATTGTTTCTAAAGTATTTTGCATTTAGTTTTGTTCCCTTTTTAATGTAACAGGAAACATACTTTACATAATCGTTGTCCCTTAACGGTTCACTTCTTAAAAAAGTAACAACCGACAAAAATACTTTATCCCGTTTGGTGTAATATTTTTCTTTTTGCCACGCATCATAAAAAGTAAATGTTTCTTTACGGCTTTTGCTTTCGGTTTGCATTCGCTTTGTAAACTCCGTTTTCCATTCGGTCATTACATCGGTCTTGTTTCTATTTTCCATTGCCTAAAACATTTTTAATTGGTTAGACTTTGGAAATAAATCGGGGTTTGTAGTTAAATACCACGCTCTAAATTTTGTTAGTTCACAAAATCCTTTTCGTACTTCGCAAAGCAAACCACGTTTTTCTAAATCCCTTTTATAACGGCAAATCGATTTTTGAGGTATTCCCGTCGCTTCGGCTGTCATTGAAGCGGTTGCAATGTGGTTTTGTAAGTATTGAAATATGGTTTTTAACTGTGTAGTTGGTAATGTATATTTGCTTTGCTTATTTGAAATATCATTATCAGGGCGGTGGTTAGTATTAATACTTTCCATCGCTTTACTGATTTAAAGGGATTAAACACGCCTCTATGTCTGTTCTTAAAAAATAGACTCTCGAGCCAATTCCCAACGGTTTAAGCTTTCCGCTTTTGCACCAATTGTGTACCGTTGAAATATCCACATCAAACATTTGCGCCACTTGTTGACGGGTCAAATATTCGGCGGGTTGTACTGGTTTGAAATGTTTTAAAAATTCCTGTAATTGGATTTTTACCCCGTTTGAAATTTCCTTTTGTAATTGTTCGGGTGTTACTGAGATAAATTGAATTTGATTATTCATTTGATTGACGTTTAAGAATTAAACAATCAATCTCTTTTGCCTCAAATAAAAAGTATCTCTTATCTGAATTGACAGGGTTTAGTTTTCCCTTTTTGACCATTGTGGAAATAGTCATTTTTGTAACCGATAGTTTTTCGGCTACTTCTTTGGTTTTTAAAAACATAACATTGAAATATTATGCCTTTAAAAAGTTTAGCTTGAATTTAACAAAAGTAAAAATCTATTTAAAATCTATTTAAATGTCATTTATTAATTTAATATTTAAAATTAAATATTACATTTGTAAAGTTATTTACTCGGTCAGAGAAAAAACTTTCGATTTAAGAAAGAGTGCAATCAATCTTAAATCACATTAAAAATTCAAACCTGCTTTTATAAAGGCGGGTTTTTATGTTGGTGCGCTTTGCACTTATCTTTTACAAATGTAAGTGTTATACAATCGTAAAGCAAGTCATATTGTATCTTTGCTTTTTGCTCGAAACCTTTATTGTTAACAACTTTGGCTTCAACTAGAAATAAATACAATATAATTACAAAACATTGTATAAAAACAACATAATGCGGTTGTAAATAAGTAAACAACTGTTAAAAACTTTTATACCGTACCAGTATTAAGTATTACTTTCATTTCGGGTGTTTTGTCTTTGTGTAGGTCGCTGTAAAACTTCATAAACAAATCGGCGTTACTGTCTTTGTCCTCTCGTTGGTTTATGTAGGTAAGGAATAAACTTTCTTTTGAGTGTCCAGTTATTCCAATTAATACGGCGGTGGGTATCTTTTTATAATAATTAGTAGCAAACGAACGCCTAAAACAATGTGTAGTTATTAATTCGTGCTTTGGGTACGTTCCTAATTCTTTGCGGTTGGTTGCGGTGTTTAGTTTTGAACCTTTTACCGTTTCATTAATCCCCGCCAGTTTGCAAACCACTTTTACATAATCGTTAAGTTTTTGGTGTGGCACTTCTTTTGGTAAATGATTTTCGATTATGTCGATAACGTGGGGCGCAATAATCCCGATTGTTACACTTTTATTTGTTTTCTGTTGGATTATGTCAATGTAAATATTTGTGCCTTTATATCGAATATTCTCGTTTGTGATTTTTAATAAATCCCCGCCACGCTGTCCAATTTCACAACCTAATAAAATCCATTTTCGGGCGTTGTCTAGTGCTTCGGGCGTTATTGAAATGCCTTTTGTAAGTTCGGGGTTTGAGGCTTTAAATTCTTTGAGTTGTTCCGCATTGGACAAATCCACATTTTTAATTTGTTCCAGTTCGGTAAACGATAAAGTTTGAATGTATCGGTCTTTGTTGCTCTCTCCAAAATGTTGGATTATTTTTGAATAGGGCGTTACGGGTATTTCGTGTTTTTCTGCATCGATACAAATTGTTTTTAACATTTGAAGTTTTCGCCCCGCTGTATTTTTGGCGTACTTCTTTTTGGTAAGCATCCAAATTTTAAATTTTTCGATAAAAGGTGCAGTTAAATCAATAAATTGAATTTGCTTTTTTATTGTAAGTTGATATTCTAAGATAACTTTTTTAAATGAAACATAACTTTTAATTGTTTCTTTACTTAGCCCTGTATTGTTTCCAATAGTTCGGGTACTTGCATTATCGATTATGTATTGAGTGTGATTTATTAATAAACCTTTGTCGTTTTTTACAACACGTTTAAAACAGTCATTAATTTTTGCCTCGAGCCAAAAAGTATCTATAACAACACTCTCACCTAAATCAGTATTAACACTCTTAAAAAGAAAAGATTCTAATTTTTTGAGGTTGTTAAAAAGTACTTTGTTTTCGGGATTGTTTTGTTTTGGGAAGTTGTCGCCTTTTTTTGGATTTTCTTTATCGGGCGTGTTCCAATCTTTTGGGTTGATTGTGAACCCCGTATTTAGTTCTAAGTCTTGTTTGCCACGACCTAATATAATACGTACTTTTATCGCTACGTTTTTGTTTGCTTCACTTCGCAAACGGAATTTAATTGATGCCATATTGTAATATTGAACGGTTGAACAACACAAATATAATTAATGTCGGGCAAGTTTCAAAAAGTTGCCCGACATTTGCCCGACATTTGTCCAATCTCTTTAAATTTCATTCAATGTCATTCTATAGGTTGTAAGGTATTGAAAATGTTAAGTTTTGTTGAATTTATAGGGGTTGAGGTTTGTTTTTATAGTGCTTTCGGGAGGTGTTTAAAAATGCCAAATTGAGTGTCTCGGGTTGCAGGTTCGAACCCTGCCGTGGTCACATAGTAAAGCAAAATTGTAAATAAATTTTATGATTTTGCTTTTTATTTTATAGGGAGCAAAGTAAAACAAGAATCAGTTTTCATGGATAACATTATTTTAGTGGTTTTTACTTTTGGTCTTACTTTTTCTGTTGTGATTTTGCTTTTTGGTGCTCTTTTTAGACTTCTGGAATATTGTTTTGGTTTGGTGTTTGATAAACCTTTCTTTGTCCATTTTTGTCTTTTCCCGAAGAAAATTAGCCATGAAGCACTTCTCTTTTTAAATTCTAGTTTTCCGTTTTACACTCGTTTATCGGATAAAAAGAAAATATATTTTGAGCATAGAATTGCCAGTGTTCTTGATGAGTATGAATTCGTTAGTCGTGAGGGTTTTGTAATCACCGAAGAAATAAAGGTGCAGGTAGCTGCAACTTTAACGATGTTGTCTTTTGGAATGCGAGAATATCTTTGTGACGTTTTTGATAAAATAATAATTTATCCATCTGTATATTTTTCTAGAATTACCATGCGATACCATAAGGGAGAATTTAATCCCAATACAAGAGCAGTAGTATTCTCTTGGGAAGATTTCCAAAAAGGATTTGACGTGTCTACCGATAATTTGAATTTGGGTATCCATGAATTTGCTCATGTTTTGCATTATCAAGGGTTGCAACGCAATGACAGCAGTGCAGTACTTTTTTCAAGAATGTATAATGAGATTAATGAAGAAGTAAGTGTTCCCTCAGTAAGAGAACAATTAATACAATCCAATTATTTTAGGATTTATGGTTTTACCAATCAATTTGAATTTCTTGCTGTGATTTTAGAGCATTATTTTGAAACACCTTTAGAGTTTGAAACACGGTTTCCAAATTTGTATAAAAAAGTCAGTTTGATGTTGAATATAAAACAATAATTTCCGAAAATAGTTTTAATTGACAACTGATAAACATCATATTTTGAGTCAATTTTCTTTCTTAATTTTACATATAATTAAAAATGAGGCGTTATGAGACAGCATGTTCCCGTGTCAACTATTATGACTAAAAACATAATTAAACTGACTATTTCAGATGATTTGACCAAAGCAGAATCTCTTTTTAAGCATTATAAAATCAGACATATTCCAGTGGTGAATGGCGCAACTATAATTGGTATGCTAAGTTACACCGATTTGTTGCGTATTTCTTTTGCCGACGCTATTGATGATGATGAAGAGGTTGTTGATACTACCGTTTATAATATGTTTACCGTAGAGCAGGTTATGGCCAAAAAATTAATTACCATTTCGCCAGATACGACCATTAAAGAAGCTGCCGAAATATTGGCGAGCAAAGAGTTCCATGCTTTGCCAGTTTGTGAAGATCATTTGTTGGTTGGAATAGTAACCACCACCGATTTGATAAAGTATTTAATTGATCAGTACAAATAAATAAGTGTTTACTAAAAAAGAAGAAAGTCCCAAGGACGCTTTATGCGTATTGGGACTTTTGTATTTTTATATCGTGGTCAATTGTTTTAAATCGGCTACTGTTTGAATAGGATTTTCGGCTTTAAAAACGAAGCTTCCAGCAACTAGTACATCAGCACCAGCTCCAACTAACTGTAATGCATTTTTATTGGTTACACCTCCGTCAATTTCGATAAGCGTTGATGCTCCTTTTCTAGTAATCAAATCTTTTAGTTTTTTTACTTTAACATAAGTATTTTCTATAAACGACTGCCCGCCAAAACCGGGATTCACACTCATGATGCAAACCATATCAATATCATTGATTACATCTTCCAATAAATCGACATTTGTATGAGGATTTAATGCTACTCCAGCTTTCATTCCTTGAGCTTTAATTGATTGAAGGGTTCTATGTAAGTGTGTGCAAGCTTCGTAATGTACAGTTAAGATATCAGCGCCTAAATCTTTGAATGTTTTGATATATTGGTCAGGATTGACAATCATTAAATGCACGTCAACCGTTTTTTTAGTATGTCTTGTGATTGCTTCAAGAACAGGCATTCCAAAAGAAATATTTGGAACAAAAACACCATCCATGATGTCAATGTGAAACCAGTCGGCCTGACTATTGTTGATCATTTCGATATCACGTTGCAAATTAGCAAAATCGGCAGCTAGAACTGAAGGGGCAATAATTGTATTCTTCATTGTGTTGTTTATTTTTTGCAAAGGTAATTATAAAAAATAAAACTCCGGTAATCAGCCGGAGTTTCAATCATCAATCAAAAAACGAACAGTTAATCAGACTGTTGTTCGCGTTGTATTAAAAGATTTAAAAATTAAAGTATTTAAAAATTTTAATTTGGGATATTTTAAATTAACCTAAATATGTTTTCAATATTTTACTTCTAGAAGTGTGTTTCAATCTACGGATCGCTTTTTCTTTGATTTGTCGAACACGTTCACGAGTCAGGTCAAAAGTTTCACCTATTTCTTCTAATGTCATTGGGTGCTGGTCACCAAGACCAAAGTACAAACGCACTACATCAGCCTCTCTAGGAGTCAATGTTTCTAGTGAACGCTCAATTTCGGTGCGCAATGATTCATGGATTAACTCTCTGTCTGGATTTGGTGATTCACCAGAACGCAATACGTCGTAAAGGTTAGAGTCTTCTCCTTCTACTAGAGGGGCATCCATTGATAAGTGACGACCAGAGTTTTTCATAGACTCTTTTACATCATTTACTGTCATGTCAAGTTCTTTTGCAATTTCCTCAGCAGATGGAGGACGCTCATTAGATTGCTCTAATAGGGCATACATTTTGTTGATTTTATTGATAGAACCAATTTTGTTTAAAGGCAAACGAACGATACGCGATTGTTCGGCTAAAGCTTGAAGTATCGATTGGCGAATCCACCATACGGCGTATGAGATGAATTTAAATCCACGAGTTTCGTCAAAACGTTGTGCTGCTTTTATCAATCCAAGATTTCCTTCATTGATTAAGTCGGGAAGGGTAAGACCTTGATTTTGGTATTGTTTGGCTACCGAAACTACGAAACGTAAATTGGCTTTTGTTAATTTCTCTAAGGCTCTTTGATCCCCAGCTTTAATTTTTTGAGCTAATTCTACTTCTTCGTCAGCGGTAATAAGGTCAACTTTTCCAATTTCTTGTAAATATTTGTCTAATGAAGCGGTTTCACGATTGGTAACCTGCTTGGTGATTTTAAGTTGTCTCATGTTTTTGTCTCCTCAATTTTTTAAGTGTACGAGTGGTTATACGTATGGAGTTTTTAAAAAGTTACAAAAGGCGACTTCTTTTTTTAATTAAAATAAAAATACCTGTCTCATATTAATGAAACAGGTATCTCTAACTAATTTAATTGATTAATTTAAATATTAGTTCGTACAAGAAATAGCGCTAAATGGCTTAGGCTATTTTTTATTAAGGGAATTTAATCCATTCCTTCGAGATTGATAATTCTATCAAATATTTGTTTTAAAAATAAAATCATAAAAAATACACCAGCAGCAAGGATTAGGTGATCACTAGTAAATAGTAAAGGTTCATCCAGAATGTCATATAAACTCGGAATGATTAGGCATAATGAAGCTATGAGTCCAATCCAAGGATTGATTTTGTTGAAAAGGGTTCTGAATTGCATATTAATTTGATTGTTAAGTTCTACGCTCATGGTATTTGTTTTGAATTTTTAATTGAATAAAATTACATTGTAAATTAAGAATTTATGCAATGAATGTTATGAAAGCGCTTTTTTTTGTTACGAAATGTATAAGAAAAAAAGGAGGTGGCTTTAATTAATAGTGAATGATGATTTTGCTAATTCTGATAATTTGGTTTTAATGATGTATAGAAAGTTGTAATGCGCTATACTGTTTATTACGAAGGACGAAGTTTAGGTACTAAATGTAGGTAACTCAAGCAGATTATAGAGTGGGATATTTTAAGTGAGATTGCTTCATTCGCAAATACATTTATATATAAAAAAAATACCCTTAATTTATCAGGGTATCTGTAAGTATTTCTTGTATGTATGTGCTCTTAAGACAAAATATTCATTTTCTTGATGAAATCTTTATAGGAATCGCTTAGGTTTATTTTGTAATTTCCTTTCAGAATAATAAGATTATCGGCCAGGATAATTTCTTCTATTTTATCAGCGTTTACGATATAGTTTCTGTGGGTCCGAATGAATTTTTCTTTATTGAGAAGGGTGCTGATTTTGGTCAGCGAAATCAAGATGACAAATTTTTCTTTCTCGGTTATGATGTTGCAATAACGGTCTTCAACTTCGATGTATAGAATGTCTTGAAGTGACACTTTCTTGAGTGCATTTTTCTTTTTGATGAACATATAATCATTGCTGATTACTGTGTCTTGGTCTTCGCTCAGGAAAACATTAGTTTGTTCGTAGAATTTTTCGACAGCCATTTCTAGCGCATAGAGAATTTCCAATTCGTTGAAGGGTTTCATCAGGAAGCTGAAAGGCTTGGTGAGTTTGGCTCTCTCAAATATCTGGCGGTCTTGCGAACTGGTTAAAAACACGAAAGGTTTGGAGGCATTTGGAACAATATTAATGGTCTCGGCAAAGGTGATTCCATCTGGTTTTCCGTCGAGGAAGACATCGATTACGATGATGTCTACGGGGTTTTGGTAGAATAAAGTCAGCGCATCAGTATAATTTCTGGCTACGCCCACAATGTTGTATTTATTGGCCAGTAAGACTTTGCTCAGTGCATCACTTTGCTCTGGGGTGTCTTCTATAATAAGTACATTGATGTTATCCATTTTGTTCTGTTTTTGGAAACGAAAGTATCATTTTGGTTCCTTTATTGAGCTCGCTTTCTATGGCTAGCGTTCCTCTGTTTTTCTTGATCATTTGTTTGCACAATTGCAAACCGAGCCCTGTGCCTATAATTTCCGAATTACTTTTCTTGGCCAATAACTCATTGTCTTCAAGCAATTCATTTATGGTGTCTTGGCTCATCCCTAAACCGTTGTCCTGAATCACAAGTTGACAAAAATTAGTATTTGTTTCTGTCGTATAGATCTTGATTTCTCCATTTTCATCAGAAAATTTAATGGCATTGTCCAGCAAGTTACGCAATACAATTTTTAACGAATCGAGATCCACGAAGATAAAACTATTTTTGGAAACAGCATTCTCAAAAGTAATGCCTTTATCAAGAAGTAGAGGCTTGTAATTGTATTCTATTTGTTGTACGATGGAATACAGATGCACCGAATCTTTATGAAAATACAATTGTTTGGTTTGCAACAACGCCCAATGGAGCAAGTTGTCGAGCAAACTGTATGCGCCGTTTGCAATCGCGCTGTTTTGATGAAGAAGTTGGTCGAGTTCGTTATAGTTTTTGGTTTCCAACGAAGTGGTTAATTTTGCATTGCTGGTTTTTAAGGCATTGACGGAGGAACGCAAATCGTGACTCACGATGGAGAATAGTTGATCTTTAGTAGCGTTAAGTTCGTCTAATTTATTTTTTTGGGTAAGAATTATTTTACTGCTTTTTACTTTTTGGGCATAGACATAAACACCTCCTATTAAAAGCAATAACAAAGCTAATACGGAATAAAATAAACCATTACGTTGCGTGTCTTTTAGCTTGCTCTCGATTTTAAGTACAGTGATCTGTTTTTGTTTTTGGGCTACAGCATATTTTTTCTCAAAGTCGGCAACTGCCCAGATTTTGTTTTGGTTGTTTAGAGAGTCTTTCCATTGCTCTGATTCTTTTCTGTAAGTCAATGCTTCTTTGAAGTTGCCCCTGTTTTCTTCTACAACTGCCATGTTTTTGGAGGCCGTTTGTTTTGTAGTTATATTATTTGCTTTTTTTGATAGTTCATAGGACTTTTTAAAATAAAAAATAGCTAGATTGTCTTTATATTGCTCATAATATAAGTTTGCTAAATTCATGTACGATATGCAAATTTTATCATTGTTTTGTGTTTCTTGATTTATTCGCAACGTTTTAAGTAGGTAATTCTCTGCTTTTTCAAATTGTTTTAGAAAAATATAAGTCGTCCCAATTCCATTATAAGCATTTGCCAGACCAACAGTGTTATTTGATTTAACATATTGTTTTTCTGCAAGTTTAAAGTAATAAAGAGCATTGTCAAATTCTTTTAATTCAAGAAAAGAGGCTCCTAAAGTGAAATTTTTAAATGGTAAAAGCTCAAATGAATCGGACACTAAAAAAAACTCCTTTTTTGCTTCTTTGTAAAGTTTCTTGTTGAAAAAGCTTTCTCCTCTGAAGTAATGACAATAATCCGCTAGCTTTCTGTTATTGCTTATACTTAGCTGTTTCATGGAATAAATCAAAGTCGAATCCCAATCTTTTTTTAAATAATAAGATTGGGATTTTATAAAATTGAGTTCTCCCTTAAACTCGATTAATTTTTGTTGAAGTATTTTTTTTTCAAATAAATTAGTCTTTTCAGATTGTGAAAAAAGAAAAAAAGGAGCTATTAAGAAGAAACAAAAAAAATAATATTTTAACTTTAAATTCATTTTAAGGAACTTGAGTTGAAGTACCTCTAGAAGTTTCAGGATCCAAGTTAACCATGAAAGATTCAATTTTAGTTATATTACCCACAGTAGGAGAGGTGTAATCCAGTTCTACGTACCACACATCGCAGGTTTCTGGGGTTTCCATGGAAAAATCATAATCGTAATTGATGGTCAAAACGCCGTCTTTTTCAACTGGTGGTTCCACAACAGGTGCATCAGGAATTTCAGAGTTCATGTATACTGTTGCTCTCACTTTTAGTGTCAATGGGCCTCCTTTTGGGGTGTAGAATTTTGCAGACACTAATGGGGCTACTGGGTAATTCACCTCACCTGATTCTAGGAAAGTAAAAGGAACGGCATTAATCTTGGTAGTTTGGATGGTCGGGTAAGGGGTAAAGGATAGTTCTTTTGTAGAATCGCACATAGTCAGTTTTTTAATTGGTTAATAGATACTAATTTTCACGTTAAAGATATTTTTTTTCTTTGAATAAAATGTAATGGTTTTATTTTTTTTGAATTATTCACTTTGAATTATGTGAAATAGTATTTTGTGATTGGTTTAACCGCAAAGTGAGCAAAGGTTTAGGTAAGGGACGCAAAGTTTTGTTTTGGCCACGGATTTGACGGAAGAAACTGATTAACGAGGATTCTTTAATAGTTGATTTGTTGGGTTTTACCGCAAGGGGCGCTATGCTTTTTGTATTAGGAAGTGAGATTTGGATGCTGTTTTTCGATGTAGAGTTCTCGTTTTATGGTTGCGTGAGGGATAGAGCAAGGCGCCATAGCGCTCGTGATAGCCCGACCTTGTTGAGTAAAGGGGCTTTGTAAGCGATACTATAGTAAGCCCCTTTACTCAACGAGGTCACGTCCTAATAATGATAAACCCCAAATCAAATGGATGAGTTGGGGTTTTTACTGGTATTTATTGTACTTCAAAAGTGTCTTTTAAAGAGACTGGAATCCCTTGGTCTGTAAAACCTTCTAGCGAAATTTCGAATGTTCCTGTTAGATCTGAGGTGTAAAAGGATATGGGATTTTCATTGCTAGCCAAGGTGAGTTGCGGTAGCCATAGCAATTGATAGCGATAGTCCGGAATTCTTTCGTTTTTGGATAAATCCGAGTAATCAATCTTGTAATATACTTTTTTAGGTTGTGGTCTTAAAATAGCCGCTTTCATCATTGAAGATTCGCTTTGATTACTTTTGAAATCTTTATTAAAAGTGGTAAGGCATATCAATCCATTAAATGATGTAGCCCCTACATAATATCTACCAGCGATTAAATCAATTTTGAATATATTCTTCATATTGTAATTGATTAAATCGTTTTGATTTTGCAATAACAAACCATCAATTAAAACCAATGCTGGTTCCGGTAACTGAGGAAAAACATTAGGATCCATGACATGTAAGTAATAGTTGTTGTTTAGCTGTTTCAAATATATTTCGGTTGCAACTTCAGTAATTGTCTCCTTTAATGTTTTAAATCTAGTATAATCATCCAGAATATATTCTTTTTCGAAAGAACTGTAAAACGGATCTACGTCAACTGGATTAATTAAATTATCTGTTTTTTTATAAAAATAAGCATTTTCAATTTGAGTAGAAATTGATCGGTTTAACAAGCTTTCCTTATAAAAGTATGAAAGATTTTCGTTGGCAGGGAAAATTAGTTTTGAATAATCTATTTGATGTGGATTGTCTAATGAAAGAGTGTAATAATCGGCATGGTCATCTATTATCTGAACTATGATATTAGTGTTGTAATTTGCTTTGTTTATTGTGAAATTAAAAGCACCATTTGGGTCAGTCATTACAATCTTAAATGCAAAAGATTTTCCAGGTAATGAAAATGCAATTGCTATATTTTCTACTTTGCGATTAGGGTCTTTTGCTATAATTTTTCCAGATATATTCTCACCTCTAAGTTCAGGTAAAACGATATTGTTTTTTTGATTTTCTAAATCAATAATCGTTTTTTGATTTGTTAATAAAAAGTCTATCGGATTGACTGCTTTTTTTGATGGTAGACTGTCTATTTTCCTTACAGATAAAGAGTATGTTCCATCTTTAAAAAGAGGATTTAGAGATTCAATTTTTAGATCAACCAATTCTCGGTTTGTAAATGTCTTTTTATTAAGATTAAATTTTAGATTTTCACTACTTATGTTGTTGTCTTTTGAAATGATTTCATTTGTGCTGACAGCTAAATTTGAATTTCCCTGATTTGTTTTTAAAATGTTATCCGAAGCATTTTTTTCATCTGCTTTAAAAGGATTTATGATAGTGATGTCCATCTGAAAAAGATCTGACGTAGCTTTGTTAAGAATCCAACTGGTGTATCCTATAAGTTTGTATTTTCCTGTTTTTAGTGTTGTTGGAATAAAATATTCGCCTTGTCCGCATGAATTTTCTAGAACAATTTTAGTTTTTAAAACTGGCTTTTTATTGCTGTCAACAAGTTCAACATAAGCTATTTTGCTCAAGACACTTGGAGTTTTGTCTGATGATTTTAAGCAATAAACCTTATAAAGGAGAGTTTCTCCCGAAACAAATGTTGAGGCATTCGCATGAAGGTATATAGATTCATCTACAACAACTGTTTTTTGTGCACTGATTAATTGTGTACTTATTAAAGCAAACAATGAAAGGATTTGTTTAATTCTTATCAAAATGAAGGTATTATGTTAGATGAAAAAGAAGTATTGTCTTTAATAAGCTTTATTTCTTGATATTCATGCTCATTGGTTATAGTTACTTTTACTAATTATGCTTCTTTGGTAATATTTTTCTACAAATGGTATGGTTAATAACAATTGCTGATAGCTATATTCAAAAAAAGCAATGGATTGATTTTATTTTTTATTATGGTATTAATTTATTTTCTTAATCTGTCCAAAACGGAGGAACTACGTTTGATGAAAAAACGGTGCAGTCTCCACATGGAGCATTCACCATAATGTATTTCGGTTCGATATTTATTAATGTTAAACTGTTAATGGTAAGATTGTAAATCAATGTTCCTCCGACACATGGGGGATCACCTGCTCCCCAACAGTAATTAAAAAATTGATTACTGCAATCCGTGTAATATGGCGGTAAAGGTTCGCCTGGAAATAGGTCTTTATAATTAAAAAAAACTCTTTTTGATGAAACTGCTGATACATCAAAAAAACCAATGACTTTGGAATTTGAATCACTCATACATTTAATATTTCCATTTAGAAATCCGGGTTGTTTCGGAGATAAAACACTACCAGAGCTTGATATTTCTTTTAATGTTTTATAAAAAGTATATGATTCAATATTTTGTACATATTGTCGAACTAAAATGCTATATCTGTGACTGATAATATAATTTTGATCACTAATAAATCTAATAGGAAAATCTACTCTGTCTTCCAGTAAGTTTGTAGTTGTATATTGTAATATGTCTGTTGAATTTTTGACAGTATAACAAATTTTTTTATTGGTCTCGTTAAGTACTTCCTCTACTTCTCTTGGTCCAATAACAACTAATTTAATAGGATACCATTTGGGTGTTATTATTTTGTATGCTTCTTCGTATTCATATCTGTAATATTTTGAAGTATTGACAGGATCATAACTTTTTACGTTAATTTGAACTCCCCTTCCTTCTTTTATGTCAGTAATAACTTCTGGTGTTACACTTTCTATTTCAGTTTCTGTCGTTAGTGTTTCATTTGATGATTGATACTTTTTTCCGTCAGTTGTTGCGATTTCAAGTGTATATTCAGTATTAGGTGATGGTCTAAATTTGGTTTCAGATATATATTTTCCTGCCGATTCCTTAAAATAAAATATATTTCCTTTATTGTCGTGAATATTTACATTAGCTCCAGCTACAGTTTTTATTTCTTCTTCTTCAAATTTTGAAGTTTTCGTAAGTTTTATCTCTTGATTTTTAAGTTCATTAGTAATTGTTGCTTCTACAACCAATGCTTCTTCATAGTTGTCTGTTTGGAGGTTGTAACTTTCGCTACAACTACTAATAATTAATGATAAAAATAAAAAAGGTACTATTTTAATTAGATATATAGATTTCATGATTTTTAGAATATGTGGAATTCGATATTTAAAATTTAAAATTATAAGTAATACTAGGCACTGGAATAGAAAAAATTGAAGTTTTGTATGCTTTTATTTTTCCAGCAGGATTTGTTACAAAATAAATTGAATATGGGTTATCTCGCCCTAAAACATTATAAATTGATATGTTCCAAAAACTGTGTGCTAATTTTTTTATTTTATGATTTCCTTCTATATTAATTCCAATATCTAAACGTATGTAATCTGGGATTCTGTATTTATTTCTATCACTATAAAGAGTATATTCTGCATCTCCATAATGATATGTCCCAATTGGAAAAGTAATAGGTCTCCCTGTTTGATATAAAAAGTTGGTAGATAAACTATATCGCTTTGTAAATTTATAATTTAAAACCGCACTTAAATCGTGAGGCTTATCAAAATTGGAAGCGAAGTATTCTCCATTATTTACTTTTTCTTCATTGTATTGTCCATCTAATTTGACTAAAGACCTTGAATAAGTGTAACCGATCCACCCGTTTAGTTTTCCGATTTGCTTCTTTATTAAAAATTCAATACCGTAAGCTTTGCCTTCACCTTGTAAAAGCTCAGTTTCAACATTTTTATTTAGCAATAATTGAGCTCCAACTTTATAATCTAGAATATTATTTGATTTTTTGTAATATCCTTCTAAGCTAATTTCAAATTCATCATCATTTAGGTTTTTAAATAGGCCTAATGATATTTGTTGTCCGCTTTGAGGCTTTATATTAGTATCAGATAGTTTCCAAGTGTCATTGGGGGATTGTGTTACGTTACTTGATAATAAATGAATATACTGCCTTGTGAAATCATAGCCAGCTTTGATTGAAAAATCTTCAGTAAAAAAATAGCGTGCAGCTAAACGTGGCTCAAATCCGCCATATTTTTTTTCAATTTCATTATTATTGTAATGTTGAGTATTTATTACAGTAGCTTCATTAAGAGGTAATTCACTTTGGTAAATATTTACATCACTGGCTCCTAAAGCTGCATAGAAAGAATACCGTAGTCCTAAATCAATTAACAATTTATCACTCACTTTGTAATTGTCAGAAAAATAAACACCTGATTCGAGTGCCTTTTCTTTGTCAATATCTATAGGAATTAAAGTTGCCTCTGTTTTTTTTGGATGTTGGTAACCTGGGTTAATATTGTATAATTTGCTAGCAATCCCGTATGAAAAATGATGTTTTTCATTGAAGAGGTAATTAAATTTTAGTTGAAATTGAGATTCATTTATTTTATAACCAAAATCAAAAGCATTAATATCCTCAGAATCATAATTAATATTAAATTTATATTCGCTATTTGTAAAAATAAGAGATGCTTTATGATTTTTGTTAAAAGAATGATCCCATTTTACTGAAGCAAGTCGATTACTATATTTATAGATTGAATCAGAGTTAATACTGAAGCGGTCCTGGCTATAATACAAAGTAGCTTCTAAATTATTAGTTTTATTAATTGCATTATTATACTTAAGAATTCCGTCATAGAATCCAGCCTGACTATTTTTTAAGTTTTCGTCATCTAATGATTTTAAAATCCAATCAGAATACGTTGCCCTTGCTCCAAAAAGGATGCTAGATTTGTTTTTCTCTATTGGAAGTGCAAAACTAAGGTTTGAAGTAATAGGGCCAATTGCTCCCTCTCCAGAAATCTTTTCTGGATTACCATTTTTTGTAGTAATGTCGAATACAGATGATAGTCTTCCTCCAAAATCAGCAGGAATACTTCCTTTGTAAATGTCCGCTTTTTTTGCGGTGTAAGGGTTTATGGCCGAGAAAAAGCCTAAGAAATGCTGAGGATTATATAATACAGCATTGTCTAGAAGTATTAGGTTTTGATCTTCTTTTCCTCCTCTAACATTAAAACCTGCAGATCCTTCTCCTGTTGTTTTTATTCCAGGAAAAGTAGTCGCAATTTTTAATATATCTCTTTCTCCAAGAATTAGTGGAACATTTTTTATGTTTTCAATATCAATTGATACTAGTCCTGAAAGCACAGTCTCCGTCACTCTCTTTCCTTTCTTTTTAATTACGACTTCATCTAGTTGATTTGATTTTTCATTAAGATTAATATCAAAAGTACCGTCATTGTAAACCATTAAAGTTTTTGTAAATTCTTTATGAGTTAATGATTTTATTTCTAAAACGTTCATTCCTCTTGGAAGTTGTAAAGAAAAATAACCGTTTGGATCACTTGAAGTAGAGATGTTTTTGTTTCTGATTTTTATATAGATATTTGCTTCAGGTTTGTTAGTTTCTTCGTTATTTATATGACCAGAAATAAGGTAATTTTTTTTAACTGATTCTTTATTTTCTTTACCAATAAAAATTACGGCAGTTTTTTTTGTTATACTATAGTTATTTAAAGAATCATATTGTTGGTAAAAAACAGGGTTTTCTATATTTTCTTCTAATTTTTCATTTTGGTTTGCAGGCGTGTCTGCGAAATAATTAGATGGCAATTTATCGTGTATTTGATTGTTAAGCGTTAAAATGATTTTCTTTTTAATAATAACAAAATTTAAGTCTGTCTTGTTGAGTATTTTTTCAAGTAACTCGTCTATTGTAATATTATTGTAATCTCCAGTGATTAAGGTTTTATTTGTCTCTACCCAAGTAGGATCAAAATAAAATTTATAAAGAGTTGTGGTTTCAATGTTTTTTATAGCTGTTGCCAAAGATTCGTCTTTAAATTTTATAGAAAATTTTTCGTTAGAATTTTGAGCTATCAGAATGTTATTAGAAAGAAATAAAATAAATAAGAGGGATATAATTTTGTTCATTAGTTTTATTTAATAGAGGTATGATTTGAAAGTGAATTACTAATGGTTGTGATCAAGTTCTTCATAAAATGGTCTATGTCGCTCTTTTTTAAGTCTCTATTTATTGAATAAAACTCAGTGATTTGTTTTTTTTGATTGGGAAATATTTTAATTAAATCACTTTTATTATTTATACTGTATAAAGTTTTTTTATAGTCTAGAAAGTAACTATTATTATTAGTGAAGTTATAGTAGGAATAATCGTATTTTATTTTTTTAATCATACTTTTGTGGTGTTTTATGTAAAACACAATGTCTTCATTATAAATTGAAGCTTCATAGTATGCTGTAGAGAAACCAGGAAAATTATATTGTTCTTTATTTATTTTTGTAAAAAATTTATTTAGTAAAGTAAAAGAATCAACTTTTTCTTTATTTAAATATATTCCTATTTGTTCAGATTCTTCTGCAGGATTTAAAATTAATATATCTCTATAAATATCATACTTGAGCTTTGTGTCATAATACGTTTGACCTTCATAACTGATTTTTCCTAAACTGTACTTATCGTTAATTAAATACATATTATTATCTCCTAGTGTTCTGTAAGTGTTAGTATAAAGAGGGCCGTAGTTAATATCTAGATTTTCTCTGCCAATAACCTTGTCAAACCAATTGTATGTTGAAATTATATTGCTGGTCTGACTTTGAATACGATAAGTGTTTAAGAATAATCCCAATAAAAGAAGAAAACGAGTTTTTGCTTGAATGTTTTTCAAAGGATGCGTGATTTAGTTTTTTTTAGTTGGTTGCTAATAGATGGTTTTAAATGTATTTTATAAAAATGATGTATTTTTTCACAAAAGTAACACATAATCTTACAAAAATAAGGTAAATTGTTATATTTTTATTGAATTCTAAAATAAATGCCTAAAAAAAATAATATTAAAAAAACAGCTATTGATATTATGTGAATTCCATTTAGATATGAATTTGCAAGTTTTTTTAGCTACTTAATATTAACTAAAGAGGTCGCGTTGAAAAAAATTAAATAAACCGAAAAACCCCGTTTCATAATGATGAAACGGGGTTTTCTCTATAATAAACCTTTTAGTAAACTAAGATTGGATTACTCTTTTTTCTCCTCACGTGGAGGTCTAGCAATAAGTGCTTTTCTAGAAACTTTTTCTTTTCTAGTTTTTGGATCAATACCAAGGTATTTTACTTGAAATACATCGCCCATGTTTACAACGTCAGTAACATTTTCTGTGCGTTCCCAAGCAAGTTCAGATACATGAAGTAATACTTCATTTCCTGGAGCAGCGGTATATTCTACAACAGCACCAAAATCAAGCATTTTGATTACTTTTACTTCGTAGGCTTCTCCCATTTGTGGTTTGAAAGTGATAGATTGGATTTTTGCCAATACCGCTTCTATTCCAGCAGGATCTGTACCTAAAATTTCAATAACACCTTCTTCGTTCACCTCGTTGATTACGATAGTTGTTCCAGTAGCTTTTTGTAATTCTTGAATTACTTTTCCACCAGGTCCAATTAAAGCGCCAATAAAGTTACCAGGAATGGTTCTTGTGATAATTTTTGGAGCATATGCTTTTACATCCGCTTTTGGAGCTGCTAAAGTATCAGTGATTTTTCCAAGGATATGCAAACGACCTTCACGAGCTTGAGCCAAAGCCTCCTCCATGATATGGTATTCCAATCCTTCGATTTTGATATCCATTTGACAAGCAGTGATTCCGTCAGCAGTTCCTGTTACTTTAAAGTCCATATCTCCTAAGTGATCTTCGTCGCCTAAGATATCAGACAATACAGCAAAACGAGCTCCATCAGTAATCAATCCCATTGCAATTCCAGAAACTGGTTTGATCATTTGGATACCTGCGTCCATCAATGCTAATGTTCCAGCACATACGGTAGCCATAGAAGAAGAACCGTTAGATTCTAATACTTCGGATACAATACGGATAGTATAAGGACAATCAGCAGGAATCATGTTTTTCAAAGCACGTTGTGCTAAGTTTCCGTGACCTACTTCTCTTCTTGAAGTTCCTCTTAGAGGTTTTGCTTCACCAGTAGAGAAAGGAGGGAAGTTATAGTGTAAGTAGAATTTCTCTTCACCTTGTTCTGATGGAGAGTCAATTTGATTTGCTTCTCTGGAAGTTCCTAAAGTTGCTGTTGCCAATGCTTGAGTTTCTCCTCTTGTGAAGATAGAAGATCCATGAACTGATGGTAAGTAATCAACTTCAGCCCAAATCGGTCTGATTTCGTTTGTTTTTCTTCCGTCCAAACGAGTTCCTAAATCTAGGGTTACGTTACGAACGGCTTCTTTATTGATTTTATAGAAGTATTTAGAAACTAAATCTCCGTCAGCGGCCAATTCTTCTTCAGTAAACAACGCTTTAACTTCTTCTTTAACTTCAGCAAATGAAGCTGTTCTTTCTTGTTTAGAAGAACCTACTTTTGCGATAGCATAAATTTTATCGTAAGCTGCAGCTTTTACTTTAGCGTAAATAGCTTCGTCTTCTTTTTCATTTTCATAAGTTCTTACTTCTTTTTTACCAAAAGCAGCAACTAATCTTTCTTGAGCAGCAATTTGAACTTTGATAGCTTCGTGAGCAAATTTAATGGCTTCTACCATTTCCAATTCTGAAATTTCTTTCATCTCACCTTCTACCATTGCGATAGAATCTTTAGAAGCACCAATCATCATGTCGATGTCAGATAATTCTAATTGAGTACGACTTGGATTGATGATAAATTTTCCGTCCACACGTGCAACACGTACTTCAGAAATTAATGTTGAGAAAGGAATGTCAGACAATGCAAGTGCAGCTGATGAAGCTAATCCTGCTAGTGCATCTGGCATAACGTTTTCGTCATGAGACATTAACTGCACCATTACTTGCGTTTCAGCATGGTAGTCGTCCGGGAAAAGAGGACGCAATACACGATCCACTAATCTCATTGTTAATACTTCGCTATCGCTTGGTCTTGCTTCTCTTTTGAAAAATCCACCAGGAAAACGACCTGCAGCGGCAAATTTTTCTCGGTAATCTACTGTTAAAGGTAAAAAGTCAATACCAGGACTGGCTTTACGGGCAGATACTACAGTTGCAAGCAACATGGCATTTCCCATTTGAACTACTACAGAACCGTCAGCTTGTTTGGCTAATTTTCCGGTCTCGATTGAGATGCTTCTGCCATCTCCTAAATCGATAATTTCTCTTGAAACTTTTGGAATCATACTTTATTTTTTGTGATTAAACAATGGGTTCTAGTTGTGTTGTTAGTTGTAGTTGTTGCGTAGTTAATGCCTAAAACCCAATGAAAAACCAAACTTTTTTTAATGTAAATATTAATTGTGAAAAATTAATATTAATTGAAGAATCTAAAATCTAACTTCTAAACTCTAAAATAAAAAAGAGGCACTCTCGCACCTCTTTTATATATTGATTATTTTCTAATACCCAATACTTTGATAATCTCACGATATCTGTTGATCTCTGTTTTCTTCAAATAGTCTAACAATGATCTTCTTTTACCTACTAATAATACCAATGAACGCTCTGTATTATAATCGTGACGATTTTTTTTCAAGTGCTCAGTAAGGTGGCTAATTCTGAAAGTGAATAAAGCGATTTGTGCTTCTGCTTTTCCAGTGTTTGTTTTTTCTCCGTGTTTAGCGAAGATCTCTTCTTTAATCTCTTTAGTTAAATACATTCCAATATTTGTTTAATGATTTTTATGTATGTCGTACATCTATTGTAAGACGGGTGCAAAAGTAGAAAATAATTATGAATTATAAATGATGAATGATGAATTATTTTACATCCTCATAATAGGAATCTTTAATTTTTTCAATCTTTATAACGATTCAGTACTTTTTTTAGTTCCTAAGGCCTTAAAGTGTTTAGAAAGAATAGCATCATATTTTTTTTAAATACTTATATATAAATTTCCGATTTTTTAGATGATTATTTTGTCTTTTTATAATTTTCTGATTTGATCTTTAGTACAACTTCGCAATCTCCACGTTTACAAATTCCAGGAAGCGTTCGTCTTCTGCTGTAAACGGATCGATTACGTGGCTGTCAATGTCAATTTGCCCAATGTTTTCTCCATTTACGAAAAGTGGAACTACAATTTCGGATTTCACAGTGAAACTGCACGCTATGTAATTGTCTTGGGCGCTTACGTCTGGAACTACAAAATTATTGTTGGATACTGCTACTTGACCACAAATTCCTTTTCCAAAGGGGATAACTGTGTGGTCAGTTTCGGCTCCTACGTATGGACCAAGATGTAGTGTTTTTGCCTCGTGATTGGCAAAATAAAATCCTACCCAGTTATAGTAGGAAATAGAATCACTCAAAAGTTGACAAACAGCCAACAGTTTTTCGTCTCTGGTTAGAGTTGTGTTTAGTGTGATTTGGGTTACTCTGGGCTGTAATTCTTGAAAAGTCATGATCTGTTATTTTTTACAAAAGTATTTAAAGACAATTTTAAAAATTGTATAAATTTGTTAAAAATTTAATTTTGAAAAAATATTTCCTCCTTTATAAACCCTTTTTGCTTTTTCTTACTTGCTTTTTTGGTACATACATTTTGCTTACATTTTTTTATCAGCTTTTTTTGAATGGTTTTGAAAATGGTAAAGTTGATACAATTACGCGATGGGTAGCTCAAAATACCGAAGAAATTATTTCATGGTTTTATCAATCGATACGTGTTGAGGAAAGTAGGAATGCCCCTTTTTTTAGTGTTTATTTTCAAAATAAAATTGTTGCCCAAATAGTGGAAGGTTGCAATAGCATGAGTGTGATTGTCTTATTCGTATCTTTTATAGTTGCGTTTTCAGGCGGTTTAAAAAATACTTTAGTTTTTGTTTTTGGCGGGAGCCTTTTGATTTATATTATTAATGTGCTTCGTATTGCGCTTTTAACGGTTTTAGTTTATTATTTTCCCAATCAATTGCATTTGCTGCATAGTATTCTTTTTCCGTTAATTATTTATGGTCTGGTTTTTATTTTATGGGTAGTATGGGTTAATAAATTCTCGAAATATGCTAAATAAAATACTGCGAAATAAACGTTCCTATTCCATAATTAGTGTATTGATATCACTATTGGTAGGTATACGAGCTTTCGAAGGACATCTGTTTTATGATCCTTTTTTGGTTTATTTCGAAGGGGATTATTTAAAAATGCCTTTGCCTGATTTTAATGCTTCGAAGTTATTTTTGGGATTGTCTTTGCGGTTCTTTCTAAACACAATTCTTTCTTTAGGTGTTCTTTATACTATTTTTAAAGATAAAGAGATGATTCAGTTTGCCGCGCTTTTGTATTTTTTTTTCTTTTTGATTTTAATTATTGGATTTTTTTTAATCCCCCATTTTTATGCAAATCAAAATAATTTACTACTATTTTACGTGCGTCGTTTTTTGATTCAGCCTTTGTTTTTAATTATTTTAATACCAGCGTTTTATTATCAAAAACTAAATAAATAAAGACTGTTATTTCGTACCTTTAATCTGAATTTTATAAACTTACGTGTTAAATTTAGAGAAGATGAAAATTGTTAAACATTCGGGAGCTATTGTCGATTTTAATCGTTCAAAATTAAAACAATCACTCTTAAAATCAGGAGCCTCTCCCACTATAGTTGATGATGTTTTGCAACTTATTGAAAAAGAGGTTTACGAAGGTATTTCTACTAAGCATATTTATAAAATGGCTTTCGCACTTCTTAAAAAAAATTCTAATTCGCATGCTGCTCGATATAATTTAAGAGAAGCTATTCGATTGTTAGGACCTGCAGGCTTTTTTTTTGAAAAATTCATTGCCAGACTTTTTGCGGCAGAGCATTATGAAACTAAGGTTAATATTATTTTACAAGGAAAGTGCGTTTCGCATGAAATCGATGTTCTGGTTAAGAACAATAATGTTATTACAATGGTTGAGTGTAAGTTTCATGTGGGTAGAGAAGCAGCAACCGATGTGAAGGTACCAATGTATATCTTGTCCCGATTTAATGATTTAAGAGAAAGACAATATCAAATATTTTCAAAAAGTGATAGTATTTCAAAATGTTGGATTGTAACTAATAATCGTTTTACTTCTGATGCAGTCGATTTTGCTAAATGTTCTGGACTTAATTTGTTAAGCTGGGATTATCCCACAAACAATAATTTAAAAACCAAAATAGATAACCGTCAACTGTACCCAATTACTTGTTTGACGACATTGACTCTTTCTGAAAAAGAAAAACTATTGATTTTGGATATTATTTTGGTTCGAGAGATTGTAAATAATAGAGAAGATTTAGAAAAAATTGGATTGAGTCCCAGTCGAATAAAGAATGTGATGAAAGAAGCGTCAGAGCTGTGTCGGTTTATATAGTTTTTTTAGAGTAGCTAAGAAACTAAGATTTTATCTGGCAATTTAAAAGAGGTAAAACGTTTTTTAACTCAGAGTTTTAGTGTTTTTTATGATTAATCTAAATTGAATTAAAATGAAAATAACATGCATAGGAGGAGTAGGAACGGTTACAGGATCCAAAACTTTGGTAGAAAGTAATGGAGTTAGAATTTTAATAGATTGCGGACAATTTCAAGGATTAAAGCCTTTGCGGGAACTCAATTGGGAGCCTTTGCCTATTTTACCTTCTAGTATTGATTTTGTGTTATTGACTCATGGGCATTTAGATCATTGCGGATGGTTACCTCGATTGGTTAATCAAGGTTTTGAAGGTAAAATATATTGCACTAGTCCAACTAAGGACGTTGCTAAGTTGATACTTTTGGATAGTGCTAAAATTCAAGAAGAGGATGCTAAAATGGCTAATGAAGGAAAATATTCGAAACACGAAATTGCGGAGCCTTTGTACACAGTAGCTCAAGCTGAAAAGGTTTTCCCCCATTTTAGAGTAATTAAACCTGATGAAATTATTTCCTTGGATCCGGAAATTGAAGCCATTTTTTCCAATGCTGGACATATTCTCGGCGCATGTACGATTGAACTTCGGCTTGAAAATAAAGTGGTTGTTTTCTCTGGAGATATTGGCAGGGATAATGATGTGTTGATGTTTCCGCCTACTAAACCTAAAAAAGCAGATTATGTTTTCCTTGAAAGTACTTATGGGAATCGTCTTCATCCTGAAACTGATCCTAAAGATGAATTGGAAATGTACATCAATAATACAGTGCAAAATGGAGGGACCATTATAATTCCGAGTTTTGCAGTAGAGCGTTCTCAGAGTGTAATGTATCTTCTTTGGCAATTGAAGGAAGAAGATAGGATTCCAAATATTCCATATATTATTGATACTCCAATGGGAATTAGTATGTTGGAACTTTTTGTAAATAATAGGAAATGGCATAGATTACCTGAATATGAATTCACTGCTATGTGTAAAATGTTTACAATGGTTTCCGATTATCAGGAAACGATTGATACTATTTATAATAAACAACCAAAAGTAGTAATTGCGGCAAGCGGTATGGTCACAGGAGGCCGAGTTTTAAGTTATTTGGAACGATATATTGGATTGCCCGAAACAACAGTAATTATAATTGGTTACCAGGGAGAAGGTACACGCGGAAGAAAATTATTAGAAGGTGCAACTGACGTAAAAATACACGGTAGATATTTTGCGGTAAAAGCTAAAGTCGTTGAAATAGAAGGTTTGTCAGCACATGGCGATCAAAAAGACTTGGTTAATTGGCTTTCGGATTTAGAAGAGAAACCGAAAAAGGTTTTTTTGGTACATGGAGAGAACGAACCTGCGGATGAACTAAGAGTCAAAATTCAAGACAAATATGGTTTTGAATGTATTATACCTTTAATGGGGCAGGTATTTGAATTGTAAGTTTAATTTTCTTTTAAAATTTAAAAGTTTAACAAGAATTTGATTTTTTTAAGCAGATAATAACGCTAATTTTGCAAAAATGAAATTCAAAAAGCACATAAGTATATTTCTAGCAATCTTATTATTGGTTTCCAATGTGGGATTGGCATTTAATGTGCATTATTGCGGAGGCCAGATTTCTTCGGTTTCCTTGAATTCTACTTTGCCTTCATTAAAAAGCGAAAAAGGGTGTTGTGAAAAGTTGGTTACTAAGAAAGACAGCTGTTGTAAAGACAAAAAAGTGGTCATTCAGAAAAAAACAGATAATGGAATTGTTAAATCTTTTTCTTTTCAGTTTAATTACGCTTTTATAGTTCCAGAATATGAACGAACTGTTTTTGTTGCTACACCTAGTTTTAAAAATAGTTCTTCTCTTGCGTATTATTGCGATGCCAATGCACCGCCACTTTTCAAACTCTACAATCAATACCTTCTTTACGATAAATTGTAATGTTTAATTTAAGTTAAACCCATTTGTTGTGGTTTGACATTTTTAATCATTATAATTTTAATCATGAAAATACAAATAACATTAGTTTTAGTGCTTTTGTTTGCTGCTTTTAATTCCTATTCGCAAGATACTTTAAGAGAAATAAAAGTGCAGTCCAAACGGAAAGCCCTTCAGAAATCATATACCGTTACGGGAAATACCACTTTAGTAACCAAAAAAGAATTGCTCAAAGCCGCTTGTTGCAACCTTGCAGAAAGTTTTGAAACCAATCCTTCCATAGATGTCAATTTTTCGGATGCTTTAACTGGAACGAAGCAAATCAAAATGTTGGGTTTGACAAGCCCTTACTTATTGATGACCCAAGAAAACGTTCCTTCAGTTCGAGGAGCTTCACAAGCTTACGGACTTTCTTTTACACCAGGTCCTTGGATAGAAAGCATTCAGATTACCAAAGGAGCGGGAAGTGTGGCTAATGGCTTCGAAAGCATATCGGGGCAAATCAATACCGAATTAGTAAAACCGATGTCGGAAGTTCCATTTTTATTAAACGCTTATGGTTCTACCGATTCCCGTTTTGAACTGAACGCCAATTTCAATCAAAAACTGTCCGACAATTGGGCGACTAGTTTACTGCTTCACGGCAATATTAGAGATTCCAAAATGGATAAAAACAGCGATGGTTTTCTAGACAATCCTCTGCAAAAACAAATCAATTTATTAAATCGCTATCAGTATTATAATGCAGAAACAGGTTGGGTTAGTTTTATTAATTTGCAATATATGGATGACGCTAAATTGATGGGGCAATTGAGTTTTAATCCTGATGCCGATAAAGGAACAACGAATTCTTGGGGTTCTGAAATCGATACCAAGAAAATCGATGTTTCTACAAAAATAGGTTATGTTTTTAAAGATATGCCCTATCAAAGCATTGGTTTTCAAAATGCATTATCGAGCTATGACCAAGATTCGTACTTTGGGTTAAATAGGTATACTATCAAACAGAATAGTTTTTATTCGAACTTGATTTTTAATTCGATCATCAATAATGAAAAGAACAAGTTTGCCACAGGCTTGAATTTTACTTATGATAATTATGCTGAGTTTGTCAACAGTTTAGATTACAGTAGGATAGATAATACTGTTGGAGCTTTCTTTGAATATACCTATGATAATCAAGATAATTTTAGCTTGATTCTTGGTGGTAGGGTAGATTATGGTAATCGTTTGGGTGTTTTTGTTACGCCAAGAATTCATATGAAATACAATCCTTGGGAGAAAGGAGTGTTGCGAGTTTCAGCAGGAAGAGGAAAACGCCCTGCCAATATTTTTGCCGAAAATCAAACTTTATTTGCTAGTTCCAGAACTTTTGATGTGGTAAATTCTGGTGGTAAATTATATGGATTGGATTCAGAAATTGCCTGGAATTATGGTTTGAGTTTTATGCAAGGATTCAAGTTGTTTAATAGGAATGCAGATGTTACCGCCGATTTCTACAGAACCAATTTCCAAAATCAAGTCGTAGTCGATATTATGCAAAGCCCTCAATCGGTAATTTTTCATAATTTGGACGGTGTTTCGTTTGCCAATAGTTTTCAACTGGAGTTTAATTATGAATTGGCCAAGCATTTGGAATTGCGTTCGGCTTACAAATATTACAACATTAAAACCGATTATTTGTCTGGGAAGTATCAAAGACCATTGCAGGCGGCACATCGTTTTTTTGGAAATTTAGGGTATGAAACCCAAATTAAGGATAAAGGTCAGCACTGGAAATTTGATTTTACCTATAATTGGATTGGCGAGCAACAATTGCCTTACACGGCTTCAAATCCCGTAGCCTTCCAGTTTCCGGACCATTCATCAGCTTATTCTTTGATGAATGCTCAAATTACAAGAGTGTTTTCCAGTACTTTTGAAATTTATGTAGGAGGGGAGAATATTGGGAATTACACTCAAAATCCTGCTATAGTAGATTCACAAAACCCCTTTGGACCTTATTTTGATGCAACTATTTTGTACGCACCGGTATTTGGACAAATGTATTATGCGGGTTTAAGGTTTAAAATCAGATAGGAACAATAACAATATCAATTTAAAAAATAAAATGATGAAAACAACTAATCAAGAATTCAAAAAAAGCTTCAATAATAATATAGTTAAGAATGTATTTTTAGTTTTACTAATGACTATCATTGGATTTTCGGCTAAAGGCCAAGAAAAGAAAAATAAAAACGCTAAATATACAACTGAAGTAAATGGTAACTGCGAGCAATGCCAAAAGAGGATTCAAAAGGCTGCATATTCTATAGCAGGAGTGAAATCGGCTTCTTGGAGTATTAACACACATCAATTGAGTGTAATCATAAACGAAGAGAAATGTTCTTTGTTGGATGTAAAAAAAGCTATTGCCAAAGTTGGACATGACACCGATGAATTGAAATCAACCAAAGAAGATTATGATAATCTTCATGCTTGTTGTCAATATGAAAGACTGTAATATGTAGTTTTAGATTATTTTGCATCAGGAATTATTTTATCCTAATTAATTTAAAATTTTATACAGGTGAAAGAAAAAGCATCAAAAAAGAAACTTATTTTTGATGCTTTTTGTGGTTTTTAAATCGTTAATAAAACTTTAAAGTGAAGTAATAAATTGTGGTTCACCTAAATTATCCTTACTTTCACAGCCTAAATAAAACACAAAAATTTATGAGTAATTTTGAATGGACCCAATTAGTAAATCCTGAATTTTATATAACTTTTACAATTGGAGGCATTCAACTGGGTTTGTACATTGTTTTATTCATTGTGTTTGCAGAGACAGGCCTTTTTGCCGGTTTTTTTCTTCCTGGAGACAGTTTGCTTTTTTTGGCAGGAATCTATAGCCGTGATTTGGTTCAGAATATTCTTTTTATAGAAAGTGATTTTATAAATCTTGTTTTACTTTCAACGTTAGTAGCGCTTTCAGGAGTATTTGGTAATATGGTTGGCTATTGGTTTGGAGCCCAAAGTGGGTATTATTTATACAATAGAGAAGATACACTTTTGTTTAAGAAAAAATATTTGCTTCAGTCCAAAGAGTTTTTTGAAAAACATGGAGGGAAAGCGATTATTTATGCGAGATTTTTGCCTATCGTAAGAACATTTGCGCCGATTGTGGCTGGTATTGGATCAATGGATAAAAAGAAATTTATGTTTTTTAATATATTGAGCTCTTTTTTATGGTCTTTTATATTGATATTTTCAGGTCATTATTTGTATGGTCTTTTCAAGGATCAGTGGGGAATTGATTTAAAAGAACATATTGAGAAAATTGTAATTGGAATCATTTTAGTATCGACAATTCCTGTTTTTCTAAAATTAATCAAGCAAAAAGTCGTTGCTAAATAAATAGAATAAAAATAAAATTAACCGTCTTGCTTTATAAAGTCCGACGGTTTTTTTATGAAAAATTGTTAAGGCAGCATTTGAATGTTGTTTAATTTTTAATGAAGCATAAAAAATCCGTCAGGAACGAATTCAAGACGGATTTTTGTTCATTAAGTCTGATACTAATTTAAGCTGATTTTACATCATGCCTGGCATACCACCACCCATGTGGCCTCCGCCTGCATTCTCTTCTTTGATGTCGATTAAAGCACACTCTGTAGTCAAGATCATTCCCGCAACCGAAGCAGCATTTTCTAATGCGATACGAGTTACTTTTTTAGGGTCAATGATTCCAGCTTTTAGCATGTCTACGTACTCATCAGTTTTGGCATTATATCCAAAATCTCCAGAACCTTCACTAACTTTTGCAACTACTACAGAACCTTCAAGACCTGCATTTTCAACAATAGTTCGCAAAGGAGATTCTACTGCACGAGATATGATTTGGATTCCTGTTTTCTCATCAGCATTGTCTGAAACAATAGTGCTTAAAGCGTTTTTAGCTCTCAATAAAGCGACACCACCTCCAGCAACAATTCCTTCTTCGACTGCTGCACGAGTCGCGTGAAGCGCATCGTCAACACGGTCTTTTTTCTCTTTCATTTCCACTTCAGAAGCAGCACCAACGTAAAGAACAGCAACACCACCAGCTAATTTAGCCAAACGTTCTTGTAATTTTTCTTTGTCATAATCAGAAGTCGTAGTTTCCATTTGACCTTTGATTTGGTTGACACGATTTTTAATCATATCTGCTTCTCCAGCACCACTTACAATGGTAGTGTTGTCTTTGTCAATAGTTACTCTTTTTGCAGTACCTAGCATCTCTAAAGTAGTGTTTTCTAAAGTGTATCCTCTTTCTTCAGAGATTACAGTTCCACCAGTTAAGATAGCAATATCTTCTAGCATCGCTTTTCTTCTGTCTCCAAAGCCAGGCGCCTTTACAGCAGCGATTTTTAAAGCACCACGCAATTTGTTTACCACCAAAGTCGATAAAGCTTCACCATCAACATCTTCTGCAATAATTAATAATGGTTTTCCAGTTTGTGCAATTGGTTCCAATATTGGTAATAATTCTTTTAAAGAAGAAACTTTTTTGTCGTACAAAAGGATGTATGGACTTTCTAGTTCCGCTTCCATTTTTTCTGGATTGGTTACAAAGTATGGAGAAAGATATCCTCTGTCAAATTGCATTCCTTCCACAACATCAACATACGTATCTGTTCCTTTGGCTTCTTCAACAGTGATTACACCTTCTTTTCCAACTTTTGCGAAAGCATTAGCGATTAATTCACCAATAACTTCATCATTATTTGCTGAGATAGAAGCAATTTGTTTGATTTTTTCAGAATCACTTCCCACAACTTTAGCTTGTTTAGCAAGATCAGCTACAATAGCTTCAACCGCTTTGTCGATACCGCGTTTCAAATCCATTGGGTTTGCTCCAGCAGCAACGTTTTTCAATCCTTCTTTTACGATAGCTTGTGCCAATACCGTAGCGGTTGTAGTTCCGTCTCCAGCTAAATCATTGGTTTTTGAAGCTACTTCTTTTACCATTTGGGCACCCATGTTTTCCAAGGGATCTTTCAATTCAATTTCTTTTGCTACAGTAACACCGTCTTTAGTAACGTTTGGTCCGCCAAAAGATTTACCGATAATTACGTTACGCCCTTTTGGTCCAAGGGTTACTTTTACTGCATTTGCCAATGCATCAACTCCACGTTTTAAACCGTCACGTGCTTCAATATCAAATTTTATATCTTTTGCCATTTTTCTAATTTTTTTTTAAATTGTTTAAGGTTTAAATCTTTAAAGTTGCTCAAAGCGAACAACAAAACTTTATTCTTAATACTTATCTTAGATTATTGCAAGGATATCGTCCTCACGCATAATTAAATAATCTTTTCCTTCTAATTTTAATTCAGTTCCAGCATATTTTCCATAAAGGACTGTGTCTCCAATTTTCACGGTCATAGTGTGGTCTTTAGTTCCATTTCCTACTGCAACTACAGTTCCTTTTTGTGGTTTTTCTTTGGCGGTATCTGGAATAAAAATTCCTGACGCCGTTTTCGTTTCAGCTGCAACTGGTTCGATAAGAACTCGATCTGAAAGTGGTTTAATGTTTAAAGTCATGATTTTTATGTTTATGTTATTTTTACTGTTGTTGTTCTTTCAGAAATTGTGCCATAGCCTATAAACTGACATTTTTTCTTATAAAAAATGCCAGCTTTGACAGGCTGGCATTTTTTGTATATATGTAAATAAATTATTTCGCAGGAGTTGCTGGTGCAGGTGTGTTTTGAGCTGGTGCATTAGTTTTTGGTGCAGCAGTTTCAGTGTTGTCAATGATTTTAGAATCGGCATCACTTAAAGTTCCTGTGAAACTCAAACCAGAAAGTAAGATTAAAGCAATTAATATAGTCGCTAATGTCCAAGTGCTTTTATCTAAGAAATCTGTAGTTTTTTGTACACCACCTAACATTTGAGAACCACTTATTGTAGAAGAAAGTCCACCGCCTTTAGGGTTTTGAACCATTATTACTACGATCAATAGAAAACATACTATTGTAATTAAAACTAAAAAAATTGAAAACATACTATTTATTATTAATTGTTATTTTGTTGTACTATTTTAATATCCTTTATACGGTCTGCAAAGAAACTACTTTTTTCTGGATATTTCAAAATTAATATTTCATAAGCTTGTATCGCTTTTTGATATTTTTTTTGTTCCAAATATACCTTAGCCAAAGTCTCTGTCATTAAATAAGAGTTGTCCTCCTTGTTGAGATCAAGATTATGGGTAAATACAACTCCAGGTTTTATTGGCGGAATCTTCGGACTGGTTTCGATGAACTTATCGATTAGTTCAGCTTTTTTCTTTTTATCCTCGTCTATAGGGTCTTTTTCCATCGTATTGTTCTCTTGGGGATTTTCACGTATTATGGGTTGTATCCTCGAAATTTGAAGCCATTGATGAAATGAATGGGTTTCCTCTTTTGAAAAATCTAATGGTTTGCCCAGTTCTAATTTATTTTCAGCTTCTGTTGTGCCCTCTTTGTTCTGAACAGGATTTGCTTCTTTGATAGAATCCAGAATCGATTGTTCAATAACTTTTTCAGTCTCAACTTTTTCAAAAGTAACACCATGATATACCTCTGTATTTAAACTAGCTTCTTTAATTGAAGTAAGAATCGATTGTTCCAAAGGATTTATTGCAATTGGTACTGGCTCTTCTTTTTTAACAATTTGGCTATCGATAACTGTTATGTTTAGAAGGTCTTGTGTTTTCTTATCGTAAGTCTTTTTTTGTATGGCAATAAATGATTCCGAAGTAATGAAATCAAATAAAACGCTTCTATCCGTAGTG
The DNA here is from genome assembly GCF_019351435.1 of Flavobacterium taihuense. Lineage (GTDB taxonomy): Bacteria > Bacteroidota > Bacteroidia > Flavobacteriales > Flavobacteriaceae > Flavobacterium > Flavobacterium taihuense. Next base: position 261,702 of record NZ_JAHWYN010000003.1, read on the forward strand.
TGTGCGGCAGCAACTTTTAATGCGAAATTATATTTGTAACTATTGAGGTTGTAAAGCCCCTTCAGACGCAACGCTCTTGCACTTTGAAAAAATGGAAATTCATCCAAAACTTTCTCCAAAGCCACCGTTTGAGTCTCGTTGATTTCTTCAGGTTGGTTTAATAAATAATTATAGCTACTAACGTTCATTTGTTTGGGTTATTCTAAGTTTTAGGATTTAGTTTCCAATTTTTATAATTTGACTTTATAGTTTCAATTGTTTTCAAACTACAAACAGAAAACCGCTAACTCATTACTTTTTTAAAGTTACCATTTCGCAAGCGAGTCATTAAAAATATCCTGTGTGATTCTTTCAAAAATTTCTTTTATGGCAGCATCTTTTGTTGCCCCGGTCAATTGTTGGGCTGCTGGATAATCATGATAAAATTCAAAAACTTTTTCGAAATCGTCAGCTTCCTTGTTTTTATTGGTGAATCTAACATTTACTCTAATCTTTAAACGGTTTTGTGCTGCTTGCTGATCTGCAGTTGCCGTCATTGGACTGATACGATAATCTACTATTTCTCCTTCATACGTCAAATCCCCACCATTTTTCACCAAATGTAAATTAGTTTGATTTTGAATTAAATCTTGCAATGTAAGTGTAAAAGTTCTATCAATTCCTGGTTCAATCAAGTCAGAATTGTTTGGGAAGAAATTTACCTGATACGTTTTGGCATCAATTTTACCAGTTCCTGTAAAGTTGTAAACTGAACAACTATTGAGGATGAAAGAACTAATTATTAAAAAGAGGTAATGTATTTTTTTCATAAATGTTTAAATTGCTACGCCTGTTGGCTATCGCTCGAGTCCAAATTCTAATTTGATTCAGTTTTCAAATGTACAAAAATCGAATTTGGAATTTGAAATTTGTTGTTTTTGAAATTTTATTTTTTGTTAAAGATCAAATTGTTTTATTTTTCGATACAGAGTACGCTCCGAAATGCCCAATTCATCGGCGGCGGCTTTTCGTTTCCCTTTGTTTTTTTCTAATGATTTTTTAATCATTTCGATTTCTTTTTGTTCGAGTCGTAAAACTTCTTCCTCTTCAATGGTTTCTGCCAGAAGATAATTGTTGTTGTCCTGCTCTTCGTAGTTCTGTTCTATATTTGAGTTGGATAAATAAGAAGTTCTTGGTTCTTCTTCAAAATCAATTTCGCTATCCTCTTCTTTGGAGCCGTATATTTTTTTGATGAGTGATTTATTGGTTTCCTGAACATTAGAATTGCCATTTTGCATTAATTCCAATGTCAATTTTTTTAAATCATGCAAGTCACTTTTCATGTCAAAAAGGACTTTATATAAAATCTCTCTTTCGGTGTTAAAATCACTATCGTTTTTTTTGTCTTTTATTACCGATGGTAAATTACTGCCTTCTGCGGGTAAATACGTTTGTAAAGTAGCAGCAGTAATGTCTCTGTTGGTTTCCAATACCGAAATTTGTTCTGCTACGTTTCGCAATTGTCGAATATTACCACTCCAACGGTATTTCTGCAATAAGGCAATGGCACCTTCGTCAAGCTTCAAAGGAGGCATTTTATATTTATTGGCAAAATCGGCAACGAATTTTCGGAATAACAAATGTATATCTTCTTTTCGTTCTCGAAGTGGTGGCAACGTGATATCTACCGTACTTAAACGATAATACAAATCCTCACGGAATTTCCCTTTTTCAATTGCTTTAAATAAATTGACATTCGTTGCGGCTACGATTCGGACATTTGTTTTTTGAACTTGCGATGAACCTACTTTTATGAATTCACCATTTTCCAACACACGCAACAAACGGACTTGAGTGGTTAATGGCAGTTCTCCTACTTCATCAAGGAATATTGTACCACCATTGGCTACTTCAAAATACCCTTCGCGAGTGCTGGTTGCACCTGTAAAAGCCCCTTTTTCGTGTCCAAAAAGTTCACTGTCAATTGTTCCTTCTGGAATGGCACCACAGTTTACGGCAATATATTTTCCGTGTTTTCGGTGTGATAAGGAATGTATAATCTTTGGGATGTTTTCTTTTCCAACACCACTTTCTCCAGCCACCAAAACCGAAATATCGGTGGGGGCAACCTGAATGGCTTTTTCTATTGCACGGTTAAGTTTTGGGTCATTCCCAATAATCTCAAAGCGCTGTTTTATTGATTGTACTGTATCCATTTGCTTTTAGTTTTTTTAGTTTAAGTTTACTGTTTCAAGTTGCCAAGCAAACTTTTAAATCTAAACTTTCAAACTTTATTTATATCTAATGAAATATAATGGTTTTACTGCTGAGGTTTTGTCAGCGTATCTTTTTGAATGGCTGTTTGTTCAATTTTATGTTTTGGAAAATAAGTTCTAATTGCATAGAATGTTATTCCAAAAGCAACGATAAATGTAATTAAAGCGATGAGTATATGTTTTTTAGTCATAGTGCTTTAGTTTTTTAAACTCTTTTTTATATCGATTGAATTAAAAAGCAGTCTTAATTCATTGTATTGGTTGTCTTTTAAATCTGCTTTGATAATAGGTAAAGCAGAATTTTTTTGTAAATAAATTAGAAACCACTCGTTAGTTTCCTTAATTTGATATGAATCTTTCCAGAAATTCTCTATTTTAAAGGTTTCGCCTTCTTGAATGAAAGAGTTGTTTTTGAATGATATTTTTTGAGTTTCTAGGTTTTTTTTGTTTTTCAGTATGTTTTTTTTCATTGTCGACATTGTTCGAAAATAGACAAAAGCCCAAATTGTAATGATTAGAACAAAAGGGAAAATATCAATAATATTCCAATTTTTTAAATTAGTATTGTTATTGGATTCTAAAAAAGTCCCCAAATTACTTTGTAAAATAAATATTACTATTAGAAAAGGAGCAATTTTCAAAAAAGGCATACGTATTAATAAATATTTAGAGACTTTTACTAATGTATCTATGTTTGGCTTATATTTAATTGTGATTTCTTTTTCCATCTGTATTTTTTTAATCTGTGTTAATTTGTGGTAAAAAAAAATCAGTTCATATTTGAATATCCAACTGCTTCTCCTTTCAAAGTTCCCGAAGTGCAAGACTTAATTTTTACATTTACAAAATCTCCAATTTTATAATTTTCTTTTGGGAAAACCACGGTTATACTTTGTGAATTTCTTCCAGAAAACTCCTCAGTCGATTTTTTTGAAACTTTCTCAATCAATACTTCAACCGTTTTGCCAATGAATTCCTCAGAGCGCAACCAAGCGTGTTTTTGCTGTAAATCGACAATTTCCTGCAATCTTCTTGCTTTGGTAGTTTCAGGAACATCATCTTGCATTTTTCTTCCCGCCAAAGTTCCAGGGCGTTCTGAATAGCTGTACATATAACCAAAATTATATTTCACATATTCCATCAAACTCAGTGTATCTTGATGATCTTCTTCCGTTTCTGTCGGAAATCCCGATATCATATCTTGCGAAATGGCTCCGTCTGGAATAATAGAACGAATTTTATCAATCAAAGTCATATATTCTTCTCTGGTATGCAAACGATTCATTTCTTTCAAGATTCGATTGCTGCCCGATTGTACCGGTAGGTGAATGTGTTTGCAAATGTTAGGGTATTTGGCAATAACGTGCAAAATGCTTTCGTGCATATCTTGCGGATTCGAAGTCGAAAAACGAATGCGCATTTTTGGGAAACCAACCGCTACCATTTCCAGTAATTGGTCAAAATCCACCGCTGTCGCTTTTTGCATATCAGTAGCATTGATGAAATCCTTTTTCAAACCGCCGCCATACCACAGATAACTGTCTACATTCTGACCTAGAAGTGTTATTTCCTTAAATCCCTTGCTCCACAAATCCTGAATTTCGTTCATAATGCTTTGTGGCTCACGACTGCGCTCACGTCCACGGGTGAAAGGTACTACACAAAACGTACACATATTGTCGCAACCTCTCGTGATAGAAACGAGAGCGGTAATTCCGTTGCTCATCAAACGAACGGGCGAAATATCACCGTATGTTTCTTCTTTTGACAAAATCACATTGATCGCATCACGGCCTTCTTCAACGTCACTCAATAGGTTCGGTAAATCTTTGTAGGCATCAGGACCTACAACAAGGTCTACAATTTTTTCTTCGTCAAGAAATTTTTCTTTCAAGCGCTCGGCCATACAGCCTAGAACGCCCACTTTCATCTTCGGGTTAATTCGTTTTACGGCATTGTATTTCTCCAGACGTTTGCGTATCGTTTGTTCTGCTTTGTCGCGAATAGAACAAGTGTTTACTAATACTAAATCTGCCTCTTCCAAAACAGAAGTGGTATTATAACCGCCATCAGACAATATAGATGCCACAATCTCACTGTCCGAAAAATTCATCGCACAGCCATAGCTCTCTATATAAAGCTTCTTGGTATTCTCCAGTTTATGTTCTAGAACAAGGCTGTTCCCTTGTTTGCTTTCTTCAATTATCTTTTCCATTGGGTATTTTCAAAGCGCAAAGATAAGGCAAATACAGTGATTATGACAAGATGTCAGCCGAAGAATTAACAACTTTTTAAGTCCTTCCAATTTGAAATAGTCAAGCAGATTTTAGTACGGAGGTAATTTCCGCTTTTCGCTGCAAGGTCTAGTCTCATTAATAAAATTTTTAAGTGTCTGCAAGAGCTTCTTTCAGTCGCTTTGCAAATACAATAAATTTGAGTCAAAGGGACTCCAGGCTCTTCACTAGAATCAGGACTAATGAATTCATTTTCGGAATTGTGTTTTTTGATTTTAGGAAAGCAATAGTCGTGATTTTTTTAGTAAATTTATAGTTACTTTTAGGGAATAGAAAACATTGGTGCCACTCGTTAAAAAAAATCTATTTAGAACTATTAAATAGTCATTTCCATGTCATACCTAAATTCAAAAAAGTATGTTTTTGTTCTTTTGGTCTGCTGTCTGTTACTACCAATGACTAATTATGTATATGCTCAAATGAGTACTTCCGTAAATAATTTAAATACTTTTAAAAAGGGATTTTACGTCGGGATCGAAATGGGAATTGGATGGCTTCAGGTCTCGAGTAACGGTCATAGCGAAAGTAGGAAAGAAAGATTTATCATGGGATTTCATGGCGGATATAGCCCCTTTCGAGCACTTAGGCTAGGTATTAAATTAGATGGATATTTAATTGAATCTGGCGACTTTTCAAACCCCGAAAAAGGAATTAGTATTTCTAATACATCTTTTCAAATACAGGTATTCCCTTTCAAAACCGTTTCTTTTTTTGCAAATGGTCAATATGGTTGGAGCGAATACATAAATGATCACCCTTATGAACATAATGTAAGTGGGACATCCCAAAAAATTGGTCTGGGTTATGAGTATAATTTGAATAGACATTTTGCTCTTTCACTGATAACTAATTATGGCTTCGGCAGATTTAATGATGTGAATGATTTGTTAGCAACTATTCATGATCAACATTATGATTCATGGGATATTACATTAAGTCTGACTTATCGTTAACTCTATTTGTGATTTCAAAATGGAAGATGTCTTTTATCTCTTTATGGAATTCGAAATTCTTTCAATAAAAACCCATTAGCCAAAGTCTTAAATTCGACTACTTGATTTTGAATCCAATTTTCGTCATGACCTAATTCTTTAGCTAGTAAATGTGCTACTTTGGTAGAGCAAGAAATTGCTGCTCGGGCATCTAAAAATAATAGCCGAACACGTCTTGCCAAAATATCATCAACTGTTGTAGCCATTTCTTCTCGAATGGCCCAAACAACTTCGGCTAAAGTGTAATTGTAATCAGGATGTAGTTTTTCCTTTAGTTCAGGTTCGCTTTCTTGCAATTCAAGTATGGCTTTACTGTCAGTTCCGTAAATAAATAAATGATTTTCAAAATCTGATGCATTGTTTTTTTTGTTTCCGTGAAGGGTTAAATGCTCTGTGATACATTTATTTGGTTTTAGTTCATGCACTTTGATGGCTTTATCGACGATATCTTCAGCAATTTTCCTGTAAGTGGTCCATTTTCCTCCAGTAATTGTAATTAGCCCGGTTTCAGAAACGATTATTTTGTGGCTACGAGAAACTTCTTTGGTGTTTTGTCCTTTTTTTTCAGGTGCTGCCAAAGGTCTTAAACCTGCAAAAACAGAAAGAACATCTGATCTCATTGGTTTTTTTGTTAAATATATTTGCACAGTTTTCAGTACAAATTCAATTTCTTCTTCGAGCGCAATGGGTTCAAGATCTGATTTTTTGACTAGAGTATCAGTGGTGCCAACAACAATTTTGTCATGCCATGGAACCGCAAAAAGCACTCTTCCGTCACTCGTTTTAGGTATCATTAATGCATGACCACCTGGCAAAAAAGATTTGTCAAATACTAAATGAATACCCTGACTGGGAACAATATACTTTTTATAAGCCGTATCGTTCATTTTCATGATGGCATTGGTAAATACTCCTGTTGCATTAATCACTGCTTTGCCTTGTATGGTATACTCTTTTTGGGATTCTTGGTCAATAGCTGTAATTCCAGTGACTATGTTTTTAGTGTTCTTTTGTAAACGGATAACTTTAAAGTGATTCAGAACGCAAGCTTGTTTTTCTATGGCTGTTTGTGCCAAATTTATTGCCAATCTTGAATCGTCAAATTGGCCATCATGGTACAGTACGCCACTTTGCAGTCCATTTGGTTCAATGGAAGGGATTAATTCTAGTGTCTTTTCTTTGGATAAATATTTAGAACTGCCAAGACTTAATTTACCGGCTAATAAATCATAGAATTTTAAACCAAAGGTGTAAAAATAACCGCCCCACCAGTTGTAATTTGGGATAATGAAAGATTCGTTTTTGACCAAATGTCCTGCGTTTTTATCCATCAAACCTCTTTCTTTTAGAGCTTCTATGACCAAGGAAAGATTGCCTTGTTCCAAATAGCGAACGCCTCCATGAACCAATTTGGTACTTCGGCTTGAGGTGCCTTTTGCAAAATCAACTGCTTCTAAAAGGATAGTTTTGAAACCTCGACTCGCAGAATCCACTGCAACGCCAAGTCCGTTGGCACCGCCACCAATAATGATAATGTCCCAAGTTTGGGTTTGTTTCAGTTTTGCTAACTGTTCAGTTCGATTCATTATGCAATTTTGAAGGTTAGATTTGGTCGTTTGTAGTAAATTTAACTAATTATTTATGTTCATATGCTTTGAAAAGAAAAAAATGTGATTTATATTTTTTTCTACCTATATATATAGGTGAAATTGAACGGCATATTTTGCTGTTATAAGGGTATTTATTATCTTGGATGACTTTGCTTATTGTTTTTCTTTTCTTATTTTTTTGTGTTTGAAATGAACTATAACCAGGTTAATAAATTACTGCCTTGAGTTGTTGAAATGGTTCGTTTGCCGATATAAAGTGTTTTTAAAATCAATGAAAGGCTGATATTTAAAAAAAAAAATTACTTTTGCGATTCAAATAAAAGCAAAATGGCAAAGAATTTAGTGATAGTTGAGTCACCTGCGAAGGCAAAAACAATCGAAAAATTTCTAGGAAGTGACTATCAGGTAGAGTCAAGTTATGGGCATATAGCCGATTTACCTTCTAAAGAAATTGGTGTCGATGTTGAAAACGGATTCAAACCCAAATATGAAGTTTCCGCAGATAAAAAAGCATTAGTATCTAAATTAAAGACGTTAGCCAAAAATGCTGATATGGTATGGTTAGCGAGTGATGAGGATCGCGAAGGTGAAGCTATTTCTTGGCATTTAGCTGAAGAGTTAAAGCTTAAAAAAGAAAAAACAAAACGTATTGTTTTTCATGAGATTACTAAAACCGCTATTTTAAAAGCCATTGAAAAACCTCGTGAAATTGATTATAATTTAGTAAATGCACAACAGGCGCGAAGAGTTTTAGACCGTTTGGTGGGTTATGAATTGTCACCGGTTCTTTGGAGAAAAGTTAAAGGAGGTTTGTCTGCCGGACGTGTACAATCGGTTTCTGTACGATTGATTGTGGAGAGGGAGCGTGAAATCCAAAACTTTACTGCAATGGCATCTTATTCTGTTGTAGCAGAGTTTACTAATGAAGCCGGAAAATCTTTCAAAGCGAAACTTCCAAAAAATTTCAACACCAAAAAAGAAGCCGAAGATTTTTTAAAACAAAATATAGGTTCTATATATAAGGTAGCGGATTTAGAAACTAAACCTACCAAAAAATCACCAACAGCTCCTTTTACGACTTCGACTTTGCAGCAAGAAGCGGCAAGAAAATTGTATTTGCCTGTTGGAATTACTATGCAGTTAGCGCAGCGTTTGTATGAAGCAGGGCTTATTACGTATATGAGAACTGACAGTGTGAATCTGTCAAAGGAGGCTATGGATGCTGCGCAGGCAGAAATTATCAAGTCTTATGGAAAGGAGTTTTCAAACCCAAGAACTTTTGCCAATAAAAGTAAAGGAGCACAAGAGGCTCACGAAGCGATTCGCCCTACCGATATGTCTCGTCATACCGTAGATATTGATAGAGATCAAGCCCGTTTGTATGATTTGATTTGGAAACGAACTTTGGCTTCTCAAATGAGTGATGCTAAATTAGAACGTACCAATGTAAAAATTGAAGCCAATAATCATGAAGAGTTATTTACTGCTTCGGGTGAGGTTTTGCTTTTTGAGGGATTTTTGAAAGTGTACCTTGAAGGACACGATGATGAAGAAGAAGAGCAAGAGGGATTGTTGCCTGCAATGAAAGTTAATGAAAAATTGCAAAACAATTATATTGCAGCTACCGAAAGATATTCAAGAGCGGCAGCAAGATATACTGAAGCTTCTTTGGTAAAAAAACTTGAGGAATTAGGAATAGGCCGTCCTTCTACTTATGCACCAACAATTTCTACTATTATCAACAGGAATTATGTAGAAAAAGGAAATCTTGAAGGTGTCGAACGAAATTATGCGCAATTGTCTTTGCAATCGGGTAAACTAGAAGAAAAGTTACTTAAAGAAAATACAGGTTCTGATAAAGGAAAATTAGTTCCTACAGACATTGGTACAATTGTTACTGATTTCTTGGTGAAGAACTTCGGGAATATTTTGGATTATAATTTCACGGCAAAAGTCGAACAGGATTTTGATGAAATTGCCGATGGAAATATGGAGTGGACAAAGATGATGAAGGAGTTTTATGATAAATTTCACCCAACGGTAAAAGATGTTGAAGCTAATGCTGATAGAGAAAGTGGAGAAAGAATATTAGGAATTGATCCAGAATCAGGCAAACCGGTTTCGGTTCGTCTGGGTAAATTTGGGCCAATGGCTCAAATTGGTGATGCCGAAGATGAAAATAAAAAGTTTGCGAGTCTAAGACACGAACAAAATATTGGTAATATCACTTTAGAGGAAGCCTTGAATTTATTTCTGCTTCCAAAAAATTTGGGTACATATAATGGAGAAGAAGTTGAAGTGAGTAATGGTCGTTATGGTCCTTATGTGCGACATGGAAGTGTGTTTATTTCTTTGCCAAGGGGAGAAGATCCGTTGGATGTGTCAATGGTGAGGGCTCAGGAATTAATTGATGAAAAAGCTATCGCTGATGCGCCAATTGCAGTTTATAAAGGCGAAGGTGTTCAAAAAGGGACTGGCCGTTTTGGTCCATTTATTAAATGGAATGGTATCTTTATAAATGTAAGTAAGAAGTATGATTTTGATAATTTATCTCAATCGGATGTAGAAGCTTTAATTGAGGATAAGTTACAAAAGAATATTGATAAAGTGCTGCACAATTGGGAAGATGAAGGGATACTGGTAGAGAAAGCCCGTTGGGGTCGTTCTGTTATTACAAAAGGGAAGATAAAAATTGAATTAAGTAAAGATGTTGATGCAGCAAAATTAACATTAGCAGAAGTTCAGGAAATGATTGCCAAAAAAACACCTGCAAAAAAAGTTGCCGCCAAAAAAGCAACTGCCGCTAAAAAGCCAGCGGTTAAAAAGGCGGTAGAAAAAAAGAAATAGAAAAAAAGAATTCAATAGTCTTAATATTTTCAAGAATTTATTGGAAACAAGTAAGCTATCAGGAAAAAGAAATTAAAAGATGGAGTTTGAATTTTTAGTGCCACTAGATAAAGAAATTCTAAATTATGTTTTAGGATTGTCTACTCAACATTTGGGAAGCAAAATTGTATTGCATACTGATGATTCAATCCCTGATTTGGAAAAAATTGACATTGCAATAATTGGTGTTCTTGAAAATAGAGAAGATAGCAAAGCAATGTCAGATGTTCATTTAAATGCGATTCGAAAAGAGTTGTACGGAATGTTTCCTGGTAATTGGAAAGCATCAATTGCTGATTTAGGAGATATTCTCGCTGGAAATTCAAAAGAAGATACTTTTTTCGCATTAAAAAAAATAGCTTCAAGTTTAATAAAGAAAAAAATCATACCAATAGTTATTGGAGGATCCCAAGATTTGACTTATGCTTTATATAGGGCTTACGACGATTTGGAGCAAATGGTGAATTTAGTTGCTATTGATAGTAAATTTGATTTTGGGAAAGAAAATGAAACAATTAGTACTAATTCTTTTTTAACAAAAATTATTATAGACGAACCTAATAATCTGTTTAATTTTTGTAATATTGGCTATCAAACTTATTACAATTCGCAGGAGGAGATAGATTTGATAGAGAAGTTGTTTTTCGATGCCTATCGTTTGGGGGAAGTTTCAAATAATATTTCAATTTCAGAACCTGTTTTTAGGGATGCTGATTTAGTAAGTATTGATTTAAATTCTGTAAAATCGTCAGATTCTGGTAATTTTATTGTATTTAATCCGAATGGTTTTAATGGTAAAGAAATCTGTTCATTGGCGAGATATGCAGGAATAAGTGATAAAGTAACTTCATTTGGAGTTTTTAATCATAATAATACTCAGCAAGAGGCAGTAATCATAGCGCAAATTTTTTGGTATTTTATAGAAGGGTATCATTACAGATCAAACGAATATCCTTTTGGTAGCAGAGAGAATTATTTAAAATATATTGTCCCACTAGAAGAAGAAGATTTAGTTTTTTATAAAAGTGATAAAACAGATAGATGGTGGATTGAGATACCTTTTATTTCAAACTTAAACAATAAATTGAAAAAACACACGTTATTACCGTGTTCATACGAGGAGTATTTGGCGGCTTGTAATCAAGAAATGCCTGAACGATGGTGGAAAGCTCAAAGGAAAAATGTTATATGAATTTTCGATTTTAAACTAGTTAGTGAATTTATAATAAAATTGTTAATTTAATGTGAATATTTGAAATAATTACGATATACTTACATTTTTTTAAAAATCATGTTTTTTATCGTTCTTTTTTAACGCTTTGGCGATAAATTATTTTTTTTTAAGAATTTTTAACATACATTTGACCAAAATAATTAGTGACTAGAAAAATATTTTTTTAGACAAAAAATATATAGGTTTGCATCCTGAATAATAATGAATAGATAACCCCAATTTTTATGAAGAATTTCATTGCATTTACGGCAATTTTAACAGTGTTGATTAGCTGTGGTAGATCAAGCGACAAAGGTGAGTTGGTTGGTGTAAAAGGAGCAAAATGGCATCCGGAAAAACCCTATGGAATGACGCTGGTTCCTGGTGGTGCATATATCATGGGTAAGTCTGATGATGATGTCGCAAATGTTGCTGACGCACCAACAAAAACAGTTACTGTTAGGTCATTTTATATGGACGAAACAGAAATTACAAATAGTGAATATCGTCAGTTTGTCGAATGGGTAAAAGATTCTACTATACGTTTCCGTTTGGCTATTTTAGCTGAAGAAAGTGGACAAGGTGCTGCTAGTGACGGAAAAGGAAAGGGAAAAAATACTGGTAGTATAGCGGATTATTCTTTTAATAATAATAATTCTGATCCAGAAAAGATGACTGCATATGATAAATATATGTATGATAATTATTATAGTATTGGTACAGATAAAGACCCTAATGCGTATAAGAGATTAAATAGGAAAGCTAAGTTGGTTAAGGATGTTAAAAAATATCCGGATGAATATTATGTTGAAGTAATGGATTCTATGTATTTGCCTTTGGAAGCTTCTTATAATGGTTTGAGAACTATGGATGTTAATAAGCTTAAATTTCGTTATACGTGGATGGATATTCAGGCTGCTGCTAAAGCCAAAGTAGGTAAAAGACAAGATTTTATTAGAACTGAAGAGGTGAAAGTTTATCCAGATACTACAGTTTGGATTAAGGATTTTGCCTATTCATATAATGAACCTATGCACAATGATTATTTTTGGCACAAGGCTTATGGAGAATATCCTGTAGTCGGTGTTACTTGGAGTCAGGCTAAAGCTTTTTGTGAATGGAGAACATTAAATAAAAATAGTTACCTCAAGTCTAAAAAGAATCATGTTGATAATGTAAATTCGTTTAGATTACCATCTGAAGCAGAATGGGAATATGCAGCTAGAGGTGGATTAGAATCCGCTACTTTTCCATGGGGAGGCCCTTATACAAAAAGTGATAGAGGATGTTTTTTAGCTAATTTTAAACCGAATAGAGGAGATTATGCTGCTGATCAGGCATTATATACTGTAGAAGCAAAATCTTATGAGACTAATGGATATAATTTGTATAATATGGCCGGTAACGTTTCAGAATGGACTGATTCTGCTTATGATGCGAATTCGTATGATTTTGTGTCTACTATGAATCCAGCTGTTATTGATAATTCAAATAAGCGAAAAGTTGTGAGAGGCGGTTCTTGGAAAGATGTTTCATACTTCCTTCAAGTAAGTACTCGTGCTTTTGAATACGCAGATTCGGCTAGAAGTTATATCGGTTTTAGAACAGTTCAAGATTACATGGGAACTCAAAGCACCGCTAATAGCAAAAAATAAAAATAAACCCAATTAAATAAATAACCTATAAATTAACTTTAAAATTTTTAAAAAAATGGCAATATTGAGCAAAAAAGCAATGAATTTTACCTATGGTATGGGAGCAGCAGTAGTAATTATTGGAGCGCTTTTTAAAATTCAACATTATCCTGGAGCAAGTGCATTATTAATAGTTGGTCTTTGTACTGAAGCTTTCATTTTTGCTCTTTCTGCGTTTGAACCTGTTGATCATGAATTAGACTGGTCATTAGTTTATCCAGAATTAGCCGGAGGAGAAAAAGCTGAGAAAAAAGAAGTTGTTTCCGATGATGCTGATGGTATGTTATCTTCTAAATTAGATGCAATGTTGAAAGAAGCAAAAATTGATGGTGAATTGATGAGTAGTTTAGGAAATAGCATTAGAAATTTCGAAGATGCTTCAAGAAATATTTCTCCTACTGTTGATTCAATCTCTGCTACTAAAAAATACAGTGAAGAATTGTCGATGGCGGCAGCTCAAATGGAGTCTTTGAATAGCTTATACAAAGTGCAATTAGAAAGTGCTTCAAGAAATGCTGAGGCTAATAAAGAAATTGCTGAAAATGCAAGTAAATTAAAAGAGCAAATGCAATCAATGACTGCAAATATTGCTTCTTTAAATAATGTGTATGGTGGTATGTTAACCGCAATGAGTAATAAAGGATAATTAGTTTTTTAACTATATATTATAATATTAAATAATAAACTAATTAGAAAAAATGGCAGGAGGAAAATTAACCCCTAGACAGAAGATGATTAACCTGATGTATCTGGTTTTTATCGCAATGTTAGCATTAAACATGTCCAAAGAAGTTTTATCAGCTTTTGGATTAATCAATGAAAGATTTGAAACAGCGAATAATTTAGCATTAACTTCTAATGAAGCTATTTTAGCAGATTTAGATATGAAGGCTCAAGATAAACCAGAGCAATACAAAGTCCCTAATGAGATTGGAAAAAAAGTTGCTCTTGCTTCTACTACTTTTTATAAATATATAGAATCTCTTAAACAAGGTTTTACTAAGGATATAGAAAGAGAAAAAGATGGTAAATTACCATACGAGACGATGGATAATTCATCAAAATTAGATGAATCATGGTTCAGTGGAGATGGATTGTCAGCTAAAGGTAAAGAGGTAGCGGCGGCAGTAGATTCTTATAAAGCTGCTGTTAAATCGGCATTAGGGAATGATCCAAAATTTAAGGATATTGTTTCTGAATTTAACACAAAGTTCAATACTGGAGATGTAGTAGATAAAGAAGGAGTAACTAAAAATAATTTAGATTATAATTTTAAACATTTTCCTTTGATTGCTTCAGTTGCTAAATTGACGGCAACGCAGAATGATGTTAATACAATCGAAAATCAAATTCTGAGTAGATTGACTGGTTCAACAGCTGTTGCAGCTGCATCTATGAAAAATTATACTGCAATTGTTATTCCTGAAAAATCTGCTTTTTTTGCGGGAGAGGCTGTAAAGGGAAAAATAGTTTTGGGACGTTTTGATAAAGCAACGGTTCCTACTAAAGTGGTAGTGAATGGAAGTAATTTAAATCTTGGCTCTGCTTTGCATGATGGTCAAGTTGATTTCAGTTTTGGTGCAGGTAATGTTGGTGAACACGACATTAATGGTAACTTTACTTTTATGGAAGATGGTAAGCCAGTAGCTATTCCAATTGTTGGAAATTATGTAGTGGTTCCAAAACCAAATTCAGCGACCATTTCTGCTGATAAAATGAATGTAGTTTATAGAGGTGTTATAAATCCTATGACTATATCTTTTGCTGGTATTTCTGCCGATAAAGTAAGTGCATCAGCTCCAGGTTTAAGTTCTGCTGGAAAGCCAGGTTCTTATAACATGAATCCAGGTCAAGGTTCTGAAGTGGTTATTAATGTAACTGGAACTTTACCTGATGGTTCTAAAGTATCTGATAAAAAATCATATAGAATAAAAGGTATTCCCCCTCCAGTTGGTGCTATCGGTGGAGAAATGGGAATTGTTAAAGGAGCTAAATCTCGTTTGGAAGTGTCACAAGTTTCTGCAAAGTTGCCTGATTTTGATTTCAACGTTCAATTAAATGTGGTTGGTTTTACATTAAAAGTTGCGGGTCAAGCTGCAGTAATTGTTTCTGGAGATAGAGTTAATGCTCAATGTAAAACAGCTTTGGCAAGAGCAACTAGAGGAGATCAAGTGACTATTTCAGATATTAAAACAAAATTAGTTGGTTCGGATATTATGCTTTCGAGAACTGCACCAGTAATTTACGAAATACAATAATATTTAAGTTGCATTTTAACCTACTTAAATAACTTAATAATTAATAAAGATGAAGACTAAAAATTTAGTAGTGATTATTGCATTTGTTGCAGGGAGTTTTTCTTCATTTGCACAATCTAATTTGCTTAACGCTAAAACACCAGAGCAAATAGGTGTAAAAACTAAATCTCAAGTGTCTCTTGATAATGATAAGCCTTTGGCTTATGGTTATGTAGATGATAGAGATATATTAATGGGCAAGACTACTTGGGAGATAGTTGATTTGAGCGAAAGATTTAATTTTCCTCTTTATTTTCCAATAGATTCTACTAATATCGGTAAAGATAGAAGGTCATTGTTTGATGTTTTGATAAAAGGTATTAAAACAAATAAAATAACTGAAGTGTATGCTGATGATTATTTTAATACCAAAAAAACTTTTAAAGATATGAGTAGTTCATTTACTTATATTGATACTACAAATGCTGGTAGAGAAGAAGTAAACGCCAATAGAGATTTATATTTCCCAAGAGAAACTGTTTCTTATAAAACTGTTAAAGGGAAAAAAGTTAAGGTTGTTGGTCCTGCTGCACCTGCTAGAGTTTTAGATCCTCAATTTATTGATAAAAAAGAACTTACAGCTCAGGATATAACTGGTTACAAATTAAAAGGATATTGGTATTTTGATAAACGTCAAAGTGAATTAAAGTATCGTTTATTAGGGATTTGTCCTATTGCTCCAGAAGCTAGGGAAGTTGGTAGTGATAATCCTGATTATATTGATTTGTTCTGGATTTTTTATCCTTCAATTCGAGATTATTTGCATGAGTATTTAGCTTTCAACGAGAAAAATTCCGCCATGCCGGTTTCTTTTGATAGAATTTTGGATTCACGACAATTTAGCGGTATTATTTACAAAGAAGAAAATGTATATGGCGATCGTTTGATAACAGAGTATGTAAATGAAAATGCTTTGAATCAGTTATTGGAATCGGATAGAATTAAAGATAAAATTCGTGATTTTGAACACGACATGTGGAATTACTAATTTTACAATTATTTACAATAAAAGCTCTTACTTTATTTAGGTAAGAGTTTTTTGTTTTTTTATATTTATTTCTTTTTTATGATTGATTATATAATTGTAGGGTCAGGTTTGGCCGGAATTTCATTCTCAGAGGTAGCGTTGTTACATGATAAAAAGATTCTAATATTTAATGATGATTCTCAAAATTCGTCAAAAATTGCTGGAGGACTGTATAATCCTGTTATTTTAAAGCGTTTTAGCGAAGTTTGGCAAGCTCAAGAGCAATTAGAAATAATGACTTCGTTCTACTCCAATATTGCTAATAAAATTGAAACTAAGTTTGATTTTAAGATTCCAATTTTAAGGAAGTTTTTTTCTATTGAGGAGCAAAATAATTGGTTTACTGCTTCAGATAAAAAAGCTTTGGCACCTTTTCTATCCACTTCTTTAATTTTTAAAACCTTTGAGGGTATTGAAGCTCCTTTTGGTTATGGGGAAGTTTTGCAAACCGGATATGTGGATACAGCATTGTTACTTTCCAAATATGAAGAGTTTCTTTTGTCTAAAGAACTTTTAAAAAAGGAGAGTTTTGATTATAATGCGTTGGATATTGAGGATGATGGGGTCTTGTATAAAGGTATAGATTCGAAACATATTGTCTTTGCAGAGGGATTTGGTTTGCATAAGAATCCTTTTTTTAAAGAATTACCTTTGGATGGTACAAAGGGAGAGCTGGTCATTATAAAGGCTCCTTTGTTAAATCTGGATGTTATCGTAAATACAAGCGTTTTTATTTTGCCTTTGGGAAACGATTTATTTAAAGTAGGAGCTACTTATAATTGGAAAGATAAAACTGATTTACTTACCGAAGAAGGGAAAATTGAATTAATTGAAAGAATTAAAGAGATTATCTCGTGTGATTTTGAGATTATTGAGCATTATGCAGGCGTTCGTCCGACTGTTAGAGACAGAAGACCATTAGTAGGAACACATGCGGTGCATAAAAGAGTTCATGTTTTGAATGGTTTAGGAACTCGTGGTGTTATGCTTGGTCCAGCAATGGCCAAAGCGCTTTTCGATCACATTGAAAATGGCACGGTGCTGGATAAGGAAATAGATATAAAAAGATTTGGCAATAGACAAGGAAAGAAATCTTAATTAAATTTTTGTTTTTGGGTCATAAGAAACAAACATATTAATATAAATGTTCCTGGACCATCTCAAAACTATTGGAAAAAACACTATTAATGTTGCAATAATGATAATAAAAGAGGTTTTAATACTTGCACTAAAAAAGAGATAAGAGATTATAAAAGCTGATATTCCGATAGCAACATTTAGTCCATAACTAACATACATCGCTCCGTAAAAAAAAGATGGTTCAATTTGATATTTAAGGCCGCAATGACTGCAATTTTCATTCATTTTGAGGACTGAACCTAAATGTAAAGGATTTTTGTCCACATACATACTCTCATTCATGCATTTTGGACAAGTTCCTGTTAAAATGCTATATAATTTGGATCCTTTTTTTAACATTTGCAAAAAAATTAGTTTTTCTATTTTTAGAAAGTACAAATTTACTAATTCATAAAGGAATAAAATAATAGTACATGCTTAATATACATAATTTATCGGTTTCGTTTGGTGGTTCATATTTGTTTGAGGAAGTGACTTTTCGATTGGGTGCGGGTGACCGAGTTGGTCTAGTGGGAAAGAATGGTGCTGGGAAATCGACAATGCTTAAAATACTAGCTAAAGATTTTGCTCCGGACTCTGGAGTTATTTCTCAAGAGAAGGAAATTCGAATGGGTTTTCTACGTCAGGATATTGATTTTGAAGTTGGAAGAACGGTTTTGGAAGAGGCCTATGAAGCTTTTACTGAGATTAAAATTGTTGAAAAAAAGTTAGCTGAAATTAATCACCTTTTGGTAACTCGTACCGATTATGAAAGTGAAGAATACAGTAAAATCATCGAGGACCTTTCTGATTATACCCATCGTTTCGAATTATTAGGAGGATATAATTATGTTGGTGATACTGAAAAAATTCTTTTGGGTTTAGGATTTAAGCGCGAAGTTTTTGACAATCAAACCGAAACTTTTTCCGGAGGCTGGAGAATGCGAATTGAATTGGCAAAACTATTATTGCAATCGAATGATGTTTTATTGTTGGATGAGCCTACCAACCACTTGGATATTGAAAGTATCATTTGGTTAGAAAGTTTTTTGCGTAATTATCCTGGTGTTGTTGTTATCGTTTCACATGATAAAATGTTTTTGGATAATGTAACCAATAGAACTATCGAGATTTCACTTGGTAAAGCTTATGATTTTAATAAGCCGTATTCGCAGTATCTTGAATTGCGCCATGAAATTCGTGAGAAACAATTGGCTACACAAAAAAATCAAGCTAAGAAAATTGAAGAAACTGAAAAATTAATTGAGAAATTTAGAGCCAAAGCGTCTAAAGCTTCTATGGCACAATCTCTAATCAAAAAGTTGGATAAAGTAGAGCGTATCGAAGTGGACGAAGATGATAATTCAGTGATGAATATTTCTTTCCCAGTTTCAAAAGAACCTGGCAGAGTTGTAATTGAAGCTGAAAATGTGACCAAAAGCTACGGTGATAAAACGATTCTTAAAGATATCAGTTTATTGGTGGAGCGGGGAAGTAAAATTGCTTTTGTTGGTCAAAATGGTCAAGGGAAATCGACATTTATTAAAGCGATAGTTGACGAATTTGAATACCAAGGTTCAATCAAATTAGGACATAATGTACAGTTGGGTTATTTTGCCCAAAACCAAGCTGAGTATCTGGATGGCGAAATTACCTTGTTGCAGACTATGGAAGATGCTGCAATGGATACGAACCGCATGAAAGTACGCGATATGCTAGGTTCTTTCTTGTTTCGTGGAGATGATGTCGAGAAAAAGGTAAAAGTCCTTTCTGGAGGCGAAAGAAACCGTTTAGCATTATGTAAATTGTTATTGCAACCCATTAATGTATTGTTGATGGATGAGCCTACAAATCACTTGGATATTAAATCTAAAAATGTTTTGAAAGCGGCTTTACAAAAATTTGGTGGAACCTTATTATTGGTTTCACACGATAGGGATTTCTTGCAAGGGATGTCTAATATTGTTTATGAATTCAAAGATCAAAGAATCAGAGAATATTTAGGGGATATCAATTATTTCTTGGAAGAACGCAACATGGAAAATATGCGTGAAGTGGAGAAAAAAGATGCATTGAAAGCTACTGTAGCGAAAGAAAGTAATAAAGCTTCCTATGAAGATCAGAAAAAAGGAAAGGCTTTGCAAAACAAGTTAAGTAAAGTGGAAAGTCAAATTAAGCAATTGGAAAAAGATATCCAGCATGATGACAAATTGTTGGCTTCCAATTATGATAAGCATATTGAAGACGCTTCATTCTTTATGGCCTATAATAAAAAGAAAGCGGAGTTGGATAAATTGTTGCTTGATTGGGAAATTGTACAAGAAGAAATTGATAATTTGTAGAAAATAGAGGTTAGAAAGTAGGTGTTCAAAAATCTAATTTGTTATCTGAGTTAAGCGAAAGTTTGTCGAATTTTGACAAGTTTTCGCTTTCTTTGCATCTAGCTCTAAGTTCTTTATTCTAAATTCTGAAAGCTTCTTTCTAAAATTTGCAAACTGATTACTCTTTAAAGGGGCTTCTTTCTTTCCATTCAATTTCGGGTTCCAGTAATGGGAATATTTTTGGCACGTGTTTGTTTATTTGAGAATTACTATGTTCCATAAAACCAAACATTTCCATTGGTTGTGCTCCAACAGAACTTTTAATCTCCAAGGCCGTTCTTGAAAAAATAATTTCCTTGAACCCTTTATTTATTGAATAGGCAATCATGTCGTAAAGCATGTTTAAATACAACATTTTGTCTCTTTGAATAGTATCGTCATAGCCTAGAAAATAGGTGTCTATTGTATTGCCGTTTTTGATTAAAGTGTTAAAGCCAACGAGTTTTCCATTTAAAAAATAACCGTAAAATAAAAATTTGTCTTTTAAAGTTTCTTTAAAAATTCTAAAATGGTTTTTGGTCAAAAAGAAAGTATTAAAAGGGGCGCTTTGCGCAACATGATGGTATAAATCATAAATAGTCTCTTCGTATTGGATAATTTCTTCCAGATTTAGTTTTCTTTTTTCTATTCCTTCTGATTTTTTTCGAGCTCTTTTGTATTGATCTCTGTATTTTTTTGTCAATGCATTAATGTAATCCTGTTCAGATTTCCATTCGTCTTTCATCTTAAAAACCATGTTGGGTTGAATACAGTATTTGTAGTTTTTTTTAAAAGAATCTACAGCAAAGTTTTCGATATCTTTTTGCGAATAGTCTTTAAAAGTGGTAATGTGTACTTTTTTACCCATCGATTTGAACTTGGATTTTAAATCAATAGTTGCTTTTTTTAAGGTTTTTATGCCTTCAATAGGTGATATTGCTTCCGAAAAAACATATGAATTTTGTCCTGTAAGCATATTGTTGCCTATCAGTAACACATGAGAAGCGAAATTTTTTAGAATAAACTTTCGGACTGAAGCTTTAACGCAGCGGTCTCTGTCTCCAAATGATTCCAATTTATTCAAATCTAAAAACTGTGATATGGCAATGCCTACTAAATTTTGGTTTTTAAAAATCCCAATATAATGGCAAGTCATGTTATTAGGAGCTGATTTTTCTAAAATTTCAAAATACTCTTTGGATAAGAAAATATTTTTGGAACCTAGGTCATTCCAATTTTCAGGGAGTTGGGCTTTGGTTTCGTAAATTTGATATGAAAGTATTGTTTTCAAATTGGGTAGGTATATTTTGTCAAATTTAGCCAATAAAGTTAATTTTATAAAGGATTGTTTTAATTTATCTAACTTTATAAAAACATTAAATTATGGAAACATATAATGAAGTAGCAGCACAGCCTTTTTTAGATAATTTGAAAGGCTGGTATTTTAAAGAGAATGCTATAGAAAAGGATTTTAAATTTAAGAATTTCACTCAAGCACTTGGTTTTATTGTTCAAGTTGGTGTGTTGGCCGAAAGAATGAATCATCATCCAGAATTGTTTAATGTTTATAGTAAAGTTAATATTCGTTTGAATACACACGATTCAGGTGGTGTGACCACTAAAGATTTTGAGTTAGCAAAACAAATTGAAGGTTTGTTTTAAAGAAAAAGCCTTATTCTTTGAGTTAGAATAAGGCTTAATGTGTTTTTTTCTTTAGCTTATAACCAGCGACAAACTAAAGATCCTATTATGGTTAAAGTAACCATCCAAAATCCTGAATGGATAAAAATATATTTCCATGATTTTCTTTCGAATAAACCATTTATTGCAATTATTGGAAACGCAAAAAACAAACCAGACATAAAGCCATGTAAGGCGCCATGTTTGTAAGTTCTAAAAGCAGTACCATAATCATTCATGAAAGCTTTAAAAGAAGGAAGAGCTTCGTTTATTTTTGCAAATCCTCCGACCATGCTCATGGCTCCAGTTTGATGTATTGTTAATGACATCTCAACAAAAACAATTAAAACAGAGAAAATGTAAGTTAAACCAAAGATTTTTAGCATATTTCCTTTGGCAAGTTCCTCCTGAGTAAGTCCAGTTTCTTTCATCCATATAGTACCAAAAACTTTTGGATGATACCAAATAAATCCAACTACTAATGTTGCTAATGCACTAACAAAAATTGCAATCCAATTCATTTCCATAATTAAGGTTTTTAAGGTTATAGTTCAAAAGTAATTAATTTTTTTGATATTAAGTGTGATATGTATTTTTTGTAGTTAAAATATTATAAAATATACAAATAAACGTATTTAATCGATAAATTTTGTTTTTAAGTGAATTTTTTCGTTACTTTCGTTAAGTAAAATGTAAAAATAGAGATTATGAAAAATATCGTTTCATTATTTATGGCTTTTGCCTTTTCGTTTTCGCTTTTGGCTAAAGTTCCTAATGCCGAAAAAAATATTTTGATAAAATTATATCAAAAAACGAATGGTAAGCAATGGAATGTAAAATGGGATCTGAATGCTCCAGTTGAAAGTTGGTATGGAGTAAAAATTCAAAATGATAATGTAATAGGTATTAATCTTTCGGATAACAATTTGGTCGGGACTTTACCTGCCGAAATAACAGATTTGAAGAATCTGGAAGAGCTGAATTTATTCAAAAATCAGATTACGGGAACCATGCCCGAAAAAATCGGGAAGCTAAAAAATTTAAAACAATTAAACCTCGCTTTTAATAAATTGTCGGGTACTATACCCAATTCCATTTGTGAGTTGTCACATTTAAAAAGTTTAATGCTTTTTATGAACAAGCTTTCGGGGGAGTTACCTCCTCAAATTGGGAATTTGAAAGAGTTAGAAGTTGTCTCTTTATTTAATAATGAATTGTCAGGTCAACTTCCGAATTCTTTGTATGATCTAAAAAACTTAAAAGAATTGATGTTAAGTAGTAATAAATTTTCAGGTCAAATCAGTTGGAATGTTGAAAATTTAAGATCACTAGAAAATTTAAGTTTGTTTGATAATAAAATGAATGGACAAATTCCGTACAACATTGCTAAGTTAGATAATTTAAAAAGTGTCAATTTAGCGTATAACTTTTTTTCTGGAGCAGTCTCCAAAGCTTTGGCTCAAAAAGAAGGTTTTAATCTTACCATGTTAAATGAATCTGGCATTGCATACCAATTAGAAGTGTCTAATAATGCAAAAGGAGTTTTGGCGGCAGATGAATAGTTATGTTTAGAATACTATATTTAGTTAAGGATAATGGGGGTTAGTTAATTGGTTGATACTATTTAATTTTTTAAGTTGATAAGCGCAATAATTCATTTTTTGAATTGTTGCGCTTTTTTTATGTTTTTTTAAATCAACACATTCATCGTTTTGAGCCTTCAATTTCTGAACAAATTTGTTATAATTTACTTTTTATAATTTGAATTTTATTATTTAAAGAAAAGTTTTGTGTGTCAGATAAAGTGGCTGTTTTAAAAAAAGACAATTTTTTTGTGACATTTTGGTAATTTTTAGTTTATGTAATTAATTGATTTGTATATTGTTAATTGTATTTTTTGTTTTCGTCATTATTCCGATTAACATTTTTTTAGTAAATAGTTGTCGTTTTTTTTGGCAGTTAATAATTTTAACTTACATTTGTCTATAGAAATAGTAGAGTTTAAAAAACTATATTAATACTTAAATATAAAATTTTGAAGACAATCAAAAACATCTTTTTTTTGATCATGCAAGGATCTTTATCATTCGAAACTCTTAGTCGAATGTGTTGTTGCTGTTAATGCTCTTCAATTTATACCATTTTACATTCTTCAAATGCTCAGTTAAAAAATAATTCATCTATCTAATATGGATTATTTGATAGTTTGATATATGTATTTTTCAAAACAATACCAACCAAAAAATAGTACTAATAAAAAAGAAATAAAATGAAAAAACGAATGTGTTGTAGATAAAAAAAAGCCATTTCTGCGGCAACAGAAATGGCAGGCTTAAAAAAATGTTAATCGTTAAACTAATTGGAAAGTGAAAATTGATAGAATCAGTTTTCAGAATCCTTGATTTATTAAACCAAAACAAAGTAATGAAAAAAATATTATATAATCTTTCATGGCTAGGTATTTTTCTGATTTCGTTTGGAATCCATGCGCAAAATACCCAGCCTCTTATTCAGTCGAAACTAGACGGAACAGTAATTAATAAAATCACAAATCAGCCAGTTTCAGGAGCTTCTGTAGTTATTAAAGGAACCACTCATGGCGTTGTAACAGATGCAGAAGGGAAATTTTATTTTCAAACGGGTCAAAAATTCCCATACACTTTAATCGTAAGTTATATAGGTTATAAAAAGGCAGAAGTCATCGTTGATGGAAATCCAGTTATCATTAATTTGGAAGAAGATCTTCAAGAACTTAATGAGTTAGTAGTTGTTGGATATGGAGCTCAAAAGAAAAAGGATATAACTGGCGCAATTGCTTCAGTTCCAAAAGCAAATTTGGCTCAAGTCACCTCATCTGCAGATAACTTATTGAGAGGTGCCATTCCTGGAGTTGTGGTTACTCAAAGTTCAGGGCGACCCGGTGCGACTTCAAGTGTTCGTATTAGAGGAGGAAACTCTATAACAGCTGGTAACGAACCCCTATATGTTGTAGATGGAATACTGATTTACAATGATAATAATAATGGTACAGCTGGAGTAGCTTTATCTGGAGCTGGAGTAAATGTGCTTTCAACAATAAATCCCGCTGATATCGAGTCGATTGATGTATTAAAAGATGCTTCGGCAACTGCAATTTATGGTTCTCGAGGGGCCAATGGAGTAGTACTGATTACTACCAAGAAAGGAACCAAAGGACAAGATAATATTTCGTACCAAGGTTATTTTGGGACACAATCAGTAGCCAAAAAGCTCCATCTGCTTAATGCTTCACAATGGGCAAGCTTACGCAATGATGTGCAGGCTAGTATAGGTCAAGCTCCTTCATTTTCAACGGATCAAATTGAAGCGCTTAAAACTTCAGGAGATTATGACTGGCAATCCGCAGCTTTTAGAGATGCTCCGGTTCAAAATCACCAATTGACATTCTCAGGAGGTGATGATCGCTCCAGATATGCTGTTTCCGGAGGTTATTTTGATCAAGATGGGGTTGTAATCGGGTCAGATTTTAAACGAATTTCTCTTCGTGCCAATTACGAGAGAAATTATTCGCAGAATTTTAAATTTGGCGTGAATGCAAACTTTACTAATTCCGTTTCAAATGGAGTAGGAGCCAATAATTCTGGAAGAGAACCAAGTCCATTAGTTAGTGCTTTATTAACAGCGCCAGTAGTACCAATAAGAAATCCCGACGGGAGTTATAATGTAACTCAAAATCCTTATGTAACTTCGGTTAATGGATATGTGCCAAATCCAATTAATGATTTAGAAAACACGGTCAATGAAACTAAAATCAATAGAATTTTGACCAGTTTATTTGGTGAATATAAAATAAACAAAGAAATCACGGCGAAAGTTTCGGTTAGTGGTGATGTGATTAATACCAAACAAAATTATTACGCTCCCTCAAATACTACAAATGGTGCCTCAACAAAAGGACTAGCTTCTATTGGTAATCGATTGGTGAGTTCGGTATTGAATGAAAACACGTTGAATTACAATACTCGTTTTGGTGAAGATCATAAGTTTTCGGCTTTGGCAGGATACACGCTTCAGTATACTAGTGGCGAAGTTGTTACAGCAGGAGCCAATAAATTTGTAAATGATGCTAATACCTATAACGCTTTGCAAGATGGTACAGCAGTAAAACCATCTAGTGATGCATTCGAGAGTGTGCTGAAATCATGGTTGTCCAGAGTAAATTATTCGTACAAAAGACGATATAACCTTACTGTTTCTGCTCGCGCTGATGGGTCTTCAAGATTTGGTTCTGAATCGCGTTGGGGTTATTTCCCGTCAGCAGGATTTTCCTGGAACATCACCGAAGAAGACTTTGCTAAAAATCTTAAAGGAGTTAGCGATGCAAAACTTAGATTGAGTGCAGGAACAACCGGCAATCAAGAAATTGGAAATTACCTTTCTTTAGCGTCAATAGGTTCTGTTAATTACGCTTTCGGAGGTACAATTCAAACAGGATTGGCACCTACACGTTTGGCAAATCCAGATTTGAAATGGGAAAAAACAGCGCAATACAATATTGGTTTAGACTTGGCATTATTGGACAGAAAAATAAATTTTGTTTTTGATGCCTATTATAAAAAAACGAGTGATTTACTTATTAGTGTTCCTGTTCCTCTTACTTCTGGATATACCAGTGTTCTTCAAAATATTGGGGGAGTAGAAAATAAAGGAATCGAGATTGGACTTATTACCGAAAACCTCAAAACAGAAAATTTTTCATGGAATTCGAATTTTGTTTTTTCAACGAACAAAAATAAAGTACTTGAAATTGGGAATGGAGTTAGTCAGTTTTTTCCTGTAGTGCCAAATGGTTCTTTGTTGCAACAACAACCAGTAACTGTAAAAGTAGGGGAGCCTTTGGGAACTTTTTGGGGATATAAAACCAATGGTATTTTTCAAACTCAAGAAGAAATCAATACACAACCAAAAATTAACAGTGCTGCCAATACGAAAGTTGGAGATAGAAAATATGTTGACACCAATGGAGACGGAATAATTTCGGCTGCAGACAAAGGAAGTCTAGGAAGTTCACAACCCAAATTTGTTGGAAGTTTTAGCAATACTATTTCATATAATGATTTTGATTTGCAATTTTCTTTCCAAGGGGCTTATGGTGGTAAAGTGTTTAATGCCTTGAATCAACAGTTAGAAATCTCTACGCTTGGAACAAATGCTTCGGCTGTTTTAGAAGATCGTTGGACTGCTACCAATCCGAGTAATGAAATTCCGAGAGCGTCAAGTTCTCCAGTAGGGATCGTTTCAGAACGTTATGTAGAAGACGCTTCCTTTTTGAGATTAAAACTCATCACTTTTGGATACACCTTTCCTAAAAGCCTTTCTACAAAAATAGGAACAAAGAGTGTTAAGCTATACGTTTCTGCCGAAAATTTAATCACTTGGACCAAGTATACCGGTTACGATCCAGAGGTAAGTTCATATGAACAAAACAATTTATATCCCGGAACTGATTTTGGAGCCTATCCAAATTCTAAAACATTTATCACGGGCTTGAACGTAACTTTCTAAGTAAAATATAAAAATTAAACAATGAAAAAGATAATAACATTTATAGTAAGCGCTACTCTCTTAGTATCGTGCGCTGATCTAGAGGTAACGCCAACCTCTTTTATAACCGAGGAGAATTTCTTCAAAACCCAAGACGATGCTGTTGCCAGCGTGACTGCAGTTTATGCTTCTTTGAGTCTTGATCCGGGAGAACAAAGTTTATTTGGAAGAAATCTTTATTTCTTGACAGATATGGGCTCTGATTATGCAGCGGCTGGGGTTTCGGCAACAAACCCGCAGGTAAGAGCCTTAAGTAATTTAACCCATGATGCAACAACAGACCGTGTTCAGGTGGCTTGGCGCCAAATTTATAACGGAATCAACAGAGCTAATGTGGCAATTGACAATATTCCTAAAGTGTCAGGTTCCGATGTTGTCAAAACCCGATTGATTAATGAAGCAAAATTCATCAGAGCATTGTTGTATTTCCAAGCGGTTCGTCTTTGGGGTGGCGTTCCAATAGTATTGCATGAGGCAACTTCCATAAATGTGGAGGGGTTAAAATCAAAAAGAGCAACTGTCGAAGAAGTTTATCAACAAATCATTTTGGATTTGACAGATGCCGAAAATTTACCATCTACTTATACGGCAGCTGAGGCTGGACGAGCGACTTCTGGAGCTGCAAAATCACTTTTGGTAAAAGTGTATATCACTAGAAAAGAATGGAGCAAAACCATTGCAAAAGCAAATGAAGTCATTAACGGTGGATATGGTTATGCACTTTTTGAAAATTTTGCTGATGTATTTAATAAAACGAAGAAGAATGGAAAGGAACATATTTTTTCTGTTCAGTTCGAACCCAATCAAGCGGGTAATGGTTCTAGCGGAAGTACTTTCCAAGCGACCTCGTTTACTGGGTTTACAGCCACAGAACCAGCAGATATTATCTCGGATGTAGCCTTGTTTTATGACATCTATGCGGCTGGAGATACCAGAAGAGAGGTGAGTTATAAGAAGCAATTACTTAATCCAGCTACTGGAACACTGTATACTTTTCCGAAACCTATTTTTGGAAAATACCTAGACGTAACAAATTTAGCAGCGCCATCGAACGTGGCGATTAATTTTCCGGTTATTCGTTATGCGGACATTCTATTGTCTTTGGCGGAAGCGATTAATGAGCAATCCGGGCCAACGGCAGAGGCTTTTGAAGCAGTGAATCAGGTAAGAAGAAGGGCTTTTGGCAAACCAATCAACACTTCAGACACAACTGTAGATTTAGTTGGACTGACAGCTACTCAGCTGAGGGACGCCATTCGTGAGGAGCGCAAGAAAGAGTTTGTTCAGGAAGGGCAACGTTGGTATGATTTAGTTCGTTGGGGAATTTTAGTTACTGAAGTAAAAAAAGTAACAGCCAAAGCTTCTGTTTCAGAACGAAATAATTTGTATCCAATTCCTCAAAGTGAGCGAAATATTGACCCAGTGGGATTACCACAAAATCCAGGTTATTAATCAATAAAACTATAAAAATGAAAAATTTTAAGAATAATTTAAAATTCAAAAGTCATCAAAAAGGACTTTTAATTACAGCTTTACTTGTAGCACAATTTGGCTTTGCCCAAAATAAACCAGAAGCCAACTTCAAAGGAGTTATTGGTAAAACATTGGCAGAATCAAAAGAGTACTGGCCAGAACCAGTAAAAGCTCCCGCCGGCGCACCTAATATCGTTTGGGTATTACTTGATGATGTGGGATTTGGAGCCTCCAGCGCTTTTGGAGGTTTAATACAAACGCCAACTTTTGACGCCTTGGCCAATAATGGATTGCGATATACCAATTTTCATACCACAGCGATTTGTGCGCCAACCCGTGCGGCATTGTTAACAGGCAGAAATTCAGGAAGAGTACACGTTAGCGGTTTCTCACATACTATTTTATCTGCAGGTTTTCCAGGTTGGGATGGGAAAATCCCAGCGGATAAAGGAACTATTGCCGAAATTTTAAGAGATAATGGCTATAATACTTTTGCTGTGGGTAAATATGGGGTTACTCCAGATGAAGATGCCACCGATGCAGGACCATTTGATAGATGGCCAACAGGTAAAGGATTTGATCATTTCTTTGGTTTCTTGGGATCTCAAACTGATCAATATAACCCTGATTTAGTAGAAGATCAAGCACACGTAAAACCTGATGGAAGACATTTAACCGATCAAATTACAGATAAAGCCATTAGTTATATTACCAAACAACAAAAGGCAGTACCAGGGAAGCCGTTCTTTTTATACTATGCGCCTGGAGCCGTTCATGCACCGCATCAGGTTGCTCCAGAGTGGAGTGATCAATACAAAGGAAAATTTGGTGAAGGTTGGGATGTATATCGTGAAAAAGTATTAGCGAATCAAAAGAAATTAGGTGTGATTCCTGCCAATGCTATATTGCCAGAACGTAATCCGCTCATTACAGAGTGGAAAAAATTGAGTCCAGACCAAAAGAAAGTGTATGCCAGATTCATGGAAGTATATGCTGGATATCTAACCTATACAGATCATGAGATTGGAAGAGTTGTAAATTATTTAAAGGAAACCAATCAATTGGATAATACTTTGATTTTTCTTGCTATTGGTGACAATGGAGCGAGCAAAGAGGGAACTTTGCAAGGTACAATTAGCCAAAATCTTTTTGCTCAAGGAACCTCTGATGAAAAAAATCTTCAGGATAATTTGAATAATATTGGAGAAATAGGAACTGCGAAAGGGTTGAATACCAATTATCCTTTGGGTTGGGCACAAGCTACCAATGCCCCTTTCAAAAACTGGAAGCAAGATGCACATTCAGAAGGGGGAACCCGAAATCCATTAATTATTCATTATCCAAAAGGGATTAAAGAAAAAGGAGGAATCAGAAATCAATACAACCACGTAACAGATTTACTTCCTACTACATTGGATATTGTTGGAATTAAGGCACCAGAATATATTCGTGAAATCAAGCAAGATATAATACAAGGTTCTTCTTTTTATGCTTCATTAAATGATGCTAAAGCCGAATCACTACACAAGGTACAGTACTACTATATTTTTGGAAACAGAGCCATTTACAAAGATGGTTGGAAAGCAGGTGCGGCGCATCTTCCGGATTCTTTTGCCGTAAAGAATTCTTTAGGCAAAAATGAAAAACCAGCAGTAAGTAATTTTGATGCTGATGTTTGGGAATTGTATAACTTGAACGAAGACTTTAATGAGCGCAATAACTTGGCCAAAAAGTATCCTGAAAAATTAGAAGAACTTAAAAAATTGTTCGACGATCAAGCCAAAGAAAATAATCTTTATCCGTTAATTGACTGGCAAGATGTTTATGGCAGAAAAATACACAATACGGGAGCCAATAAAGACAAATCCGTTCAAGATTTGATTCAACAAGTAACAAAACCTGGAGAAACTAAATAATAAAGTTAGCACTTAGTGAATAGTTATGATTGATCAACTTTTCTAAGCTAATCACTAAGTGCTACTAATTAATCACGTAATGAAAAAAACATGAAACTAATAGATTTTCAAATTATAGGAAAAAAGATTGTCGTCGGGGCGATTGTCTTTTTAGTGCCGCTAGTTATTTTGGCTGGAGGCTTGGCATTAGTAAATCATTTTTTAAAATAATAAATCATGGCATTAGATCAAAATTTAAAAAGAAAACTAACAAGAGATTTAAGCATAAGTCTTTTGTTATACAGCTTGCCAGTGTTGGCAATTTACCTTTATTTTAGACTAAATAATGGTATTGTAGCTGAATCGCACCTTACACTTCCGTCATTTTTAGAATTTACAAAACCGGCGTTCGAAAACATTCGTACTTGGGGTTTGGTTGCTTTTATGCTCGTTTTAGGAGTTGTTGAATTTGCGGCAGGTTTGTATGACGACCAATGGACAGGAACAGAACGTAAAATAGATATCATTTGTTTTTTGGCACCAAAATTGCTTTTACCTCCTGTAATTGCTTTTTTTAGCTTAACTGCTTTACCCTTTTTAATTCCAAATTTGGAGAATACGCTTTCATGGGTTCCATTTTGGGGAGGATTTTTCCTGATTGCCATAGCAGATGATTTGACTCAATACTGGTATCATCGCTTGCACCATCAAGTGCCGTTTTTGTGGCGTTTTCATAGAACTCATCACTCTGCTCCATACATGGGAATGGCGATGGCTTCGAGACAAAACTTTATTTACACCGTGTTTTTCTCTCAAATTTATTTGACGGCAACCTTGACGTTTTTAGGATTAGGATTGCCTGCTTTGTTTGTCACGGTGATAAAAAGTTTTATCACATTGGGTGCACATTCCAGTATTGCTTGGGACAAACCTTTTTATAAATTCAGAATATTACATCCAATTGCATGGGTTTTGGAACGTTTTATTTCGACTCCGGCTACACATCATGCACATCACGCTGATACTAGTGGTGATGGAATTGGTTATTTTAAAGGCAACTTTGGAAATATGTTTTTCTTATGGGACGTGATTTTTGGAACGGCTTTAATAACTAGGAAATTTCCGAAATCCTACGGAACGAAATCGTACAAGCAGGAAGAATGGTATGCACAGTTTTTGTGGCCAATATTCAAATCTAAAAAAGAAGGAAGTCCATTGGCAGAAGGCGTTATTGCTTTGCCAATTTCTCAAAAGAAAGAGTCCGTTTCATCAAATCCAAACCGATATGAGCCAGTTTAATCTTAAAAGAGTAACAAACAATGTTACTGCAATTGTGTTATTCTTTGCTTTAGGTGCTTCAGCCCAAAATCAAAACATTTTTACGTTGCAATTAGATTCTTTTTCTGCAAAAATTAAAGAGCAAACAAAGCCACAGATAATTGATGCCAGAAGTCCGGAAGAGTTTGCGATAGACCATATCAACGGCTCGGTTAATTTTAATTTAGAAACAGAAAATTATGCGAAACATACGGCTCAATTGGATAAAACAAAACCAGTATTTATCTATTCTATTGGCACATTCAGAAGTGGACAATTGGCAAAAGAATTATTAAAAAATGGTTTTTCGGAAGTGCATGATTTAGAAGGAGGTATTGCTGCATGGATAGGAGGAGGAAAGCCTTATTATTTCAATTCAAAAAACAAATTATCGTTAGTAGAATACCAAAAAGTTATAGCCGATAACAAGACCGTTTTAGTGGATATTGGTTCAAGATATTGCGGTGCATGCAAAAAAGTGAAACCAGTTCTTGAAACCATCAAAGCGCAATATGGCGAGAATGTAAAAATCGTAGAAATTGATTTGGAAGAAAACCCGCAGGTTATAGCCGATTTAAAAGCGGTAAAGGTTTTTCCAACTTTGATTTTATATCAAAAAGGTACAATTGTTTTTAAAAAAGACGGTTTGGGTGATTTGAAAAAGGATGTTGATTTGGCTTTGGCCGAAAAATAAATAAAACAGTCATCAGTTACTCCCGATTGCGATTAGAAAATACTGTTAAGCTAAGTGTTTATCATTTCGATCAAAGATGGAAATCACATAATGAGCAATAAATGGGATAGCCATCGGAACATCGAAAAAAAGTTTTAGGAGTTCGGTAGTACTTAGTGTTAATAGTATTGCGCCATCGGGAATACAGATGATGAATAATAGAGAAATGAAAATATATAGTTTATTAGTTGGAATTGTTTTGTCTGGTTTAGGTTCAATTTTTGCACAAGGGAGTAAAACAGTAACAGTTGCCGCAAGTAGCTGCCAGGCTATATGCCAGGCAAATACTTCCAAAAAAGCGTTGCTGTTGCAATCAATTGTCAATAGTTCCAAGGAGACTACTGTTGTTACTTCAATCAATGAGATGGTTTGGGTCGCGGCAGGAGATTTTAATATGGGAACTAATGATTATCCAGATGCAAAACCTGTTCATAAAGTGAGTGTCAAAGGCTATTGGATGGATGAACACGAAGTAACAAATGCTGAGTTTGCCGCTTTTGTGCAAGCCACTAATTATATTACAATTGCCGAAAAACCATTGAATCCTGATGATTATCCAGGAGTTCCGCTCGAAAATTTAGTTCCGGGTTCTGCGGTATTTTCACCTCCAGCTGAAAAGGTTTCACTGGATAATATTCAGCAATGGTGGAAATATGTACCAGGAGCCAATTGGAAACATCCAACAGGACCTGAAAGCAGTATCGTTGGATTCGAAAATTATCCTGTGGTTCAAATCAGTTATTCAGATGCTCAGGCGTATGCACAATGGGCAGGGAAACGATTGCCAACAGAAGCCGAATGGGAGTTTGCCGCTAGAGCAGCAAGACCGCATACCAAATATTATTGGGGGACTGATCTTAAGCCAAACGGCAAATGGGTTGCCAATATTTTTCAAGGAAGTTTTCCAAATAATAATGTAGCCGAAGATGGGTTTGCTGGAGAGGCTCCAGTGAAATCTTTTCCTAAAAATCCTTTTGGAATTTATG
This sequence comes from Flavobacterium taihuense, assembly GCF_019351435.1. GTDB lineage: Bacteria > Bacteroidota > Bacteroidia > Flavobacteriales > Flavobacteriaceae > Flavobacterium > Flavobacterium taihuense. Next base: position 295,116 of record NZ_JAHWYN010000003.1, read on the forward strand.
ATTTGGAAGGAAATGTGTGGGAATGGTGTAGCGATTTGTACCGTGAGGATTATTATAAAAATAGTCCTAATGATAATCCAACAGGACCTTCGACCAGTAATGATCCCGAAGAGCCTGGGGTTGAAAAACACGTTCAAAGAGGTGGTTCTTTCTTATGCAGCGATCAATATTGCATTCGATACGTTGCGGGAAGCCGAGGAAAAGGAGAAACAACAAGTGCCTGTAATCATTTAGGATTTAGATGTGTGAAGGATAAAATATAACGATGAAGTGGTTTGTAGCGAAATCTTGATATTTGAAATTTGTGTTTCTTAATTTGTCAAAATGGGAATTGAAGAATTAGCCGAGGAATAGACCAATTGCTCGAGCTGTACCGTAAAATTAATTTTGTTTTCATACGAAACAGAGTTAGTTGATTATTTGGTCATACTTGATTTTTTTTTTGTAGGTGCAATGATTCATTTTTTTGAATTGTTGCACTTTTTTTTGTAAGATATATATTTAATAAAATTATTTCTGTGTTAATTTGTCGATTTTTTTTGTTTGTTAGCGAACTTTTTAATTATTTTTGGCTCAATCAATTTTAAGCAAAGCAAATGAGTAATAAAATTACGCTACTTCTTATCGTTTTCCTTTCATTTTCCTTTTTTGCTAATGCGTCTCAAGCAGAAAAAGAAATATTGATAAAATTGAACCAATCTACCAATGGGCATAAATGGACTAATAAATGGGACCTTTCTTTGCCAATGAATAAATGGTACGGTATTAAAGTAGTTGATGATAAGGTAGTTTCAATAAACTTAAATAATAATAATTTAACAGGTCGTATTCCCATTGAGATTACATCTTTGTTAAACTTGCAAGAATTAAATTTAGGTGCCAATTTATTGAATGGTGAAATCCCTCTTAATATTGGTAATCTGAAAGCTTTGCAAATATTGGATTTGTCGTTTAATAAATTGACTGGTTATATTCCAGTAACAATTTGCACACTTGCTAATTTAAAGATATTAGCATTGGATAGAAATATTTTATCGGGCGAGATACCTCAACAAATTGGGAAACTTTCGATGCTTGAGACTATTTCGTTGTATGAAAATTCTTTTAAAGGGCAATTACCTATAACTTTTTATGAGTTAAAATCCTTGAAATCAGTATCTTTGTATAGTAATAGGTTTACAGGGAAATTAAGTCCAGCTATTGGGAATTTAGTGTTGTTGGAAAATTTAAACCTTTTTGATAACGATTTTAAAGGACAAGTCCCTTTAGAGTTAGAAAAATTAACAAAACTAAAAAAAATGAATATATCCTATAATTTGTTTTCAGGATTAGTTTCGAACAAATTGTCACTATTGGATAAATTGAATATGACCATGAGAAATGAAGTGGGAAATGTAATTTCTTTACCTGTTATTAAAGGATGATAATTTAATAGCAAAGAGTAAAGATAAAAAAAGTTGTTTGTTTTAATACATTTAGTTGGAAAACCCTGTAAAATCATACGTTACAGGGTTTCTCTTTTTTGTTTGAAATATTCAGTGATACAATTTCAGGAATTAAAGTTGTTATATTGCTGCGTTTGTTTGTTTGTTTGTTTGTTTGTTTGTTTGTTTGTTTGTTTGTGGCTTGATAATTTATGAAAATTTTACGCGCTTAAATGCTGTTTAGAAGTATTTTATTAAGTAGCTTTGTTATAAACTGATAATTTAACGGTCGTTATTATATCGATTCCGTATTTTTAAGAGCTTAAACAAAGAATTCAATGAATATTGAGTTTAGATAATAAATTTAAATTAACCACATTTTAATAGTAAGTAATTATGGTAGTACAGTATCAAGGAGAGCAAAACGGAATTCCAACAACATTCACTCTAAGAATCATCGGGAACAATTTATCGAAAAGCAGTTCGAATTACCAAATTGATTTATTGGTAGGCGACAAACAGTTGCCGACTTTTACGACATTAATTCACCAGAGTTTGTCTAATTGTTTAAAGGAAATTTACTTGTTTAGAAAACACAATGGTATTAATTTTGATGCTGCTTCAGAGAAGGTAGCTCCGAAATTAGTTCCTTACGATTTGGTTTTATACAACGCGCATAAGCAAGGTTTGTTTGCTGCATAAATCAATTTCTTAAATGCATAAAAAAAGACTGTTCGTAATTGAGTAGTCTTTTTTTATGAATTGAAATTGGGTTCTAAAAAATAATTCATAACCAAAAAAAAGCTTGAGATTTCTCTGAAGTTTTTCTAGTATCGTGAACAGAACTTAAACCTGTGACCTTCGGGTTGTGAGCCCGATGATTTACAAATTATTATTCTATTGATACTTACTCAAATCTAGATTAAGAATAGTACCTACTTTGCTAAACTCTTCATTAATCTTTGCATTCAAGATTAGTTGTTTATTTTTTATTGGATGATTAAAAATTAACTGATGTGCATGAAGCATCATTCCTTTCAGGTTATAATTCTCCAACCATAATTTATTTTGCTTGTTACAACCATGTGGGCGACTTCCTAAAATGGGATGAAAAATATGTTTGAAATGTTTTCGTAATTGATGCATGCGTCCAGTTTCAGGAATCGCTTCTACCAAACAATATCGTGATGTTGGTTGATTGTTAAATTCTAACTCAACTTCGGCATTTTGCAAACGATGAAAGTAGGTTATTGCGTTTTGTTTTATGTCATCATCATTGGTTAAATCATAATCAATCGTTAGTTCTGCGGGTGACCAACCACGTAAAATTGCTAAATATTTTTTTTCGACTTCTCGTGTGGCAAAACGATCATTCATAATTTTCAAAACCTCTTTATCCAACGCAAATAACAAGACACCAGATGTTTTTCGATCTAAACGATGAATAGGATAAACGTGTTGCCCTCCTATTTGATTTCTTAATTCTTGAATAGCATAAACTTTTGCATCGCGCGCATAAAATGATTTGTGAACCAACAATCCACTTGGTTTATTAATTGCTATAATATATTCGTCTTGGTAAAGAATTTCTAACATTTCAATGTTCTTTTATACTGTTGATTATGCTACCCTGCTGGCGCGAGTGTCCTGCTCGTGAACGCAATGAGATGTTGATAAAGAGGGTTATAACGAAAAAAGCTCCAGATTTCTCTGAAGCTTTTCTAGTAGCGGGAACAGTACTAAACATGTAATATCACAACTTAACAAATGTTTTAAAATCCGTTAAGTTTAAAGGGGTTTCATAGAGTTTTATAAAAAACGCTTAACAGTTGCAATTGACAAAATATGCAATATGTTAAGCGTTTTTTGCTACAATCTTGCTACACTTTATTACTTTAGCTAAAAACAAAGGAATGTATTGCAAGGCGAAAGTTAATAATGGTTCGGTAGTTATTTACTATAGTGTAAATGGGATTATGCGATTTCCAACTGGAGTTACAATTTCAAAGGATAAAAATAATCAAAACAAATTTAAGGAGTGGGACTATAAAAAAAATAGGGTTGCACAGGATGTGAGAAATGCAACCAAAATGAACAAGACCATTGCCGATTGGATTACCAAAGCGGATGATGTGGTGTCGCAGTACCTTATCGATGGAATAAAGATTGAATCCAATGAATTGAGTAAAATACTTACTGGATTAAAAGATGGTAACATAAAGGTTAAAACCAGTTTGTTTATGTCGAATTTTTTAGATTTCTATGAAAGGAAACGTGTTCAACTTGTAGAAAGAGGTGGCAAGTCTGCTGAGAGTTTTAAGACTTACGGAACATTCAAAAATACGATGGAAGATTTTCAAGCTGAAAATAACGTTGAGTTAAAAATTAAGGATGTTATCAATAATGACTGGTTAGATGTTTTTCATTCATGGTTAGCAAAACCAAGACCAAAAGAAATTAACTTACCAAACGGTGACGTGTATAAATTCAAATCACTTGGAAAGCTTAAACCTGCAAGTATCGACAAACGATTTGAAGTTCTAACAGGTTTTTTATCTTATTTAAAAGAAAAGAAGCTAATTGATGACGATGCGTTTTTAAGAAATTATAAGCGAACTGAGATTGTGGTAACTTCAAAAATTAAAACCACATTATCCATTGATGAGGTGCACAAACTTTATAAACATAAATTTGAAGACGAAACAAAGGAGAAAGTTAAGCTAGTATTTTTGTTTTCATGTTTGACTGGTTTTCGTTGGAAGGATATTGAAGAGTTTAAAAAGGAATTCATTTCGGATTTTAAAGGTCGAAAAGTTTATAAGCACATAGCATCAAAGACAAGGAGCAGAACAGGTAAAATTGCAACCATACCGCTATCCGATTTAGCTTTGGAAGTATTAGAAAAATTAAATTATGAATTAAAGTTATTCTCGAATGCTTATACAAATTTGATTTTGCATGATTTATTAAAGGAAACAGAGCTTTTTAACGATGTAACACTTTCAGAAGATTCAGAGACAGGGAAACTTCATAAACGGTACGAATTATTGAGCATGCACAGAGGTCGAGATTCATTCATAACCAACTTGATTAACATTGTACCGCTTCATGAACTAATGAGCTACACAAGTCACGAAAAGCTATCAACACTCCAAAAATACATTGATTACTCCAGAGACATAAATCCAGAATACGTAACCATATTTGATAAAAATGAATAAGAAATCAATCTTTATATCAGTATTTCAGATGGCTGAGCAAGGAGAACTAACTTCAACGGAACAAAGCGAAGTGATGAACGCACTAATAAGTTACGGACGTAGTTTGAAGCCAGAGGAAGTAAACCATGTATTTAAGAGCATAAGATTAGGAACACGCCATTTGCTAGAGCAGACAGAAAAATCTTTGGATTCTGCTTTAGATTCTGTTCATGAGTTCCACAAAATGCTCGAAGGGGTTATAGCAAAAGAAAAGTCTTTACCCGATGGAGCAACCGTTGGTGACGATGCCGAAACAATAAAATTTATCGACTCGCTGACAAAGGATGCTTACAATTTTTCAGAAGCTCAAAAAGTGATAGGGATTTCAAGACAAACCATAAAAAAGCACGCTGAGAGTGGGTCACATTCTTTAAAAACGACTACAATAGGCAAAACGGACTACATAACCCGAGAGAATTTGATAGTGTACTATCGAGATTATTTCAACAAAGATGGATTTGGTTTTTAGTAATGAATCCCAAAATTCTAACCTATATTTGTGTAAGAAAAAAAACACCATAATATAAAACGAAATTTTAAAGTAAAAAAATGAAAATTGAAATAAGTTTATCAATTGTAATAGCTATCTCTACTGTTTTATACACAGTGATAAGTCTTATGTTATGGTACGAAAGTCGTAAAAGCAGAAAGCAGAAAATAGAACCCCATATTGTGGCATTTTTAAAGTCGTCAGAAAATCATAAAACTTTGGAACTACACATAAAAAACATTGGTGAAGGACATGCTAAAAATGTAAATATTTTGGTATTGCATGATTATAATCAATTTGGTAAAGAGTTAAAATCATTGTCAAATTTAGGTGCAATGAAAAATGGTTTTAATTCTTTTCCTCCTGAATATGAAATAAAATACTATGTTCATGATTATTCTGAAATTTATGACAATGATAAAAATGAATTTATTAAACTTAAAATTGATTATAAGGGGACAGATAATAGGAAATTCACAGAAGAATTTCATTTGCCTTTTAATCAGTTGTTTGGTCAAAATTACTCAAATCCACCAGAAACATTTATCGGGCAAATCCCATTTTACTTGAATGAAATAAATACAACATTGAAAAACAAAAAAATATAAATATGAAAAAAACGATTACAATTTTGACAATATTTTTTTTGAGCCCATTCATTTATGCTCAAATATCAACAACTAAAATAGTTGAGGTAAAAAAAGAAATTCCGACTAGTATTTATGACAGTTTACAGAATTTTTTAGATAAAGATGTTTACAAATATATTGGACAAGAATTGTATATTAAAGGAGAACCTGAAAATACAAGAAAATATTGGTATTACAAATTTATTCTCGACTATACTAAAAGTGACACCAATAAATCAAATATTTATAAATGTGGCGATGGCTATAATTCCAAGTATGATGAATTATTCGGAAAGTATTTTAGCGTCCTAGCTGTTCACAAACATCCTCGAGCAGAAGAAGCTGAATATGTATATGGGAATAAGTACTATTTAGAATTAAAAGAAAAACAAAGCGGAGATAAAGTTTATTTTGAATATGATACAGAACTTTCTAAAAATTCTTTTCCATTTATTGTAGTTGGATACTTTGAGAAAGTAAAAAAAAGAGTTGTTGGCGAGAAATTTGTCTTTTGTAATAAAGCATTAGAGGATTGTACTGACATTAAAACAGGAAAACCAATAACAAAAAACCATGGAGAAAAATGGGAATGCACTGACTTGACGGTTGAAGAAAAATATTATTCACTCTCAATGGTTCTCAAAAATTCATTGAATGAGAAAACAACAATTCCATATGATTATTGTTTTGATGAGTATAGTAAAGGGAGAGTTTATTTAGCAAAGGACGCTAGTTTCTATCGAAATAAATTTGGCACCATAAACTGGTTTAAAGTTCTTGATGGTAAACTTGCTATTGGATTTACAGAAGAAATGGCACTATTAGCATGGGGGAAGCCTGATAAAATAAACAAAGCATCTTATGGAAGTCAATGGGTATATGAAAATCAATACTTATATTTTAAAAATGGTAAGTTGATTTCATTTAATTAAATGCTTATGTTAACACTAGACATTTAGATTTATATTCACAATATTCCATATAATTAAAACGTATAATTAATTTTTAAAGTACTTTTCAATCTAACATAAAGCTTTTATTTTTCCTTTATGTTCCTAAAACGTTCCAGATTCTGGGGTATTTGTTAGGTGGGTTAAGCTATAGAATCACAGTCCAGATGGACAGGAAGGCGTATTTGCCCCCTGTCTAATGGGCTTTTTTGTTTTTGGTTCATTGAGTTACTCGCCTCGGCACAAAATGTACACACCTGAACATAGGGTACAAAGGGTATGTTAAATGAAATCACGAGCCAAATCTCACGGCAATTTTCTAGGTGTGTCACTTTGAAACACTAAATATTTGGGCAATTTTAAAAAAATAGTAAAATAAAGTGTCAAAATGGTTGACTTTTCTATAGTTCGTTAGTATTTATTGTAAACAGTGCTCGATTAATCCTCTTGTATGGACTTCTTGTATCTGGAACATAACAAAAAGTAGTAACTAACTAAAAAATGAAAATTGAGAATTTAAAAGAATTTATTAAAAGTACCAAAAAAAGCAAGAGTACAATAGTACGATTTTATAAGAAAAATGAGGATTTATTTTTGAAGACAGAAATAAAGAACGGAAAGAGATATTATCCAAAAGAACATGTTAGGTATTTTGATAGTGAGATTTTACATGATGAAAATAAACTGTTGCGATTGGAAAATCAATCAATGAAAAATTTGATTGATTGTTTGGTGGATAAAGACAGTCTTCAATACAGACTATGGCAAATGGACTGGAGTTTCTTTTTTACGGTAGCGTATAAAACCGACAGAAACAAAAAAAGTTGTTTTAGACAGATGCATTCGATGTATGAAATGCTGATTTCAAAATATGGAGATGAAACAGGTATGAAAATGTTTTTCACGACAGAAGCATTTTCAAATAGGACTGGCTATCATAATCATTTTGTTTTGCATGTGGAGAACAAAAAACTACATCAACAGATAGTAGAAGAAATACAAAGTTATTTTAGTTACGACAGAGTAGATTGCGGTGTTTATGACAAATACAAAGCGGGTTTGTTTTACGCATCAAAGGAAGGATTGGTAAATGAGGATTGGGACATTATAGGAAATAATTTGGGTGATGATACGAATTAGGGTAACGAAACTACAATTTAAGATGCTGATTGATAATTTTGAAGTTCTAGCAGAAAAAGGATTGATTCTAAAAATGGATGCTCCAACTTATTTGTTTGTTTATGGTGAGTAATGGGATGTTATGCTAAAATTAGATTATAGCCATTTGGTAGCATGGTACAAAAATAAACCTCAACGTAAAATAGGGGTTGGGGTCGTACTAAAAATAACTAGTCTAAAATTAGTATAGCTTATTAGAATAAAGTATATTTGTATATGCAAATAAAGTACATACAAATGAAAATACGCTATAGCAGAATTTCGATGCCGAGCCAAAAATTAGAAAGACAATTGGCTAAACAAAATCCCGATGAGGTTTTATTTAATGATGTAGTAAGCGGGTCGGTTGCTTTTGCGGAAAGAAAAAAAGGAAAAGAGTTGATTGAGCAAATAGAAGCTGGAAATGTGACTTTTATTTCTGTAGCAAGTGTTTGTCGCTTAGGTCGAGGATTGCATGATATAATTAACACATGCGAATACTTCAACTCTAAAGGTGTTGTTTTACGAGTTGATAACTTAGGCTTGGAATCGATGGTTCTAGGAAAAGTTAATCCAACTTTCAATCTAATTATTAGTGTGATGGCGAACGTAGCCCAAATGGAGCGTGAGACGTTATTGGAGCGTCAAAAGGAAGGGATTGCAATAGCAAAAGCAAAAGGGGTTTACCATGGTCGTGTTAAAGGGTCAACGGAAACAGATGCTGAGGTTTTGAGTAAGTATAAGGAAGTGGTTAAATTTCTAAAAATGGGAAAATCATTGAGAGACATTGTTGGAAGATGCGGAGTTTCGCTTGGAACGGTTCAGAAAGTTAAACAAGTTATGAATAAGAAGGCTGAATTAGTAAATTGTTAAGTCGAAATAAAATTCAGCAAATTTTGCTACGATTTTGCTACAATAAAAAAAAGCCTCACATGGTTGTGAAGCTTTTCTCAGTAGCGGGAACTGGACTCGAACCAGTGACCTTCGGGTTATGAGCCCGACGAGCTGCCTACTGCTCTATCCCGCGATGTGCGTTTTGTAATCTCAATAAGGCTACCTTAGTAGCGGGAACAGGACTCGAACCTGTGACCTTCGGGTTATGAGCCCGACGAGCTGCCTACTGCTCTATCCCGCGTTGTTTCGGGTGCAAAGATACGCCGAATTTTGATAAATCCAATGAAAACTTTAAAAAATGTTTTATTTCCTGTATTGACTTGATATGACTACCTTTGCAGCATAAATTTAAGTAGAAATGTCACATAAAGCAGGTTTTGTAAACATCATAGGGAATCCAAACGTTGGGAAATCAACGTTAATGAATGCCTTTGTTGGTGAAAGGTTATCAATTATTACGTCAAAAGCACAAACAACACGTCATAGAATTTTAGGTATTGTAAACGGGGAAGATTTTCAAATGATCTTGTCGGATACACCTGGAATCATCAAACCTGCCTACGAAATGCAGGAATCGATGATGAACTTTGTGAAGTCCGCTTTTGAAGATGCCGATGTTTTAATCTATATGGTAGAGATTGGTGAGCAGGAATTGAAAGACGAAGCTTTTTTTAATAAAATTATCCATTCGAAAATTCCAGTTTTGTTATTGTTAAACAAAATTGACAATTCAAATCAAGCTCAGTTGGAAGAGCAAGTTGCTTTTTGGACTGCCAAAGTTCCTAATGCAGAGATTTATCCAATATCGGCGTTGCAGAATTTTAATGTTCCTGAAGTTTTTCAAAGAATTATTTCATTGTTGCCTGAATCTCCAGCGTATTACCCAAAAGATCAATTGACGGATAAACCGGAGCGTTTCTTTGTGAACGAAACTATCCGTGAAAAAATATTATTGAACTACAGCAAGGAAATTCCATATGCAGTAGAAATTGTAACCGAAGAGTTTTTTGAGGATGAGAATATCATCCGTATTCGTTCTTTGATTATGGTAGAACGCGATACCCAAAAAGGAATCATCATTGGGCACAAAGGTGCAGCTTTGAAAAAAGTTGGAATGGAAGCCCGTGCAGATTTAGAGAAATTCTTCGGAAAGCAAATCCATATTGAATTGTATGTAAAAGTGAATAAAAACTGGAGAAGCAATGCGAATATGTTGAAGCGTTTTGGGTATAACCAGTAGAGGAATAGTGATTAGTGGCTAGTAATTAGTGATTAGCTTTTAGTCTTTATTTTCATTGAAATAAAATAAATATAAAATCAGTATTGGAATTTGTTCTAATGCTGATTTTTTTTAGCCCAGATCGAAATGGAAACCCCGCTATGAAAAAAGGCTGTTGTTCCTGTGGTTGCTGAGCGACCAGAGGAAGCTCGAGCAAGCGCATTGGAGCAACTCCTTTTTTGAATGAGGAGTTGCAATGGAGAGCTGGATTAGCTGCTAATTATTTTGATTCTATGATTTCAAGAAACACTTTTTCGATATCGTTCATTTGTTTTTCGCCATTGCTTCGGATTTGTTTGGCGATTACGTATAGTAGGAACCAAGCGAAAACCATTAGTGACATCACAACGAAATCACCTGTTGTTGATTCTTTTAGGATGTAATGAGAGTAGGCGATACCGCAAAAAATAATGAAAGTACCCGCAATCATAAAGTGTAAGAACATAAAGAAAGTCCAAAGATTAGGGTCGGGACCAAATAATCCCCGTATGTGGGTTTGATTATCACCTCTGGATTCCATTTCGAGGTGTAAATGAGGAGACCAATAGGCTTTTTTGTCGCCTTTGATGTTGATCCAGATATGGTATTCTTTTATTTTCAGTATGAAATCTGGGGAATTGGTAGTGGTGAAATGAATGAATTTTTGACGTAAGGAATCGATGTCCTGATTGACTTCTTTGTAGAATCGCAAACGCAAACGGATCTCATTATTGGTGTCCATAAAATTAGAAATGAAGTGGTTAAGTGAACAAGCTGTGGCGAATATACCAAAAAAATTGATATTCATGGTTTTAAACACTACCTTTGCAACCCGAAACTGGAAAGCAGTATTCGGGAGAAATAAATATTTGAATTTATATTATGAACAATATTGTTGCGATAGTAGGAAGACCTAATGTAGGGAAATCAACCCTTTTTAATAGGCTGATACAAAGAAGAGAAGCTATTGTAGATTCGGTTTCTGGAGTTACCAGAGATAGAAACTACGGTAAAAGCGAGTGGAACGGAAAAGAGTTTTCTGTGATTGATACGGGAGGATACGTTCGTGGATCGGATGATGTTTTTGAAGGTGAGATACGTAAACAAGTAGAATTGGCTATCGATGAAGCCGATGTTATTATATTTGTTGTAGATGTTGAAGAGGGAATTACCCCGATGGATGATGTTGTTGCCCGCTTGTTGCGTAAAGTGACTAAGCCAGTTTTATTGGCGGTAAACAAGGTGGATAATGCCATGCGTGAAAAAGACGCTCTTGAGTTTTATAATCTTGGTTTAGGTGAATATTTTACTTTTGCCAGTATTTCTGGTAGTGGAACAGGAGATTTATTGGATGCTTTAATTGAAGCTTTTCCAGTGAAACCAGAACCAGTTCAAGAAGAGGTCGTTTTGCCTCGTTTTGCTGTAGTGGGTCGCCCTAATGCAGGTAAATCAAGTTTTATCAATGCGTTAATTGGTAAAGAACGTTTTATGGTAACTGATATTGCGGGAACTACCCGTGATGCTATTGATACAAAATTTGACCGTTTTGGTTTTGAATTCAACTTGGTAGATACGGCTGGAATTCGTCGTAAAGCGAAAGTGAAGGAAGATTTGGAATTTTACTCCGTAATGCGTTCGGTACGTGCCATTGAGCATGCTGATATTTGTATTTTGGTGATTGATGCCACTCGTGGATTTGAAGGTCAGGATCAAAGTATTTTTTGGTTGGCAGAGAAAAACAGAAAAGGGGTTGTAATCCTTGTGAATAAATGGGATTTGGTTGAAAAAGATACCATGTCAACCCGAGATTATGAAGAGAAAATCAAAAAAGAATTAATGCCGTTTACGGATGTGCCTATTCTTTTCGTTTCGGCTTTGACTAAACAGCGTTTATTGAAAGCATTGGAAGCTACAGTTCAGGTTTATGAAAACAGACAGCAACGTATTCCGACTTCAAAATTTAATGAATTCATGTTGAAAGTGATAGAGGCCTATCCGCCACCGGCAACCAAAGGGAAATATGTGAAAATTAAATATTGTATGCAGTTACCAACACCAACACCTCAGTTTGTTTTTTTTGCCAATATGCCGCAATATGTTAAGGAACCTTACAAACGTTACCTTGAAAATAAGATTAGAGAAAACTGGGATTTCTCAGGAGTTCCAATTGATATTTATATTAGAGAGAAATAAAAATAGAGAGTCCCGAATTTATCGGGACTTTTTTTTGCCTTGATCTGAAAATACGATTTCTTAGTGTACAAAATTTTTCTTAGAGTTATCACGATACCAATCCTTAAATTTTTTATTTGTTTTGTATTCTTCATCGTGCAGTACTGTAAAGATTAAAAGCAATAGTAGACTCACACCGATAAAATACAAACCCATTAAAACTGGAAAAAATAGTTTTGTTTGGCATAGTGCAGCAAAAACAACAAGGTAAATTGTGGTTAACCACGTCAGTTTAATTGCAAAATTTTTCATGACCTTAACTTTTCTATTAAAGTTACGGTCTATTTTTACAAAATTTAGTTAATTGGTGAATAATCTATTCTTAAAATTGGATTGATAAATTGTAGAATTTAAGAGCACTTTTTTTATTAAATTATATCAGTTTGAGTAAAATACCCAATAACGCAGCAATTCCTATTATTTGTGGTTCTTGTATTTTTTTGACATATATCAAAATGAGAACTGTACCTGTTGCAATTAATGCTGTGGGAATGTCTACAATGGTTCGGAGGGAAATTACAATTACGGCACCCACCAAAGCGCCAATAACCCCAGCAGTTATTCCTTCTACAAATGCTTTGATACTTTTGTTTTGTGATATTCTCTTAAAATATGGGGCAGGAATTACCGTGAATAAATAACAAGGCAGAAAAACGCCCAAAGCAGCAATAGTGGCTCCAGAAGCTCCTGCGACCAAATATCCAATGAAACCGACGGTTATTACAACAGGGCCAGGAGTAATCATCGCTACCGCTACCGCATCGACAAATTGATTTTCGGTCAGCCATCCATGTTCTGCAACTACTCCAGCGTGCAGAAAAGGAACAATGGCCAATCCGCTGCCAAAAACAAAGGCTCCAGCTTTGATAAAAAACCAGGCTAAGTCACCTAATTTTCCAAGTTCTATAGAAGAGAATCCTGCAGTTGTTAAGAGAAAGAAGGAAAAAGTTTTAGGACGTTTAATCCATTCGGGGGGTGCCTTTACGATCATATAGATAAAACCCAAAGCAACAAACAGCAGCAGTTCTTCTTGTTGTGTTACAGCCGTAAGTAGAGTGGCTAAGATGTAAAAGATCCAAAGTAACCAATTACTCTTAATAGCAGGAATTTCAAATTTACTAATCGATTTGACTGTCAATTTATAGGAACTCAAAACAATAATTCCAATTACAGCCGCGCTTATGCCATAAAATATGGCTTGCATCCACGGTAATCCGCCGTATGCCTGGTAGGCAATACCTAATAAAACGACCATTATAAAAGAGGGAATTACAAAGGCTAAGCCCGATAAGGTTGCGCCTAAAACGCCAAAGTGTACAAAGCCAATATAAATTCCCAATTGGGCAGCTAAAGGACCAGGAGCTAATTGTGACAATGCTAGTCCTTCTTTGAAGTCGGAATCATTAATCCATTTTCTGTGTTCGACCAAGTCGCGATGCATGTAACCAACTAATGCCACAGGACCACCAAAGCCTGTTGTTCCTAACTTTAGAAAATATTTTAATAGATTAATTAAAGTGTAATTAATTTTTTCAGTACTCATGTTTTTTTTTTTTTTTGGAATGACTTGATTTTTATTAAATTACATTATAATTTCCAAAATAAACAATCAAAAAACAGAGTAAGTCAACTTTGTTTTTGGTTCATCAGAGCCTTAATTAGTCTGTACTTTATGTTTTTCTTTTAGTTTTATTTTATGGAAAAAGGTAAACCTGATAATATCTCTGTCAAAATAATCAACACCACTTGGTCGTTGTTGGAAACTGTTTAAATAGCCCAATTCTAAAGCAATATTTTTGTTTACACCGTATTGCAATGCGGCATAAATTCTGTTTTGGTCAAATGTGTTTTTGACAACATTTTCACCGCCATTAATCATCAATTCATCATATACAATTGCTTTCAAATACTGACTTTCCTTTTTCCAGCACGAGTATTCCCCTTGAAGACGGTATCTGAATCTCCAATAGAAAGTGGTCCCCGGGAGTAATTCCTGTTTATCGGAATTATGTATAAATCGCTCTTCTACTTGAACCCGTTGATTCAGTGTTATCTTTCCGTATTCTTGTTTCCAAGTGATGTCCTGTTGTCCTCTGTATTCCGGTATTCTAAAATCATAAGTGACTTCAGGAACTTGGGTGGCTACAGAGAAATAAGCATATCCGGCACCAACTTCCACATCTTTGTTGATCTTATAACGCCCTTGAATCCGCATTTCATATAAATTTTCTTCTACAGGATTCATGAAAATCCTATTGTCAAATTCAGTATGAATGGACCATTTGTTGTTTATTGTCAATTGGTTGTAATAGCGTGTCCAAAGTAAACTTTGATGATCTACATTTTTTTCGGTTTGTGCTCTGGAGACAAAACAGACCAGTAAAAGGCAAAAGATTCTGATGGTTTTCATGAAGGTTATTTTCGGTTTTTGGCAAATGTACATAAACGCTATAATTTATATAGAATTTAATTTTTCTGCGGTTAAACCAAAAAACCTTTTACATAATCTTTGGTCAGTTTTTCTTTTGGATTCAAAAGCACTTCTTCGGTAGGGCCAAATTCTATAATCTCTCCCATATATACAAAACCAATATAATCAGACACTCTTCGGGCTTGGCGCAAAATGTGTGTCACCAAAACAATCGTGTATTTATCTTTTAATTGCATAAATAATTCCTCAATGGCTTGGGTCGAAATAGGATCTAATGCCGATGTGGGCTCGTCTCCCAAAATGATTTCGGGTTCAATTGCAAGTCCTCTGGCCAAACACAATCGTTGCTGCTGTCCGATGGATAATCGGGTAGCAGGCGATTTAAGTCTGTCTTTTACTTCATCCCAAAGGTTAACGCCACGAAGGTATTTTTCTACGATTTCGTCTAATTCTTTTTTACTGTTATTTCCGTGAACGCGTTGCCCATAAGCAATATTGTCATAGATATTCATTGGCAGCGGAAAAGGCCTTTGCGACAGTAGACCCATCTTTTTTCGAATATGGGTTACTTCCACTTTTGGGTCGTAAATGTTTTCTCCGTCTACTAAAACTTTACCGTTTACACGCACATCATTTTGACGGTCGAGTAATCGGTTCATGGTTTTAAGCAATGTTGTCTTTCCACAACCCGATGGACCTATTAACGAGGTCACTTTCTTGTCTGGAATGTCAAGATTAATGTTCTTTAAAATATGGTTTTCACCAATGTGAACATTTAAATTTTGGATACTTATGTGTGGCTGAATAATCATATTTTATTTTTTGAAAGATTTTTGCTGGCTATTTTTGCAACAATGTTGATAATTAAAACAATAATGGTAAGGATAACTGCTGCTGCATATGCTCTATTTTGAACCTCTTGAATAGGACTGCTCAATTGGAAAAATATGGACAGTGGCAAAGTTGCAGCAGGTTGATCGAGTGAAGTTGGGATGCTATCGGTAAAGCCTGCTGTAAAAAGTACACAGGCAGCATCGCCAATAGCTCTTCCGAAGGACAGTAATATTGCGGTTATAATCCCGGGAATGGATTGGCGCAAGATGATTTTTGCCGTTTCATATCGAGTTCCCCCAAGGGCAAAAACGGCATTGCTCATATCTTCTGGCACTACCCGAACAACTTCGTCTATGGCTCGAACCAGTATTGGAATTATCATTAATGTTACCGTAATAATTCCTGCCAATAAAGAGGTTTTTAGTCCCATATAGACCATAATGGCAAACCCAAATGCGCCATATACAATTGATGGAATCCCAAACAGGATGTCATAGCTCAATCGGGTAATCGAAGCCAAAGTTGCATTTCTTTTGGCATACACATTAATATAAATAACAATGGGTAGGCTGATTAAAAGTCCCAATAAAGTAGAGCCAATTGTGATGTAAATCGAACCCACTATGGCATTCAAGATTCCACCTCCTTTTCCAATATAAAAACCACCTTCCGGAATTTTGGAAACCATATCCCAACTCAAGGAACCAATACCTTTTGAAAAAATGGTGTATAATATCATGAACAAGGTACTGCTAATCATGATAGTGCTTAATATCATCAAAACTTTGAATATGTTTTCTTCTATTTTTCTCATTTTGATACCTGTTAGTTGTTTCTTTTTTCGATTCTATATAAAATAATTCTCGACACTGCATTGAATAAGAAGATAATGGCGAATAGGAGCAGTGCAGCAAACATCAATGCCGAATCGTACATAGGGATGGACATCATTTCTCCATAATTATTTGCGATAAGTGCTGGTAGGGGATAAGCTGAATCGAATAGACTATGTGGAACTTGTGCCAAATTTCCGCAAACCATCAAAACAGCTATGGTTTCCCCAAAAGCTCTGGAAATAGCGAGTACAACAGCGGCTACAATTCCATCAAAAGATTTGCGAAGAACTACTTTTTTTACGGTTTGCCATTGCGTAGCACCCAATGATAAAGAAGCATTCCGTAAATCCTGTGGCACATTATCAAACACCTCAATTACAATGCTGATAATAAGAGGGAAAATCATTATTGCCAAAACGATTCCTCCCGCCAAAACAGAATAACCTGTTGTGAATTCTACGAAATGTGGTGCTATTTTATCCTGAATCAAAGGGATAATTACCAAGACTCCCCAAACACCATAAAGTACAGGCGGTATCCCCGATAATAATTCTATTAAAGGTAAAACCAATTTTCGTACTCTAATGTGAGCATATTCCGAAAGGTAAATGGCTGTTAACATCGATAAAGGCAAAGCAATTATAATAGCAATTGCGGTTACCCAAAGTGTGCCAACAATAAAAGGATAAAATCCGAAGGCTTCTTTGAAAGGTTTCCATTCGGATGAGAATAATAAATTATAAAGAGATGTACTGTTTAAAATGGGTATTGATTTGTAGAATAATCCTAATGCAATCAACACAACTGTAGAAATAGACAAGAGGGTAAGCACCAGGAATATTTTACTGATGAATTGGTCTTTGAGCAATCTTATATTTTTCATTTAATTATAGTAAACCACCCTATCAAAAACTGTTTTTAAACCCCTCATGGTTTTCAGTTATTGTTTTAGAGTGGATGTTTTATTTATTGGAAGAGTATTACTTTACCTTCTCTAGTTCTTTTTTTAGTTTTTCTTTTGAAAGCTTGATGTATCCCGCTTCCGAAACAAATTTTTGGCCATCGGTAAGTATGTATTTTATAAAAGCTTTGACAACGGCATTGTTTGGTTTTCCAGTGGTTACAAAATATAAATCTCTTGCAGGCGGTGAAGGGTATTTTCCAGAGACAATGGCGGCAATCAATTGGTCTATGTCATTGTAAAAGTTTTCATCGGGATCTAATTTTCCATTATTGTTAAGATCAATTGGAACTGCAACTATTCCATTGGTCGGTTTGTTGGTTTTATTGTCATAGATATAAACGATGTTATTAAAACCTAATCCTGAAGGATCTCTTTGTACCGCTTGTGCCAATCCAGGATCACCAAATACGGCAACTCCTTGTAAGTCTTCTTGTTTTTTGCCAAAATAACTTGCCCAAGTTTCAGCAGCTCCAGCGGCATCAGATCTTGTGTAGACATGAATTGGAGCAGTGCTTTTGAATCCCAAAGTATTCCAAGTTTTGTATTTACCGGTGATAAAAATATTGTTGAAGGCTTCCTTTTTCACACCTTTTTGGTATAATACTTTTTTATAGGGGCTTGTTGCGCTTATGGTTGGAATTACTGCATCTTTGGTAACAGCTACGGCAAAAGCTCCTTTTTTGTATTCAGCGGCATTAAGTTCGCGTGATACTAATCCAATATCGGTTACTTTGGATAAAACATCCGTTATTCCTTTTCCGGCACCACCAGCCTGAATATCAATTTTAACTTTTGGGTGGGCTTTTTTAAATTCTTCTGCCCATTTTACAGTAATAGGATATAATGCAAATGCTCCAGAAATACTGATGTTTCCAGATAAATCTTGTGCCGAAACTTTATTGGTTGTTAAGTTTGCTATTATTAAGACTACTAGTGTTAATAATATTTTTTTGTGTGTTTTCATTTTGTATGTCTTGTTTTTTTAATATTAATCACAAAGTTAACTTGGCGATTATGTCAAATTAACTTTGCGATTTTTAATGATTTATTACAGAGAATACTTTAGTGTAATACCATAAGTGATTTGATCTCCTAATACTGCTGCGTATTGTCCTGAATTTCCTCCGGCAGGCAACAACTGTTCGTAATAATTTTTATTTAAAAGGTTGCGTCCCCAAAAGTGAACAGATAATCCTTCGGAAGCGCGGAATCCTATGCGACCATTAAAAATTGCATAGCCAGGAACCACTAAATACGTCGAAGCAGATGGGCTTGATGAGAACTCTGAACGGGCATAACCATCTAGAGCTATAAAGAATTTTCCTGCGTTAGCAAAGAATTTTCCTTTTTTTGTATATTCGCCGCTTAAGGTTCCTGCCCATTTTGAAACTCCAGGTAAATTAGAACCTGATACATCTTTAAATGACACTGCAGAACCAGTTTCTTCAAGTGGTAGAGGGGCGTTTGTAAATTTAACATACTTACCGTCGCTATAAGTTCCAGCTCCGTAGAAGTTGAAATGCTTGTTAAGAATAAAACTGAAATCTAGTTCAACACCTTGTACACGCACTTCATCAGCATTAGCAAGATAACCGCGGTTTACTCCCAATTCAGCAGCCTGAACATTGGTTTGGAAATCTTTGATGTTTGTGTTATAGTATGTCAAGTTCAATATTGAATTTGCAACTGGAGAAGTTTTTACTCCAAATTCATAATGCGTAACATCTTCTGGCTTCACTGTTGCAAGATCACCTAAAGTTTGTCCCGCAGGCGGAGTAGGAAGTCCTGCTACATTCACTCCAATAGGTTTGTAGCTTTTTGCAAAAGTTCCATAAGCATTGATTTTCTCAGATGCTTTGTATGATACGGTTATATTTCCAGAGAAGTCAGTATCATCATTATCTGATGAGAAGTTTTGATCTGTATAAACTTTCTTTTTCAACGCAATTAATGCTGGATCAGTGGTTTGAAGTCCTCCGTATGTTTTACGGTCATAATCTGCATCTTTCTTGTCATAATTGTATCTTAAACCTGGTAATACGTGTAAACGCTCTGTTACAGCCCAGTCTAATTGACCAAATACCGCCGCACTAGTTGAATGTATTTGAGCATCTGTATGAATTCCATATCCTTCAAAAAGGCCTGGGGTTTTCCACAATGCAGTATTTGCTGGAGTAAATGAGTCCTGAGCAAATCTCCATTGTGCGTTACCGGATTCCTCTGTACCTTTTGTTTTTGATGTCTGGTCAATATAAAACACTCCAGCAACACCGCTTATTTCAGATGTAATCTGACCTGCGTAACGTACCTCTTGAGTAAATTGAGTTTGTCTCGATGGATTTTGTGATTTTGCAAGTTGTTGCAAACCTGTGAAATCTCTGTCATTAGATGGATCCCAAGTCCAGAATCTCCATGCAGTAGTTGAGGTCAAGGTTCCGTTTCCAATTTTCGTGTCCACATTAAGCGATCCTCCTCCCAAATCCTGTCCTGAACGCCATGGGGTGTCATGGTCTATTTTACGATCGAAAGCATTTAAGCTTGGAAGTTGGTAGTTTAAATCAGAAATAATTGCGTTAAATTGACGTTGTGGAACTCTATTTGTTGGAGCAACACCTGCAATTACTTGAGCATATCCGTCATTATGCTGTGTTGTGATATCTCCTGCTAACGTAATGTTTGTGTTTTCTGTTGGAGTAAAAAGCAATTGACCTCTAATACCTTGATTGTTTAGAGTATTTGTCGGCTTTCCTGTTCTAATATTATCGATAATACCATCACGTTGCGTACCCGAAAATGACAATCTACCAGCAATTTTTTTACTCAAAGCTCCAGTAACCGAAGCCTTGGCTTGAAGATATGCATAGTTACCGTAACTCACTTCGAAGTCTGCACCCGAGTTGAAGCTTGGTTTGCGGGAAGTTATGTTAAAAGCACCTGAAGTTGTGTTTTTACCAAACAAAGTTCCTTGCGGTCCACGTAATACTTCAATTCTTTCTACATCGATAAAATCTAGAGTAGTTGCTGCAGGACGGGCATAATACACACCGTCAACATAGAAACCAACTCCTGGATCGATACCGTCATTGGTTAGACCAAATGGTGATCCAAGACCACGAATATTAATTCCGGTGTTTCTTGGGTTTGAAGAATAAAGCTGTACAGATGGAACCAATTCTTTTATGCGGTTCACGTTGAAAGCGCCTGTTTGTTCAGCTTGCTTGCCCGTAACGACAGATACTGCGATAGGAATATCTTGTGCTTTTTCTATTCTACGTCTTGATGTTACTACTACCTCAGATAATACTTTTTCTTCGCCAGTGCTAATAGTTATTTGTAAAGGTTTAGCAACAGTTGGCAGTTCGTTTATTTTAATTTCTTTGGTTGTGTAACCTAAGTATTGTACAATTATTGTAAATGGAAGTGTTTTGGCTTCAATGCTAAAATTACCATTAGCATCAGTAGTTGATGAATTAGTAGTTCCTTTGAGAACTATATTAACGCCTTCTATAGGGGAGTCTTGATCGTTTTTTACAACTCCTTGTAAAAGGTTTTGACCATATGAAGTCGAGAAAATTAGTAAAAAGAATAAACTTGAAATTGTTTTTATATATATAATTCTCATTATTTTGTATATTATATGTAATTAGTAGAATTTAAAATAAATTTTTTTAAGGGTCTAGCACATACACATACACATCACTTGAGTGATATTTTTTTCAATAGTTGAAAGAATTGTTATCTTATTTGTTTTTTTGACTTCAATTTTTTTGTTTGTAATTGTTTGCATAAAGATAAATTTGATTGTTAATCATACGTTAATTTGATGCAAATATATAATTAATTCTATAAAGTTAGTATAGTTTAAAATATATTTTTTTATTTTTTCACCAATGAGGCAATTGTAATGCCTTGCATTGCTTTCAAAGTTTCGTCTCTAATGGTCATCAATCCGTGTCGTAATAGGCATTCCGACTCGCTTACACAATCAGAGCAACGCTCATAAAAATTTAATGAAGCACAAGGAAGTAATGCAATTGCACCATCAAATAGTCGATGGATATCGGCTAAAGTGATCGTTTCTTTGTCTTTTAAAAGATAATAACCGCCATATTTTCCTTGCTTGCTACCTACAAAATGACCTCTTTTTAAATCCAAAAGTATTTGTTCCAAAAACTTTTTAGGGATAGAGGCACCTTCAGCTATTTCAATGGTTCTTGAAATGTGGTTTTCATCTTGTTGGGCTAAATATAGAAGCGCTTTAAGGGCATATTTGGTTTTATGTGAAAGCATTCTGGATGATTATTTTTTATAATGGATATAAAATTGAATGGATTCTTTTCAATGAATACATTTATAAGTCAAATATAGACTTTTTTTTAATTTTTAAAAACTTAATTTTTTTGCAAAAAAAACTAATCCTAGAAGTTTCTTGGATTATAAAGAGTAAAGTCTTTTTTGCTAAGGAGCTTTGTTCAGCCATCCGCTATATCTTTCTTGTCTCGTTTGAAGAAGAGACAAGAAAGGATGTCGCCTCTGTCTAGGTTACGGGATTAGTTTTCAAAACAAAAAAATGTATTTCAAAAGCAAAAAAAGAGAGCCCTTACTGAACTCTCTATTATATTTACATGTTTTTACCAGCTTCCGCTAGATCCTCCACCTGAGAATCCGCCGCCGCCAAAACCTCCACCGAAGCCTCCGCCTCCACCTCCGAAACCGCCTCCAGACGATCCACCACCAAAACCACCTCCACCACCTCTTCCGAGGCTGCTTAGTATAATGACGTCGAGTAGGCTAGGGCCAATGCCTCCGCCACGGTTTCCGGAATTTCCGCTTCCGCCTCCTTTATTCCTTGAAAACAAAAACAAAACGATAACTACAATAACAATGATTGGGAAAATTGGAAAGCTTTTTCCTTTGGTTTGTTTGCGTTCGCCTTTGTATTTGCCTTTAAAGACATCAATAATGGCAGTGGTACCTTTGTCTAAACCTTGGTAATAACTACCGGCTTTAAACTCAGGAATGATAATGTTTCGAATTATTTCTCCACCAGTACCAGCGGTTAATCGGTCTTCTAAACCGTAACCGGGGTTAATGGCTATTTTTCTTTCGTTTTTGGCCAAAAGTATAATAACCCCATTGTCATCTTTGGCTGTTCCTCCTATTCCCCATGTTTGACCCCATTTAGTGGCCAGTTGACTAACATCTTCGTTTTTTAGACTTTCGATAGTAATCACAACAATTTGGGTAGTTGTAGAATCAGAATATTTGATGAGTTTTTCTTCGAGTTGTGCTTTTTCCTCTGGACTTAAAACATTCGCATAGTCATAAACCGAAGTTTGAAAACTAGGTTTCTCCGGAATTGTAAATTGTGAGAAGATAGTATTGCTTGACAAAAGCACAAAAAGTAAAAAAGCGAATTTAAAAATTCCTTTGGAATTTGAGTTTTTCTTTGTTGGAATTTTCATTAGTTATCCTTTTGATATTTCGTTTGATAATTCGTTGGTGTCGCCTTCTTGCCACGGAAAATGTTTTTTTAGCTCTTCTCCGGCTTTCAAAATACCGTCGATTAATCCTTGTTTAAAATTTCCTTGTTTGAAATGGGCAACCATAACATCGCGGGTACTGTCCCAAAATGTATTGGTAACAATATCGTTAATGCCTTTATCGCCACAAATCACAAAGGTTTTATCCTCGACAGCCAAATAGAATAAAACACCATTTTGTAATTCGGTTTCATCCATTTTTAATTCGTGAAAAACTTCCAAGGCGCGATCATAGGCATCCAGTGAAGTTGTTTTTTCTAAATGGACTCTAATTTCGCCAGAAGTGTTTTTTTCGGCTATTCGAATAGCTTCCACAATTTCCTGTTCGTCTTCTTTGCTTAAAAAATCTTCTACTTTTGACATCATACAGTTTTTTAAAACCCCGCCGTGGCGGGGTTAGGATTTTATTAGAATTTTACTTCAACAGGTTTTTCTGCACCAGTTACAGCTTGGAAATATGCTTTTTCTTTAAAGCCAAACATCCCCGCAAACAAAGAGTTAGGAAAGGTTTTGATATGCGTATTGTATGGCATAACCGCTTCGTTAAAACGAGTTCTTGCTGTCAAGATTTGATTCTCAGTGCTGGCCAATTCGTCTTGTAATTTCAAGAAATTTGCATTTGCTTTCAATTCAGGGTAACGTTCTACAGATACCAATAATCTAGACAAAGAGCTGCTCACACCACTTTGAGCCGAATTGAAGGCTGTTAATTGTTCCGGTGTAATGTTTGTAGGGTCAACTGTTACTGCAGTAGCTTTAGCACGAGCTTCGATTACCGCTGTTAAAGTGCTTTTCTCAAAATCGGCGGCTCCTTTAACTGTATTTACTAGATTCCCGATAAGGTCATTTCTTCTTTGGTAAGCTGTTTGTACATCACCCCATGATTGTTCAACGGTTTGACTTAGCGTTACTGCTGTGTTGTTAATTCCTTTAACCCAGCTGTAGATTCCAATGATTACTACTGCTACTATAATCCAAGGCAAAAATCTTTTCATGTTTGTTTAATTTAGAGTTTGTTTGTTGTTTTAATTTATTCTTTTTATAATTCGTTTTTAATGCTAATTAACTGCATTTTTATGGTTTCTAATTTACTGATAATTTCAAATTTATCCATTGTTTTCTTTTGGCCTTCTTTTAAATGGGTTTTGGCTCCTTCGAGAGTAAATCCTCTTTCTTTGACCAAATGATAAATAAGTTGTAGGTTCTTGATGTCTTCTGGTGTGAACATTCGGTTTCCTTTGGCATTTTTCTTTGGTTTCAGAATATCGAATTCACTGTCCCAAAAACGAATCAAGGAAGCGTTTACATCAAATGCTTTGGCGACTTCGCCTATGCTGTAGTATCTTTTATCTGGTGATAATTCTATGTGCATTTTATTTTTAGTTTTTATTTGTCGGTTTTTAGTTGTTAGCTATCTACACTTACCTAATTGCTTTTACTTTCACTTTTAGTTTATATTCTTTCATCTTTGCTCTTTCTTCTAAATTTCTAATCTAACGATTGATTTTCTTGGTTAGCAATTTTTGAAATAGCAACGTATTCCACTGCCGAAATATTGCCGTAATAAAAATTTAAAGGATTTACTACTTTTCCATTTTTATGTACTTCATAATGTAAATGTGGTGCTTCGGAACGTCCTGTGCTGCCTACATATCCTATAATATCTCCCCGTTTTACCAACTTGCCGGGTCTGCAATTGTATTTGCTTAAATGAGCGTATAATGTTTCGTACCCATAGCCGTGTCTTAGTACAACGTGGTTTCCAAAACCTGAAGCGGTATTATCAGCTCTTGCTACAACTCCATCGCCTGTGGCGAAGATTGGGGTTCCCGTTTTGGCTGTAAAATCCATACCCTCGTGCATTTTCCTAGCTTTGGTAAACGGATCTGATCGGTAGCCAAAACCTGATGCCATATGTTTTAAATTTTCATTTTTCACGGGCTGTATCGCCGGAATTGCCGAAAGCAGTTTGCTTTTTGCTTTAGCCAATTTTACAATTTCGTCCAATGATTTGGATTGGATTGCCAGTTCTTTGCTCAAAGCATCTACCCTTTCGGTGGTGCTGGTTACTAATTTTGAATTGTTATAGCCTTGTAAAGCAGCATAACGGTTTATTTTGGAATAGCCTGCTTTTCGTTCTTCTTCCGGAATAGCGGCGGTATTGAAATATACACGGTACAAATTGTTGTCCCTATCCTCAATGTCTTCGATTACATCATCTACTTCATCCATTTTTTTGTTTAAAATGGCATAGTTTAATTTTAAATTTTCTATTTCCCTTGCTTGCAAACGGTCTTTTGGTGTGTCAAAATACGGGGTGTTTAGTAATATGATGAAGGTCAAAAATCCAAAAATAGCCGATGCTAATAAAAACAGAACGGCAAAGCCAACTTTTCTTCTCTTTCTGATTTTTATTTTGCGATAAGCCAGATTTACAGAATCGTAATAATATTTTACTTTCGCCATATTTTAAAATACCCTATTTTTGCAAATTAGTTAAAAGGTAAGTCGAACAAATTTAATAAATGTTTCAGTTGTTCTGCTGTTTTTTTTAATAATAAATAAATGGTTGCCTGTCTTTATGAATATTATGAAGAACTAAAGGGTTGAGGTTCTTACTCCTTTACTTTTTAAGGATTGGATATGTCATTTAGAATGTAGCTCTTTATATATCGAGTTCGCGTGAGGGATAGAAGCTAGCTACCAAAGTAGCGCGAATAGCCCGACAGCATTAGGAAAAGGAGCCTAATACCCGGTTGCTGAATTTGGCTCCTTTTTCTAATGGGGTCACGCCCAAAGGATGATAAAAAATAGGTTTTAGATAAAATAATAAATAATAATTCAACGAATTACTGAATATATACAGCAAAAATGAAATCACAAGACGTACGTAAACAATTTTTAGATTTTTTTGAAAGTAAAGGGCATTTAATTGTTCCATCGGCTCCGATTGTTCTTAAGGATGATCCAACCTTGATGTTTAACAACTCGGGAATGGCGCAGTTTAAAGAATATTTTTTAGGCCTTGGAACTCCAAAAAGCAAGAGAATTGCCGATACGCAAAAATGTCTTCGTGTTTCCGGAAAGCATAATGACCTAGAGGAAGTGGGGATTGATACCTATCACCACACGATGTTTGAGATGTTGGGAAACTGGTCTTTTGGTGATTATTTTAAGAAAGAGGCGATTCACTGGGCATGGGAATTGTTGACAGAAGTGTATAAAATCCCGAAAGACATTCTGTATGTTTCGGTTTTTGAAGGGAATCCTGATGAGAATGTGCCTTTTGATCAGGAGGCTTGGGATATTTGGAAAACGTTGATTGACGAAGACCGAATTATTCTGGGAAACAAAAAAGATAATTTCTGGGAAATGGGTGACCAAGGACCTTGTGGACCTTGTTCTGAAATTCACGTTGATATTCGTTCTGCTGAAGAAAAAGCTTTGGTTTCTGGAAAATCTTTAGTCAATAACGATCACCCGCACGTGGTGGAGATTTGGAACAATGTATTTATGGAGTTCAATCGTAAAGCCGATGGTTCTCTAGAGAAATTGCCTGCTCAACACGTGGATACAGGAATGGGATTTGAGCGTCTTTGTATGGTTTTGCAAGGAGTTCAGTCGAATTATGACACCGACGTTTTTACACCGCTAATCAGAGAAATTGAAACGATTACCGGAACTAAATATACAATTAAAGCGAAAGACGAAGCCGAAGAAAAAGTAAATATTGCGATTCGGGTAATTGCGGATCACGTGCGTGCGGTAGCTTTTGCCATTGCCGACGGTCAGTTGCCATCAAATACGGGAGCGGGTTATGTAATTCGTAGAATTTTACGTCGTGCGATTCGTTACGGTTTTACTTTCTTGGATACCAAAGAGCCTTTTATTTACCGATTGGTGGAAACGTTAAGTACGCAAATGAGCGGTTCTTTTCCAGAAATCCGTTCGCAAAAAGCATTGTGTTCGAACGTGATTCGTGAAGAAGAAAGTTCTTTCTTGAGAACATTGGATCAAGGATTGGTTTTGCTGGATGCGGTGATTAACACCAATTCTGGTAAAATAATTGATGGTAAAAAAGCATTTGAATTGTATGATACTTATGGTTTTCCAATCGATTTAACAGCTTTGATCCTGTCTGAAAAAGGGTTGGAATTGGACGAAAAAGGTTTCCAAGAGCAATTGCAATTGCAAAAAGAACGTTCTCGTGCGGCTTCTAAAGTTACTGCCGGAGACTGGAATGTTTTGGTTGAAGATGACGTTCAGGAATTTGTGGGTTACGACCGATTGAAACACCAAGTAAGAATCACTAAATACCGCAGGGTTGACAGTGTAAAAGATGGCGAAATTTATCAGTTGGTTTTCAATTCTACCCCATTTTATGGTGAAAGCGGAGGACAAACGGGTGATAAAGGATATTTGGAAGCTCAAAATGGTGATATCATCTATATTATTGATACCAAAAAGGAAAATAATCAAACGGTTCATTTGACTAAATCGTTGCCTACTAACTTGACTGATAGTTTTACAGCCATAGTAGATGAGCATCAAAGAGCCAGAACATCGTCTAATCATACAGCAACGCACTTGTTGCACCAAGGTTTGCGAAAAGTATTGGGAACTCATATTGAGCAAAAAGGGTCAATGGTTCGTTCAGCTTCTTTGCGTTTTGACTTCTCTCATTTTTCTAAAGTAACCGATGATGAAATTAAAGAAGTAGAGGATTTTGTGAATGCTAGAATTCGTGAAAGTTTGCCTTTGATTGAAAAAAGAGCGATTCCAAAAGACCAAGCGATTGAAGAAGGCGCGATAGCGTTGTTTGGAGAGAAATATGGTGATTTAGTTCGAATGATCAAGTATGGTGATTCGGTTGAATTATGCGGAGGAACACACGTTCCCAACACAAGTGATATTTGGCATTTCAAAATTACTTCTGAAGGTGCTGTTGCTGCGGGAATAAGACGTATTGAGGCGATTACCAGCGATGCGGCTAAAGACTTTTTTGAATCTCAATTGCATTCTTTTTATGAAATCAAAGAAGTGTTGAAAAATGCTGTTGATCCCGTAAAAGCGATTCAAACACTGCAAGATGAAAACACTTCCCTTAAAAAACAATTGGAGGTTTTATTGAAAGATAAAGCTAAAAATATGAAAGGCGAATTGGCTAAGGAATTGCAAGAAATCAATGGAATTCAATTCCTTGCCAAACAAGTTGATCTAAGTCCAGAAGGCGCCAAAGACTTGGCTTATGAATTGGGAACTATAGGAACGAATATGTTTTTGGTTTTGGCTACAGCCGATGCAGGAAAACCAACTTTGTCCTGCTACATTTCTAAAGAATTGGTTGCCGATAGAAAACTAAACGCAGGTCAAGTGGTTCGCGAATTAGGGAAATATATACAAGGTGGAGGAGGAGGACAGCCGTTCTTCGCTACCGCTGGAGGAAAAAATACTGATGGAATCGCTGAGGCTTTGGAGAAAGCGGTTGAGTTTGTGAAATAATTTAGTTATTATAAGTAACCTATTTTTTTTAGTAAATAGATTGTTAATTATATCCCAAGTGAGTTGGTCATTAACTCGCTTGGGATTTTTTTTGTTAAAATAAACTCAAAATATTTTGGCTTGATAGTCATGATTTCTTATATATTTGCGGATATATTAATACATAATTTATTAAAAAATGAAAAAAAATTTATGTCTTTTTAGTGCTTTGACTTTAGTGCTAATTTCATCTTGTTCAACTGATGATTCATCTTCGGATTCAGACAATAATTTTGTGTTACCTAAAACAATAACTATGACTTTTCCTGATTTTTCATCTGATAATAGCAGAGAGATAATAACTTATGATGGAAATAAGATTTTAACTTCGGTAGATGAGGATTCAAAAACTGTTTTTACTTATGATGGAAATTTTATAGTTAAGCAGGTGAAATTTGATTTAGATGATAAAGGAAATGGGGTTAAAAATGCTGAGGTCTTGTATACTTATGAAAATGGAAAACTAAAAACAAGAACACTAAAAGAAGAGTTTTCCACTGAATATCCAAATGGGCAATATATTTACAAAACAGTTTATACGCATAATTCGGATAATCAAGTTACATATGTGTATTATGTGGTAGATTCTAAAACAAATATAGAAGTAAAAGATCATCAAGGGGTTTTAAATTACAAAGATGGAAATCTTGTAAAAGAAGAGTTTATTGTTACAAATGATCAACGCAACATCAGGTCTTATGAGTATGATAATAAAAATGATCCACTCAAAAATATTTTAGGTTTTAACTTATTGTTAAATGAGGTTAATTGTGGAAATAATAATATTATAAAAACCATTAGTGGTGACAGTTCATTTTTAAATACATTTGTTTATATCCGCAATTATATTTACGGTGATAATGGGTATCCTACAAAAGTGACATCCTATACAAGTGATGGAAAAACAATAGAATATATAACTGAATACACTTATTAATTGTTAGTTTCATTTTAGTATGAGCCAGATGTTCAAGCATCTGGTTTTTTTATTGCTAAAAAATGTCGAAATTTACACGAAATAGTAAAGATGCAATTCACGACTCCAATACCCATTCCTAAAAATTCATACCCAATAGACTATTCCTCTAAAATAGTCTCATTGGGTTCTTGTTTTGCTGAAAATATGGGAGACAAATTCCAATACTTTAAATTCCAAAGTACAATCAATCCATTTGGAATTATCTTCAATCCGGTCTCTATCGAAAGGATTATTGATCGAGTCGTTAATGAGGTTTTATTTACCGAGGATGA
Source organism: Flavobacterium taihuense (assembly GCF_019351435.1). GTDB lineage: Bacteria > Bacteroidota > Bacteroidia > Flavobacteriales > Flavobacteriaceae > Flavobacterium > Flavobacterium taihuense. The sequence continues at coordinate 324,811 of NZ_JAHWYN010000003.1, forward strand.
TGTTTTTTTTCACAATGAGCGCTGGCATTGTTTTGAGGTACATTCGGATTTAAGTCATTCGGATAAAGATAAATTCTTGGCGAACTTGAATCAAATTTTGACGGAGACCAAAAAACAATTGCAGGAAGTAACACATATCATTATTACCTACGGAACTTCTTGGGTATATCGAAATATTGAAAAAAATACTATTGTCGCTAATTGTCATAAAGTGCCTCAAAAACAATTTGCCAAAGAATTACTAACTGTTGCAACTATCCAGGAAAGTATTGAAAACACCATGTGCTTGATTGAAAAGATCAACCCAAATTGCAATTTCATTTTTACCGTTTCTCCTATACGACACCTCAAAGATGGTTTTGTTGAAAATCAAAGAAGTAAATCTCATTTGATTACCGCAATCCACAATCTGCTCCCGATAGCTATTGGGACTGAAATCTGCAATCTAAAATCTGCAATCTACTTCCCTTCCTACGAAATCATGATGGACGAACTTCGGGACTATCGTTTCTATGCCGAAGATATGATACATCCAAGTCAAGTGGCAATTGATTATATTTGGGAACAATTTAAGAAAAGTACTATTGCAGAAACGGCTTATGATACAATGGAAATTGTAGAAAGTATTCAAAAAAGCTTGGAACACCGTCCTTTTAATCCAAATTCCGAAAGCCATAAAAAATTCGAATCCAAATTGAAGGAAAAAATCACTAAATTAGTTGCTCAGTATTCATTTATGAAATTTTAATTATGCTAAAGAAAATTATAGTTGGAGCGGTTCTAGTTGTTATCATAATTTTGGCATTCAAATTTTGTGAATTCAAAAAGGGAGATGATTCAACATTAGATTACAATACCAATTTGATTCAGCAACAAATCGTGAATGTTGGTAAATTGGTGGTTACCGAAGGGCATTTTTCGGAAGTAGTGACCTATAAAAATCAGCAGAAATACATGATGGATATGCTTTCGTTTGAGAAAAAAGCATTGATAATCGTTAATGCCGATGTTACCGTATCATACGATTTGCACCAAATGAAATACGATATTGACGAAGCCAATAAAACCATCACAATTCTAAGCATTCCAAAAGAAGAAATAAAAATAAGCCCTGACATCAAATTTTATGATGTCGAGCAAAGCCAAATGAATCCGTTTACTGGAGATGATTACAACAAGATCAACAAATCGGTAAAAGCTAATTTAGCTAAGAAAATAGAAAAATCATCCTTGAAATCCAATGCCCAAAACCGTTTGATAAGTGAGTTATCGAAGATTTTGATTCTGACCAATACGATGGGATGGAAGCTGCAATACGATGGAAAAGTGATCGAAAATGAAAAGGATTTTGCTACAAAAGTAAAACTATAGAACTTTTTTTAACTTTATAAAGAGTAACTAAATTAGTATGCTTCAACTTAATAATTTAGACAATCACACAATAATTTTAAAACTTATTATTGGAATTGTATAACTTAAACAATTATAGTTAATGCATATTTGTAGATTCAAAAATTCATGATAAATTGTATGAATAGTCACAATTCAAACGCATTTATTTACAAAGATTTTTTATATGAACCCAAAATTAAATTCTTTTGTAAAAAAAGCAAAGCGTATTATACTTTGGAGCGCTGTTACAATTTTGGTTTTTTTGGTTTTAATTATTGTGTTAATTCAAGTTCCCGCTATTCAGAATTTTACAAAAGATAAGGTACTCACTTATCTCAATGACAAACTTAAAACCAAAAGTTCCCTAGATAGAATTGCGATTAGTTTTCCAAAAACTATAGTGCTTGAAGGATTTTATTTTGAAGACCAACATAAGGACACTTTATTAAGTGGTAAACGGTTGGCCATTGATATCGATTTATTTAAAATCATCAATCACGAAGTAGAAATAAACTCGATTGAACTAGAAAATACAACCGCCAATATATCTAGAAATAAGGATGGAGTGTTTAATTTTGATTACATTATCAAAGCATTTGCCTCCAAAGAACCCAAAGATCCAGACAGTAAACCTTATTCAGTTTCGGTTGTTGATGTAGATTTAAAAAACATCAAATTCAGTTTTGAAGACGATTTGTCTAAAAATGACATTCGCCTAAAGCTGAAAAATTTCAGCACAAAATTTAAAAAGTTCGATCTGGACAAAATGGATTTCAATATTCCTTATGTAGATTTAAATGGATTGAATGTAGTTTTGAATCAGGATTTGGTTGAGAAAATAGCCGAAGTCTCTGTTAAAACCGTTGATACTATAGCCAAAAGAAGTGATTTTAATTTGGAACTAAAAAAAATTACATTGTCTAAAATCAAGGTTTTATACGACAGTAAAGATTCTAGAATGAATTCAGGATTTACTTTGGGAAGTTTAAAACTTTTGGTTAATGATTTGGATATAAAAAATCAAATGCTCGATTTTGAAAAATTTGAAGTTAAGAATCTAAAAGGAAATCTACTTCTTGGCAAAAAAGACAAGCAATTAAAAACACCAAATTTAGATACAACAGCCATTTCAAAAAATGGCTGGAAAATGAAACTGAACTCAATTGATATGCAAAACATTGCTTTCAAGTTTGATGATATGCAATCTCCTGCGATTGCAATGGGAATCGACTATAGCCATCTTGATTGGAATGGTTTGAATGCCAAAGCTGAAGATGTTTATTTTAGAAATGAGACTATTTCGGGGCGAGTGAACTCTTTAGCTCTAAACGAGAAAAGCGGACTGCAAATTCAGCAACTCAAAACGCAGTTTTTTTATGGACCAAAACAAGCTTATCTGAATAATTTGTATGTAAGAACACCTCAAACAGAGTTGAAAGACAAATTAAAAGTGAACTATCAATCAATTGACGGTATTTCAAAGGACATAGGAGATTTGTCGGTTGATGCTAATTTAAGTCAGTCAAGAATTGGGTTTAAGGATATTTTGCTTTTTGCTCCACAATTGCGTAAAATGAATCCTTTTCAATCGAATCCGAATGCTATTTTGTACATCAATTCCCGAGTAAACGGAAAAGTGAAGGATTTGAATATTCCCTATTTTCAAATGCAGGGAATTGGCAACACAAAAGTTTCTGTCTCTGGAAAAATAAAAGGGCTTCCCAATTACGAAAAAGCTTTTTTTGATTTGGATATAAAAAACATAACTTCTTCTTCCCGAGATGTTCTTTCTTTTGTTCCTAAAGGATCACTTCCCAAAACGATTCGGCTTCCAGAACAATTTAATGCTAGCGGAAAATTCAAAGGTTCCATCAATAATTTTAAAACTAAATTGGCATTAAATAGCAGTTATGGCAAAGCCAATGTGGATGCATTGTTTGATAATAGAATTAAAAACATTGAGAAATATGACGCCACGATTGCTTTTATGGATTTTAATCTTGGCCGACTGATTAAGAATGATTCCTTGGGGAAAATTACGGGAAATGCAAAAGTTAAAGGGCAAGGACTGAATCCTAAAACGGCAAATGCTCAGCTCGTAGCGATTGTTAAAAAAGCGGATTTCAATAAATATACGTACTCTAACATGGCTTTGAAAGGTACGATTGCCAAAGGAAATTTTGATGTAAAAGCCGACAGTAAAGACCCAAATTTAAAATTCAAATTGGATGCAAATGGTGGTTTCAAAGATAAATATCCTGCAGTAAAATTAAATCTGAATCTTGATATCGCCGATTTGGAAAAACTGAATCTGCATGCCGGCCCGATGAAACTTAGAGGAAATGTTGTCGCAGATATTGCCAACAGTAATCCCGATTATTTGAACGGGGAAATTTTGGCTTCTAATGTCCAAATTTTGCAGGATACAGAACCGATTGTTTTGGATAAGGTTAAAATTATTGCTTTCGCGGATGGTAAAAGTAATAACATTAAAATCAGCTCCCAATTTGTTAATGCCGAAATTGACGGTAAGTACAAACTAACCACACTTTCGGATGCGATACAAAATTCACTATCGAAATATATAAACGTCCAAACTGCGAAGTACGGAACCACTTCAGAGAAACAACAATTTACATTTAAACTTTCGATTCAAAATGATCCTGTTTTATATAAATTAATTCCTAAGTTAACGTCTTTAGAGCCCGTAATTATTTCCGGAAAATACAATAGTGTAGGAGATACTTTGGAAATAAAAGGAGCAATTCCGAAAATTATTTATGCCAATAATACAATATCCGACGGTAAAATAAATGTCGGAACGAAGAATAATGCCATAGAATATCAAGTTTCTGTAGCGACGATTGAAGGCACACAATTTAAAATTCCGTTTACAAGTTTAACGGGAAAAGCCGAAAACAATATTCTTTCGTATGCTTTGCAGGTAAAAGACAAAGACAAAAAAGATCAATATTTTATTGCAGGCGAATTGCGTCACGAAGATTCAAAAAACGTCATTAAACTGAATGCGGAAAGCTTAGTTTTAAACTATGATAAATGGAATATAAATCCTGAAAATTCAGTTGAATTTGGAGGTAAAAGACTTTATGTCAATAAGTTTTATTTGGATCATTCCGGAAATGAAATGAAAATTCAATCGCAAGGCAATCAAAACAATGCTCCGCTACACGTTGATTTTTTGAATTTCAAAATAGAGACAATTTTGAATGTGATAAAGAAAGATGAATTGGAAATGCAAGGTTTGATAAATGGATCAGCTGTAGTCGAAAATGTCATGACGAATCCAATTTTTACTTCAGATTTGACCATTGATAAGTTTGTGTTTGGAGGAGAAGCTGTTGGAAATATCAGTTTAAAAGTGGATAATAAAACGGCAAATGTTCTTTCGGCAAATATGACGCTATCTGGCGAAGGAAATGATCTGGCTCTTTTGGGAACATATAGGATTGACAACGATAATTTTGATTTGAATTTAGATGTAAATCAATTAAATGTCAAAAGCATTCAAGGGTTTTCTTTTGGAAATATAACCGATGGTAAAGGTTCTTTGTCTGGGCAATTTAAGATTACCGGAACTATTTCGGAACCAAAAGTAAATGGAGATTTATCATTTAAAGATGCAGGTTTCCGAATCACAAAACTGAATTCTTATTTTACTGTAAATAACGAAAAAATCGCCTTGCGAAATGAAGAAATTGCATTCGACAACTTCTCTATTTTTGATGAAAATGGAAATGAACTCGGTGTAAACGGTAAAATGACAACCCAAAATTTCAGGGATTTCAATTTTGATTTGGCGGTAAAAGCGGATGATTTCAGAGCAATACATTCTAAAGTTACCGATAATGATCTGTTTTATGGCGATCTATTTTTGGATACCAAATTAAAAATAGAAGGAACGCTTGACAATCCTATTGTCAATGGGAATATAGAGGTAAATGACGAAACAAAATTCACGGTTGTTATGCCTCAGTCGGATCCTTCTATTGTTGATAGGGAAGGAATTGTGGAGTTTGTTGACGAAGACAATCTGTATTTAAAACAAACCGTTGCGTTGCAGAAGGAACTGAATCAATCGAAATTAATGGGAATGGATGTCTCAGTTGCTATTACTATAAACAAGGAAGCCGATTTTACGTTGGTGATTGATAAAGGAAATGGTGACTATTTAAATTTAAAAGGAGAAGCCGAGCTTACCGCTGGAATTGACCCTTCCGGAAAAACTACGCTGACGGGTAAATATGAATTTAGTAGTGGTTCTTATGAAATGAATTTCAATATGATCCGACGTAAATTTGATATTCAGAAGGGTAGTTATATTATTTGGAATGGAGAGCCAACGATGGCAACTGTAAGTATTACGGCAGTTTATAAAGTTAATGCTTCACCATTGGATTTACTAGGCGATCAACTTGGGGCGGTTACGCCTGAGGTTAAAAACACCTACAAACAAAAAATACCATTCCAGACTTTATTGAAGATGAATGGCGAATTGCTAAAGCCGGAAATTACTTTTGACATCGTTTTGCCCGATGGGAATTATGATGTTTCATCGGATATTGTGAGTGCATCGCAAACAAAGCTAGAACAGCTGAGACAAGATCCATCGGAATTAAACAAACAAGTATTTGCATTGTTGTTGTTAAATCGATTCGTAGGCGAAAATCCTTTTGCTACGGAAAGCGGAAGCACAAGTGCTGAATATCTTGCGAGACAAAGCGCAAGTAAAATACTTTCACAACAATTGAATGATTTAGCAGGAGATTTAATAGCGGGGGTTCAGTTGGAATTTGATTTGGAATCGACCGAAGATTATACTTCTGGCGCCAAAGAAACCAGAACTGATTTGAATGTGGGAATTTCAAAGAAACTTTTGAACGACAGGTTGAAAATTACCGTGGGGAGCAGTTTTGGAGTGGAAGGAGCAGAACGAGCCAATGAAGATGCCTCCAATATTGCCGGCGATGCTTCATTAGAATATTTATTGAGCAAAGACGGCAGGTATATGATTCGCGCGTATAGAAAAAATGAATACCAAGTAGCGATTCAAGGCGAAATTGTAGAAACAGGCGTTGTCTTTGTCATCACGATGGAATATAATAGATTCAAAGAGCTTTTTAAACGAAGCGCTAAAGAAATTGAGATTACAAAAAAGGAACGGATTCGTAAAGAAAAAAAGAAATTGGAGAAAGAGAAACAAAAGTCTAAGCTGTCTTATGAAAATTAAATATTCAAAATATCTTTTACTTCTATGCTCATTCTTTATTTTAGGATGCAGTAACACCAAGTATTTGCCCGAAGGTGACTTGCTGTATACGGGAGGTTCCGTAAAACTGGAGGATTCAATCATAAAAAGAAAAGCCAGAAAAGCATTAGAAACAGAATTGAAAAATCTTTTGCGCCCCAAACCAAACAAGCAAATATTGGGATTAAGACCAAAATTGTTCATTTATAATTTGGCAGGAAAGCCAAAAAAAGAAAAGGGATTTCAATATTGGTTGCGTACCAAAGTGGGCGAACCACCCGTTTTATTCAGCCATGTAGATTTAGAATATAATACATCCTTGCTTCGTAATTATACTGAAAACAGAGGGTATTTTAAAACCAAAGTACAGGCAGATTCTACGAGACATGGTAAACGAGCGACAGCAGAATTTACCATTTGGCCTTCAAAACAGTATAAAATTAAAACGGTTTCTTTTCCAGATGATTCAACTGCTTTGGGAAAAGAAATTAGTAAAACCCAAAAAAGAACCCTTTTAATTCCAGGAAATCCTTATGATTTAGAAGTTATAAAGTTGGAGCGTGACCGCATTGATGCCAGATTAAAGGAAAAAGGATATTATTTTTTTAATCCTGATTATATTTTGGCCCAAGTTGACAGCACCAAAGGAGATCACGAAGTGAGTATTAGACTAAAAATAAAAGAGGAAGCACCCTCAAAAGCGAGAAAACCTTATACCATAAATGATATTATTGTCTATTCGAATTATTCAATTCTAACGGATAGTATTGGTTATAAAAAGGAAGATATTGTACAGTACAAAGATTTTACGATTATTGATTCGGCCAAGACTTTTAATCCCAGAGTTTTTGACCGCACATTGTATTTTAAAAAAGGCGATTTGTACAACAGAAAAAACCATAACCTTTCCTTAAACAGGTTTGTGAATTTAGGCACTTTTAAGTTTGTAAAAAATGAATTTAAAGTAGATGATTCAATTCCTGATGCGTTAAATGCGTATTATTATTTGACATTGTTGCCCAAAAAATTTCTTCGATTTGAAGTAGGAGCCAGTACCAATTCAGCGGGATATACAGGCTCTGAAACGAAAATTAATTGGGACAACAGAAACTTTTTTGGAGGAGCCGAATTGTTTACACTCTCTTTATTTGGTGGTGTTGATTTTCAGGTTTCAGGTCAAAATGGAGGTCATGATATTTATACTTTTGGGGGGGAAGCGAGTTTGATGTGGCCTCGTTTAGTTGCTCCTTTTAAATGGCAAAATTCAAGCGAATTTGTTCCTAGAACAAAAGTGCTTGTACGTTATGAACGCCAAAGTAAGGCCGATCAGTATACTTTGAATTCTTTCAAAACTTCTTTCGGTTATTTGTGGAAAGAAAGTGTGCGAGCGGAACATGAATTGAAAATATTGGAAATTAATTATGTAAGCCCAAAAAATGTTACAGCTTCTTATCTGGAAGAAATTTCAAAAAATCCATCATTGGGAAAAGTAATCGAAAAGCAACTTATTTTTGGTCCGACCTATTCATATACGTTTACCAATACGATGCAAAAAAGGAAAAAAAATACGGTGTATTTCAACGGTGAATTGGATTTAGCGGGGAATGTTACTGGATTGCTTATGGGAGCTAATGCCAAAAAAGGCGATACCATCAAGTTCTTTGACGTGCCTTTCAGTCAATTTGTGAAAGTTAAAGGAGATTTCAGACATTACCTAAAACTCGGTGAAAACAGCAAGTTAGCCAGTAGATTAATTGCCGGCGTTGGATATGCTTATGGAAACAACACTGTAATGCCTTCATCCAGACAGTTTGTTGCCGGGGGACCCAATAGTATTCGAGCCTTCAGGTCACAATCGGTCGGGCCGGGAAGTTATAAAAAACTTGATCCAAATGCTGAATTTTTAGAAGATCAATTAGGGGATATAAAATTAGAATTCAATACCGAATACAGAACCAAATTATTCAGTATCGTAAACGGAGCTTTGTTTATGGATGCGGGAAATATTTGGCTTCTGAATGAAGATAAAAATAAACCTGGCGGTCAGATTTCAAAAGATTTTATGAAACAGATTGCGGTTGGAGTAGGAGCGGGATTGCGTTTTGATTTTTCTTTTTTAATCCTCCGAACCGATCTCGCTTTCCCCATCAGACAGCCTTATTTGGTCAACGGAAGCAATTGGGTGATTGACGACATTAATTTTGGAAGTGGTTCTTGGCGAAAAGACAATCTGATGCTCAATATCGCTATTGGTTATCCTTTTTAATGATTATCCACTGCATCCGATTATAAATTTTTGGAGCCGAAAGATTTGATATTTTAGGAAATATGGTCCCGCTTTCCGTTACAATCTTATAAGCCGAACCCCGGCTTATAAGGATTTTTACTTCAATCGGGGCTAAGGGAAGACATTTCGATTTTTTGCCATCATTCAAAAAAAAGAAATATTAAATGAGATTCAAGTAGTCATATCACAGAATACCTACCCTCAATCTTGTCATCCCGAGGAACGAGGGATCTCCATAATACTATTCGACAAAGCCACTTTTTTTATTTAGATTGCGGAGCTACTTGCGGAGTTCCCTCGTTCCTCGGGATGACAAGTTTACGGATAGTTGGGATGTTAAAAAACGGCAATGGTCGTCAGGAATAGCTATTTTTTTTTGTAATAAAAAAACACAAATTTTGACTTAAAAATAATTTGTGAAAATTTGTGTCTATAAATTTTTAATCTATGCTTATAATTCTAATGCGTTGTTTCCTCATTCTCAAAAATCAACTCCAATCCATTTGAAATTAATTTTTCGATTTCGGGACGTTGTTTTTTAAGGTTATCCAAATGCAAAAGGACCTCTTGCATCATATTCGTTTCATTTCGTGTGTTTAAAAGCTCAATCAATTCGACAGAAAGCAACCAATCATTTGGATGTTGATTTTGCAGTTTTGTAAAAATAGGCTCCAATGCAGTTTTTGTATCATTCGATTCACGAATGTTTCTTACCGTTTGATACAATACTTCAAGATCATCTCTTTCAGCAGTATGTTTGGCTTTAATGGTTTTACTTGAAGGTACGTGCGAAATCAAATCAAAACTGTTCACATCGGCCGGACCCGAAAAAGCCGAAACTAGTTTTTTGCCCACAGCCATATCATAATTCCCCCATTCCGGTTGGAATAAAATAGTGTTGCGGTGTGTAACCGTACAGTTTTTGAAACAAATTAAGATAATCTCTCCGTGCAGATTTCTCTTTCCGGTAATGATTTCTCCAACCACTTTTATATCGCCTTCAAACTCCAAAGTAGCCGTTTGTCCTTCATAAACACCATAGGCTTTTAGGTCACGAGGACTCATATCTTCGATAGCAAGATTAATTCCTTTTAGTTTCCCTATTGGGCTACCAAAACCTTCTGGATGCGTACTTGTTCCGTGACCAACCAATTCTTTTTCGCGATATGATAAAGCAGTTTTTCCAGTAGTTTGAAAGTAAATTGGTTTTCCTTCGTGTTCAATGACATTCGTGAAAACTCCCGAAATCTGTAAACCAGTACTCAATTCAACAGTTCCCAATGCTTTCGAGTGAATTAGTTTTTTTAACCCCGACAATCCTCCTGTACGCAAAGCCATAGTGTTGGCAAACTCTTCCAATATTAAACTCAAATAGGCAAAATCAGGAGTGACATACAACTGCGGTTGTAATTTGGTAATATCAAAGCTTTGGTGCACTGCCGAAAAATCATAAGGGATTTTTTTTACATTATCTGTCATACACCAAGCGCTTTCACCAATGGATGACAATAAACCGGCACCGTAAATTTTCGGATTTTCTAATGTACCTATTAGACCATATTCCACAGTCCACCAGTGCAGGTTTCTGATTTGGGCCATCTCAGATAATTCACCCATATTATTTTGCAGATCTTCCACCGCTTTTTCGGCAGCTTCTATTTCGGCTTTTGACGTGCCTTCGGCTTCTTTCAAAATAGAAAGCAAGCGAATCGCTTCATACATTTCGTAATCTTTATGTGAAGAAATCGCTTTACAACCGATTTCGCCAAAACGTCTTAAATATTCCGCGTATTCAGGATTCGCAATAATAGGGGCGTGACCGGCACCTTCGTGAATAATATCCGGTGCAGGCGTATATTCAATATGTTCGAGTTGACGAATGTCTGATGCAATGACCAAAACATTATAAGCCTGAAATTCCATAAAAGCATTCGGCGGAATAAAGCCATCAACCGCCACGGCAGCCCAGCCAATTTCGCTTAAGATGCGGTTCATGCCATACATACTCGGAATGTTGTCTACTTCAATACCCGTTTTTTTCAAACCTTCCAGATACGAACTATGCGCTACCTTCGAGAGATAATTCACGTTTTTACGCATTACATAGCGCCAAACTGCTTGATTAATTGGTGTGTAATCACTGTAATCCTGAGGTTTGATAAACTGTTTTAAATGTTTAGGTAATCGTTCTAATAATGGATTACTTGCTATTTTTGTGTTCATAACGAAATCGATGTAGTTTATGTGCAAAAGTACAATTTTAGGAGGTGAAAAGGAAGTTTTTACAATAGAAATTATTTCTCCACTTTCTCTAAATCTTCCGCTTTTGTTTTGGTTAAATTCAGTTTATTGAATTCTTCGTTGTCGGGAATGTGTAATTCAAAATCGGCCATGTAGTCGATTTCGATTTCAAAATTTGAACCTAATAAATCCAATACGTGTCCACCCGATTTTTTATCATCCGAAAGGAAATGAAAATGATAACCCGGAACATTCAAGCCTTTCATATATTCGGGAAATCGAAAACCAACCAGCGTTCCAGAAATGGTTCCCAACTCAAAAACCGATTGCTTTTTTACGGCATCAATCATTAATGGATAGGGTTTGACTTGTTTGGAAACAGATCGGGTTTTTAGCGTTTGGCATTTCACTTTGATTTTATAACCCACATATAAGTTTTTATTGGGTGAAATCGTGTCCAGTAAAGCATAGAGTTTTTTGAGGTCAAATGATTGATGTGCAAAAACAACATTGTCTTTCGAGAAATTGGTAACTACAGCAAAAGGCGTTTTTTGGGAAGGTAAAACTTCATAGGCTTTCCCATCCGATTTGATTTGGTAGAAATGATTGTCAAACCCAATCATTTCCCCGTCCAATTCATTAAAAGTCCCAATTCCGAAAGTCCCTTTCTTTTGCAAATCCTTAAAAGTCATGTCGCCATCAAAACCGCCTTCCATCAAAGCGTTTATTGTAGCATATTGGTATATGCTTGTGTTTTTGCCTTTTTGGGCGGTACTTGCAAAAAAGGAAAATACAATAAAAAGTAAAAGGATTGTTTTTGAAAAGGAACGCATTGTAATTTGGTTTGATTAGTGTAGCAAAAGTAGTACAATGATTTTAAAAAATGAATCACCGCAGATTTTTAGATTAAAATATTTTAAAATCTGAAAATTTGCAGTGATTAACTATTTGATATACTTTCTATTTTTACAAAAGCGGATGCTTCGCTTCATGTCTGAAGTATTCAATTTTGTGATTGAACATCTCAGCCATATTTTGACCTCTAAGTTTGGCTTCATCGGCAAGCGAACCTGTAAATAAACTGTCGACGGTCTTAGTGAAAATTTCCATCCAACGATTAAAATGCTCTTTCTCAACGGGAAGTTGTTTGTGAGGTGGAAAAGGACTTCCGGAATAGGTGTGTTCTTCCAGCAGGATAGTTTGCCAAAAACGGTACATTTTCTCTAGATGTTCAGGCCAACGGTCGCCTATTTTTTCGTTGAATATTGTACCAATTAATTCGTCTTTTTGTACAGTTGAGTAAAAGGTATTGACTAATAATTTAATGTCTTCTATGTTTGAAATGTCTTTGTTTATCATGATATTTTAATGTGAAAATTGCTCTTCCAAAGATACGCTATAATTAAAAAAACGATAGAAAAAGAGTTGTTAATTTATCCTATCAATTGGGTGAATAGATCATGTCTTTCATTGAGATAACGGTATTCAAATCCTTTGGTATTCATATTGTTTTTGATGGCATGAATGTCATTTGGATTTTTCAATTCTAATCCTACAACTACTGATCCTACTTCACGACTATTTTTCTTTGCAAACTGAAAATAAGTAATATCATCATCTGGACCTAGAATGTCGTTTACAAATTCCTTTAAGGCTCCTGGACGCTGCGGAAACTGAATCATGAAATAATGCATTAAACCTTCGTAAAGTAAAGAACGTTCTTTGATTTCGGCAGTTCTTTCGATGTCGTTGTTGCTACCGCTGACAATGCAAACTACCGTTTTCCCTTTTATTTCTTCTTTGTAAAAATCCAAGGCAGCTATGGTTAATGCTCCTGCAGGTTCTACGACCATGGCTTCTTCATTGTACAATCGCAATATGGTGGTGCATACTTTTCCTTCGGGAACGAGTATAATGTCGCTTAAGTTTTTTTGGCAAATGTCAAAAGTCAAATCGCCCACTTGTTTTACAGCGGCTCCATCTACAAATTTATCGATGGTTTCCAGTGGGGTGTTCTTGTGATTGGCAATTGAAGTTTTCATTGAAGGTGCGCCTAGAGGTTCTACTCCAATGATTTTGGTATTGGGACTTAATTGTTTGAATACGGTCGAAAGCCCTGATGCCAGTCCGCCACCGCCTACGGGTACGAATACATAATCGATAGGTTCTTTGTAAGTATCCAAAATTTCCAATCCAACAGTACCTTGACCTGCTATAACTTCTAAGTCATCAAAAGGATGAATGAACGCTTTGTTGTTTTGGGAGGCATCGGCTACGGCTTTTGCGTAAGCGTCATCAAAGGTGTCGCCTGTCAAGACAATTTCGACGAAGTTTTTTCCAAACAGCTGTACTTGTTTGACTTTTTGTTTTGGGGTAGTTTTAGGCATGTAAATTTTGCCCATTACTTTTAGGAGATGACAGGAAAAAGCAACACCTTGAGCGTGATTTCCTGCACTTGCACAGACAATTCCGTTTTCTTTTTCGGCATCAGTTAAGGAACTCATTTTATTATAAGCTCCTCTTATTTTGTAGGATCGTACTACTTGCAGGTCTTCACGTTTTAGTAAAACGGTTGCGCCAAATTCCTCCGATAAATTTAGGTTTTCGATGAGGGGAGCTGTGGGGACTACATTTTGAAGTTGTTTTTGGGCTTGTTGTATTGCTGTAAATAAAGTCATTTTTTTAGTATTTGGATTTTAAAATTTGGAATTAAAAGGAATTCATTGCTTCTAATTCGGTTATTATTGTGGCTAATTGTTGGATTATTTCTTTGTGTGTTTTGCTGGTATAAACACAATAATCAGTTTCCTGAATAATTGGAATGGCATTGATAATTGATGTGATTTGTTTTTCTTTTTCATCGGAATTTAGAAACTTTAATAGTAGGATTTGGTGAGTAGATAGCTCAGCTTCAGTCTGTAAATAACATTTAAAAACTCCAATGATTTTTTCCATTTGATACACTATGTTTTGAACTGCTGATTCTGTTTCAATAAGCGTAATCGTAAAACGATATAAATTTACTGTTTTGCAAAAAAATACAGAGAAGCTGTTTATGCTTATTTTTCTTCGAGTCAAAATAAGGACTACTTTATTGATTAATCCTTCCTGTTTTTCACTGAAAAGGGTTATCGTAAATTCTTGTTTCATTGTTTAATAGTTTGCTGTTGGTTAAAAAAAAAAGCCTTTCTCCATTGAACTGAGAAAGGCTTTATTAGAAAATAGAATCCTGACTCGTTATGTGAAACGAATAATGATAATTACGATACTAATAATTGCTACTAAATTTTTCATACTTCTTTAAAATAAAAAACCTCCCGATGTGGGAGGTTTCATAAATTGTATATTGATTACTTTTTTATATAACACCTCGCCATAATTATCGAATGATAATTATAATAATGACAACGATGATGCTAATTAAGTTTTTCATTTTTATTGCTTAGATGACAAATGTATTCATTTTAATGAATTGAGCAATAAATTATTTTTTCTTTTCTTTATTTTCCTTTGTTTCGGGTTTTGCAGGAGGATATTGTGCCAAAATTTGGGTAACAATATTATTGACTATTGCGTCTTTTTCGTCCATATTTTTAGAAAGGGTTCCAGTACCTTCACCTTGCCAAACTAATTCTTTCTTTTTGGCGTCTATAAGGTCAATGTACAATGTCCCTTCTGTAGAGGAGCTTACATACGTTTGTCCTCCGTACATATAAGGATTCCATCCCCATCCCCAACCGTAGCCATAACCGGCATTGAATTGGTTTACACTGATTTCTTCTCGGGATTTGGTGAAAATATTAACCAATAAATCGGGAGTTTCACTTTTGGTAAAACCTTTGGCCTGTAATTGTTGGTCGATGGCGTTCAGGATTCTTTTTTTATCCAAATCGGAAATTTCAACTTTGTCAATACCGGATTTCATAAAAGCAAAAGTTTTATATTGCGTAAAATCAACGGATTTGTCGTAATCAGAATATACTTTTACCGTGTCACATGAGGCAACTATGAAAAGTAATAATAGGGGCAGAAGCTTAAATGTTTTCATTTTTTATTTGATTTATGGTGGTGTAGAGAAACTGCAAAAATCGTACCAATTTGTTTACTCTAAGGTAGTTAAAAAAAATGATTTTTCAAAAAACTCTACTAAATACATTTGTTTGCAGTCAGCTGTGTTAGCCCTGATTACTTCACTATACTTTTATTTTCATGCGAGTTCAGTGAACTTCGTTTGTAGCGGAAAGCATTTTTTGATAAACGAGTATTTTTTTCTTGAACAAAAAAAGCGACCAATGGAAGCTCTTTTTGTTCTTAGAAAAAAACGAGTTTATGAAAAATCTTGAAGCGAATAGCAGGATTAGCTCCCAGAAAATATCTTAATTTAATAATTGATCGTCAACTAAATTTGGAAGTGTAACTTTCAACAATGGTTCTACTTCCATTGCACGTTTTATGGCAAAAACAGCACCTTCGTTTCTGGCCCAGCTGCGTCTTGAGATTCCGTTATTGACATCCCAAAAAAGCATCGAAGCCAAGCGACGGGAAGCTTCCTTACTACCGTCCAACACCATTCCGAAGCCACCATTGATAACTTCTCCCCAACCTACACCACCACCATTGTGAATGGAAACCCAGGTCGCACCACGAAAACTGTCGCCAATCACGTTTTGAATAGCCATATCTGCGGTGAAACGAGAACCGTCATAAATATTGGAAGTTTCGCGGTAAGGTGAATCGGTTCCCGAAACATCGTGATGATCACGACCTAGAACTACCAATCCTATTTCACCTTTGGCAATCGCCTGATTGAAAGCTTCGGCGATTTTTACACGGCCTTCAGCATCAGCATATAGGATTCGGGCTTGAGAACCCACAACCAATTTATTTTCTTGTGCACCTTTTATCCACTGAATATTATCCTGCATTTGTTGCTGAATTTCTATTGGAGCAGTTTTGGCCATTTCTTCCAAAACTTGACATGCAATAGCATCTGTTTTGGCTAAATCTTCCGGCTTTCCTGAGGCACAAACCCAACGGAAAGGCCCAAAACCATAGTCAAAACACATAGGTCCCATAATGTCCTGTACATAACTCGGGTACCTGAAATCAATTTTATTTTCGGCCATAATATCGGCACCGGCACGAGAGGCTTCCAGTAAAAAGGCATTTCCGTAATCGAAGAAATAAGTTCCTTTGGCTGTATGTTTGTTGATGGCTGTTGTGTGACGACGCAATGTTTCCTGTACTTTTTCTTTGAATAAATCAGGATTGTTCGCCATCATATCATTGGCTTCTTCAAATGAAATTCCAACCGGATAATATCCGCCCGCCCATGGATTGTGAAGCGAAGTTTGGTCAGAACCCAAATCAATATATAGGTTTTCTTCATCAAATCGTTCCCAAACATCTACCACGTTTCCAAGGTAACCGATAGAAACTGTTTCATTATTGGCTTTCGCCAAAGTTACTCGCTGTACTAATTCGTCTAAGTTTTCTATCACTTCATTAATCCAACCTTGACTGTGACGAATATGTGTTATTTTAGCATTTACCTCGGCACAAACTGTGATGCAACCTGCAATATTTCCCGCTTTGGGTTGCGCACCACTCATTCCTCCAAGACCAGAAGTCACGAATAAACCGCCTTTTGGGGAACGTTTTATTTTTCTGAAACCGTTCAAAACAGTGATTGTCGTTCCGTGTACAATCCCTTGTGGACCGATGTACATATAACTTCCTGCTGTCATTTGTCCGTATTGCGAAACGCCCAGGGCATTCATTCGCTCCCAATCATCGGGTTTGGAATAATTAGGGATGACCATTCCGTTGGTTACCACAACTCTCGGCGCCTCTTTGTGGGATGGAAATAATCCCATTGGGTGTCCGGAATACATCGTCAATGTTTGCTCATCGGTCATTTCCGATAAGTATTTCATCGTCAATAAATATTGCGCCCAGTTCGAGAAAACAGCACCGTTACCGCCATAAGTAATCAATTCGTGTGGATGTTGCGCCACTGCATAATCAAGATTATTCTGAATCATTAGCATAATGGCCTTGGCTTGTTCGCTTTTTCCAGGATATTCCGAGATTGGTCGGGCATACATTTTATAATCGGGACGTAAACGGTACATATAAATGCGACCGTAAGTTTCGAGTTCGTCCTTGAATTCTGGTAGTAATTCGGCGTGATGCTTGGGTTCAAAATAGCGCAAAGCGTTACGAAGTGCTAATTTTTTCTCTTCGTCTGTTAAGATTTCTTTCCGTTTCGGCGCGTGGTTAATGTTGGCTTCATACGGTTTTGGCTGTGGTAATATTGAAGGAATTCCTTGTTGTATTTGTTCTTGAAAAGTCATTTTTTTGGTATTTAAAATCTAAAATTAATTGTTCTAATGAGCAGCTTTTGGGCGAGACCGCATTAAGAAAAGGGGCCTACGTTTCGTGTCGGTTAGTCGCCCACTTTCCTTAATGCGGTCGGGCTATCCACGCTACTTCGGTAGCTAGTTTCTATCCCTCTCGCATCCCGTAAATCAAGATATTTTTCTTAAATTAGAGGAATTCGCCACTAAGGATACCGTATATCCGACCTGTGGTAGGACTTATGAATTTTAATTTTATATTTTAAAGAAAGAATGTCCATTGTTAGTGTTGAAATATATAAAATACTGTTTTCTGTAATCTAAGTTCTGCAGCCTAAAAACTGCAAACTGATTACTTTTTCAAAAGCCCCGTTTTCTTGTCAAATCCATAGGGACAATGACGACAACCGCTTTTACAGCAATAGCCTCTTTTTAAGTGGTGTTTTTCGGTAAAACATTTGTAACCTTCGGGTGTATAATAAAAATCTTCACCTTCTATTAATTTATTTTCATTACTTTGTTCTGCCATTCTGTTTTTATGCTTGCAATTCGCGACTAGGCGATTGTGATTTTCTTTAATTCGGACTAAATTGCCTGTACAAATCTATAAATTTTATAACCAATGTTTGTTATTGTTGCCAAATATTTAATTCCTAAAGGATATCGCGGGTTAACGGTCTTTCCTTTTGTGTTTGTAAAATATGCATTTGATTCCGAAAATAAAGTACTTGTCAATCACGAAAAAATTCACCTCCGACAACAATTGGAGCTACTAATCTTGCCTTTTTTTGTTTGGTATTTTATGGAATATGCGGTACGTTTGCTGCAGTATAAAAACGCCAATTTAGCCTATAGAAATATCAGTTTTGAAAGAGAGGCTTATGCTAATGAAACCGACTTTGATTATTTTAAAAAGAGAACTTTTTTTAGTTTTTTAAACTATTTAAAACTAATAAATCCTAAACTTTGAACCAAAAAATAACATACGAACTACCTAATGGAATTTCTCTCGAAATAAAACGGGAAGATTTACTTCATCCCTTTATATCTGGAAATAAATTTAGGAAGCTAAAGTATAATTTGCTTCAGGCGAAAGCCGAAAATCACGAAACTGTGTTGACTTTTGGTGGCGCTTATTCCAATCATATTGCGGCAGTGGCCTATGCTGGAAAAGAGCAGGGTTTCAAAACCATTGGCGTGATTCGCGGAGATGAGTTGGGCGATAAAATTGACGAAAACCCCACTTTAAAGTTTGCTCAAGAATGTGGAATGCAATTCGAGTTTGTCACCAGGGAAGCTTATCGACATAAAACTGAACCTAATTTTATAGCCAATCTAAAAAATAAATTTGGATCATTTTACCTAGTTCCAGAAGGCGGAACCAATGAATATGCCGTAAAAGGTTGCGAAGAAATACTGATTGAGGAAGACGCTTCATTTGATTATGTTTGTTGCGCGGTTGGAACGGGTGGAACTGTTTCGGGGATTATCAATAGCGCATTGCCGCACCAAAAAGTTTTAGGATTTCCAGCATTAAAAGGAGACTTTTTAAAAGATGAAATTCGTAAATTTGCCACCAATACAAATTGGGGGTTAATTACCGAATACCACTTTGGGGGGTACGGAAAGGCAAATGAAGAACTGATTCAGTTTATAAATCAGTTTTACAAACAAACACAAGTTCCATTAGATCCTATTTATACGGGAAAGATGGTTTTTGGCGTTATAGATTTAATTCACAAAGATTATTTTCCTCATAATTCCAAAATTCTATTGATTCATACAGGAGGATTACAGGGAATCCAGGGGATGAACACGCTTTTGAAAAGCAAAAATAAAACATTGATTGAAGTACAATAGTAAAATCAATATCAAAAAATAAATATGGTCAAGAAAATATTTTTATTTCTCTTAATTGCAACCCTTATAAGTTGTGGTTCATCGAAACCAACAATTGTCACTACAAAAAAACCGGTGGGATGGAAATATTCCAAACCAATCCAAAACGGCAGCAGCAGTAAAGTTGGTACACAGTCCACTTCAAAACCAATGTCCACAAATGAAATGACCTATGGTTATATTGCGCAATACAATTCAGTTGCGATGTCTAATATGAAAACTTACGGAATTCCTGCCAGTATTATTTTGGCACAAGGAATTCTAGAATCAGGTTCGGGACAAAGTGATTTGGCAACGACAGCCAATAATCATTTTGGAATCAAATGTCATAACGATTGGACTGGTGATAAAATCTATAAAGACGACGATTCTGCCAATGAATGTTTTAGAAAATACAATCAAGCCTCCGAATCCTACCAAGATCACGCAATGGTATTGACAGGTAAAAAAAGATATGCCAATTTGTTTACCTTACCTAAAGGGGACTATAAATCATGGGCAAAAGGATTGAAAGACGCAGGATACGCCACTGATCCAAGGTATCCGGAAAAATTAATAAGTTATATTGAGACCTATAATTTGAGTCAGTACGACGCCAAAGTTTTAGGAAAACAAATGGCAAAGGAAGAATCCAAAGTTTTGCTTCAGGACAATTTTGGTGCAGATGAAGCCAGTTTGTATGAAATTCAAAAAGGAGATACTTTTTATTCCGTTTCCAAAAAATTCAATTTGACGGTAGAAGAATTAAAACAGAAAAATAATCTAACAGAGAATACACTTTCGATTGGACAGAAGTTGATAGTGAAGTAAAGACAGATAGATAATAGACGAATAGATAATAGATAATAAAAGGGAAAATAGATAATAGACTAATGAATAATTTAAAGAATATGACAGTTTATAGAACTCGTTGGAGTCTCTTAATCTATCATCTTTTTGTCTATCATCTCAAATAAATATAAAAATGATATACCAAAGAAGTAGTCAGCTTTTTGCTGAAGCAGAAAAAGTAATCCCAGGGGGAGTAAATTCACCAGTAAGAGCTTTTAAAGCCGTGGGAGGTACGCCAATATTCGTAAAAAGTGCCAAAGGAGCTTATTTGTACGATGAAGATGGAAACCGATTAATCGACTATATCAATTCATGGGGACCAATGATTTTGGGTCATGCCTACGAGCCTGTGGTGGAAGCCGTAATTGAAAAAGCGAAACTAGGGACGTCTTTTGGGATGCCAACTGAATTAGAAACACAAATTGCTGCACTTGCTGTATCTATGGTTCCAAATATTGATAAAATCCGATTTGTGAATTCAGGAACAGAGGCATGTATGAGTGCGGTGCGTTTGGCTCGCGGATTTACCAAAAGAGATAAAATCATCAAATTTGCCGGTTGCTACCACGGTCATTCCGATTCATTTTTGATTCAGGCCGGTAGTGGTGCTGTGACTTTTGGAACTCCAAACAGTCCTGGTGTAACTGCCGGAACGGCAAAAGATACTTTGCTCGCCAAATACAATGATTTGGAAAATGTGAAGACTTTAATCGAAGCCAATAAAAATGAGATTGCGGCCATAATTGTTGAGCCCGTTGCAGGAAACATGGGATGTATTCCACCAGTGAAAGGGTTTTTGGAAGGATTGCGTGAGTTATGCACGGCTAACGGAATTCTGCTCATTTTTGATGAGGTTATGACAGGCTTTAGATTAGCCAGAGGTGGAGTTCAGGAATTGTTCAACATCGATGCAGATATTGTTTGTTTCGGAAAAGTAATCGGGGGTGGATTACCCGTTGGAGCTTTTGCGGCACGTGCCGAAATTATGAATTTCCTAGCGCCATTGGGACCTGTTTACCAAGCGGGAACTTTGTCGGGGAATCCATTGGCTATGGCGGCCGGATTGGCGATGTTGCAGGCGTTGGACAACGATCGGGAAATTTTCAAAAGACTGGAAGAAAAAACTGCTTATTTAAGCGCAGGAATTGAGAAAGTTCTGAAAGCTAATAATGTTGTTTTCACCATCAATCAAATAGGGTCTATGATTTCGGTTCATTTTGATGCAAATCCAGTAACCGATTTTCAATCTGCTGCTGCAGGTGATAATGAAACTTTCAAGAAATTCTTCCACGGATTGGTAGCCGAAGGAGTTTACATAGCACCATCGGCTTATGAAACTTGGTTTATCACTGATGCATTGACTTACGAAGATTTGGATTTTACTATTCAAGCAATTGACAAAGTTTCTAAAACGTTCTAAGTAACGTCAATTAATAAAACATAAATTCCACTCATTTGCCCAAATTAATTGGTGTAAATAAGTGGAATTCATATTTGAGGTCAAAAAGGATTCAATCAAAATTATTCTCTACATTCCTCCTCCTCTTCTTTCTTTTATTTTGTCTTTATTCTCTTCTCTCATATCAAGCCATTTTTGATATTGATCTGCAGATAAAATCGCTTTCATTTTAGCTTCGGTATCTGTTTTTTCAGCTTGCATTGTGTTTTTGAATGCAGTTCTTTCTTCCGTAGTCATTTTATCGCCACTGGCTTTTCGGGTATCTTTTTGAACTTTCAGATCTTGTGCTTTGGCGCTTTTCTCCGCTAAAATTTTACCAATTGCTTCTTGCTGTTTGGCATCCAAAGCCAATTCTTTGGTCAACTTTTGAAGATGTTTTTGCTGGCGTTGTTCTGGAGTCATTTTTTCCATGTTGGCTCCGTTGGGCTGGGGAGTGGCTTCTTGTGCAAATCCTGTTAATCCCATTCCGAATACTAAGGCAATAATTAATTTTTTCATGTTTATTAGCTATTAAGTTATAGTTGTAAGACGGTTTTAATAACTTAAGGTTTAATGTCTAAGCTTTAATTTATGAAAAAATGATATATACCTATTAAATTTTAAAATAGAAGTTTTTCAAGAACAGCCTTTTTGGTGTTTTAAGAGTTTAGCATATTTCATATAAGAAAAAAAACCTTGAATCATAGAAAAGGACAAGCCGTCTATGCCATTCAATAAACCTTTTTTAAAGAAATAACAGCGAATAAAAGCAACTATTCCATTGGTAAATGGCTTTAAAGGAGTTATTCTTTTTCCTTGGTCAAAAAGTTCTTTGGCGTGCCAATCGGAATATTGATTTTTTTTTGTGACAATTTGTTCTATAGATTCCCAACCATAATGGAGTATGTGGACAGGAATTTTCTTTTCGTTTTTTGTTACGATTACTTGATGTACTTTGGAATCAGACGGACGAGACGTTTTTTTATTAAAAAATCTCACCTTATAGTCAGGGTACCAACCTGCAAAATCAATTAATTTGTCGCCTAAGAAGTTTTTTACCCGAAAACTAAATGCATCGAAATTGCCTTCTAAGTATTTCTTGTTTAAAATAAACTCTTCTGCATCCGAATCAAGAAATTCATCTGCATCCAAATTAAGAATCCAATCGTTTTTACAAAAGGGCAAGCCATGTGAGCGTTGCGGACCATCTCCTAAGAATTTTTGTAAAACAACAATTGCTCCCTTTTTTTTGGCAATTTCTACCGTTCTATCAGTGCTTAGTGAATCGACAACAATCACTTCATCACAAATTTTGAAAAGTGAGTCGATGCACTTTCCAATCATTTTTTCCTCATTAAACGTAATAATCAAACCGCTAATTGCCATAAAAAAACGTTTAGTATTGTTATTGTTGTAAGACTGTCTATATATGTAAAAGTTTAATTTTAATAATGCAAAGATAATAAAAACTGATATTAGTCATCTGAATTTAAAAAGTGTGTATTATCTTTGCACCGTGAAAAACTTCGTATTTATACTTATCATTGCTATTTTTATAAAACCGATTTTTCCGGTTATAGAATACGTGGTCAATTATGAATACATTTCAAAGGTACTTTGCGAAAACAAGGCAAAGCCAATGATGAATTGTAACGGAAAATGTCATTTGATGAAGGAATTGGCAAAGGCTGCCGAAAACGAAAAGCCTGCTTCTTCCGATAAAAAAGGATATACTCCTGTTGCTGAACTATTATTTTTTCAGGAAATTAAAACTTTTTCTATTGCTTCTGCATCATTTTTAGATAAAGAAAAAAACAGCAATACCTATTCCAATTTATATTCCAAATCCCATTTGGAGTCCCTTTTAAGACCACCCATTTTTATTTCTTAGATTTTTTCAATTACTATAATTGAGGCTGTTTGATTTTTCAAAGAGCATATCTTTTATGGAAACAATTGTTTCGTTTTTCGGGCAAATTAATTATACAATGCAAGTATTTTAATTGGCTTCGTGAGTTCGCTAAATTTTATATGGGCGTGACCCTCCGTTAACCCCGATAGCTATCGGGGACGGGTCGGGCTTTCCGTTCCCGCTTTTTTCCTTTTCAATAGCCACGGGTTTAAACCCGTGGCTATTGAAAAGGAAAAAGAGCTCCACTGCAATCCCTCACGCAAAACAAACAAACAGAATCAAGATTTAATTAATAAAAAATGCATTTCAAATGAAAATTCAATTTAAAAAAAATATCATATTATTATTTGCTGCTCTTGCTTTTGCCTCTTGTTCTTCAGATTCTACTGAGCCTACTGTGGATGAACTGGACGGGCTTACAAAGTTTCAAGAAATCACGAACACAACTCATACCATAGAGCTATACCGACATATGGGAGGATTAGTGCAAGGATATAACGAAGTGGCTTTTAGAATCAAAGACAATGCTACTGGAAAATTTATTACAAATGCAACAGCAAGCTGGATGCCCGTAATGCACATGACTTCAATGACGCATTCTTGTCCAAAATCTAAAATTGAAAAGGAATCTGCCGAAGCGACATTATATGAAGGATATATTGTTTTTCAAATGGCTCAAAATGCTACCGAATATTGGGATTTAAAAATAGATTATACTATCAATGGAACTACATACACTGCGACTTCAGTTATTGATGTACCAGCATCAGCCAAACAAACAGTGACAACTTTCAAGGGAATTGATGGAGTGAAATACATTGTTGCCTATGCAGAACCGCATCACCCAAAAGTGGCAATCAATGATATCGAAGTGGCGATTTTTAAAATGCAAGATATGATGACTTTTCCTGTTGTGGATAATTATAAATTGAAAATTGACCCAAGAATGCCAAGTATGGGCAATCACAGTTCCCCAAACAATGTGGATTTGACTCAAACGGCTACCGGTGGATTGTACAAAGGAAAAATGTCACTTACTATGACAGGCTATTGGAAAATAAACCTGCAATTGATGAATGCCAACAATGAAGTTTTAAAAGGGGAAGCCATAACTGATGCTGTTCCTGCAAGCAGTATTTACTTTGAAATAGAATTCTAGTTGAATAAAAAAAGGTCAATTATCAATTTTGATTTTTGACCTTTTTTAAATTGGTTTAAAATTACTTTAAACACGATTAATTATCAATAGTAACGCCAGTGGGGATTGAGTAATCTTGCGCATGCAAAATTTTATTTCGATGAAAAAAATAGTATTCTTCCTTTTGGTAAATTTCTTAATTTCAGTAACTCTTTTTGCTCAACAAGAATCAAAGGATTCGATTGTTGTCAAACCATTGAATGAAGTTATTGTTATTGGAAAAAAAGCCAAATTGTATCAAAAACAAAGTAAACCACTTGCCACGATTGATGAATACCTGCAACAATCGAGCAAAGTCGATATGATTAAAAGAGGCGGTTATGCATGGGAACCGATAATCAACAGTATGGCTACGGAGCGAACGTTGATTACTATAGATGGTATGCGTATTTTTGGAGCCTGCACTGACAAAATGGATCCTATCACTTCTTATGTGGAAGTTTCAAATTTGACTGAGGCTACTGTTGTTTCCGGACAACAGGGAGGGTGTCACGGAGCCACAATTGGAGGGGCTATTGATTTAAAAAAAAATCAAAGCAGTTTTTCTAATACTGGCTGGAGTGCTGATTTGAATGCGGGTTATGAGACGAACAGCCATCAGAAAATTATAGGTTCGGCTGTCAATTATGTAAAGGAATCATTTTATATCGATACCGATTTTATGTTCCGAAAAGCAGATAATTATTTTGCCGGAAATAATGAAGAAATACCTTTTTCGCAATTTCAAAAATTTAATATTTCAGCTTCTACAGGGTTTCGTTTGGATACCGATAAAATTATTAAAGCGGCTGTAATTTATGATAAAGCAACCGATGTGGGTTATCCCGCCTTGCCAATGGATGTTTCTTTGGCTAAAGCATTGATAACTTCTTTGAGTTATGAATATGTTCCTGTAGGATCAACTCTTCAATCTTGGGAAACCAAGATTTATTACAATACCATTACACATATTATGGATGACACCAAGCGTCCCAATATTCCCATCCACATGGATATGCCAGGTTGGAGTGATACGTATGGAATGTATTCAAAAGCAAAAGGTATTTTTGGATCACATCATTTCATTGCAGATGTTAGTTCGTTCTACAATCGTTCTATAGCCGAGATGACGATGTATCCCAATGATCCAACCGAAAATTTAATGTTCATGTACACTTGGCCTGATGTTAGAACGTTGTATTATGGGGTGTTTTTGGAGGATAATCTAGTTCTAAATACCAATTCAGGTTTACTTTTTACAGGAAGTATCGCCAGTCATAGTAATAAAGTCGCCAGTCAATTTGGATTGGAAAGTTTACAGATTTTTTATCCTAATATGGATGCTGTCAATACTCGATTTCTCGGTAGTTTTTCGACCAAGTATAATTATACCAAAAATGGTTTTGAATACGGAGTAGGATTAGGGTATGGAGAACGAGCATCTTCAGTTTCCGAAGGTTATGGTTTTTATTTGTTCAATAGTTTTGATGGATACGATTATATTGGAAATCCTGATTTGGACAAAGAGCAATCCTTGGAATCAAGTGTGTCTTTTGGGTACTCCAAAAGTAAATGGAGTTCTAAATTATCGGCAACTTTTTTTCATATTTCAAATTATATTGTGGGAGCACCAGATGTAAATTTAATTCCTATGACAATTGGCGCAAATGGGGTCAAAGTATATACTGCTTTGGATTATGCCACTCTTTTTAATATGGATTTGAATTTAGACTATCAAATTTTAGAAAGCCTAAAATGGCAAGGACAGTTGGTTTATGCGTATGGAAAAGAAAGTAATAAAAGGAATTTACCCTTTATAAGTCCATTCAGTTATTCTAGTGCATTTAACTATTTCAAAAACCGAATTTCGGCTTCGATTGCTGTTGTTGGAAATGCAACCCAGTCGAAATTCAGTTCCTATTATGGTGAAAATGAAACACCAGATTATGCAGTTTTAAATGCCTTTGTCGGTTATTCTTTTTATGTTGAAAAAAGCAAATGGAATGTTAAGGTAGGGATCGAGAATGTTTTCGACACTTATTATTCTACTTTTTCTAGCTGGAACAACATTCCGAATAAAGGAAGAAATTTTGTTTTGAATTTAAATTTCGGATTTTAGTTTCAACAAAATAAAAGGGATTATCTATTTTTTGAGGCAGTATATATCATTTCCAAATTGTATTTTTGAATACTATTAAAAAATAACCTATGATTTCCGTTCAAGAAGCCTTTTCGATATTAGAACAAAATTTGCCTGCTTTGCATAAAGTGGAGTATTCTCTTTCTCAAGCCAGAAAACATATTTTGGCAGAATCACTTTTGTCACCCATCAATATGCCTCCTTTTCGTCAATCGGCGATGGATGGTTATGCTTTGTGTTTACACGATGCTTTGGTTTATGAAATTGTAGGCGAAATAAAAGCGGGAGATTCTCACTTGGTAAATTTAATTCCAGGACAAGCCATAAAGATTTTTACCGGAGCCGCCATTCCGGATTCGGCGCAAGCGGTGATCCAGATTGAATTGGTTGCTGCAAACGGCACACAATTGTTGTTGGACGAATTGGTAAAACCAGAAACAAATGTCAGACCCATTGGAGAACAAATTTCGGCAGGGGATTTGGCGCTCGAAAAAGGAACTTTGCTGAATTCAGCATCCATCGGTTTTTTGGCGGGACTTGGTTTTACTAAAGTTAGCGTTTTTAAAAAACCAAAGGTTGCAATTGTGGTTACGGGTAATGAATTGGCCAAGCCCGGTACACCACTCGAACACGGAAAGGTATATGAGAGTAACGGAATAATGTTGGAATCTGCATTAATTGATGCTTTTTATGATTCAGTGACTTTATATGAAGTCAATGATGATTTTGAAAACACCAAAAATAAACTGCAAGAAGCGTTAACAAACAACGATATGGTTTTGGTTTCTGGCGGAATATCGGTTGGGGATTATGATTTTGTGGCACGAGCTTTAAAAGAACTTCAGGTGCAGACTTTATTTCACAAAGTCAATCAAAAACCAGGAAAACCTTTGTTCGCAGGTAAATTACGTGATAAAATGGTTTTTGCCTTGCCGGGAAATCCTGCGGCTTGTTTAACTTGTTTTTATGTGTATGTTTTGCCCACATTGGCAATTATGTCGGGTGCGGAGGCGAATTATAAACAAGCTGTTTTGTTTTCATTAGCCCATGATTACGAAGTAAAAAACACCCGTTGTCAATTTTTGAAAGCGAGTGTCAGCAATGGTGAAGCACAAATCTTGTCACATCAAAATTCATCTATGCTTAATTCTTTTTCAGTCTCAAACGGATTGATTTACGTGCCTCACGGCCATTATGAATTGAAAAAAGGAGACAAGGTTGAAGTGTATTTGCTGTAATGATTTTTGAAAACCATATTGTTCATTTAAAATTACATTCCCTCTTTCTTAGCTGAAGCAATTAGATTAACATCTATAAGTTCCAATGCTTGAACCATATCCTTGACAGTTTCTTTGTATTTTTTAAAATGCATTGTTTCTATATGTGATTTGTATGCGGAAGTATCAGCATAGATTTCGAGTATTGTAATTTGTGAAGGGTCGTTTTTGTCGGCAACAGCGTAATAGGTTAATACACCCGGCTCAACACGAACAGCAGTTGTCATTTGCTCTTTTAGTGCAGTGTTGTATTTGTCCAATTGCAATGGATCAACTTTTATTTTTGCCAGTCGAACCATTTGAATTTTTTCCTGTGCCATGGTAGTATTGCTAAATAAAAGTATTAGTGTATATAGGATAATTATAGTGGAAAGTGATTTAATTGGGCTAAACTGCATTTTAGTTGGTTTAAGGATTTTCATAAAATTCGATTTATACATTATACCTATTTTCTATTTAGTCTTCAACGATATCCTATTAAAATAGCTGTTTTGTGATTAAAAAAAGTCTTGTCTTCAGGATTGACAATCCCGATAGCTATCGGGACCAAAATATAAGACCAACTTCCCATTATGCAAAATGTATAAATCCGTTGCTGTAGTTGGCAGGCTTTTTATTTTTTATTTAGAATTTCTAATACAGGTATGAAAGTTTCATGATATTTAGGTAATTCCATATTGTTTGGTTTTATTTATGCACAACTCGTTTATATGTGTGACTCTTATACATTTCCGCTGAAAATTAGGCGTGTAAGTATAAAAAATGCCATAGTTTCATAACCAAATATACAGATTAATCATTATAAATTTTCAAAAGTCTTTTGTTTGGTTGGAGCTATTTATATTCTTTAAATAATCAAAATATTTTGTCTTCCTTAAGCGCTTTGGTGAGTTGCGTGAGGGATAGACGGAAGCTACCGAAGTAGCCCAAATAGCCCGACGCCGTTGAGGAAAGTGGCTTTATAAGCGGTGCGATCAGTAAGCCACTTTTCTCAACGGGGGCATGCCCAAATAATAATGAAAAACTATTCTTCTATTTTTTCGTCTTCTATCATTTCGATCCAAGTTAGGAAAAATTTATAGCCTAGAGTTAGGATAACTGCTCCAAGGAATAATCCGATGAATCCGTTGTAAATGAAACCTCCAATGGCGCCTAGAAATATCACAAGCATTGGAGCTGGTGGATTGCCTCTTCCAAGAAAAAGTGGTTTTAGGATATTGTCGGAAATCATTGTG
The DNA here is from genome assembly GCF_019351435.1 of Flavobacterium taihuense. Lineage (GTDB taxonomy): Bacteria > Bacteroidota > Bacteroidia > Flavobacteriales > Flavobacteriaceae > Flavobacterium > Flavobacterium taihuense. The sequence goes on from NZ_JAHWYN010000003.1 coordinate 354,265, forward strand.
ATGCCTATCCAAATAGCCAGGATGGTTGCGGTTGTGGTGTCCGTAACCGAGAACATATAAATTACAACGGGAATGGCAATAGGGCCAATTCCGATTTGGATAATAGCAAGGATAAGGCAAACAACAGTGAAAATTCCAGCAAAGGGAACTCCTGCCATGAAGAATCCTACTCCTACCATTAAGGACTGAATTAGGGCCACTCCCAGAAATCCTTTTACGACATTGCGAATTGTTGCTACGGTGATTAGAGCATAATGTTCTCCATTGGAACCTATTAGTTTGATGAAGATGTTTTTGGAAACTTTGATGAGTGATTCGGAATACAATAATAATCCCATCGCAATAATAATAGAAATAATGAATTGCAAGATGCCTTTGCCAACTCCTGCTAACGCAAGTATTAACCATTCTCCAACTACTTTTAACTGATCAGAGTATTTAAATACAACATTCGAAATGTCTTCGGAGGCACTTTTCCAGATTTCTAGTATGGGTTTTGTAATTGTTGGCCAGTCCTTTGTGCTCTCTCCCGGAGGCGGAATCAGATGTTCGCCAGCTTGATAGGAATGGCTGAAATTATTGATTTCTTCATATAATGATTGGGATACCAATATGCTTGGAAGGACCAAAATACTGAGCAATATTGCGGCTAGGAAAATGGTAGCCAAAATTTTTTTTCCCCTAAATAATTTCACCACGGATTCATAAATCGGACTGAATGCAACGGCAATGACAATCGCCCAAATTATGATTAAAACAAAAGGTTTCAAGATGTCGTAACACCAGCCGATTAGTAAAAAAAGGACTCCAAGTCGGATAAGGGTGTCGGCGATTTTTTCAAAACTGTAATTATTGAAATTTGAGTTTTTTTGGTTCATATTTGAGTTTTTTTTGATGAATAAAATGGCAATAGAATTATTATGCTAATCTAGTTAAAATGTAGTAATTATCGATGGTATTTAATATTGTCTTTTGTTGAAATTTTAAATAATTTAGAATTTAGATGGAAATTGTTTTAAAATAATAGTTGGTTTCTGAATGAATTAAAATGAGGTTTTGTATTTTTACTAAATTGATATTTTGATGCAATCCAAGACTTTATGGGTGTGTCCTTGTATCAGATTCTATGAATTATAAAAATGTAACAAATGAGGATAGCGCTTTATACTAACGAATTTCCACCTAATATTTATGGCGGGGCTGGAGTTCACATTGATTTTTTGAGTCAGGAACTGGCCAATTTGGGTCAGGTTGAAGTTCGGTGTTTTGGTGACCAAAAAGAAAACAAGGAATCCATGCACGTGGAAGGAATTAATTCCTGTTTGACAAAGATGGTGGATCCTGAAAACGAACACATTAAGATGTATCATAATTTAAGCCGAAATGTCGAAATGGCTCAAACTACCCCAAAAGCTGACATTATTCATTGCCATACTTGGTACACGCATTTGGCTGGTGTTTTTAGCAGGGAATTGTTGCAGGTGCCGTTGATTTTGACAACTCATAGTTTGGAAACCCACCGTCCTTGGAAAGTAGAACAACTAGGAAACGGTTATTTTATGTCCCGATGGATCGAAACCAACGCCTATAAAACTGCCGATGGGGTGATTGCTGTGAGTGAACAAATGAAAACCGATGTGGTGGAAGCGTATGGTGTTGATCCCAAAAAGGTAACCGTAATTCATAACGGAATTGATCCTGAATTTTACAAACCTACTTTTGATGAGGCTTTGTTGACCGAATACGGTATTGATCCAAAAATACCATTTGTGCTTTTTGTAGGCCGAATTACTCGTCAAAAAGGGATTTCGGGATTGATAGAAGCGGCTCAATATTTTAATGAAAATTGCCAAATCGTACTTTGCGCAGGCGCTCCCGATACCGAAGAAATTGCTCTTGAAACATCAACTTTAATTGACGAATTAAAAGCCAAACGAAAAGGTGTAATCCTTATTTCGGAAATGTTGCCTCGTGAAAAAGTCAAAGTGTTGTACAGTCATGCAAGAGTTTTTGCCTGTCCTTCGTTGTACGAACCTTTTGGAATCATTAATCTCGAAGCGATGGCATGTGAAACACCTGTTGTAGGTAGTCATGTAGGCGGAATACCTGAGATTATTGTAGAAGGCGAAACCGGATATTTGATTCCGCTGGAAAGTATTTCTAGAACCAATTTTAATCCGTTGGATCCAACAGCTTTTCAAAAAGCTTTTGCGGAAAAAATAAATACATTATTGGATAATGAAGAACTCGCAACCGTGATGGGTAAAGCTGGTCGAGTGCGAGTGTTGAAACAATTCAGTTGGGAGTCTATTGCGAAAACCACGTTTAATTATTATCAGGAAGTAATCGCCCGATTTGTGAAAGAGCAGGCATAAGATTAGCATAAAATTTTAACCGCAAGGTTCGCAAAGCAAGCGCTATGAACGCAAAGCTTTACGAACTTCGCGGTTTTTTCTTCGTGACTTTGCGGTTAAATTCATTCAATTTTACTTAAATCAATTATTTTTTGAGCAACAGTTCCTTTTTCAAACAATCGAATGAATTTAAAAACAGCACTGACCAAATACCCAGGATTTGAAACCAATCGTGCGATTTCGGTGATTTTTACATCTCTTTCCTGAATGGTGGCTTCTCTTTGATTTTCGGGAAGCACCACAAATTCATTGGCAAATTTCCAAGCACCGTCTCTTGCCGTTTTCATGCTAAAGTCAATAAAGAAATTATCTATTTTGCCGGATAATTTTAGTATAATGGTCAATGTTGGCCAAATTTTAATTAGGCATTTTTCGACACTTTCCACGAGATTGCTAAGAATGGTGTTGATTTGGTCGAAATCGGATTTCAAACTTTCGATATCTTCTGGAGTGCTGACTTGAGCTGATGCTATTCCTAAATCTAGATTCACATGCGCATTGATTCCAAGCAGTAAATGCTGAACAACTATTGGCCAAAAGTCTTCTGCTTGCTGAAACGAGAACTCCCAACATTCCGATGGTTTTTCCTTGGCTTTGTATTGGTAATAGGCTTTCAAATACCGATTGGCGAAAATCACATCCAATTTTTCCATTCGCTCGCCATTTTGAAAAGAACCATTGGCAATACCTTGTTTTATTTGTATTGTGACTTCACGGTATAGTGTGGTAAACAAGCCTATGGCACTTTGTTCCAGTTTTGATGTTGTTATTATTTCATCCAAAAACTGAATGACTTCGTCTATGGTAGTGGCTTGTTTCATGCTTATTTATAGTTGGTTATGGTTGAAAATGAAGAGCGAATATAATTATTTTAATTTTTTAAAGAGCACTTTTTTGGAGTAATTGCCTTGCTATTTTCTTTTTTTAATGCTAAAAGTTAGTGAGTGGGTGAATTGCTGTTTTTTTTTATAACAAAAAAAAGGTTGCAGTGCTGTTTTTTTATTTTTTTGGAATAATCATTTCGTTATATTTGTAAAAGTATAACGAAAATAATCGACTTTGAAATGAGCATAACCGTAAATTGGACATGACTGCAAAAAACAATTATGCGAAGTACATATTCCTATAAAAAAACATCATTTGCATATGAAAATCAAGAGTAAAATTTGGATTGAAACCGATGAAGGAATTCTCATTAGCGAAGGACGTATTCAGTTGTTAAAGCTTATTGAATCAACCGGTTCGCTCAATAAAGCTGCCAAAGAAATGAATATTTCGTACCAAAAAGCTTGGAAATTAATCGATGCTTCGAATAAAGCTTCCAAAGAACCTTTAATAGCAACTCAAGTGGGCGGGAATAAAGGTGGCGGTACAGTTATCACTCCTTATGGTAAATCCTTAATTGAATCTTTTGAAGCGATCAATGTTGCCTGTTGGGAATTTTTGGATTTAGAACTTAAAAAACATTCTTTATGAGTATAGAACATTTATTAGACATGCCTTTACTATTACTATTGTTTCCAATTGTAGCCTTTTTGTATGCGAGTGTAGGTCATGGTGGTGCTAGCGGATATCTCGCTTTGATGAGCGCTTTTGCTTTCCCGATGACGTTCATGAAACCGACTGCCTTGGTATTGAATATTTTGGTTTCGGGGCTTTCCTTTTATTTTTATTACAGGGAAAAAAACTTCAAGTGGAACCTTTTCTATCCTTTTGCACTAACCTCAATTCCGTTTTCGTTTATTGGCGGTTATTTGAAAATTGAAGCTTTTTATTATAAAATAATTCTGGCCACCGTTTTGGTTTTTGCTGTAATGCGATTGTTAGGCCTTTTTGGTAAAGAGAAAGAAAATTTAAAAATTATAAATGTTCCAATGGCATTGGTCTTTGGAGCACTAATTGGTTTTTTATCTGGTTTATTAGGTATTGGTGGAGGAATTATTTTGAGTCCCGTTTTATTATTGATGGGTTGGGCCACAATGAAACAGACTGCAGCAGTATCAGCATTGTTTATATTGGTCAATTCAATATCTGGTCTTTTTGGTTTTGTGTCGCAAGGCGGAAGTTTACCTGCTTCTTCAGGAATGTTAATCGGATTGGTTTTTATAGGAGGATTATTTGGTGCATATTATGGAAGTGCCAAATTCAATTCGAAGGCGTTGCGTTATGTATTGTCTGTTGTTATCGGAATCGCCATTTTTAAATTATATGCAACAGCGTAATCATTCTTAAAGAGAATTATGGAAAATAAAATAACGGCAATTATTTTGGCAGGCGGTAAAAGCCAGCGCATGGGAGCAGACAAAGGACTACTGAATTTGAACGGAAAAACATTCATCAAACACATTTGTGATGTTTTGAAACCAATAGTTGGTTCAAATATTTTAATTGTGTCAGGTAGCAAAGAATATGATGCTTTAGGTTTTATCAGAGTCGAAGATATTATTGAAAACAAAGGACCAGTTGGAGGACTTTATACCGCACTGTCAGCGTCTAAAACCAAAGTGAATTTGGTTTTGAGTGTTGATGTGCCACTAGTTTCGAAAGAACTGTTGGAATGGATTTTAAAAAATCATGACGAAACCTATATGGTTACACAAACCAAAAGTGGAGATAAAACGAGTCCGCTTATTGGGGTTTACGACCGCTCGATGCGAATTGTTTTCGGAGAACACATGGCGGGAAATCAATTGAAATTAAGGCAAGTGATTGAAGATGTCAAACACCAAACTCTTGAAGTTCCTGAAAAATGGAACAACCAAGTGCAAAATATAAACACACCAGAAGAATATCAAAATTTAATCAAATGACCATAACGCTAAAATATTTTGGTTTAGTCGCTGATATCACGGAGTTGAAAGAGGAACAATTTACTTTCGATGAGGAGACTATTTCAGTTTCAGTATTAAAATCAAAAATAGAGAACAGTTACCAAACTATGCAAAACACTACTTATGCTATTGCTGTCAATCAAGCAATGAGTAGTTTGCAAGCCACCATAAAGGATCAGGATGTAATTGCTTTTCTGCCACCGTTTGCTGGAGGTTAGAAATTTAAGATTGCAGATTTAAGATTGCAGAAATGTAAATTGGCAATAATTAGAATAGAAAACTTAGATGAACTTATGTTTCTTAAATGGTTAAGAAATTTTAAAAGGGAAACTTATATGACTTATATGTTTAAACCAAGTTCCAATATTTGAAAATGGCAAATTCCAAACGTTATTCTAGACAAATAGTTCTTCCTGAAATAGGAGAAATAGGTCAGCAAAAATTGCAGGACGCTCGTGTCTTGGTAATTGGTGCCGGTGGTTTGGGTTGTCCGGTTTTACAAAATTTGGCTGCCGCAGGAGTAGGTAACATCGGAATTGTGGATGGAGACGTGGTGGAAGAAACTAATTTGCACAGGCAATTATTATATACCTTAAAAGACTGCGGAAATAGCAAAGCAGAAACAGCCAAGAAAGCTATTTTCGAACTCAATCCTGAGATTAATGTAACCGTTTTTTCAGAGTTTTTCACTGCCCAAAATGCCGCTCGTATAGTTAAGGATTACCAAATCATTGTTGATTGCACCGATGCTATTACAGTTCGCTATTTGATTAATGATATATCGGTCGCCAAAAGGATTCCGATGGTGTATGCCTCAATTCACAAGTTTGAAGGACAGATTTCAGTATTTAACTATAATAACGGGCCGAGTTACCGTTGTTTGTTTCCCGAGCAGGAAAGACTGAATGCGATTCCGAATTGCGCTGATTCAGGAGTTTTGGGAATTTTGCCCAACACTATCGGAACATTGCAGGCTACAGAAGTCTTAAAAATAATACTCGGAATTGGTGAAATATTGTCGGGGAAATTATTGATTTACGATGCTCTGCATTTTCAAACTCAAACGATCAATTTCTCCAAAAATCCAAAAATGATTGAAACCGCCACAAAGAAGTATTATTCGCAAAAAAAAGAACAAGCGGTTCCTGACATCCAAAATCTAAATGTTTTTTCGGAAGAAAAAGGAATTATAAATGGAACTCTGTTTTTAAACAATAAAAAAGTAGAAACAGATTTAAGTCCAGAGTCTTTTTTAGAAAAATGCAAACAATTCGGAATCGTTGTTATTGACGTTCGAGAATTAGACGAAACACCAGAGTTTAAAGGAAATAATGTAATTCGGATTCCTTTGAGTATGTTAGAAGATTACAGTAAGAAATTGAGTAAAAATCAAGAAATTGTTTTGTTTTGTCAAACGGGCCAGCGAAGTCTAGCCGCTATGAATTATCTTCAAAAATCAGGATTTGTTGGAGTTTTTCATTTAGGAAAAGGCATTGAATCTTTGAGAAATCAAATTGAATAACAATGTCCAATTTTAATAAAAAATAAAAAGATACAATATTAATTATGTCAACAGATAAAGCCAAAAAAAGTTCTTTTATTCAGGGACAAATAACATCCGAGTTCATTGGGAATTCGATTGCCAAACACCAAAGCAAAACCACAATTGGAGCACATAATATTTTTCTGGGGCAGGTTCGTGCCGATGTGATTGAAGGAAAAGCAGTCGCTGCGATTGAATACACGGCCTACGAAGAAATGGCGGAACAATCGTTCTACGAAATTCGAGAAGCGGCTTTTGCCAAATATGAGTTATCGTGTTTGCACATTTACCATAGTTTGGGAACGGTAAAAACAGGTGAGATATGTTTGTTTGTTTTTGTTTCGGCACCAAGACGAAAAGTCGTTTATGAAGCTTTGGAATTTTTGGTGGAAGAAATAAAAGAAAAGACAGCCATTTTCGGGAAAGAAATTTTTGAAGATGAATCATATACTTGGAAAAAGAATAGCCCCCCAACCCCTGAAGGGGGAGTTCTGTAGATTGTCTTAAATGCATGACAATAAGCAAAAATCTAAAATCTAAAATCTAAAATCTCCATGGTAGATATCACCCATAAAATAATCACACAACGCACTGCTACGGCTCAAGCCATTGTAAAAGTTGGTTCGCCAGAAACAATGCAGGCCATTCTGAACAAAACCGTTCCAAAAGGTGATGTGCTTGAAGTATCGAGAACTGCGGGTTTATTTGCCGTAAAAAATACTTCGAACTCCATTCCGGATTGTCATCCTATGCCGATTGAGTTCACCGGAATCGAATATGAACTATTGGAAGATTCAGTGTTGATAAAGGTAACGGTAAAAGCGATTTACAGAACAGGAGTGGAGGTCGAAGCCATGCACGGAGCATCGATTGTGGCTCTAACAATGTACGATATGTTAAAACCGATTGACAAAAAAGTTGAAATTTCGACCATAAAACTGCTCCATAAAAAAGGAGGAAAATCCGATTATGGTGTCAAAGAAAATCTGGATTTGTCGGTAGCGGTAATCGTTTGTTCGGACAGTGTTTCCAGCGGAAAAAAAGAGGATCGAGCAGGAAAAGTAATCTCGGACAAAATCAAGAATCTGGGATTGAGCATTTCGAGTTATTCGGTCATTCCAGATGAGGTTGCCGATATTCAGGAAACCTTAAACAAGCTGTGTTCGGCCAATAAAGATTTGGTAATTTTCACTGGCGGAACAGGTTTGTCTAACCGCGATGTGACTCCCGAAGCTATTATTCCAATGCTCGATCGTCGTATTCCCGGAATTGAAGAAGCCATTCGCTCTTATGGACAGGACAGAACGCCTTATGCGATGTTGTCCAGAAGCGTGGTGGGTTTCAAAGGAAATACACTAATTATGGCCTTGCCAGGTTCCACAGCGGGAGCCAGTGAATCTATGGATGCTGTATTTCCTTCCGTATTGCATTTATTCAAAATATTAAATGGTTTCAACCATGGAAAATAAAATCAATCCAATGCAGGACAACCACGGCAGAGCGCACAATTACCTCCGCATTTCGATTACGGAACACTGTAATTTGAGATGTACCTATTGTATGCCGGCCGAGGGGATTGCCCTTACGCCAAGAGCGCATCTGATGACTGCAGACGAGATTATTATCATTGCCAAAACTTTTGTAAAACTCGGCGTGACCAAAATTAGATTGACCGGTGGTGAGCCTTTGGTACGAAGAGATGCCAAAGATATTATTAAGCGATTAGGGAAATTGGGAGTTGAACTCACTTTGACCACCAACGGAATTCTGGTGCACGAATTTATAGATACGTTCAAGGAAGCCGGAATTACCACTTTGAACGTGAGTATCGACAGTTTGAAAAAAGACAAATTCAACCAAATCACCCGTCGCAATTATTTTGAAAAAGTAATTGAGAATCTCGATTTATTAGAAGCGAATGGATTTCAGGTAAAACTAAATGTGGTTGTGATTAAAGGTTTTAATGATAACGAAATTATTGATTTTATAGAGATGACCAAAGACCGAAACATTCAAATCAGGTTTATAGAGTTTATGCCTTTTGATGGTAATCAATGGAACAAAGAGAAATTGGTGAGTTATGCCGAAATCCTTTCGCAAGTCAATGTTTTTTATTCCGAACAAAAAGTAGAACGTACCCAAGACAAACCGAACGATACTGCCAAAAATCATAAAATTGACGGCTATCAAGGAAGTTTTTCTGTAATCAGTTCCGTGACAAATCCGTTTTGCAGTACCTGTAACCGCATTCGCCTAACCGCTGACGGGAAACTAAAAAACTGTTTGTTTTCCAATACCGAAACCTCTTTGCTTGATACCTTGCGAGCGGGAGAATCTATCGAACCGTTGATCTTCCAAAACATAAAATCCAAACACGCCATGCGAGGCGGAATGGATGATGATGCTAAATTCCAAAACCCGCTTCTTTTTTCTCAAAATCGAAGTATGATTAAGATTGGGGGATAAGTGAAACAATAGAAAATCATTTCACGAAGACTCGCGAAAAAAACACAGAGATTCACGAAGAGAATTACTTTTTTGCTGACCCTTTGCGATTCTTTGTGTGTTCTCTGTGAATCTTTGCGAAACAAATCTTTAATGTAACAAGACCCCGTTTTAAAATCCCTGATAAAAGTCATTGTTGGCACTATACAATAGTGAATACCTTTGCAAAATGAATGCAGAAAAAGAATCCAACAAGAAAGGGTACAACAATTACGGCACACATCTCCGTGAAAAATACAATGGTCAAAAAGTTTTCAAAGTAATTGTAGATGGTAATTTTAGTTGTCCTAATCGAGACGGGCTAAAGGGCTACGGCGGTTGTACCTATTGCAATGTAGATTCTTTCACACCCGATATTTCCAGAAAAGCGCCTACCATCGAAGAACAGTTGTTGAAAGGCATGGAGCGTGCCAAAAAATCATACAAAGCCGACCAATTCATTGTTTACTTTCAGCCCAACACGAACACTTATGCCAGTGTCGATTATCTCAAAAACATTTACGACCGCGCCTTGTCTTTCAATCCCGATGAGGTTGTCGGGTTTTCGGTAGGAACTCGGCCAGATTGTATTGATGCCGAAAAAGTGGCTTTACTCGAAAGCTATTGCGACCGATTCGACGTTGATCTCGAAATGGGAATGGAATCGATGTATGACGAAACGCTAGAAAAAATAAATCGAGGGTGTACTCACGCCGAGTTCGTTACCGCTGTGGAATTGTTAAAAGACAGCCCAATCGATTTGTGTGTACACACCGTTTTCGGATTTCCTTGGGAAACCCACGAAATGATGCTCAACTACATTGTCGAAATCAACCGCTTTGCCCAAATAAAATTCGTCAAATTCCATCATTTACACATAGTTGAAGGTTCGATTATGGGCGTGCATTACAAAAGAAACCCGTTCCCGCTTTTCACTTTGGAACAATACACCGATCTACTTTGTGACATCATCCCACTCCTGCGCCCCGATATCGTCATCCAGCGCCTCTTCGGAATCTCGGATTGGGATTTGCTCATCGCTCCAAATTGGGGACTCAAAAAGACCCAAATTCAGCATTATATCGACTCGACAATCAAGCAAAGAGGTGTCATCCAAGGTTCCAAATACAATCCAATTTAGAAATTGCAAGGATCATTTACTTCGTCAATTCTCAAAAGCTCTTGTGGGCGTGACCTCCGCTAGAAAAAAGGGCTAGTTTCATTGTCGTCACTGCCCTTTTTCCTATCGGCGGTCGGGCTATCCATGCTACTTTGGTAGCTTATTTCTATCCCTCACGCGGTTTACAAGATGTTTAGGGAATATGAGATGTTTTTTTTATCAATAGTTTTCTAAACGTATGAGTTATAGCCCACGGTTTTAACTAGGTGGTAACCATTGTCACTATCTTTTCAAAAGAAGTTTTTACTGTAGTATAAATCCTTTATATTTACATTAGAATTAATACTAGTAACGACCATAACTAACAGTATCCAATGACCAAAAAGACACTACTATTACTAGGCTTCATTATATTGAAATTTGTACTGCAATATTCTTTAATAAGCCCAGATTACGATTTGCAACGAGACGAATATTTGCACCTTGATCAAGCCCATCATTTGGACTGGGGGTATTTATCGGTTCCTCCTTTTACCTCTTGGATTTCGTATCTTATTTATCTTTTAGGAAATTCGGTTTTTTGGGTTAAATTTTTCCCTGCTTTGTTCGGTGCCTTGACTATTGTGGTGGTATGGAAAGCCATCGAAGAATTAAAAGGTAATTTATTTGCCTTGGTTTTGGGTGCAACTTGTGTGTTTTTTTCGGCATTATTGAGGTTGAACACGTTATACCAACCCAACTCTTTCGACGTATTGTGTTGGACGACTTTTTATTTTATTCTAATCAAATACTTCAATTCCGAAAACACCAAGTGGCTTTTCATTGGAGCAATTCTATTTGCACTTGGCTTTATGAATAAATACAATATTGGCTTTTTAATTATTGGGTTGATTCCTGCTATTGTCTTGACGGAGCAACGCAAAATCTTTGGTCAGCCTAAATTATATGTTGCTCTCATTGTGGGTTTGTTTATGATTTTTCCCAACCTTTTGTGGCAGTATGATAATAGCTTTCCCGTAATTCATCATTTAAAAGAGTTGGCCGATACACAATTGGTTTATGTAGATCGATTGGATTTTTTAAAATCACAACTGCTCTTCTTTATTGGTTCTTTTTTTGTGATTGTATCGGGATGGTTGGCCTTGTTATTGTACAAACCTTTCCAAAAATACAGGCTGTTCTTTTGGAGCATTATTTTTACACTTGTAGTCTTTATATATTTCAAAGCCAAAGATTATTATGCTATCGGGCTTTATCCTATTTACATTTCCTTTGGCTCTGTATATCTGGCCAACCAATTAAAAGAAGGTTGGAAACGATATTTACAGCCGGTTTTAATCATAATACCTATTCTGCTTTTTATCCCGATGTACAATGCTTTTTTTCCAAATAAAAGTCCGGAATACATAGTGAATCATGCTAAACCGTATCAAAAATTCGGTTTGCTTCATTGGGAAGATGGTAAGGACCATTTATTACCACAGGATTTTGCTGATATGCTGGGTTGGAAAGAATTGGCCATGAAAGTAGATTCTGTTGCTGCAACTCTGCCAGATTTGGAGCATACCTTAATTCTGTGCGACAATTACGGGCAAGCCGGCGCAATCAATTATTATACAACTAATAAAAAAGTGGTGGCCCATTCCTTTAATGCAGACTATATCAATTGGCTTCCATTAGATAAAAAAATAAAAGATGTTATTTTGGTAAAGGAGGAAAACGATGATGATAAAGACAGAAAAAGAGAAATTCCATTATTTGACACCGTTTATCTAGCCGGTAAAAGAATCAATAAATTTGCCAGAGAACCAGAAATTTTCATTTATGTATTGCGAGGAGCAAAAGTGGATGTCAACAAAAGGATAAAAGACGAAATGGAACGGAAGAAGAATTATAGTGAATGATAATGTTTTATTCAACTATCTAAAATAAAAAAACCTTATTCAAAAAAAAGAAATTTGAATTTGAATGATTTGTTTTTTATTGCCCAGATTGTTTTGTGGTTTTGTTAATTGAAAGGTTTTAAAAAGTCGAAGGAAAATCCAACAGATTAAAAAATATTACCTTTTAAAGGAAATACCTTTACAATTCATAGTTATGATTATTTTACTAATTTCTTTCGACTGATAAATATCATATTTTAATTTTTTTTTGTCTATTAATTTTACACCAATAAATAAAGGACTTTTTTATCTTATTTAAAAAATGGAAAATTGTTGTCCGATTGAATTTGGAATAGGACAATTGCAAAATTAAATTCTGAAAATAAAAAAAATAAATATGAAAACATGGTTAGACAAATGGGAGCCAGAAGATGAAAATTTCTGGAAAAATACAGGTAGTAAAATAGCTTGGAAAACTTTAACGATTACAACCTTGTCATTAATATTTTCTTTTGCTTCTTGGTTTATGATGAGTGTAATTGCGGTGAAATTACCAGGGCTTGGTTTTCCGTTTTCCAAAGACCAACTTTTTTGGTTGGTGGCAATACCTGGTTTGGCTGCAGGATTTTTAAGAATTATTCACACGTTTATCCTTCCTATTTTCGGGACAAGGCATGTAGTGACTGTGGCAACATTACTCAAATTAATTCCAGCAATTGGAATCGGGTTTGCAGTAATGGATACCACTACTCCATTTTGGGTATTTGTTCTTTTGGCTATTACCACTGGTTTTGGTGGTGGAGATTTTTCATCCTTTATGCCTAGCACAAGTCTATTTTTTCCAAAAAGATTAAAAGGAACAGCGTTGGGAATTCAAGCTGGTATAGGGAATTTTGGGGTTAGTTTAGCTCAGTTTATTACTCCGATTATTTTGAGTGTTAGTATTTACGGAACCACTTCGGTATTTACAAGTATCGATGCCAAAGAAACTCAGAATGTTTTAACAGACTCAACAGTTGAAAAACAAAAAGAAGTCTTTGCCGCCTTGGACACCAAAACGCAAAATAAAATTTTGGCTACTGTAAAGAAACCAGTGTTGGATTCTGTTATTGCAGCTACGAAATCAAATCAAAATTTCGAAATTTTCACTGCATTACCACTGAATGAGAAATCTAAAGTGATTGCAAATGCAAATCCTAAATTAGCTGAAAAAATATTAAACAAGATAAGTCCCAAAAATGTGGCGGTAAATAAAAGGGAAATCTATATTCAATCTGCTGCATTTTGGTACATTGGTTTTCTCTTGGTTTTGGCATTTATGAGTTGGTTTTTTTTAAAAAGTATTCCGATGAAGGCTTCAATAAAAGATCAAATGGATATTTTTAAAAACAAACATACTTGGTTATGTACCATTACCTATGTGATGACTTTTGGGACGTTTGCAGGGTTATCGGCAGCTTTTCCTTTGATGATAAAATATTTGTATGGCGATTTTCCTGATGCTCCAGATCCATTGGCTTACGCTTTTTATGGCCCATTGATTGGTTCTGCCAGCAGAGTTACTTTTGGTTTTGTGGCCGATAAAGTGGGAGGAGCTATATTGACGACTATTACCGGAATCGGAATTTTGGCGGGATCTATTATTTTGGTTACCCAAGGATTGGTTGCGCCAACGAGCATGGATCAATTTCCGCTTTTTGTAGGGGTAATTTTGGCGATGTTCTTTTTTACGGGAATTGGTAATGCGGGTACTTTTAGACAATTTCCTATCATATTTTCTGAAAATCAACGTCAAGCTGCAGGTGTAATTGGATGGACTGCTGCAATTGCTGCTTTTGGTCCTTTTATATTCTCTAAATTCATTGGAAATAATATAGCGGTCAATGGTACAGTCAATCAATTTTTTATTGGCTTAATTCTTTTCACTATATTAGCAACAACAATTAATTGGTGGTTTTACAACCGTAAAGGTTGTGAGAAGCCAAGTTAGTCGCCCAATCCCCGAAGGAGGATTTTATAAAACTTTTATCCTAACAGGTCTCAAAGACCTGTTAGGTGTTTAATATAACGGAATATCTGAATCTACATCATTTTGTTATTAATACATTGAATATGAAAAACAATACCTACAATACCAAAGCTTTACTGATTGCAACAGCGCTTTCTATTTTTATGATTGCTCTTGTGTTTTTTGGTTCCAGAAAATTGCAGAATTTTGATGCCGCACTGGTGACTTATTTATTTGGGACGGTATTTGCTTTTTTTGGGATCGTGTATCGTTATACAGTTTGGTTGCAAAGGCCGCCGACTTGGATTTATTTCAAAAGAGGTATTACATATTTGATAACCGGCAAAGTGTTTTCGCATTTTTGGTTTGCTACGAAAGAGTCAGTGGAGAATATTGCGTTTCAAAAGTTTATCTATCCTAGAGGGAAATACCGTTGGGTAGCGCATTTTATGATTGCAGTGGGATGTACGTCAGCATTTTTGATTACGATACCGCTCACTTTTGGCTGGATTAATTTTGCAATGGCGCCTAACACGATTTCAGTATATGAAGCCTATTTTTTCGGGTTTAAAGTAATGGATTTCAACTTGGATTCTATTACTGCTTTTTTGACTTTCCATGCTTTGAACTGGTCATCTTACTTGGTTATTTTTGGTTCCTTGTATTATTTAAGAAGACGTTTGACAAATCCGGGACTTATTGCAACTCAATCTTTTGAAGGAGATTTGCTGCCACTTATTTTACTGATAGCCATTTCGGTTACAGGATTGGGATTGACATATTCCTATCAGTTTATGAAAGGATTTGCTTTTGATTTTTTGGCAGTTTTGCATGCAGTTACGGTGATTATGTTTCTGATCTGGATTCCATTTGGGAAGTTTTTCCATATCATTCAACGTCCCGCTCAAATCGGGGCACATATTTATAAGAAGGAAGGAATGAAAATGGGAATGGTGGTTTGCCCTCATACGGGTGAGGAGTTTGCCACTAAATTGCATATTCAGGATTTAAAAACTGTAACAGAGCAATTGGGTTTTGATTTTTCTCACGAAGATGGAACGTCACATTTAGATTTAAGCCCTGAAGGGAAAAGGTCTAGATTGGCACAAGCGCATTTGAAAGCTAGGCTAAAAGGAGGGAATTTGTTTGGATGATTATTTAAAAATAGAATGCAGGATTCAGACGGCAGAATGCTGAATTTTGATTTTTTGCAAAAAAAAACAAATAACATACAACTGTAAAGAAATATAAAATGGCAAAATTACCAGTAGCAGAGGAGAATATAGTTAAGCATTTTGGTCCCACTCTAAATTATGCGCCCAAGGATGGCTATGTTGGACGGGACGAACCGGATGAGGCTGTGAAAACACATTGTTGTTTTTGTGGGATGCAATGTGGAATCCAATTGTTGGTGAAAGAAAATAAAGTAGTGGGGTTTGAGCCTTGGATGGAGTTTCCATTTAATGAAGGAAGGCTGTGTCCAAAAGGGGTTCAGCGTTATTTGCAGAATAACCATCCCGACCGTTTGATGTCTCCGTTGAAGAGCGTTCCTGGTCAAGGATTCGTTCCTGTTTCTTGGGATGATGCGATGGACAAAACGGTTTCGGAAATTAAACGCATTCAGGAAAAATACGGGAATGATGCGTTCTCGATGCTATCTGGAGTTTCTTTGACGAATGAGAAAAGTTATTTGGTTGGTAAATTTGCCCGCGTGGCTCTGAAAACCAAAAACTTAGATTACAACGGACGTTTGTGTATGGTGAGTGCAGGTGCGGGTAACAAAAAAGCGTTTGGACTGGACAGAGCTTCCAATAATTATTCGGATTTGGAATATGCGGAAGTAATTATTGTGGCTGGAGCCAATATCAGTGAGACTTTTCCAACACTGACACACTGGATTTGGAAAGCCCGTGATCGAGGTGCTAAAATTATAGTGATTGACCCAAGGATGATTCCGCTGGCGAGAACGGCCGATATTCATTTGGATGTTCGCCCGGGAACCGACTCGGCTTTGTACGGCGCAATGTTAAAATATTTGGTAGATCACGATATGCTGGACCACGAATTTATAGATAATTATACTTCCGGTTTTCAGGAAACAATTGATGCCGTAAAAGATTATACGCTGGAATGGGCTGAGGAAGTTACGGGAATCGACAAAAATAAAATACGCCAAGCGGCTGAATTGTGGGGCAAAGCTAAGACGAGTTTCTTGCTGCACGCTCGTGGAATAGAACACCACTCAAAAGGAGTAGATAATGTTTTGGGTTGTATCAATTTGGTACTCGCCACTGGAAGAATAGGCAGACCGTATTGCGGTTATGGAACTATTACTGGTCAAGGAAACGGTCAGGGAGGTAGAGAACACGGTCATAAATGCGATCAATTGCCCGGGAATAGAGATATTGAGAATCCAGAACACCGAAAGTATATTTCGGAAGTTTGGGGAATCAATGAGAAAGATATGCCAGGAAAAGGGCTTTCGGCTTACGAAATTATCGAAGCCATTCATCGTGGAGAAATTAAGGGATTGATTTCGATTTGTTTCAATCCGCTAGTGTCATTGCCGAATAGTAATTACGTTCGCGAAGCCTTGGAAAAACTAGAATATTATGTATGTATTGACTTTTTCTTAAATGAAACTGCACGTCATGCTGATATTGTACTGGCGGGATCTTTGCAGGAAGAGGAAGAAGGAACCACAACATCTGCAGAGGGAAGAGTAATTCGCATTCGCCAAGCGGTAACACCTCCGGGAGATGCCAGAACAGATACGTCAATTATTTTGGAATTGGCCAAACGTTTGGGAGTGAAAGATAAGTTTACGTATGAGAACAGCGAATCTATTTTCAATGAATTGCGTGTGGCTTCCAAAGGAGGAACGGCAGATTATTACGGTATTACATACCAAAGAATTGAAGACGAAATGGGTGTTTTTTGGCCATGTCCAGAAATAGGTCATCCAGGAACACCAAGATTGTGGGAGGACAAAAAATTTAAAACACCTGATGGGAAAGCGCATTTTAATCCCGCTCCGTATAAACTTCCGGGCGAAGTTACCGATGCGGATTATCCTGTGATTTTGACTACAGGTCGTGTGGTGTCGCAATACTTAAGCGGTACCCAAACCCGTAGAATTGGTAAATTGGTCGATCAATATCCAGAGCCATTATTGGAGATTCATCCTAAACTAGCTCAACAATATGGAATCAAACAAAGAGAATTAATAAAAGTTTCCACTCGACGCGGAGAAGGAATTTTCCCTGCGAATATAGTCGAAACTATTCGGGAGGATACTGTTTTTATACCGTACCATTGGTCGGGCAAAAAATCGGCCAATCAATTAACGCCCGGGACATTGGATCCAATTTCTAAAATACCAGAATTTAAGGTATGCGCCTGCCACTTGGAACCGCTTAAAGAAATAGCGGCACCCTCGAATGAATCAACAGCGTATGCAAGTGTTTAATCTATAAAAAAGAAGTATGAATTACACCAGTTTCAATAAAAACGAGGAATTTTTTGTAGATATGCAACGTTGCATTGGCTGTAAAGCCTGTGAAATGGCTTGCGCTGAATGTGAGACCAACGGTCAGGAATCCTTAATTCATGTAAATTATGTGGATAGGGCTTCGACTGTGCAAACCACTGTTCAAGTTTGTATGCACTGTGACGATCCTGTGTGCGCCAATGTGTGTCCAGCAGATGCCATATCCAAAGATGAAAACGGAATCGTACACACTGCCAACACCGAAAGATGTATAGGTTGTTCGAATTGCGTAATGGCTTGTCCATTTGGTGTCCCGAAAAAAGAAGAATCTTATGACTTGATGATGAAGTGTACGATGTGTTATGACCGAACCAGCATTGGAAAAAAACCAATGTGTGCCACAGTTTGTCCAAGCGGAGCTTTGTTCTTTGGAACGAGAACCGAAATCGAGGAAATGCGCCCGAACAGCACGCCAATCAATACATTCATTTTTGGTAAAGAAATAGTCAACACCAAAGTCAATATCATGATGCCAAAAGGAAGTACGGAGTTGATTATTTATTAAGATTTTAGAAAATTGAGAACAGAAGGCAGATTTTAGATTGCAGATAGCATCAAAAAACTGAAACTTGAATACTGAAACAAAACTTTTTACAACATAAAGAAATGTCAAAAGAAGATAATTTAAATAAAAATTGGAAGAAAGATTTTCCAATTCTCAAGCAGCAGGCGACCAATGTTAGTCGTCGTGATTTTGCCAAATTTCTCACCCTTGTTTCGGGCGGACTGATGGTAGGAAGCGGACTCATTGCAGCCAAAGCCTATTTACTTCCCAAAGAAGAAGTCGAGGGAGAACATTTTGTATGCAAAAAAGAGGAAGTTCCATTGGGCGGAACCCGAGCTTTTGTAATTGAGGGTAGCACCATACCCTATATTTTGATTCATCTCGAAAACGGAGATTTTAAGGCATACGAGCAAAAGTGTACCCACTTGTCTTGTTCTGTATTTTACAAACCCGGCACGGGAATCATTCATTGCCCGTGTCATGAAGGCTCATTTGACGCTAAAACAGGAGATGTTTTAGGAGGCCCGCCACCAAGAGCATTGCCGAGCTTGGAAGTTTTTTTTAAGGAAAATGATATTTATGTAAAAGCATCCCATCACGAAGAGCATACTGTTTAAAAAATTAAACCATTAAGAGATTAAGAATCATTAAGCTAAAACTTAACTTTACTTAATCTCTTAATGGTTAAAAAAATATTTTATTTTGCCTAAATCCCATAGCTATGAGTACATTTAGAACCAGTCAAAATCAAGCGAATCCCAACAAGCTGAACAATATTCTTTCGACCTTGATATTTATATTAATTTTGAATGTCACGATTCAGATTTGGTTGTTGTATGCCTCGCTGAACAACGCTTTAGATAATAATAAAGAAATTTTAATACCGGCATTTATTGCTTCATTAATCTTGTTTTTGATAGGATTTGCATGGCTGTATTATTTGCCAACAGGCAATAAAAGACAGAAATAGTAATAGTAGCGGTAACAGCCAATATTCCTTTTAATCAATCCCAGTGCATCTATTGGGATTTTTTTGTTTCTAAAAAGATTAATTTGGTCGTGACAGCAAATAGGAGAAAGGGCAGTTTGGTTGTTGTCATTGCCTCTTTTTTCTATCGATGGTAGCGTGATTTCCCTTTCTTCGACAATTGGTACAAATAAAATTCACTGAACTTCATGAAAATAAATGGATAGTGATGTGACACCTCTTGTGATTCTAAGACATTTTGAGGAAAGCTATACGTTTTATTGTGTTAAAAATATAATAGTGTAACAATTTCAAAATATAGAGTCTTACTACTCATTAACTTTCAATCCATTAAACCAATATCATTTTGAAAAATCTCTCTTGCTCACTAAATTTAATTCTCTTTCCTTTATTGTTATCAGCATCACTTTTTGCTAAATCTCCAGTTCGGACTGGAATTGTAAAAATCTCGAATGATTCTATTATTACAAAACAAATTTCTGAAGATAATTTTGTTTTGATCAATGGTATTGATCAATGGATAACCATCAAAGGTGAAAGTTCTAAACCCATAATATTGTTCATTCATGGAGGACCTGGCAGTCCAATAAGTCCTTATTCGGATAAACTCTACAAGGATTTAACCAAGGATTTTATTATTGTGCAATGGGATCAGCGAGGCACAGGAAAAACCTATGGGCGTAACGCTCCAGTAGAATTTACTCCTGAGTTTTTACAAGCCAATCCATTAACGATTGAACAAATGACAGACGACGGAATTGCAGTATCAGAATATTTGTTAAAACATTTAGGGAAACAAAAACTAATACTTTTTGGCACTTCTTGGGGATCAGCACTAGGGGTTAAAATTGTGACCAAACGCCCCGATCTTTTTTATGCCTATGTAGGTCATTCACAAATTGTAAAACCAGCGATTGATGACGCCTTTTATAATAAAATTTATAAAATTGCCAAAGATAAAAATGATACGGAATCGCTAGAAGTATTGAATTCTATAGGGAAACCTCCTTATGATAGAGCCAAAAAGACAGGTCAGTTGTTTCGAGTTTTGAAGAAGTATGAAAGAGCCAATTCTACTCCTGCTCCCGAAACTTGGTTTGTAGAAGCCCCTGCTTATAACAGCTCCAAAGATATTCAAAATCGAGAAGAGGGTGATGATTATTCGTTTGTCAATTATATAGGCGATAGCAAACTGAGATTGCATTCGATCATTGATACGATTGATTTGATGAAAGACAATTTGGAGTTCAAAATTCCCGTTTATTTAATTCAAGGCAATGAAGATCTGATGACACCAAAGGAAGCTTCCAAAGCTTACTTTGATAAGATAAAAGCACCCGAAAAGAAGTATTATTTGCTTCCTAAAGCAGCACATGGTTTTAATGAAGCTGTTTTAGAAGCACAAATTAAAATTTTCAGGAGCATAAAAACGTTATAAAATATAGATTTGTGAATAAGCAATGTCTGCTGCTAGCATTTAAAAAAAAGTCTCTCAACTGTATTGTTAAGAGACTTTTTTTCATTTATCTTTAAATGTTTATTGTTTTATATCCTTTGTTTCATACTTAACAAATCCTCCACAATTCCCATGGCGGTCAATGGATTGCTGAACGATGAGATTCCCAATGTCAATCATATTATTCAATTCGTATAAATCGGTGCAAACAAGATGATTTTTAATTTTCTCGTCAATTTCGCTTTGCAGGCTTTTAAGTGCTTCTTTGGCTTTCAATAAATCAGAGTCAAATCGAACGATTCCCGCATTTTGTCTCATTAAGAGTTGCAATTTTGCTTTGGTTTGAGCGATGTATTCGGGAGCGATTTTTATTTTCGATTGAATCTGCCATCTTGGAATAATGCTGGCCGTTTTTGGTTCAATAAAAGGATTTTCGGCCAAGTAGTGGTATATTTTATCCGAATATACTAAAGCTTCCAATAGCGAGTTTGATGCCAGTCTGTTGGCGCCATGCAAGCCTGTTCTGGAACATTCGCCACAAGCATATAAATTTTCGATAGATGTTTTTCCATTAATGTCTACCACTATTCCGCCACACAAATAATGTTGGGCAGGAACAACGGGAATCCATTCAGTCTCAAGATCTATACCTGCTTTTTTACAGTGTTTGTAAATCATTGGAAAATGGTTTTTAAATCCTTCCATATCCAAGTGCGTACAATCTAAATAGACACATTCATCACCCGATTTTTTGAGCTCCAAATCGATGCTTTGCGAAACAATATCCCGCGAAGCCAGATCGCCTCTTGAATCGTAATTGAGCATGAATAATTCCCCTTTTTTGGTTCTCAAACGAGCGCCAAAACCACGAACAGCCTCCGAAATTAAAAATTTGGAACCGCCTGTATTGTCAAATAAAGCCGTTGGGTGAAATTGTATGAATTCCATATCTTGGATTGCAGCATTGGCACGATACGCCATTGCAATTCCATCTCCTGTTGCTATGATAGGGTTGGTGGTGTGACCATATAAATGACCAATACCTCCAGTAGCGAGTAAAGTAAAATCAGATTGATAGGTGATGACCTCGTTTGTCTTTTCGTCAAGTGCATAAGCACCTATGCAGCGATTGTCTTGTGTAATCAATTCCAATGCAAAGTGATGATCCAGAACGGTAATATTTTCTTTTTGCATTACTTGTTCCAAAATGGCACGCTGTATTTCATGACCGGTTTGGTCTTTATGATGTACTACTCTGTTTTCAGAATGGCCTCCTTCTTTGCCTAAATCAAAAGTACCTTTGGCATTTTTATCAAATTGTGCGCCCCATTCAATCAATTCTTTCAATCGTTTCGGGCCTTCGGTAACAACCATTTTAACTACAGTTTTGTCACACAATCCGTCCCCACATATTAGTGTGTCCTCAATGTGTTTTTGATACGAATCTTCGGTTTTATCGGTAACAATAGCGATTCCACCTTGTGCGTATTTGGTGTTAGACTCGTCTGCGTTTGCTTTGGTAATAATGGTTATTGTTCTCTCAGGAAAACGATTAGCGATTTTGAGTGCAAATGTCAGACCGGCTACTCCAGAACCTATAATTAAATAATTGGTTGTGATCATTATTAAGATAATTCGAGCATGCGTTCGATAGGGATTAATGCTTTTTCTCTAATGTCATCCGGTACATTAATTTCGGGAGTTTCATTTAGCAAGCAGTCATATACTTTTTGAAGTGTGTTCATTTTCATGTAGCCACATTCGCTGCAAGCGCAAGTGTTATCCTCGTTTGAAGGAGCCGGAATCAGTATTTTATTAGGAACTTCTTGTTTCATTTTATGCAAAATACCCGCTTCGGTAGCCACAATAAATTTGTTGCTTGGATTGGTTTTTACATAATTAATCATTCCTGCGGTAGAACCAATGTAGTTGGCTGTTTTAAGAATATGTGTTTCAGATTCTGGGTGTGCAATGATTTGAGCATCTGGATTTTGTTTATACAAAGCCACCAATTTGTCTAGTGAAAAAGCTTCGTGAACCACACAGGAACCATCCCAAAGTAGCATATCTCTACCCGTTTGTTCCATCACATATTTTCCTAAATTTTTATCGGGAGCAAAAATGATAGGCTTGTCTTTTGGAATAGACTGTACAATTTTAACGGCATTTGAGGAAGTAACCACAATGTCTGTCAGTGCTTTTACTTCGGCAGAACAGTTTACGTAAGTGATTACAATATGATCAGGGTGTGCTTCTGTAAACTCTTTGAATAAGGGCGCAGGGCAGGATTCGGCTAGCGAACAGCCTGCTTTCAAATCAGGCAGAATTACTTTTTTGGTAGGATTTAATATTTTTGCAGTTTCGGCCATGAAGTGAACTCCTGCGAAAAGGATAATATCGGCATCAACTTTCATTGCTTCTTGAGATAATCCCAAGCTGTCTCCCACATAATCTGCCACATCTTGAATATCGGATTCTTGATAATAATGCGCTAAGATTACGGCATTTTTCTCTTTTTTCAATTCCAATATACGTTCTTTAAGACTTTTCATTTTTTAAAAACTTTAATGGTGTTTTTTTTAATTGAAGATTAATTCTATGCAAATATAAGTTAAAACTTTGAAGCTACACGTTTCTGAAAGCTTTCTAAAAGTTTCAAAAAAAATGTTTTTGTTAAAAAATTGCTTTTGTGGTTTTTGCAACCCGCAAATCTATTCTAATATGTTTCGTTGTAGTATGACATTTATCAGTTTTTAAGCAAATTAGTATGGTGATATTTGCATAAATGTTTAATGAATAAATTTTTACACTTATGACGACTAAAAAACCACTACATACTTTTCATATTCCAGTGATGGGATTGGCCTATACAATTGATAGTCCGATACGTGTGGCGCAATACGGAATCTCATCTGTTGTTTCTATTATAGATGACGATCTGATTGAAAGAATGAATGCTTTTTATAGTGAAAAATTCAAAATGCCCTATCAAGAAATAACACAAAAAATGCATGATTATCGTGCTGAACGTGTGACTTCCTATTTGAATTTGATGGATACTATTGTAAAAGATAAATTCGAAAAATTCAAAGTAGAATTGACCGAAAGCAAACAAGCTTTGGAGAATTATATTGCCATGTTACCTAATAAATCGGAAATTAAAAAAGGATTGCAAGACCTTATTGACGATGGAATTGCTTTTAAGGATACCATCAAAAATTATCTGGAAGAGAACCTTTCTCCAGGTGAAATCGATGTCAATATTATGACCAAAGTCGATAAAGATAATTTCAATAAGGATGAACAATTACCGGTTGAATTTAATGATGCACATGCTTCTCTTCGTGGTTTTGCCAATAGTAATTTGTCTTCATCGGTAGTACTTTCGGCGGGGATGAATCCCAGATTGTATGCTTATTTTGAAAATTTTCCTGTTTTTTATCCAGATGCCAATAATAAGTTGCAAAAGAAAATTATCTTGAAAGTAAGTGATTTTCGTTCTGCAATGATACAAGGAAACTTTTTAGCCAAAAAAGGACTTTGGGTTTCGGAATATCGAATAGAATCAGGTCTAAACTGTGGAGGCCACGCCTTTGCTACCGATGGTTACTTGTTGGGGCCAATTTTGGAAGAATTCAAACAAAAGAAAGAGCAATTAATCCAATCAGCTCATGAATTGATGGTGAAAGCATTAGAAATAAAAGGATTGCCTATTCCTGAAACACCATTAGAATTAAAAATCACTGTGCAAGGTGGGGTAGGAACTGCTGAAGAGCATGACTTTTTATTAGAACATTATCAAGTGGATTCTGTGGGTTGGGGTTCTCCTTTTTTATTGGTTCCCGAAGCAACTTCTGTAGATCCAGCTACTCGAGCATTATTGGAAAAAGCCAAAGAAGACGATTTTTATTTGAGTCATATTTCGCCACTAGGCATTCCGTTTAATGCGGTGAAAGGAACAACAAATGAGTTTTTTAAGCAAAAACGTATTGAGGAAGAAAAAGCAGGAAGTTCTTGCCCGAAAAAATTCTTGGCTTTGAGCAAAGAATACGGACCAAAAGGAATGTGTCCTGCTTCTAAAAAATATCAGGATTTAAAATTAGATGAATTGGATGCTGTGAAGGATTCGATGTCTAAGGAGACTTTTGATAAAAAGAAAAACAGCATTACCGAGAAATCGTGCCTTTGTGTTGGTTTAGCCAATGCTTCTTATCTTGAAAATCACATCAAAATAAAAGGGCAATCGCAAGGAGTTGTTATTTGTCCGGGGCCTAATTTGGCTTATTTTGACAAAGAAGTTTCACTTTTGGATATGGTAAAACACATTTATGGAAATGCTTCCGTACTTGGAAACAAGGACCGTCCGAATGTCATTGTAAATGAATTGAAAATGTATATCGATTATCTGAAAAATGAAATCAATGAATTTTCAGAACAAATTACAGCACCTCAAATAAAAAAATTGAAAGCTTTTAAAAGTAATTTGAATGAAGGGATTGAGTATTATCAATCATTGATTGCCTCCAATACATGGTTTGAGAAAAGCAAACAAAACATCGAAAACCAATTGCAACAATATAAAAAAGAACTGTTTGAACTTAATATTCCTGAATTAGTAGTAGTTTAAATAATGAAAAAGGCTTGATGAAAATCAAGCCTTTTTTTTTGGAATTATGGTATTCTTTGTTTTAGTAGTAGTCTATAATAACGACTGTAATGGATGTGATTATAATGACTATCATCCAGAATATTAGATGTGTTAATAACGTTAGTAAGAATGTCTTTATTTTTGATAAATGATTAAAAAATTGCTCATTGGTCCAAAAATACAAAACAAAATCAATGCCAAGAAGAATTTTGCTCACCGTATTGATAGTTGCAGTCCCGCTATAATGATAGAGAACAGGAATGAATAGAATCGCGACATATAATTTTTGGGATGCTTTGTATGTATTCAATACAAAATATTCAATAAAATTATAGCCTTGTTTTCTAAAACAAATAGCTGTGCCAATCGTGTGTAAAGGAATGCTGAGTAAGGTTATCCAAGCAAAATGTGAAATCAACCATTCTCTAAATTGTTCAATGTCAATATGGGTGCTGGAAATTGTTGTAGATTCTGTCTTTACAAATAAGTCGATATGGAGCAAATGAATTAAAGCAATATACGCAGTTGCCAAAACCATCACGAGAGAAATAGGTTTGAAATGTTTAATCCGTTTTCCTTCTATAAATTCCCGTATCGAATGCCCTGGTCGGCTAAATAATTGTTTGGCGGTATATAATATTCCGCTGTCAAAATGAAGAAGTCCTTTTTGGATATCATGCCACAAAAAGTGCAAATTTATAGGATGTGTTTCTGCAGTTTGCCCACAATTACTGCAGTAATGTCCCTTGAAAGTTTGATGGCAGTTTTTACAAGTGATATTCATATTCTTGTTGGTGTTTTAGTCTTTGTAAAAAAATAGAACAGAATTTACTTAAGTAAATATAGCAGATTAATTAGAAAGTTAAAAATAACATTTTGATGAATGACCTGAATTAATCTTTAAATAACGTTTCTCCCTTGACTAACCACGAGAGACCAAAGCTTTCTATCGCTAGTGTTTCCATCCAAAATGTTAATGGAAATATTTTAAAATACGCTAGTGGTATTAATTTAAGTGAACCTGCAAATAGCACGAGAATAGCCAAAAGCATCAATACAGCGCAAGTTCTGTAAATACGGTTTCGAATTGTTTTTTGGATGCTTCTTTCGTTAGGAGTTTTGTTCGATTTGGTAAATAAAAAAAAGGACATATAGGACAAGCAAAGAAAAAACAAGCCTGCCACCGTATAATGAAAATACATTCTAAATGTGCTTAGATCAGTAACAGGTAAAAAGGTCACAGCGTATTTTTTAGTAGAATCGCAACATGTTTCGGTAATGTTATTTGTTGGGAATAAAACAACCAAGAGTGCAAAAACTCCCGCGAAAAAAGAAATGTAGAAATCTATTGGTTCTTTGCCTTTGTAAACAATCAGAAAAAAAGCCAATAGGCTTAAGATTATTACAAAAATACCGCTCACTCTCGTGTAGTAATAATGACTAATGGATTCTAAAGGGTGTTGCAAACCATTTTCAAGGTATAAGAATACAAATAATAGTAGCGGCATGACCATTCCTAAAACACCAATAATTTTCCGAAGTGTCAAACTATTGGTTAGCCAAATGCTATTATCTTCTTTGTAATCTACTTTTAAAAAAGTGTTTAAACTGGATTGCTTAGATTTAGTCATGATAGTTTAAGTTTTAAATTCAATCACTTAAGGAATATCATGTAAATATAAGATTACTTTTTATTAATACCGCAAAAAAGTATCTCCTGTCTTTATACCCAGAGCCAGCTCTTCAAGATTGGTGTTTTCGAGCATAAAAGCCAATTCGTTTCGAATGGATTTGAATTTTTCGTGCATAGGGCAAGGATGGTCTTCGGAACAATGGGTTAGGCCTAAACCACATCCGGTAAATACCCGGTCGCCTTCCAAAGCATTTACTATTTGTGCCAATTTGATATCTTTCATTGTTTCTCTCGGGATATCAAATCCGCCACCTACACCTTTTATGGAATGAATAATGTTGTTTTTGGATAAAATTTGAAGAATTTTAGCAGTAAAAGCTTCGGGGGAATCAATTTTTTTGGCAATGTCTTTGAGTCCCACTCTTTTGTTTTGATAAGATTGAGAAGCGATGAAAATTGTGGCTCGAATGCCGTATTCGCAGGTTTTAGAAAACATAATCGGTTTTTTACAAATTTAAGAAATAAGTTTCATTTTTGGTATTAAATACTATAGTTTCGAACGTCTGAACGTTGAAATTTTGCTTTATAAAATAGACTGCCAGTTACAAATATTAATCCTATTGGTAATGGTATACTGGCTATAAATAAATTTTGATAATAATTAAAAAATGATCCACTTTTCAAGAATAACCAAGTGCCTTGGAGAAATAAAAGAATTTCGGTTGCCACAAATCCTAGCAGAAAAATCTTGATTCCCCATTTTTGAATGTTATTTTGTGCGTTTAAAAAACCATTTTGCAACGAAAACCCAAACAGAAAACCAGTTATAATTCCTAACATCGTCAAGTGAATGTAGCCAATGACAAAATTCCGAATCTCATGTGATACCTGAGCTAATTCAGGAACCAAGACGACCAATTGGATGATGACTTTTAAGGCTAAAGAACATAAAGCAAATCGGTAAACTTTTTTTTCTAAAGAGGAGAGAGGCGTAAAGAAATCTTGGAATTGAGTTTGAATGAGTAGAGCAAAAAGAACAAATGCAATTAATTGAATTGTGACTCCAATGGCATTTATCCAATAAAAAATAGGATTGGCAAGTGACCAACTCACAGGTAAAGCCAACGTTAATATCGTTGCCGTAACTAACAAATTATAGAACAAACGGAATTTTTTCTCATCTATTTTTATTTTTGACTGTTTGAAAAACAACGCCAAAACGGCAAACAGGAACCAACCATTAAATTGAAAATGAAGGAAAAACTGAATCGCAATTTGATAGAATGCACTGGCTTTTCCCATCAATCCTACTGCAGGACCTAGACACCAAACGCCTAATGTAGAAAAAATCATAAAGAACAAAGCGGTTCTGAGCATTCTTTTTTCAGGAAATGTGCTTGGTTTGGCATCTTTCCATATCAAATAACAGAAATAGTAACTGCAAAAAATATGTAAAGTTGAAAAGAGGATAGAAGCAAAGGCATATCCTTGGGCAGGAAAATCAATCATCATTCCGATAACAGCAAGTTCTGTTACCCAAAATAATCTATTGTATATGGGTTTTTGTTGATTTTCTTTTGGAACAAAAAAATGAAAAATCAAACAATATAACATCAAATACACCCAGCCCAACATGGCAACATGCGAATGTCCGTGCATCAAAAATTGAAAATTGACTCCCGAAATTGGGTCAACATACATCCAACGAAGCAATAATCCCATCAGCGAAGCGATAAAAAAATTGACAAAACATGCTAAAATCCAGCTCTTTTTCATAATTTTCCTCTAAAATGTACTTTAATTTTCTCTGTTGAAAGATTTTCTTTTTCTAACTCTTTGAATGAATGCCCTAATTTTTCTATCGTTGGAGCTCCATTCACAAAATGTTGAATAAAATAATCACCTGTATACCCTGTATTTCCCAAATAGCCAATCATCTGCTGGATGTCTTTTTTGTTTATTAACTCGGAATGGACGGTTGTGCGTACTTCAAACGAAATTCCACTTTGTAGCAATAAAAGTAATGACTTTTCGAAGGGAATAAAAAGTTTCGACTGTGTTATCTTTTCAAAATTCTCGGGCATTGCCTTAAAATCGAGCGCCACATAATTGATGAGTTCCTTTTGGATGAGTTCTTTCAATACTTCGGGTTGCGAACCATTGGTGTCAATTTTGATTAAAAAGCCTAATTTTTTCACATCAGCAATAAAAGCAATACTTTTTTTGTGCAACAAACATTCGCCTCCGCTAAAAACGACAGCATCCAGCAAATGGTTTCTGGTTTTTAGGAATTGAAGTGTTTTTTCGAAGGAGATGGTTCCCTTTCCAAAAACAATTTCGGGATTGTAGCAATAAAGGCACCGCATATTACAGCCTGCAAACCAAAGTATACAAGCTGATTTATGTGGGTAATCTAATAAAGTAAAAGGGGTTAAGCTATAAATAGGTTTAGCAACACTTTCCTTCTGTAAAATGAGTTCGTTGTTTGTGTTCACCTTTTTTTCCTATGTTAAAACTTTCTACGGGTCTGTGGTAGCCCATTACTCGTGTGTACACCAAACACTTGGTGCGTAATTCTTGATTTTGTTCTAAAATCTGGTTGGTTGTTAGTTTCATATTTTATGGTTTTTAGTTATGAATTGTTTGAAATTAACCGCAAGGTTTGCAAGGATTTACGCGAAGGGCGCAAAGCTTTGCTAACTTTGCGTTTCCTTTGCGAACCTTGCGGTTAAATTTCCTTCTAAATTTCTATGGATTTAGCCTTTTCCTCAATTATAATTTCATCGCATTTTGGACAATATTCGTGTTCTCCGTTCAAATAGCCGTGTACCGGACATACGCTAAATACTGGAGTTACAGTAATATATGGCAATCTGAAGTTGGTAATTACTTTTTTGACAAACTGTTTGCAGGCTTCGGGTGAACTTATTTTTTCGCTCATGTATAAGTGTAAAACGGTTCCTCCGGTGTATTTGCATTGCAATTGATCTTGTAGCATCAAGGCTTCAAATGGGTCTTGGGTAAAATCCACAGGAATTTGGGAGCTGTTGGTATAATAAATATTTTCTGCCTGTCCTGCCTGAATAATGTCGTCGTAACGTTTTTTGTCTTCTTTGGCAAAACGATAGGTGGTTCCTTCGGCAGGTGTCGCTTCAAGATTGTAAAGATTTCCAGTTTCTTCTTGAAATTCTTTCATCCTGTTGCGAATATGATCTAGTATTCCTGAGGCAAATTCTATCCCCGCTTCAGATGTGATCGTATCTTCGTTGTTGGTGAAATTTTCGATCATTTCATTCATGCCATTCACTCCGATTGTCGAAAAGTGATTTCTAAAATGTTGCAGATAGCGTTTGGTGTAGGGATACAATCCACGATCATACATCTCTTGAATAAACACTCTTTTTTTCTCCAAAGTTGATTTGGCAATATACAAAAGCTCATCCAGTTTGGTGTATAATTTTGCTTTGTTTCCTTTATTCAAATAACCCAAACGAGCCATGTTGATGGTTACTACACCAATACTTCCTGTCATTTCAGCACTACCAAAAAGACCATTTCCACGTTTTAATAATTCACGTAAATCGAGTTGTAAACGGCAACACATAGAGCGAACGGCATTGGGTTTGTAGGCATTCTCATTTTCAACTTGATTGCCGTTTTCGTCTAAAATATACTGACTTCCAATGAAATTTTGGAAATAGGAAGAACCAATTTTGGCAGTGTTTTCAAAAAGCAAATCGGTATTTTCTCCGTCCCAATCAAAGGCTTCTGTGATATTTACCGTTGGAATAGGGAAGGTAAACGGTTGTCCATTGGCATCACCTTCGGTCATTACAGTGTAATATGCTTTATTGATGAGGTTCATTTCTTTCTGGAAATGTTCATATCGCAATTCTGTAACTTTATTTACACCTCTTTTTCGGGCTCTTATTAGTAGGTTGGAGGTAATATTATCTTCAAAAATGTGATGATCGTTTTTGGTCGGAATTTGTGTTTTTAAATCATCTGGGACAATCCAATCCAGAGTGATATTGGTAAATGGCGATTGGCCCCAACGTGCCGGAACATTCAAGTTGTAAACAAAACCTCTTACTGCTTTTAAAACATCATCAAAACCTAAATTGTCTTTAAATACATAAGGAGCAAGATACGTATCAAAAGAACTGAAGGCCTGAGCTCCTGCCCATTCGCTTTGCAAAATTCCTAGGAAATTAGCCATTTGACCTAAGGCTTCTCTAAAATGAGAAGGAGGTTTACTCTCTACACGACCTCTTACACCGTTAAAACCTTCGTTGAGTAACACACGCAAACTCCAGCCTGCACAATAACCCGTTAGGCAATCCAAATCATGAATGTGAATGTCACCATTACGATGCGCATAGCCTTCTTCTTTCGAGTATACTTTATCCAACCAATAATTGGCTATGATTTTGCCTGCAACATTGTTGACCAATCCGGCATTAGAATAGGAAGTATTGGCATTGGCATTGATGCGCCAATCCGTTTGTTCTATATATTCTTGGATGGTCTGTGTGCTGTCTACATAAGTGGTGTCCTCGTTAAGTCCGTTTACATGTTCGCGTTGTAACTTCCTGGTGTGGCGAAACAGCATAAAAGAACGCATAACATCAAAGTATTTCTTCTCAAATAACTTCTTTTCAATTAGATCCTGAATTTCTTCAACAGCCCATACCTCTTGACTTTCGAGCTGAATGATAATGCTTTCAAAAACACTTTCATCAACAACTACAGAGACACTTTTGAAACTCTTTTCAATAGCATCTTTGATTTTATAACTTTCAAATGGTTTGTATTTTCCATTTCTTTTGATAACGTAGTTCTCCATAGTTGTTGGTTTTTAGTGTTTGACATTGGTTATGATTGTGCCGAAAAATCCTTTTCGAGCTTGGTTGCTTTTGGAAACAAAATATTATTTTCCAAATGGATGTGTTTGTGTAAATCCTCTTCAAATTCCTGTAGCATCGCAAATGTTACTTTATAGGTGTTACATCCATCAGCTGGTGTTATGTAATTGTTGCTTAATTTCGCTATTTTTCTGAAACGTTCCCCTTCCGCATCGTGTTCGTGCATCATCATGGCAATCGGATTCTCTACCGTTCCAAAATAAGGTTGCTCAATCAATTCGTCCGAAATTGTAGCATGAACCATTTTTTTGATAAAAGGAAATAAAATCAATTCTTCTTTTTTCATGTGTTGCGCTAATTCTCCTGCACAACCTTTGAAGAGTTCATTTATCTCTAATAATTCAGGATGGTTCGCTCCATGTACTCTACTTAATTTGTCTAAAAATTGAAGTAGAATTGGTGTTTTTTCTTCTACATAACGGTGATGTGTTTTCTCAATATAATCGGCTAATAAATCGATTGGCCATGTATTAAAATCAATTCCAGAATCGCTTTTTGAGGATAAAACTGTTTGAATTTCTTGTAATAAATCATCAGGATTTACTTGTTTTTTATGGCAAGCTTCCTCGATACTTCTGTTGCCATTACAGCAAAAATCAATGCCATATTTCGAAAATAAAGCCGCTGTTCTAAAGTCTTTTGCTACATATTCACCTATCGTAATTTTCTCTAAAGTTTCCATTTTGTCGTTTTTTATAATTAAAGTTTAGAGTACAAAAGTAGGTAACATTTAAATAAAAGACAAATTTATCTTTAATTAAGTATATTATTTTTTATTTGTGTAAATATTTGAAAACGAAAAGAATAAGATTTGGGAATCTTCTTTTTTTAACACTATAATTTTACGAATATTTAAAAGAGTAGAATATGATTTTTATCATATTTCACATACGACTTAAGAACATTTTGCTGTTGAAAACTTATGAATTTGTTTGTTTAAACGACTTGTGGATGTATAATAAAGGAAGGACAATTGAAAAGTGTTTTTATTTGAAATAAATAGCACAAACTTAATAAAAGATAAAAATATCTTTTATATTTGCAGAGTAATAAAGGACATGTTTGTCTTTTATTTCGATTAGATATTTATTAATTAACAAAAAACAGATTATTATGCTTTCAAAATCACAAGCACGAGCATTTTTTCTGGGAGGAACATTGGTCACCTTTTTAATTTTTATAGGATTGACTGTTTATTCTTTTATGCCCAGAAATGATCAAACCAACTACAAGGCGATTGACAAACAAGTAGTGAGAGGAAAAGAAATTTGGGAACACAACAACTGCATGGGTTGCCACACCATTTTGGGAGAAGGAGGCTATTATGCTCCGGAACTGACAAAAGTTATCGATCGCAGAGGAGAAGGCTATGTCAAGGCAGTATTGATGTCACCAGTACCCTGGGCGCCAAATGGACGAAAAATGGTTGTTTATAATATGAATGAGCAAGATGCCGATGCAGTGGTAGCCTATTTTAAATGGATCGGACAAATAGATCTGAATGGGTTTGACCGTATTGTTTCTCCTTTAGCTAAAGAAAATAATTAATATAAATTGATATGAAATATAAATCACAAAAAGTAGCCTATTGGTTTTTTGCACTGTGCATGTTGTTGTTCTCTCTGCAAATTGTCTATGGTTTTATCATGGGCTTTGACCGAATAGGTATTCAAGCATTGCACGATGTTATCCCTTTTAATGTTGCCCGAGCGGTGCATACCAATTTATTGGTGGTGTGGTTGCTAACTGGTTTTATGGGAGCAGCGTATTACATCATCCCCGAAGAAGCGCAACGCGAATTGATAAGCGTAAAATGGGCTTATGTGCAATTAATTTCCCTTGCCGTTGTTGGGGTTGTAGCCATTGTAGGCTTCCACTTCAACCATTGGGAAGGCAGAAAGTTTCTTGAAATTCCGAGAGAACTGGATTTTCTGGTAGTTATTAATGTATTGCTTTTCCTAGGGTTGATTTTAGGAACACTTTATAAAGGAAAACGCAGAACCACAACAGCATTGGTATTGTCAATGGGATTGCTGTTTGCTGCCTTATTGTATCTACCGGGAATGATTTGGTTTGATAGCCAAGTGATGGATTCATTCTTCCGTTGGTGGGTAGTTCACTTGTGGGTTGAAGGTGTTTGGGAGCTAATTATGGGAGGTATTCTTTCGTATTTATTAATCAAATTAACGGGTGTCGATAGAGAAGTGATCGAGAAATGGCTATACGTAATTGTTGGGCTAACTTTCCTTTCGGGAGTTTTAGGAACCGGGCATCATTATTATTATATAGGAGTAAACAAAATTTGGTTAATCGTAGGCGGTATTTTTTCTGCATTGGAACCATTGGCATTCTTGGCAATGGCATTGTTTGCCGTGAATATGTACCGAAAAGGCGAAAAAAGCCATCCCAATAAAATTGCATTATTCTGGACCATTGGTTCTTCTATAGTTTCTTTCGTAGGAGCAGGGTTATTGGGGTTTGCTCACACTTTACCACAAACTAATTTGTATACTCACGGAACTTTGGTAACGGCTATGCATGGCCATTATGCCTTTTGGGGTGCTTATGCGATGATTGTTTTGGCAATAATTAGCTATGCTTTGCCAAATTTAACAGGCCGAAAAAGATACCAGAGCGCAACAGGAATGGCTGCTTTTTGGTTGTCCAATATCGGGATGTTGGGAATGACAGTTGCTTTTGGAGTAGCGGGAGTGGTACAAGTGTATTTGGAACGAAAAATGAAAATGGAATTTATGGTCGTGCAAAACGAAATCAGTATTCACTTTGTAGTATTGTTGATTTGCGCAACGATGTTCGCCACAGGAATAGGTCTGTTTATATTTGATTTCTTTAAATATGGCCGACCAACTGATGAAGCTTTAGAAATAAAATAACTTACTAATTCAGCCTTTTTTTTAACCGAAGCGTTTTGACAAAAGTTTTTGAATTTCCATTTCCATAAAAACGATTGTTTTACGTTTCGGTTTTTTCAAAAAAAAACCAAAAAATATGTTAGTAGATACTTTAATACCCACACCTTATTACCACACCGTAGGCAAAGAAGTAGAAGTCTTTGAACATTCCTATAAAAATAAAATTCCTTTTTTACTGAAAGGCCCAACTGGAACAGGGAAATCTCGTTTCGTTGAATATATGGCGCATCAATTGGATAAAAAACTCATTACTATCAGTTGTCATGAAGAAACTTCTTCAACCGATTTAATTGGGCGATTCATTATCAAAGGAGCCGAAACGGTTTGGCTAGATGGTCCTTTGACCACTGCTGTAAAAGAAGGGGCGATTATTTATTTGGATGAGGTTGCTGAAGCCCGTCCCGATGTAATTGTGGCGATTCATTCCCTAACCGATCACCGTCGTGTACTTTTTATAGACAAATTGGGAGAAACCATTAAAGCGCACGATGATTTTATGCTAGTAGCTTCTTTTAATCCCGGTTATCAAAGAGGATTCAAAGAACTAAAACCATCCACACGTCAGCGATTTATTGCAGTTTCCTTTGATTATCCAGAGCCGAAAATTGAAACTAAAATTTTGGTTAGCGAAACCAATATTGATAATGATACCGCCAAGAAACTAGTTGCCATCGGTAACAAAATTAGAAATTTAACTGA
Organism: Flavobacterium taihuense; assembly: GCF_019351435.1. Taxonomy (GTDB): domain Bacteria; phylum Bacteroidota; class Bacteroidia; order Flavobacteriales; family Flavobacteriaceae; genus Flavobacterium; species Flavobacterium taihuense. The sequence goes on from NZ_JAHWYN010000003.1 coordinate 389,885, forward strand.
ATTAGGTTTGACTGAAACCGTTTCAACACGATTGTTGGTCGATGCCGCAAAAATCATCCACAGCGGATTACCAAAACGATTGGCCGTTCACGTGGCCGTTGTAGAACCGCTGACAGATGATTTGCAAACATTGGAAGCACTGAAAGATTTGTGCAATTTGATGATTTAAGAAAAAAGGTATCAGTTGTCAGTTTGCAGTTATCAGTTGGCACTGAGACTGAAATCTGAAATCTGAAAACTGCAAACTGAAAAATTATGGGTTTCGAGATAGATGAATACTTAGTTGGGAAGTTTTTCAAGCATTTAAAAAGCAGAAAAAAAACAAATCCCGAAACTGAAGCCAGAACAGTAACGCTTGCTGAGATAAAATCCCGCTTGACCATTATGGCTCGTGCTTTGACAGGAAATCCAATCGAAATATTTCCTGCCGAAAGGGAAGGAGGTTATAAAAACAATAATTTTTTTCTCCCAATCTCGTTTGCTGAATTCCCTACGCTGGAAGAGAATCTTACTTTTTATCATTTTAGAATGTTGTACCTAACCGTGCAACAGCGATTAAATTACAATTGGACAGCCGAAGAAATCGAACCAGAGTTGTCCCTTTCACAACAAAAAGCATTGGAAACATCCGATGCGGTTCTTACCATTTTGTTTAAAGAATTTTCAATCGATGAACAGTTTTTGGTGAATGCCAAGAATCATTTTATCCAAGAAGCCGATGCTAAAAAGGAACCCGACTTTTCTTGGCTATTTGGTAAATGGATGAAAAATGAAGTGGAAACAGGCAAAGAAGATGTACTTCAAAATTTTTCGGATAAGACAAAAAAACCAAATGAGATTCAGCCTTTGACTACGCTCAAAGCTAAAGCGGTTGAGGAAGTCATCACGGTAGAACTCGATAAAAAACAGCAAGAAGATTATGTAATGCTACATAATTTTGAAAAAGTGGAAACTGCAGAAGAATTCAACGGAAACTGGCGTGATTTTGATGGTTCGGATGAACTCGAAGATCATCAGGATGCTTTGGAAGAGTTGAATATGAAATACACCGTTCGCGTTGATGATACCTCGCATTCTGTTTATCAGGCAGATTTTATAGAAAACACAACTATTTCCGAAAGTGCTTCCGTGGACGCAAAAGGATTTCATCATTCCTATAATGAATGGGATTTTAGTAAAAACTGTTACAAAGAAAATTTTTGTAAAGTATATCCAAAATCACAGTTAAAAACGGATAGCGATTATTACAAAAAGACATTGGTAAAGAATGCTTCTACTTTAATGGGCTTGCGCAAAATGTTGACCAATGTCAATAACAAAATGCAACAGCAAAAACGTCAAACGCAGGGAGATGAATTTGATATTGACGCCATCACCGATTTGTATGTTGATGTGCATTCTCGAAGAACGCCTTCGGATAAAATCTATGTTTCAAATCGAAAAAAAGAAAAGGATTTGTCGATTCTGATTCTATTAGATATAAGCCTTTCCAGTGACGGATACGCCGCTGGAAACAGGGTGATTGATGTGGAGAAGGAAGTTTCAATTTTGTTTGGAGAGATTTTAAATGAATTCAATATTGATTTTTCGATAGACAGTTTTTACTCCAAAACCAGAAATTATTCGACTTACCTGACCGTGAAAGATTTTGATGAAAATTGGAATGTTGCCAAACATAAAGTGGGAGCTGTAGAACCAAGCGGTTATACCCGAATAGGAGCCGCTTTGCGACACGCAGGAGCTCGCCTCGACAAACGAAGCACAAAAAACAAATGGGTAATCCTGATTTCTGACGGTAAACCTAATGATTATGATAAATACGAAGGCAAATATGGAATCAATGACGTAAAACAAGCCCTTCGAGAACTCAATTCGAAAAATATAAATTCCTACGCATTAGCTATTGAAGCTGAAGCCAAATATTATTTGCCACAAATGTTTGGCCAAAATCACTATCAAATTTTAACGACTCCTGTCGAGCTGTTGCAATCTTTAGTGAAATTATATGAAAAGATAAAACACCAAAAATAAGAATACAATAACCATTTTTTTGTTGAACCATTAAGAAATTAAGAAAGATTAAGTTATGAAAATAGAATCTTGAAGCGTAAATATTTTAAACATATAAGAAATATTAGTCCATATAAGTTAAACTTAAAAAGCTTTTATGACTTATATGGTTATAAAAAACATCCCCATAAAGCTTAATTTTCTTAATTTTTTAATGGTTAAAAAAAATCCTTTAATGGTTTTAAAATTTAATTGAAATGACAGAAACAGTTCATACACCAGAATTACAAGAAGGTCATCCAGTTTGGATTTACTTTCAGGAAAAAGAATTAATAACTTCCCTTTTGGAAGAAATTGTAGCTGTAAATCCTTCAAGAGATTTACCAAAATACACCAACATATTCCATCAATTGCTTACGATTGAAAAGCGTTTTGCCCGCAAAGAAAATCAGCTTTTTCCTTTTTTGGAAAAAAAAGGTTGGGTAGGACCTTCACAGGGAATGTGGTCGTTTCATGATAATTTGAGAGAGCAATTTCGTTTGATTCAATATTATCTCAAAATGAATAACCCCGAAAGAATTGAAACCAATACTCCTTTTCTGGTAGATGGAATTTATCGATTGATGGGAGTCGAAGAAAACGTCTTGTTCCCAAACGCATTGGACATCCTTACCGAAAGTGATTGGATCGAAATGCGTAAAGGCGAGGAAGAAATTGGCTGGATGTTATTGCAAACCCCACCGCCTTTTCCAATAGTGGAATATGTGCATCCGAGCGAAGATTTTACCATCAGGGAAATGCCTTTTTCGTTGGAAAATACTTCGCATTTTGATGAAGGATATATGACAGTGGAGCAAGTGAATTTGCTTTTCAGAACGATGCCGTTGGATTTGACTTATGTTGACGAAAATGATAAAGTAATTTTCTACAACAGGGGCGAAGAGCGCGTATTTCCTAGAAGTGCCGGAATCATTGGCCGTGAAGTGAAGTTTTGCCATCCTCCAAAAAGCGTGGGAACGGTTCTAAAAATCCTTGATGAATTCAGAAAAGGAACTCAGAATGAATCATCGTTTTGGATTAATTATAAAGACCGATTGATTTATATCCGCTATTTCGCCGTAAGGGATGCCAATAAAAATTACAAAGGCGTAATCGAAATGTCTCAGGATATTACAGATATCAAGAAAATTGAGGGAGAAAAAAGGTTGTTGGATTGGGAGTAAAAAAGAATTAAGGTTGCAGATTTCAGAATTTAGAGCGATAAGAAAAGACTTTTTAGGTACTATGTTTCCTGCTTTTCGTTATAATCTTTTATGCCGAACCCCGGCACAAGAGGACTTACACTGCGAACGAAGTTCACTGAACTCCAATAAAAATAAAAGTATAGTGAAGTAATCAGGGCTAAAAGGAAAGATTTTGCTTTTTTGCAATTATTAAAAAAGAAGAAATAATTAACTCCAGTTTTCAATATCTAAAATCTGCAATATAAAATCTAAAATAAAATGGACACTCTAAAAATAAATTGCAAAAGCATTTATTATCCGCCGGGGGGAATCCTTATGTGGATTATCATTTTTCTCGAACTAATTACTTTCGGAATGGCATTAGTTGCGTTTGTGTATTACGGAATTGAAAATGCTACTGTTTTTCACCAATCCAGATTGGAATTGAATACCGCTTTCGGAGCAACAAATACTATTTTTTTATTGACTAGCGGTTTTTTTATGGCCAATGCAGTGCATTTGTTTAAGAAAAATGAAGTTCAAAAATCGTCGGTATTCTTTAAGTTGGCTATGCTAGGTGGATTTTTATTCTTGGCACTCAAAAGTGTAGAATATTACCATAAAATAGAAGGTGGAATTTCATTGGACACCAATATGTTTTACACTTTTTATTGGCTGTTAACAGGATTTCACGTCATTCACGTGATTATGGGATTGGTGATTTTGGCTTGGACAAATTACGGAATGAAAAAGAAAAATTCAGATACTACTATTGAAGACATTGAAGCCTGTGCTGCTTTTTGGCATATGTGCGATTTGATTTGGTTACTTTTATTTCCTACGCTTTATTTATTTTTTTAATAATGAAAAAACCACTAAATTTAACATTTGTTTTACTGATATTATTCACATTTACAACAGCTTATATTGCTGATGCATTTGCGGTTTCTACCTTTGTAGGCCCTTTGATTATGGTTCTGGCAGCTTTTAAATTTTTATTGGTCGCCTTCCAATTTATGGAATTAAAAAAAGCACATCTGTTTTGGAAAACCAGTATAATACTGACTTTAGTGTTGCTTTTAGTTTTGATTGTTGGTTTAAAATAAAAACCTTAAATAAAAGTTAAAAACATGATATTTATCATTATTTTTTTGAAAGTCATATTTTAATTTTACTTCACAATAAAAGATAAAATTATCCTTAATATAAAACCACTTTTTAAAAAGAACAATTATGAAAGTATTATTCCATTGTAGCAAGCTTTATAAAGTTATGTTTTTTACATTATTTGCATCCGCCTGTTTCTTTTCCTGTGACAAAAAAGAAGAAAAGCATGACGTTGATTATTACGAAAAAATAAAAGTCGAAGGACAAAAAGAAGCTGAGCTGACAGCTCCCCCGATGGTTCCAAAACCAGTAGGTGACAGACCTGCCATGCGATTGGTTGTTAATATGGAAATCAAAGAGCAAGAAGGAGAAATGGTTGATGGGACTAAATACATCTATTGGACATTTGGAGGATCAGTACCTGGAAGTTTTATAAGAACGAGAGTGGGTGACGAAATAGAATTTCACTTAAAAAACCATCCCGATAATAAATTACCTCACAATATCGATTTGCATGCCGTAACAGGGCAAGGAGGTGGAGCTGCATCTTCAATCGTAGCACCTGGACACGAAAAAGTATTTAATTTCAAAGTTTTAAATCCAGGGTTGTATGTGTACCACTGCGCAACAGCACCTGTTGGGATGCACATCGCAAACGGAATGTACGGGTTGATTTTAGTAGAACCAGAAGGAGGCTTACCACCAGTTGACAAAGAATTCTATGTGATGCAAGGCGATTTTTATACTAAAGGAAGCTATGGAGAACAAGGTATTCAACCTTTTGATATGAACAAAGCATTGAAGGAGGAACCAGATTATGTAGTTTTTAATGGTAAAGTAGGGAGTATAGCGGGAGATAATGCGCTTACTGCCAAAGTTGGAGAAACCGTTCGTCTCTATATGGGTAATGGTGGGCCAAACTTACTTTCTTCATTCCACGTAATTGGTGAAATTTTTGATAAAGTTCATATTGAAGGAGGCGATGCTATTAACACAAATGTTCAAACAACATTGATTCCAGCAGGAGGTTCTGCCATAGTAGAGTTTAAAGTTGATGTGCCAGGGACCTTTATTTTGGTAGATCACTCTATTTTCAGAGCTTTTAATAAAGGAGCTTTAGGAATGCTGAAAGTAACTGGAGAAGAAAACAAGAAAATTTATTCAGGAACTACTCAAGAAGGTATATATTTACCAGAAGGTGGAAATATTCAAAATATGCCTGAAGGGGAAAAAGTGACCAAATCAACTGTAGCTAAAACACTTCCCGAACAAATTAAATCTGGAAAAGCAATCTTTGGAACAACTTGTTTTGCATGTCACCAGTCCGAAGGGCAAGGGGTGCCAAATGCATTTCCTCCATTGGCAAAATCAGATTATTTGAATGCTGATCCAAAACGTGCTATTCAAGCAGTAATAAGAGGATTAAGCGGTGAGATTACTGTAAATGGCAAGAAAATTAATAGTGTAATGCCAAGCCAAAATCTCTCAGATGATGAAATTGCTGATGTTCTAACTTATGTTTACAGCAGTTGGGGCAATAATAAAACAGTAGTTACGCCAGCAATGGTAAAAGCGCAAAGAAAATAAAAACATAATTTTAAATATTTATAAGTCATGAAAAATTACATTTTAGGAATAGCGTTGATTGGATTAAGCTTGAAAGGCTTTAGTCAAGATGCGACCAAAGGGAAAGGGGTTTATACCAAAACCTGTATTGCTTGTCATCAAGCTACTGGAGCAGGAATTCCAGGCGCTTTTCCTCCATTGGCAAAATCGGATTATTTGAATGCCGATGTGAATCGTGCCATTAAACAAGTAATTAAAGGGTCTAATGGTACAATCACTGTAAATGGAAAGAAATTTACTGGAGCTATGCCTCCTCAAGCTTTGAGTGACCAACAAATTGCAGATGTACTTACTTATGTATATGCCAGTTGGGGGAATAGCAAAAAATCAGTGACAGTAGCGATGGTTAAAGCACAAAGAAAATAATAATTACTAAAGCAAAAAGTGCCTCAATGTTTCCACTAAAAAAAATAATAACCTTCTTTTTATTGTTGATTTGCGTTACTCTTTTTGCTCAAGAAGTTAAAATGGTACCCATAAAAGGGGGAACTTTTGTCCCCCTTTATGGAGCTACTACCAAAAAACCAGTCAGAGTAGCTTCATTTAGTATGGATGTCTATCCTGTTACAAATGCGCAATATCTTGCTTTTGTTAAAAAATATCCAGATTACAGTCGTTCGAAAATGAAAGGATTATATGCCGATAAAAGTTATCTAACACAATGGGAAAGTGACTTTAGTTACGGAAAAAATAATCTAAGCAATGCACCCATAACCAATGTTTCCTGGTTTGCTGCCAAAAAATATTGTGAATGCCAAGGAAAACGTTTACCTACAATGGACGAGTGGGAATATGTAGCTATGGCCGATGAAAAACGATCTGATGCCCGTACCAAAGAAGAGTTCAATAGATACATTTTATCTTGGTACGAAAAACCAAAAACCTATTCGAATCCTGTTGGACAAACCTTCAAAAACTATTGGGGTGTCTATGATATGCACGGTTTGGTCTGGGAATGGACAGCAGACTTCAATAGCATTTTTCTTTCGGGCGAATCCAGAAAAGATAAAGACACCGATAAGAATCTCTTTTGCGGAAGCGGATCAGTAAATGCAACTGATTTAATGAATTATGCCGCTTTTATGCGCTACGCTTTTAGAGGTAGCCTAAAAGCCAATTATACTACAAAAAATTTAGGTTTTCGATGTGCTAGTGATAAATAGTTGCTTTCGAGAGTCAACCAAAACCAAATAAAATGAAATCGCCATTAACAATAAGTTTGCGTATGCAAACACCAAAGAATAAAAAGGCGATAACATATATGACAACTGACAAATAAAATTTACATATATGAAACTAAAGTTAACCCAAAACCAAAAAGAAATTCTAAAAAAAGGATGGTCTTATTTATTTGTTTTGCCCATCTTAATACTTATTTTTGCGTCCCAGAGCTGTAATAAAAAAGATGTTGTAGATAAAGACAAACCTATTTCGGATTTGTCTATTTATAATTTGCCTTCCAAATGGACCAATCAAAACGGACAGAATGTCGAAATTAAAGATTTGAGAGGGAAGGTGCTTGTAATGGTAATGATTTATACTTCTTGCAAATCGGCTTGTCCTCGTTTGGTGGCAGATATGCGTAATATCGAATCGCGTTTGCCTGACAATATCAAGGAACATGTGAAATTGGTGTTAGTGAGTATTGATCCCGAAGTGGATACGCCAAAACGTTTAAAGGAGTTTGCTATTGCCAATAAAATGGATGGCGACCAATGGGAATTCCTGAGATCTACAGAAGAAAATACCCGAGAATTTGCAGCAGTTTTGGCTGTCAATTACAAGAAAATTGCGCCGCTGGAATTTTCACATTCCAATATTATAAGCGTTTTTAATGCCGAAGGGGAATTGGCTTATCAACAAGAAGGACTAGGAGTAAACTCGGATGAAACCATCAAAAAAATAACTGAAGAAGCAGTTAAACTAAACTAAAATTTCACCAAATGAAGCTATTTAAAATAATGACACTGGCAGTTGTGTTAATGGCCAGCATGAATACTTTTGCTCAAGAGTTTGATGCCAATTTACAAATTAGGCCTCGTTACGAGTTTAGAAACGGTTATAAAGCCCCAATTCCTCATGGTGAAACGCCAGGTCAGTTTATATCAGGAAGAACGCGTTTGAACTTAAATTTTAAACAAGATAAATTTGTAACCAAATTAACAATGCAAAATGTTCGTGTTTGGGGAGATGTAGCGCCAACTACCAAATCGGATGCAAATGGGGTTCAAATATTTGAGGCTTGGGCACAATACAATTTTAATGAAAAGTGGAGCACACGTTTAGGGCGTCAAGTGATTTCGTATGACAATCAACGTATTCTAGGAGAAGTCGATTGGGCACAACAAGCACAAAGTCATGATGCTTTATCTGCGACTTATAAAAATGGGAAAAACCATCTAGATATGGCCATTGCCTATAATGCTAATGGCGAAACGGATATTGCCACACCTTATACTGTAGCCAATTACAAAGCGATGCAATATGCCTGGTATCATACTGAGTTGGGTAAAATAAATATGAGTTTACTATTTTTAAACACAGGTTACGAAAATAAACTAGTCGCTCCAATCCCAACACCAACACCTGAATTAAAAGTAGATTATATGCAAACTTTTGGAACCTATATGAATACCAAAGGAAAATATTGGGATGCAAATCTATGGTTCTATGGACAAACAGGGAAAAGCTCGACTTATACTGTAAGTGCTTTTGACACAGCCTTAAATTTTAATTATGCTTTAACGGATAAATTTAAAGCGGGTCTTGGATATGAATTTTTATCGGGAAAAAGTCAGGCTAATACCAGTACCGACATAAAATCATTCAATCCTATTTTTGGAACCAACCACGGATTGAATGGATATATGGATTATTTCTACGTAGGAAACCATAAAAATTCGGTAGGGTTGCAGGACGCTTTTTTGAAATTTGGATATGCAGAGAATAAATGGCAGTTTGCTTTATTGCCACATGTTTTTAATGCTGCTAATACAGTTTTAGACGCTAGCGGAAATGAAATGAATAACTATCTTGGTACGGAAGTCGATTTTACATTTGGCTATTCAGTACATAAATTTGTAAACATAACAGGAGGTTATTCTCAAATGTTTGCAACAGTTACCATGCAAAGGCTGAAAGGTGGTGATGTTGATCACACCAATAATTGGGCTTGGGTAATGGTTAATGTGAACCCTCAAATTTTTTCTTTTAAATAAAGGTGTTAATTTCTTGTATGAAAAAGGAGCTTGGTAAAAGCTCCTTTTTTTGTTTTTGTAATTATGGACTTTACAGTTCAGTAATCCATTCTGAATCTTCTTTGTCAAGTCGCTCTTCTGAAATCTCATTTTCAAATTTCATGTCATCTTCAATTTCTTTCGCCATTTCCAATTCATTTTCATTTAAATGTTTAATCTCATTTGGATCTAATGATTGAATTAAATTGATAATTTGCTTTAACAAGTCAATATCATCGACAGATTTCAACTTATCAATTATTTTTTGTTTTAATGCTAAAGTGTTCATAACGTGTTGTTTTAACAAGTAAAGTTACGAAAACGAATATGGATTGTTTAATTTAATTCGATGTTTTTGCATAAAAAAAGGAGCTTCAATTTGAAACTCCTTTTGTAATATATTTAGAATATAAATTACTCTTTCAATCGACAAGCCTTTACATCGCCATCAACAACAACTTCTGTCATTCCAAGAACCGAAAGATTTTTCATGGCTTTGTCCCATTTTTTTCCGCTTAATTCTGATTTGATTTTCAATAAACCAAATTCCATAACATTGGCGTTAGCTTGCAAGATGGAAACAATTAATTTTTCATCTTCTTCCAATTGTACCTGTTTTTTCTCAGGACGCATTTGAGGGAAAAACAACACTTCTTGAATAGAGGCATTGTTGGTCAAGAACATCATCAAACGATCCATTCCAATTCCTAAACCAGAAGTTGGTGGCATTCCGTATTCTAATGCTCTCAAGAAATCCTCATCAATTGTTCCTGTAGCTTCATCATCTCCTTTTTCAGCTAAGCGCATTTGGTCTTCAAAACGGGCTCTTTGATCAATTGGGTCATTCAATTCAGAGTATGCATTCGCTACTTCTTTACCGCAAACCATCAATTCAAAACGTTCTGTCAAATCTGGATTGTCACGGTGCTCTTTACAAAGCGGGGACATTTCCTTTGGATAATCAGTAATGAATGTTGGCTGAATATAATTTCCTTCACATTTTGCTCCAAAAATCTCATCAATCAATTTTCCTTTACCCATTGTATTGTCCACGTCAATTCCCATGCCTTTGGCAGCTTCGAACAGTTCCGCTTCCGTCTTACCAGAAATATCAAAACCTGTAAAATGTTTGATAGAATCCGTCATCGTAACGCGAGCATAAGGCGCTTTAAAATTGATTTTATGTTCACCAAAAGTAGCTTCGCTAGAGCCATTAACGCCAATAGCGCAATATTCCAGTAATTGCTCAGTAAACTCCATCATCCAGTTGTAGTCTTTGTAGGCTACATATATTTCCATCGCGGTAAATTCCGGGTTATGCGTTCTGTCCATTCCTTCGTTACGGAAGTTTTTCGAAAACTCATATACTCCATCAAAACCACCTACGATTAATCTTTTTAAGTATAATTCATTCGCAATACGCATGTATAAAGGAATGTCAAGCGAGTTATGGTGCGTGATAAAAGGTCTCGCTGCAGCACCACCAGGAATTGATTGCAAAACAGGAGTTTCAACTTCAAGATATCCAGCTTCATTAAAGAACGAACGCATCGAGTTGAACAACTTGGTTCTCTTGATAAACGTCTCTTTCACATTTTGGTTCACCGTCAAATCCACATAACGCATTCTGTAACGCAATTCAGCATCGTTAAAAGCGTCGTGTACTTTTCCGTCCTCATCTACTTTTGGCAATGGCAACGGACGCAACGTTTTACTCAAGAAAGTAAATCCATCCACACGAATACATTGCGCACCCACTTTGGTTGTAAACAATTCGCCTTCAATACCAATAAAATCGCCCAAGTCGGTCAATTTTTTGAATACTTGGTTGTATAGCATTTTATCATCGCCTTCACACAAAACATCGCGGTTCACGTACAATTGAATACGTCCTTCGCTATCCTGCAATTCGGCAAAACAAGCTTTTCCTTGATCTCTAACACTCATCAAACGTCCAGCAACAATCACTTTTTTGCCCTCTTCAAAAGACTCCTTTATTTGCTTCGAAGTATGATTTACAGGAAAAAGATTAGCAGGATAAGGATTGATTCCTAAATTACGCAATGATTGAAGTTTTTCTCTTCGGATGATTTCTTGTTCTGATAAGGCCATTATATACTGTTTTTTAAGTGCGCAAAGATAACAAATTGATTGCAGAATTCAGAATTCAGATTTTAGATTTTTTGGAGCAGAAAATTCCAGTGTTTTTAAGACAATCTCTCCCGCTATCCGTTTCAATCTTTTTATTTTTAAAGAAAAAATAAAAAGGATTTTCACTGCTATCGGGGCTATTCTACAAGTTTTGTTTTTCATGAGATCTTAACCAAAGCTACATTGGAATTTAATAATAGTGCATTATTTCCTTAACCACAATCCCGATAATTATCGGGATCGCGATTAAAAAAAAACAATATAAAATCCGTACAAAATTATATAACTTCGCTTTTCAAAATTTAGAAAACTTTAAAAATGAAAAGATATTTCTTCCTGCTCTTAATTCTCCTAACGGTAAGCTGTCAAGTTACTGAAACTCTTTATCTCAATCCCGATGGTAGCGGAAGCATTGAAGTAGTCGACCTAAGAGACGAATACAGTTATATGCAATTGGCAAAAGAGGAATATTCAAAAGAAGACATCTTCAAAGACACGACTTATGTATTCGCGGATTATTTAAAAAAATACGCTGAGACATTTGCCAGAACTCCAACGGAAGATCAAAATGTATATTTCAGATACTCCGATGTGAAAGTACACATCAAGAAAAGTTCTTACGAAAAAGAGTTCCGAACCACAGTGTCTCAAAACTTCAAAAAAGCGACAGATATTGTAGATCTTTATAAAGTCGAAGATTATGCTGATAATATCAAAAAGAATTACGCTTTGACAGCCGAGGAACATTATTATAAAGTGAGTTACGATTATGTTGGAAACCGATTCAACAGAACCGTTAAAATTACCGATTCGATCCAATTAAAAAAAGAATTTGATAAAATCGAAAAATACAAAACCCATTACAAAGGGAATAAACTTGTTCAGAATTATGTGTTGAACTATCATTTTTCTCGAAAAATTCAATCGGTTTCCAATCCACTCGCTAAAATCAGTGTCGACCGTAAATCGCTATCGTTGCAATTTATAATAACCGATTGTAAACAAAATCCTGAAATCACGAATCTTGAAGTGGTTTTGGAACCCGAAGCTATAGATTAAAACGCGTTTCGCTAACAGGTCTCCAAAATCTGTTAGGTGTTTTGTTGTTTAGTAGATAGAAGATATTATACCTAAACAGGTTTTGGAAACTGGTTAGGATGCCATAAACATTTGTACATTTGCAAAAATAAATCTTAGAATCTTAGATTCTTAGCATCTCAGGAAAAAAATGAACAAAACAGTCCAACTTCAAGATTTAGGAAATAAAGATTACAAAGCAACTTGGGAATACCAAGAAGAATTGTTCAAGGAAATTGTGGATTTGAAGATTCAAAACAGGAGGGAGGAAACTACTATTCCAACTCCTAATTATTTTTTGTTTGTAGAACATCCTCACGTTTATACTTTAGGGAAAAGCGGTGATTTGAGTAATTTGCTTTTATCCGAAAAACAATTGGAAGCCAAAGGTGCCACTTTCTATAAAATCAATCGTGGTGGTGATATTACGTATCACGGACCAGGACAAATTGTAGGTTATCCTATTCTGGATTTGGAGAATTTCTTTTCGGATATTCATAAATACTTGCGTTTTCTGGAGGAAGCCATTATTCTGACTTTGCAGGAATACGGTCTGGAATGTGGACGAAGCGAGGGCGAAACCGGAGTTTGGCTTGGAGTGGGAACACCTTTCGCCCGAAAAATATGTGCTATGGGAGTTCGTGCTTCCCGCTGGGTAACGATGCATGGTTTTGCCCTAAACGTTAATGCCGACTTGGGTTATTTTGACAATATCATTCCTTGTGGAATCCGTGGCAAAGCGGTTACTTCTCTTCATGTAGAACTTGGTGTAGAAAAAGTGGATGAACAAGAAGTCAAAGAAAAAATCTTAAAACATTTCTCTGATTTATTTGAATGCACGGTTGTTCGATAGTTTGATTATTCTAAATATCTAATTTTAGTTGCTCTGGCAACAACTTAAAACTCATTCTGTGGTATTTTGTGGTGCCATATTTTCGGATAGCGTCGCGGTGTTCTTGTGTGGGATAGCCTTTGTTTTTTTTCCAATTGTACATTGGGAATTCTTCGTGAATTTTATCCATATATTCATCACGATACGTTTTTGCTAATATTGATGCGGCAGCAATACTTAAATATTTCGAATCTCCTTTTATGATGCTTTGATTTGGGATTGATTTTAATAATTCGATTTCAGCTTTAGAGAATTGTTTTCCAAAAGTATTTTTTAAACCTAATTTGGCATTTAATGCTCTATTGCCGTCAACAATAATAAATTGTGGAGTTTGGGTTAATTTCAAGATGCATTCCTGCATTCCTTTCATCGAAGCGTTTAGGATATTGATTTCGTCAATTTCATTCGGATGCAAATGGGTTACGGCGAATGTAATGGCGTGTTCTTCGATTATTGGTCTTAGTTTTTCTCTCGCCTTTTCGGACAGTTGCTTGCTATCGTTTAGGATTGTATTTTTAAAATCAATTGGCAGAATTACGGCTGCAGCGGTAACAGGGCCGGCAAGACAACCGCGTCCCGCTTCATCGGTGCCTGTTTCGAGCTGGAAAGAGGAGAAATTATTAAGAAGCATATTGAAATATTTTCGTGTGGCAAATATTGTGATTTTTTCTTGATTTTCTTTTTTGAGTGACAAATTGATTTCGGAAAAATAAAAGATGTGGGGATTGTATTATGTTGTTGCGAGCGCGAGAGGGATAGCAGCAAGCTACCAAAGTAGCGCGTATAGCCCGACAGCAGTAGGAAAAGGGGCGAATCGACGGTACTGTGAGTTAGCCCCTTTTTCTACTGGTGGCTCGTCCTGATTATTTGGAACAGATAAGTTGTGGTTTGTAACTAAATTATGTTTTGTTGTTTGTTCTATAAATTGGAGTGTTTTTTTATTTATACGTTTTTATCCTTTACCTTTGCTCGGTATATCAGTAAAATAATTGCCTAATTATAACCTTTTCAAATGAGAATTTTCTTTTCGTTATTTTGTTTAGCCTTCCCAATACTCCTGTTTTCTCAAGTTAATAGTGCTAAAGAAATTGATTATAACAGCAAATACAATTCTTCGGATTCGATAAAGAAGAAAAAAGCGCCAGAGGCAACTATAGATCTGTATCAGTTTATTTCTTTGGAAAGGGATACTACATATATTGATACGACACAGTCGATTAGAAAGGAACACGGTTTTAATTATTTGCGAAAAGATAATTTTGGACTTTTAAGTTTTACCAATGAGGGACAAACATATAATACACTGCAATACGGGATGAATGGTTTTTCGCCTTATCCTGGATTTGGTTTTACAGCAAAACAATTTAATTTTAGCAAAGCCGAAGAGATTAAATATGCCAATGTTGCAAGTCCTGTAACCGAGTTGTATTTTAAAACGACGATACAAAGGGGGCAATCGGCTGATTCCTATTTTGCGATAAATACATCTCCAAGACTTAATTTCTCTATCGCTTATAGAGCGTTGCGCTCTGAAGGTAGGTACATCAATCATGAAGCTAGAACAGGTAATTTTAGATTCACTACCAGTTATAACACCAAAGATGGACGTTATGTAGCCAATGCACATTATGTAGCTCAGAAAATTCAGAATGAGGAAAATGGAGGTATCAGTAATGTAATTGATTTTGAAAATGGTGATCCTTCTTTTGATAATAGAGCCCGATTGGGGGTTTATTTTGAAGATGCTAAATCTGTATTAAAAGGCAAACGTTTTTTTGTTGACCAAACTTTTAGGATAAACCCGAAAAAAGGCGGGAATAATTTATATGTTACCGAGCAATTTAACTATGAAGATATTTACTTTGATTTTACCCAGCAAACAATACCTTCTATAGTTGGTGGAAAGCAAGTATTTCGATATGGGGAATCTTTTGTGACAGGTGGTTTAAATGATGAGACGAAATACAATAAAATGTACAATAAAGTGGGGTTGGTGTATGAGAACACGACTTTGGGCGCTTTTACTTTTTTTGCAGATGATTTACGCTCTAATTATTACTACAACAATATTTTGTATTTGGATACAGAAACCGTTCCCAATTTGCTGAGCCAAACCATAAACACTGTGGGCGGGCAGTACAATTATCGTAAGGACAAATGGAAGGGAAAGTTTTCATATTCAAAATCACTAACGGATCAAAATTTATCAAACCTTGATGTATCGGCGGTCTACGATATTAATGATGAGAATCAAATCTCATTTCGATATCAAAACATGAATAAATTGCCAAATAATAATTATAATTTGTATCAAAGTAGTTATACAAAATACAATTGGTCGAATGATTTTGTGAATGAAAAAATAAATGCTATCAGTGTCAATGCAGATACTAAATGGGTATCTCTATCTTTACTGTTGAATTCTATAAACGATCATTTGTATTTTGCTGATGTTACAACAGATGATGAAAGAATAGAAAGCATGCAAATTGTGGCACCAGCTCAATATGGTAAGGCAATTAATTATGCATCGCTTAAGGTTGGTAAAGAGTTTGTGTTTGGCAAATGGGCATTAGATAATACTTTGTTGTTCCAAAAAGTGGATCAATCGGAGGCTATTTTGAACGTTCCGGAATTTGTAACTAGAAACACGTTTTATTTCTCGGATTATATGTTTGATAAAAAATTATTTTTCCAAACAGGGGTGGAGTTGAATTATTTCACAAGTTATAAAAGTGATAATTACAATCCTTTGATTGGAGAGTTTTTTACCCAAAATCAAACTACGATTGGAAATTATCCGCTTCTTGATTTTTTTATAAATGCCAGAATTCAACGTACTCGAGTTTATTTAAAAGCGGAACATTTCAATTCATTGTTTTCAAAAAACAATTACTTTTCAGCACCCGATTATCCGTATCGTGATTTCTTAATTCGTTTCGGATTAGTTTGGAATTTCTTCAATTAATTTAGAACTTGGTCCTTTAAAATTTAAGAATGACTAATTTTACTTTTGCATACAAATGATGCATGCGAAGAGTAATTTGGAAAATAATCCCAAAAAAAAGACAAAATGGAATACTCTGAAAATATATTAGGCACTATTGGGAATACCCCATTAGTAAAGCTCAATAAAATAACGGCAGAAGTGGATGCTTTGGTTTTGGCCAAAGTAGAGACTTTCAATCCAGGTAATTCGGTGAAAGACCGTATGGCTGTAAAAATGATAGAAGATGCCGAAGCCGATGGGCGCTTGCAACCAGGTGGAACCATAATTGAAGGCACTTCAGGGAATACAGGAATGGGATTGGCACTGGTTGCCATTATCAAAGGATACAAACTAATTTGTGTAATATCCGATAAGCAATCTAAAGAGAAAATGGATATTCTTCGTGCAGTAGGTGCCAAAGTAGTGGTTTGTCCTACCGATGTGGAGCCAACAGATCCTCGTTCGTATTATTCGGTTTCCAAAAGATTGGCCGAAGAAACACCAAACTCGTGGTATGTAAATCAATACGATAATTTATCAAATTCGTTAGCACATTATGAGCAAACAGGACCTGAAATTTGGAAACAAACTGAAGGGAAAATAACTCATTTTGTGGTTGGAGTAGGAACAGGAGGGACAATTTCGGGAGTTGGTAAATTCTTGAAAGAGAAAAACCCAAACATCAAAATCTGGGGAATTGATACTTATGGTTCTGTCTTTAAAAAATACCATGAAACGGGTATTTTTGACGAAAATGAAATCTATTCCTATATTACCGAAGGAATTGGCGAAGATATATTACCAAAGAATGTAGACTTCTCACTTATTGATGGATTTACCAAAGTAACTGATAAAGACGCTGCTGTTTATACTAGAAAAATAGCCCTTGAAGAAGGAATATTTGTCGGTAATTCAGCTGGTGCTGCCATTAAAGGGTTGTTGCAACTCAAAGAGCATTTCAAACCAGAAGATGTAGTTGTCGTTTTGTTTCATGATTCGGGAAGTCGTTATGTGGGCAAAATGTTCAATGATGACTGGATGCGAGAAAGAGGATTCTTGGAAGATGATGTGACCAAAGCTGAAGATGTGATCAAAGATCATATCGATAAGCCATTAGTTATTGTTCGTACCGAAGAATTGGTTTCACACGCTATCGAAAGAATGCGTAAATATAAAATTTCACAAATTCCAGTTATAGATGTGAATGGTTTTGTAGGTTCTGTTGATGAAAGTGATTTGTTTCAAAGCTATGTGGCCGATAAAAATGTAGCTGACAAACCGATCAAAGAAGTAATGGGGAAACCTTTTCCGATTGTAAAATTAGGTACTTCAATAGATGAACTTTATAAATTGTTTACCAAAGAGAATGCGGCTGTATTGGTCGATTTAGGAAATGGAAACCACCATATCATTACCAAATATGATATCATTGGGTCTATGAAATAGAATTATTTGATTGGGGTTTTGTGATTTTCATAAAAACCCAATTGTTTTTATAATCAGGAATTTAAAATCATTAATCAAATTGAACTTTACCGCAATAGATTTTGAAACTGCAACGGCATATCATCCCTGTTCCGTTGGAATTGTTACCGTTGAAAATGGTGTTATTGTAGATGAGTTTGTGACTTTAATCAAACCGCCAAATAATGAATACAATCCCTTCACAATACGTGTACATGGAATTTATCCTAGAGACACCGCAAATGCCAAAACGTTTATAGAAGTATTTCCTGAAATTCAAAAAAGATTGCAAAACAGAGTAGTTGTAGCACATAATGAAAGCTTTGATCGTAATGTTTTGTCTAAATCAATGTCGCTTTATGGTTTGGACTACGAGGATTTGAATATTGGTTCTCGTTGGGAATGCACCGTGAAAATATATAAATCGAAAGGGTTAAAGCCGACAACTTTAAGTGATTGTTGTAGAGCCATGAAAATTCAACTGAATCATCACGAAGCCTTGTCAGATGCGAGAGCTTGTGCTAAATTGTATTTATTGAAATAATTTCAATCTATAACAAGATATAATTAGTTTTAGCATAAGTTCGATTTTTGATATTGTAGAATTATCTGCCTTTTTTAATTTTGTAAGTTAAGTTGTTTGTTTTTTTTAGTACTTTAGTCTTTTAGGATGAGTCTATTATCTCTCATCTTTTCATCTAATATCTAAAAAAGACATGAAAGAAGATTTTCTCCATTACCTTTGGAAGTTTAAAAAGTTCGATACATTAAATTTAAAAACGTGTAACAAAGAGGAAGTCACAATCAGTAATGTGGGACAGTATTTAGAATTGGCGGGTCCGGATTTTTTCAATGCACAAATTACTATTGGAAATCAAAAGTGGGCTGGTAATGTAGAAATTCATGTTAAATCATCCGATTGGTATATACACCATCATGAGAAAGATGCGGGTTATGAAAATGTGATTCTGCATGTGGTTTGGGAACACGACTCCGAAATCTACAGAAGTAATAATACCGAGATTCCTGTTCTCGAGCTCAAAAATTATGTTAGTACTGCAACGGTTAACAATTATCAAAAGTTGCTGACTCCCAAATCTTGGATTTTTTGCGAAAAGCAAATAAAGGAAATTCCTCAATTTACATTAATCAATTGGCAGGAGCGTTTGTTTTTTGAACGTTTGGAAAGGAAAGCAAAACCTATTTTGGAGTTGTTAGAATCAACTAATAATGATTGGGAAGCAGTTTTGTTTTGTCTTTTGGCTAAGAATTTTGGTTTGAATACCAACGGGGAAATATTTCTTAAAATAGCCCAATCTATTCCGTTTTCTGTGATTCGTAAAGAATGTTTTGAAGTAGAGAATCTCGAAGCATTACTTTTTGGTTCTGCTGGATTATTGGATGCAGAGAAAGAGGATGAATATTTCAAAGATTTAAAATTTAGATACTTTTATTTGCTTCATAAATACCAAATTAGGAAAATCTTTGTCGAACCTGTTCAGTTTTTTAAACACCGTCCTGATAATTTTCCCACGATTCGACTTTCCCAATTAGCCAATTTATACCACAAACAACAAAATCTATTTTCGAAGATAAGTGACTTGAATTCTGTTAAGGTTATTTATGAAATCTTTGATGTTTCTGTTGCTCCATATTGGAAAACTCATTATCAATTTGATAAAGAAAGTCCTAAGAAAAAGAAATCTTTGAGCAAATCTTTCATGGATTTGATTGTTTTGAATACGATTATTCCACTTCAATTTGCCTATGCTAAAAGTCAAGGAAAGGAAGTTTCGGAGGATTTGGTAGCTATTTTAAACGAGGTTGATCCTGAAAGGAATTCTATTGTAGATAAATTTAGTTCATTTGGATTAAAAGCTAAAAATGCATTTGAAACTCAATCATTATTGCAGCTCAAAAATGAGTACTGTAATAGGAATAAATGTTTGCATTGTGCGATTGGAATGGAATTACTGAAGAACAATTAAGGACCAAGAAATAATCGTAAAGGGTATTTATTGAAGAACTTTTTTGTCTAATAATTGATGATATCAAAAGTTTCTGTAATTTTGCTCATAACTCATAACTGAAATAAATGCGAGCAGTAATACATTTGAAATTCTTTTTAGAAAAATATGGTTTTCATGTGTCTTCTCGCTTGGCCGATAAATTGGGTATGCGTGTGACAAGTGTCAGACTGTTTTTTATCTACATTTCGTTTGTAACTGCGGGGTTAGGATTTGGTGTTTATCTTACATTGGCTTTCTGGATTCGGCTCAAGGATTTAGTAAGAGCCAAGCGGACTTCCGTTTTTGATTTGTAGAATAAATATAAATTATAAAAAAAAGGGAATTTTAAAGTGGTTAAGCTTTAAAATCCCTTTTTTTTTATGTTGAATTGAAATTATTCTTTTGGTTTGTTCAATACACTGTTTTTCTTGCCATATGCAAAATAGAAAACAATACCTAAAGCCATCCAGACAAAAAGTCTCAACCAGTTTGTCCAACCTAGGCCATACATCATAGCGCAACATACAAATACACCTAAAAGAGGTACGAAAGGAACTAGAGGAGTTTTAAATTCTCGAACCATATTTGGCTCCTTTTTTCTTAAGATAATTACAGAAATACATACAAGAACAAAAGCGAATAAAGTACCAATACTGGTCATGTCTCCTACAATATCACCTGGAATAAAAGCAGCAAAAGCTCCAACTATTACCAAGATAGCAAGATTTGCTTTGTATGGAGTTTTGTATTTTGAATGTAAATCACTAAATGCTTTTGGTAGTAAACCATCTTTACCCATAGAATAAAAAACTCTTGATTGTCCTAATAACATTACTAAAATAACAGATGAAAATCCTGCTAAAATGGCAATAGTGACAAACTGTGCAAGCCAGTTGTAGCTCTCTCCCATAGCATGTATAATTGCATTGGCAACAGATGCTTCTTTTCCACTTGTTCTGAAGAATTCTACTGGTTCCAGACCTGTTAATACATGTCCAAAAAGAATATATAAAACGGTACATACTGCTAAAGATCCTAGAATACCAATTGGCATATTCTTTTTAGGATTGATAGTTTCTTGTGCGGCAGTACTCACAGCATCAAATCCGATGAATGCAAAAAAAACAGTACCTGCAGCACCTAATATTCCCATTATTCCTCCATAAGCATGTCCTACTCCGTGTTCATCAACAAAAACATCTGTTGGGGGAATGTAAGGTGTATGATTTGATGGATTAATGAAATGCCACCCCAATACAATAATTAGTATTACGATTAAAACTTTAACAACAACAATGATAGAATTTACCACTGCTGACTCATGTATTCCTTTTATCAATAATAAACTGATAACGGCTACAATAAACAGAGCAGGTAAATTGATCATTCCATGTTCGCCAGTTGCTGATGTTTGAAATGGTGAGTGACATAGTGCAAATGGTATAGGATCTATGTGTAGCACATTTGTGAGTAAGTTGTTTAAATATTCACTCCAGGCAATACCTACTGTTGCGGCACCTACTGCATATTCAAGAATTAAATCCCAACCAATAATCCAAGCTAAAAATTCACCCATAGTAGCATAAGTGTAAGTATAGGCGCTTCCGGAAATAGGAATAGAAGAAGAAAGCTCAGCATAACACAATCCCGCTAATGCACAACCAACAGCGGCAACAATAAATGCGATTGTTACAGATGGTCCAGCACTTTGGGCGGCAGCGGTTGCTGTTCTAACGAATAATCCAGCACCGATAATTGCACCGATTCCTAATGCGATTAAAGACCAGGCAGTTAGCGTTCTTTTTAATCCTTTTTCAGAGTCCGCAGCCTCCGCTAATAGTAGAGCTAATGGTTTTCTTTTCCAAATAGACATGGTTTTTATGGTTTAAATGTTATTAAGCGCCAAATGTATTGTTTTTTATAAAAAATAAAAATTATAATTTCACTTAACTAACAATTTAATGTTGAATTCTGTTTTTTTATCTAGCAAAAAAATAGTAAGAGAAGGTTTTGATTTATTTGGATAACGAAATGATTTAATATTTTTCTTATAAAAGGATTTGTTTGTAAATAATTTTTATATTTTTAGATTTCAAATGTTTTACTCAAAAGCATGCAATTTTGCCTATGACTTTCAATACGATCAAAGATTATTTTAAATTTTCACGTGAGCAGCGAGCAGGAATTGTTGTCTTGTTTGGGATTATAATTGTTCTTCAATTGATTTATTTTTTTGTTGATTTTAATGAAACTGAAAAAGAATATCCTGAGAAGCAAAAATGGCTGACATTTCAATCGGAAATAGATGCTGAAAAATTGCAGCGTCAAAATTATAAACCTAAAATCTTCCCTTTCAATCCCAATTTTATTTCGGATTATAAAGGATACAAACTCGGGATGTCTATTCAGGAAATTGATCGACTTCTCGCTTTTAGAAAAGAGAATAAGTTTGTTAATTCTGCCAAAGAGTTTCAAGACGTAACAAAAGTATCAGATTCATTATTGAATGTAATTTCTCCATTTTTTAAATTCCCTGATTGGGTGAATAATAAAAAAAAGTTCAAGGAGTATAAATATGATCAGAATTCGGCTTTCGCAAAAAAAGAGAAAATAGCTTTAATCGATATTAATCAAGCCACGAAAGAAGATTTAATTAAAATAAATGGAATAGGAGAAGCGATTTCACTTAGGATTTTAACTCAAAAAGAAAAATTAGGAGGATTTGTCTCTATGGAGCAGCTTAAAGATGTTTGGGGTTTGTCTCCAGAAGTAATTCTGAATTTAAATACTCATTTTAAGATAGCAAAACTTCCAAATTTGAATAAAATTGATGTCAATAATGCGTCTATAAAGGAGCTTTCTCAGTTTTTTTATTTCAAATACGACCTAGCAAGACAAATTGTAAAATATAGAAGTATGAATGGCGATTTTAAAAATATTGAGGATTTGATAAAAATTAACAGCTTTCCTGTTGAAAAAGCAAATTTTATTGCCTTATATTTGGACTTTTAATATAAAAGACATTTATGATGAATTTTGATTACAACGAAACACAATCTTTGATAGCGCAATCTATAAGGGATTTTGCCGAAAAAAATATAAGACCTTTTATAATGGAGTGGGATGAAGCTCAAACTTTTCCAATTCCACTTTTCAAAAAACTAGGTGAAATGGGATTCATGGGAGTTCTGGTTCCAACTGAATTAGGAGGCTCAGGATTGGGTTATCACGAATACATTACAGTAGTTGAAGAGATTTCAAAAGTCGATCCTTCTATAGGATTGTCTGTTGCGGCACACAATTCACTATGTACCAATCATATTCTTACTTTTGGAAACGAAGAGCAAAAGAAAAAATGGATTCCGAAACTAGCAACCGCCGAACATATTGGTGCTTGGGGCTTGACGGAACACAATACAGGATCCGATGCAGGCGGAATGAATACAACTGCGGTACGTGACGGTGATTTTTGGGTAGTGAATGGAGCCAAAAACTTTATTACTCACGCCATTTCAGGTGATGTTGCGGTGGTAATTGTACGTACAGGTGAAAAAGGTGATTCAAAAGGAATGACGGCTTTTGTTTTCGAAAAAGGGATGCCTGGATTTACATCAGGAAAAAAAGAAAATAAATTAGGAATGCGAGCAAGCGAAACGGCCGAATTGATTTTCGACAATTGCCGTATTCCAGATGCCAATAGATTAGGCGAAGTTGGGCAAGGATTTATTCAAGCCATGAAAATTCTTGATGGCGGAAGAATTTCCATCGGAGCATTGTCATTAGGTATTGCAAAAGGTGCCTATGAAGCTGCCTTGAAATATTCGCAGGAAAGACATCAGTTTGGACAGCCTATTTGTGAGTTTCAGGGAATCTCTTTTAAATTAGCCGATATGGCTACGGAAATCGAAGCATCCGAATTGTTATTGCACAAAGCGGCTTTCCTTAAAGAAAAACACAGACCCGTAACTACATTGGGAGCAATGGCTAAAATGTACTCATCAGAGGTTTGTGTCAAAGTAGCCAATGATGCGGTTCAAATACATGGAGGTTATGGGTACACCAAAGATTATCCAGTAGAAAAATTCTATAGAGATTCAAAATTATGTACCATTGGGGAAGGAACTACCGAAATTCAAAAACTTGTAATTTCCAGAAATTTGTTGAAATAGATTTTTGGTCGTCATAGTATAGGTTTCTATCTTGGTTGAAGGTGTAAATTATTTCAAAAAAAAATAAAAATAAATTGCTTCAAATACAAAATAATGTTTACTTTTGCGCACTTAACGAAAGGGGGTGATAAAATTATGTTAATTATACCAATTAAAGACGGAGAAAATATCGATAGAGCACTTAAGCGCTACAAAAGAAAATTCGATAAAACTGGAACTGTAAGACAATTAAGAGCACGTACTGCTTTTATAAAGCCATCAGTTATCAATAGAATGAAATTCCAAAAAGCAGCTTATATTCAAAATATGAGAGATAGTATCGAGAACATCTAATACATCACTGCATTTTAAAATAAATTACCGTTAGTAATTAAAGTTTCTTAACTTTGATGCTAACGGTTTTTTTTATGGCTACAAATAATAAAGATGCATTTAGAGATTATCTGCAATTTGAAAAAAAATATTCTCCACATACCATAAATGCTTATTTAAATGATATAACTTACTTTGAGTCATTTAATAAGCAGTGTTTTGAACAAGATGCTATCGAACAGGTAAATTACAATCAAATTAGAAGTTGGATTGTTTCGCTTGTAGAAGATGGTGTATCAAATAGTACAGTAAATAGAAAGATAGCTTCCTTAAAAGCTTTTTATAGATTTCTTTTAAAAATAAAGCAAATTCAAATTAATCCGTTGTTGAAGCATAAGGCTTTAAAGACAGAAAAAAAACTTCAAATACCTTTTTCGGAGAAAGAGTTAGTCGATGCGTTGTCTCAAAATTTACATTCTGAAGGATTTCAAGAAGTGAGAGATAAGCTCATAGTGGAGTTGTTTTATACTTCGGGAATACGAAGGACAGAGCTGATTCATATAAAATGTTCAAATGTTAATTTGGTAAATAACACTTTGAAAGTCTTGGGAAAAAGAAATAAAGAACGCATTCTTCCAATTTTGCCTATAGTAATGGAGCAGTTATTGTTGTATATTAAGGAGCGTTCCTTATTGGGAACAATAGTGGATGGGGATTATTTATTTCTAACAAAAAAAGGGTTAAAATTGAGTGATTCTTTTGTGTATCGTTTAATAAATTCATACTTTAGTGCTGTCTCCGAGAAGGTAAAAAAAAGTCCTCATATATTAAGACATACGTTTGCGACTCACTTATTAAATAACGGAGCTGATTTAAATTCAGTTAAAGAATTGTTGGGACATTCGAGTTTGGCTTCTACACAGGTGTATACACATAGCAGTTTGTCTGAACTCAAAAAAGTATATCAAGAGGCGCATCCTAGAAATAAAAAATAATTCTGAAATGTTTAACCATTAAAAAGATTGATTATGAAGGTAAATGTTCATGCAGTTAACTTTACTGTTGACAAAAAACTAGTGGATTTCGTTCAAGAGAGAATGGATAAATTGGAAAAATATTATGACAGAGTAGTCTCTTCGGATGTTTTTATGAAAGTAGAAAAGACAAGTGAAAAGGAAAATAAAATTGTCGAAATAAAGATTAATGTTCCGGGAGATGATTTTTTGGTTAAAAAACAGTGCAAATCCTTCGAGGAAGCAGTCGAACAAGCAGCGGAATCTCTAGAGCGATTACTGGTAAAGCGTAAAGAAAAGTTAAGAACACATATTTAATTAAAATTTTTTTCAAAAAATGTTTTGATTAAAAGATAAAATCTCTACATTTGCAGTCCGTTAGAAATAGCGGACTTTTTTTATTGATATTGCCAGCGTAGCTCAGTTGGCTAGAGCAGCTGATTTGTAATCAGCAGGTCGTGGGTTCGAGTCCCTCCGCCGGCTCAAAAGGCGAAAGTTTTAATAAAAAAAGTTGGGGAGATACTCAAGCGGCCAACGAGGGCAGACTGTAAATCTGCTGTGTGAACTTCGCAGGTTCGAATCCTGCTCTCCCCACAAGAATTAATTTTAGATTGAAGGTTTAAGATTGTAGATTGAAAAATCTAAAATTAGAAATCTAATCTCTTTAATCAAGGATTCTGCCGACTTAGCTCAGAGGTAGAGTGCTTCCTTGGTAAGGAAGAGGTCACGGGTTCAATTCCCGTAGTTGGCTCAAGTAAGTAGGAAATTGAAATAAATATATAAACTAGATTAAAAATTAAGTAAAATGGCAAAAGAAACCTTTAACCGTTCGAAACCACACTTAAATATTGGTACGATCGGACACGTAGATCACGGTAAAACTACTTTAACAGCAGCAATCACAAAAGTGTTATCTGATGCTGGTTACTGTCAAGCAAAATCATTTGATCAAATTGATAATGCTCCTGAAGAAAAAGAAAGAGGTATTACAATTAATACATCACACGTTGAGTATGAAACTGCTAACCGTCACTACGCACACGTTGACTGTCCTGGTCACGCGGATTACGTAAAAAACATGGTTACTGGTGCTGCTCAAATGGACGGTGCTATCCTTGTTGTAGCTGCAACTGATGGACCAATGCCACAAACACGTGAGCACATCCTTTTAGGTCGTCAAGTAGGTATTCCTAGAATGGTAGTATTCATGAATAAAGTGGATATGGTTGATGATGCTGAATTATTGGAATTAGTTGAAATGGAAATCAGAGACTTATTGTCTTTCTATGAATATGATGGAGATAATTGTCCAGTTATTCAAGGGTCTGCTCTTGGAGGATTGAATAATGATCCGGCTTGGGTACCAAAAATTCTTGAATTGATGGAAGCTGTTGATAGCTGGATTGAAGAGCCAGTACGTGATACTGAAAAGCCATTCTTAATGCCAGTTGAAGATGTATTTACAATTACAGGTCGTGGAACTGTTGCTACAGGTCGTATCGAAACTGGTATTGCTAATACAGGAGATGCTGTTGAAATCATTGGTATGGGAGCTGAAAAATTAACTTCTACTATTACAGGAGTTGAGATGTTCCGTAAAATCCTTGATAGAGGTGAAGCAGGAGATAACGTAGGTTTGTTGTTGAGAGGTATTGATAAAGAATCTATCAAAAGAGGAATGGTTATCATTAAGCCAGGATCAGTAAAACCACACGCTACTTTCAAAGCTGAGGTTTATATCTTGAAAAAAGAAGAAGGAGGACGTCACACTCCATTCCATAATAACTACCGTCCACAGTTCTACGTACGTACAACTGACGTAACAGGAGTTATTACTTTACCAGAAGGTGTAGAGATGGTAATGCCAGGAGACAACTTAACAATCAATGTTACTTTGTTAAGCCCAATCGCAATGAGCGTAGGTTTACGTTTTGCTATCCGTGAAGGTGGTAGAACTGTAGGTGCAGGTCAGGTAACTGAAATTGTAGCTTAATACTATATAAATACCAAAACCAGTGTCGTTTTGACGACACTGGTTTTTATTAACTACGGGCGTAGTTCAAGGGTAGAATAGCGGTCTCCAAAACCGTTGATGGGGGTTCGAATCCCTCCGCCCGTGCAAAATAAACTAATCACTATGACAAAAGTTGTTAATTACATATCAGAATCATTTGAAGAATTAAAATCAAATGTAACTTGGCCAGCTTGGGCTGAAGTGCAACGTCTTACGATCGTTGTTGCTGTATTTTCAGTGGTATTCGCTTTAGCAACATGGGGAGTAGATGAGGTATTTGCAAAAGCATTAGCTGTGTTTTTTAACTGGATAAAAGCATAATTTTTTGTAATGGCAGATAATAATATAAAAAAGTGGTATGTCGTTCGTGCAGTAAGCGGACAAGAAAATAAAGTAAAAGCTTATATCGAAACGGAAATAGCTCGTTTGGGTATGAGTGATTATGTTTCGCAAGTTCTTGTGCCTACTGAAAAAGTAGTTACTGTAAAAGAAGGTAAAAAATTATCAAAAGATAAAGTTTATTTTCCAGGATATGTTATGTTGGAAGCCAATTTAGTTGGAGAAATTCCTCATATTATTAAGTCTATTACAAGTGTTATCGGATTCTTAGGGGAAACTAAAGGCGGAGAGCCAGTTCCATTAAGAATGTCTGAGGTAAATAGAATGCTAGGTAAAGTTGATGAGTTGGCTGTTAATACAGATACTCGTTCTATTCCTTTCAATTTAGGTGAAACTATTAAAGTGATCGATGGTCCTTTTAATGGGTTTAATGGTACGGTTGAAAAAATAAATGAAGAAAAGCGTAAACTTGAGGTAATGGTGAAAATTTTCGGAAGAAAAACACCTTTGGAATTGAGTTTTATGCAAGTTGAAAAAGTATAATTTTTGTTACATCTATAATATCCACTGCAATCGCTTCCAATGATTGTCGTGTTAAATTTTTTAAAAATGGCTAAAGAAATTAGTAAGGTAGTTAAACTACAAGTTAAGGGAGGTGCTGCGAACCCGTCGCCACCGGTTGGACCTGCTTTAGGAGCTGCTGGGGTAAACATCATGGAGTTCTGTAAGCAATTTAATGCTAGAACACAAGATAAACCCGGCAAAATATGCCCAGTACAAATTACTGTGTATAAAGACAAATCATTTGATTTTGTTGTAAAAACTCCTCCGGCGGCTGTCCAGTTATTGGAAGCTGCAAAGCTAAAGTCCGGATCAGGTGAACCAAATCGTAAAAAAGTAGCTAGCGTTACTTGGGATGTTATCAAAGCAATTGCTGAAGATAAAATGGTAGATTTAAATGCATTCACAATCGAATCTGCTATGAGCATGATTGCTGGAACAGCTAGATCTATGGGTATAACTGTATCAGGAGATTCTCCTTTTTAATTAAGAGAAAGACATGGCAAAATTGACAAAAAAGCAAAAAGAGGCTGCTTCAAAAATTGAAAAGAACAAATTATACTCTTTGAAAGATGCTGCTGCATTGATTAAAGTTATTGCTTCTGCAAAATTTGATGAGTCTGTTGATATCGCTGTTAGATTGGGTGTAGATCCAAGAAAAGCGAATCAAATGGTGAGAGGTGTAGTTACTTTACCTCACGGTACAGGTAAAGATGTTAAAGTATTAGCATTGGTTACTCCAGATAAAGAAGCGGAAGCTTTAGCAGCTGGTGCAGACTATGTAGGTCTTGACGATTATTTACAAAAAATTAAAGACGGTTGGACAGATGTTGATGTTATCATCACTATGCCTGCTGTAATGGGTAAATTAGGTCCATTAGGTCGTATTTTAGGACCTAGAGGTTTAATGCCTAACCCTAAAACAGGTACTGTAACTATGGATGTTGCAAAGGCTGTTGCAGAGGTAAAAGCTGGTAAAATTGACTTTAAAGTTGATAAAACTGGTATTGTACATGCAGGAATTGGTAAAGTTTCTTTTGGAGCTGAGCAAATTTATGACAATGCACACGAAATTATTCAAACATTAATCAAACTTAAACCAACTGCTGCTAAAGGTACCTACATTAAAGGTATTCACCTTACAAGCACTATGAGTCCTGCAATTGCATTGGACCCTAAAGCAGTATAATTGGTAGTTAATAATTTTTAGTATGACTAGAGAAGAAAAATCAATCGCGATTGAAGATTTAACTGCGCAGTTAGCTGGTACAAATATTGTTTATGTATCTGATATTTCTGGACTGAACGCAGAAACTACTTCAAACTTGAGAAGAGCTTGCTTTAAAGCAGGTATAAAATTAGAAGTAGTTAAAAATACTTTGCTTGCAAAAGCAATGGAAGCTTCTGATAAAGATTTTGGTGATTTACCAACTGTATTGGCTGGAAATTCTGCAATCTTTATTGCGGATGTTGCAAATGCACCAGGAAAAATCATTAAAGATTTCAGAAAAAAATCGGATAAGCCTGTATTAAAAGGAGCTTATATCAATTCTGAAATTTATATTGGTGATAACCAATTAGAAGCATTAGCTACTATTAAATCTAAAGAAGAGCTTATCGGCGAAATCATTGGATTATTGCAATCACCAGCTCAAAGAGTTATTTCTGCTTTACAAAATCAATTCGCAGGTAGCGAAGAGGTTGAAGCATAATACTCAAAATAGGGAATTTTATTTCCTTATTACTTAAAATAGCGCACAATAAATAAATTATATTTTTACAAATCATTTTAAAACGATAGAAAAAATGGCAGATTTGAAACAATTCGCAGAACAATTAGTTAATTTAACTGTAAAAGAAGTTAACGAATTAGCAACAATATTAAAAGATGAGTACGGAATCGAACCAGCTGCTGCAGCTGTAGTAGTTTCAGGTGGTGGAGAAGCTGCTGCTGAAGAAGCTCAAACAGAATTTACAGTTGTATTGAAAGAAGCTGGTGCTTCTAAATTAGCTGTAGTAAAATTGGTTAAAGAACTTACAGGTTTAGGTTTGAAAGAAGCTAAAGATGTAGTTGATAGCGCTCCAAGTAACGTTAAAGAAGGTGTAACTAAAGAAGAGGCTGAAGGTCTTAAAAAATCTTTAGAAGAAGCTGGAGCTGTTGTTGAGTTAAAATAACTCTTACATAGTTTAGAATTCGGTTTAGGTCTTGAGTTTAGTCACTCAATGACCTAAACCATTTTTCGTATAATAAAATTATAACAAGTTTTATTATAATAATAGTTTAAAATACGAAAAAGTTTTTGATCAATACGAAGAAAAAAAATTGAACTGAATTTTACCTATTCATTTTTAAAGATGTATTGATTATAAAAAGAAAGGTATCAATTAAACATTGTGTTTTTGCACAAAAAACTACTTTTTTTTAATCAAAATTTTGTCCATTGATGATAACAAATCAGACTGAAAGATTGAATTTTGCCTCTACAAAAAATATTCCTGACTATCCAGATTTTCTAGATGTTCAGGTAAAATCGTTTAAAGATTTTTTTCAATTAGAAACTAAATCAGACGAAAGAGGCGACGAAGGGTTATACAACACCTTCATGGAAAACTTTCCAATTACAGATACAAGAAATAACTTTGTATTGGAATTCCTAGATTACTTTGTAGATCCACCACGTTACACTATTCAAGAATGTATAGAAAGAGGTCTTACTTATAGTGTGCCTTTAAAAGCAAGGTTGAAACTATATTGTACCGATCCGGAACACGAAGATTTTGAAACTATTGTGCAAGATGTATATCTTGGAACAATACCTTATATGACACCAAGTGGTACTTTTGTTATCAATGGAGCTGAGCGGGTTGTGGTTTCACAATTACACCGTTCTCCTGGTGTTTTCTTTGGACAGTCATTCCATGCAAATGGAACAAAATTATATTCTGCGAGAGTTATCCCTTTTAAAGGATCTTGGATAGAATTTTCTACAGATATCAATAGCGTTATGTATGCTTATATTGATAGAAAGAAGAAATTACCTGTTACAACTTTATTCCGAGCAATTGGTTTCGAAAGAGACAAGGATATCCTTGAGATTTTTGACCTAGCTGAAGAAATTAAAGTTTCTAAAACAGGACTTAAAAAATATATTGGTAGAAAATTAGCTGCTCGTGTTTTGAACACATGGCATGAAGATTTCGTTGATGAAGATACCGGCGAAGTTGTTTCTATTGAACGTAACGAAATAATCCTTGATAGAGATACCATTATCGATAAAGATAATGTGGAAGAAATCATTGATTCAAACGTTAAATCTATTTTGTTGCATAAAGAAGATAATAATCTAGTTGATTATTCTATCATTCATAATACATTACAAAAAGATCCAACAAACTCTGAAAAAGAAGCTGTTGAGCATATCTACAGACAATTGCGTAACGCAGAACCGCCTGATGAAGAAACTGCTCGTGGTATTATAGATAAATTATTCTTCTCTGATCAACGTTACAACTTAGGTGAAGTAGGTCGTTATAGAATAAATAAAAAACTTGGTCTTGATACTCCAATGGAAAAGCAAGTGCTTACCAAAGAAGATATCATTACTATCGTTAAATATTTGATCGAATTGATTAACTCTAAAGCTGAGATTGATGATATTGATCACTTATCAAACCGTCGTGTTAGAACAGTTGGAGAACAATTGTCTCAACAATTCGGAGTTGGTTTAGCACGTATGGCTAGAACCATCAGAGAGCGTATGAACGTTAGAGATAACGAGGTGTTTACACCAATAGATTTGATCAATGCTAAAACATTATCATCTGTTATCAACTCTTTCTTTGGAACAAACCAGTTGTCTCAATTTATGGATCAAACGAATCCATTAGCTGAGATTACGCACAAAAGAAGATTATCTGCACTTGGACCAGGTGGACTTTCGAGAGAAAGAGCTGGATTTGAGGTTCGTGACGTTCACTATACGCACTACGGACGTTTATGTCCAATTGAAACTCCTGAGGGACCAAACATTGGTTTGATTTCATCTCTTGGAGTTTATGCTAAAGTAAACGGAATGGGTTTCATTGAAACACCTTACCGTAAAGTAACTAATGGAGTTGTAGATTTAGAGTCTACTCCAATATACTTGAGTGCTGAAGAAGAAGAAGGAATGTTGATTGCTCAAGCAAACATTAAAATGGATGCTACAGGTAAAATCACTGCCGAAAACGTAATTGCGCGTCAAGAAGGTGATTTCCCTGTAATTGACCCTGCTCAAGTACATTATACAGACGTTGCGCCAAACCAAATTGCTTCGATTTCTGCATCTTTGATTCCTTTCTTGGAGCATGATGATGCGAATAGAGCCTTGATGGGATCTAACATGATGCGTCAGGCCGTACCATTAATTCGTCCTGAAGCACCAATCGTTGGAACTGGTTTAGAGCGTCAAGTGGCTTCAGATTCTAGAGTTTTAATTAACGCTGAAGGAAATGGAGTTGTAGAATACGTTGATGCTAATATTATCACTATCAAATACGATCGTTCTGAAGAAGAAAGAATGGTAAGTTTTGAATCAGATGATAAAACATACAATTTAATTAAATTTAGAAAAACCAATCAAGGAACAAGTATCAACCTTAAACCTATCGTAAGAAAAGGGGATAGAGTGATTCCTGGTCAAGTATTATCTGAAGGATATGCTACTCAAAATGGTGAATTAGCTTTAGGTAGAAACCTTAAAGTTGCATTTATGCCATGGAAAGGATACAACTTCGAGGATGCGATTGTAATTTCTGAAAAAGTGGTTCGTGACGATATCTTTACCTCTATTCACGTTGATGATTATTCATTAGAAGTTAGAGATACTAAATTAGGTAATGAAGAGTTAACGAATGACATACCAAACGTTTCAGAAGAAGCTACTAAAGATTTAGATGAAAACGGTATGATCAGAATTGGTGCCGAGGTTAAACCTGGTGACATTCTTATCGGTAAAATTACTCCAAAAGGAGAATCAGATCCTACTCCAGAAGAGAAATTGCTTCGTGCAATCTTCGGGGATAAAGCGGGTGATGTAAAAGATGCTTCATTGAAAGCTTCTCCTTCTTTGCACGGTGTGGTTTTAGATAAAAAATTATTTGCAAGAGCAGTAAAAGACAAACGTAAACGTACTCAAGACAAGGATGCTTTGGGAGCACTTGAAATGGAGTTTGAAGTTAAGTTTGTTGAGCTTAAAGATAAATTGATTGAGAAACTTTTCAATATTGTAAACGGAAAAACGTCTCAAGGTGTAATGAATGATTTGGGTGAAGAAGTTTTACCAAAAGGTAAAAAATATACTCAAAAAATGCTTTATGCTGTTGAAGATTTTGCTCACTTAAGTAAAGGTCAATGGGTTGCTGATGATGTGACTAATAAAATGGTTAATGATTTAATTCATAACTATAAAATTAAATTGAACGACTTACAAGGTGCGCTACGTAGAGAGAAATTTACAATTACTGTTGGGGATGAATTACCATCAGGGATTTTGAAATTAGCTAAAGTATATATTGCTAAAAAACGTAAGTTGAAAGTAGGGGATAAAATGGCGGGACGTCACGGTAACAAAGGTATTGTAGCTCGTATTGTTCGTCATGAAGATATGCCTTTCCTTGAAGACGGAACACCAGTTGATATCGTGTTGAACCCACTTGGGGTACCTTCACGTATGAACATTGGACAAATTTATGAAACGGTATTAGGTTGGGCTGGTATGAATTTGGGTAGAAAATTTGCTACACCAATTTTTGACGGAGCAACTCTTGATCAAATCAATGAATTGACTGACGAAGCTGGAGTACCACGTTTTGGACATACACATCTTTACGATGGTGGTACTGGAGAGCGTTTCCATCAAGCTGCAACCGTAGGAGTTATCTATATGTTAAAATTAGGTCACATGGTTGATGATAAGATGCACGCACGTTCTATCGGTCCATACTCGTTGATTACACAACAACCACTTGGAGGTAAAGCTCAATTTGGAGGTCAGCGTTTTGGAGAGATGGAGGTTTGGGCACTTGAAGCTTATGGAGCATCAAGTACTCTTCGTGAAATCTTGACTGTTAAATCTGATGATGTTATAGGTAGAGCCAAAACTTACGAGGCAATCGTAAAAGGAGAGTCTATGCCAGAACCAGGATTACCTGAGTCATTCAATGTATTAATGCATGAATTGAAAGGTCTTGGACTTGATATTCGTTTAGAAGAATAAATAAAAGTTTAGTAGTAATCAGTCCGATTTTTTCGAGACTGATTACTCATTTATAAGAGTTTTTAGGATTTAGACCCGTAAACCGTTCCGATTTTTTATAAATTTTAAGTAATTTATAACTAGCACTTCAAAATTTGTTTGAAGTTTAGAGAAGTAATCCGAGGAGTAGAAACGTAGCACTGCTACGTCTCTGTAAAATCAATTTTTAATTGCAAATAAATCAATAGTAAAAACTATGATGAATAATAGAAATAATAATAAAGATAAGAATCCTGTAAAAAGGTTTGACAAAATTTCAATTGGATTGGCTTCGCCAGAATCAATATTGAAAGAGTCAAGAGGTGAGGTTTTAAAACCTGAAACTATCAATTACAGAACTCACAAACCAGAGCGCGACGGTCTTTTCTGCGAAAGAATTTTTGGACCTGTCAAAGATTTTGAATGTGCTTGTGGTAAATATAAAAGAATTCGTTACAAAGGGATCATCTGTGACCGTTGTGGTGTTGAAGTTACAGAGAAAAAAGTACGTAGAGACAGAGTAGGACACATCAACCTTGTTGTGCCAATTGCTCATATCTGGTATTTCCGTTCACTTCCTAATAAAATTGGTTATATTCTTGGTCTTCCATCTAAGAAATTAGATATGATTATTTACTACGAAAGATACGTAGTAATTCAAGCTGGTATTGCTAAAAATGCAGAAGGTGAATCGGTACAAAGATTAGACTTCTTGACAGAAGAAGAATATTTGAATATTTTAGATACTCTTCCTGCAGATAATCAATATTTAGATGATTTTGATCCTAATAAATTTGTTGCCAAAATGGGAGCAGAGTGTATTATGGATTTATTGGCTCGTATTAATCTTGACGAATTGTCATATGATTTAAGACACAAAGCGAATAACGAAACATCTAAACAACGTAAAACTGAAGCGTTAAAGAGGCTGCAAGTTGTAGAATCTTTCCGTGAGTCTACTTTGAACAGAGAAAATCGTCCTGAATGGATGATCATGAAAGTGATTCCAGTAATTCCACCAGAATTACGTCCTCTTGTGCCTCTTGATGGAGGTCGTTTTGCAACTTCAGATTTGAATGATTTATACCGTCGTGTAATCATCCGTAACAACCGTTTGAAAAGATTAATCGAGATTAAAGCTCCTGAAGTAATCCTTCGTAACGAAAAACGTATGTTGCAGGAATCTGTAGATTCACTTTTTGATAATACTCGTAAAGCTTCTGCAGTAAAAACAGAATCAAACAGACCTTTGAAATCATTATCGGATTCCTTAAAAGGTAAGCAAGGACGTTTCCGTCAAAACTTACTTGGAAAACGTGTGGATTATTCTGCTCGTTCGGTAATTGTTGTTGGACCTGAATTGAAATTGTTCGAATGTGGTTTGCCAAAAGATATGGCAGCTGAATTATACAAACCTTTTGTTATTCGTAAATTGATAGAAAGAGGAATTGTAAAAACAGTGAAATCTGCTAAGAAAATAATTGACAAAAAAGAGCCAGTTGTTTGGGATATTCTTGAAAATGTAATCAAAGGACATCCAGTATTATTGAACCGTGCTCCTACTTTGCACCGATTAGGTATTCAAGCTTTCCAACCAAAATTAATTGAAGGAAAAGCAATCCAATTGCACCCTTTAGTTTGTACTGCATTTAATGCGGATTTTGATGGGGATCAGATGGCGGTTCACTTACCATTAGGACCAGAGGCTATTTTGGAAGCACAATTGTTAATGTTGGCTTCTCATAATATCTTGAACCCTGCAAATGGTGCGCCAATCACGGTACCTTCTCAAGACATGGTACTTGGTCTTTACTATATGACCAAAGAGCGTTTGTCTACACCAGAACTTAAAATTTTAGGAGAAGGAATTACATTCTATTCTGCTGAAGAAGTAAATATTGCATTGAACGAAGGAAGATTAGAATTGAATGCTCGTGTGAAAATTAGAGCAAAAGATTTCAATGAAGCTGGAGAATTAGTGTATCAAATTATCCAAACAACTGCTGGACGTGTATTATTTAATGAAGTAGTGCCGGAAGCAGCTGGATATATTAATGATGTATTGACTAAGAAAAACTTGAGAGATATTATCGGACACGTATTGAGTTCGACTGATGTTCCTACTACAGCAGCTTTCTTGGACAATATGAAAGATATGGGTTATAAATTTGCATTCAAAGGAGGATTGTCATTCTCTCTTGGTGATATTAGAATCCCAGAACAAAAACCAAAATTGATTGCAGATGCCAGAGAGCAAGTTGAAGGTATCTCTGCAAACTATAACATGGGTCTTATTACCAATAACGAGCGTTACAACCAAGTTATTGACGTATGGACTTCAGCAAATGCTCAATTGACAGAGTTAGCAATGAAAAACATTAGAGAAGACCAACAAGGTTTCAACTCTGTGTATATGATGCTTGATTCTGGAGCGAGGGGTTCCAAAGAACAAATTCGTCAGTTAACTGGTATGCGTGGTTTGATGGCTAAGCCTAAAAAATCGACTGCTGGTGGTGGTGAAATTATTGAAAACCCGATTCTTTCTAACTTTAAGGAAGGTCTTTCAATCCTTGAGTACTTTATCTCTACTCACGGTGCTCGTAAAGGACTTGCGGATACGGCTTTGAAAACGGCTGATGCTGGATACTTAACTAGAAGATTACATGACGTTTCTCAAGATGTTATTGTTAATATTGAGGATTGTGGTACTCTTAGAGGTATTGAAGTTTCTGCTTTGAAGAAAAATGAGGAAATTGTTGAATCATTAGGTGAAAGAATCTTAGGACGTGTTGCATTGCAAGACGTAATTAATCCTTTAACAAGTGAAATATTAGTTCATGCTGGTCAGCAAATCACAGAAGCATTAGTGAAAGGTATCGAAGCTTCTCCAGTGGAGAAAGTTGAAGTACGTTCACCATTAGTTTGTGAGGCTACTAAAGGAATTTGTGCTAAATGTTATGGTAGAAACTTAGCTACTGGTAAAATGACTCAAAGAGGTGAGGCAGTTGGTGTAATTGCTGCACAATCTATTGGAGAACCAGGTACACAGTTGACTTTACGTACTTTCCACGTTGGAGGGGTTGCAGGGGGTATTTCTGAAGAGTCTAGTATTATTACTCGTTTTGCTGGTAAACTAGAAATTGAAGATTTAAAAACTGTTAAAGGTGAAGATAGCGAAGGTAACGCAGTTGATATTGTAGTTTCTCGTTCAACAGAATTGAAATTAATTGACGAAAAAACGGGTATTTTATTGAGTACCAATAATATTCCTTACGGTTCAAGTATTTTTGTTGGTGATGGTCAATCAGTTGCCAAAGGAGATGTGATTTGTAAATGGGATCCATATAATGGAGTTATTGTTTCTGAGTTTACTGGTAAAATTGCTTATGAAGATTTAGAGCAAGGACAATCGTTCATGGTTGAGATTGATGAGCAAACTGGTTTCCAAGAAAAAGTAATTTCTGAGTCAAGAAATAAAAAATTAATACCAACTTTATTGGTTTACGGTAAAGAAGGAGAGTTAATCCGTTCTTATAACTTACCGGTTGGAGCTCACTTGATGGTTGAAAACGGGGAGAAAATTAAAGCTGGTAAAGTTTTGGTGAAAATTCCACGTCGTTCATCTAAGTCTGGGGATATTACAGGAGGTTTACCAAGAATTACAGAGTTGTTAGAGGCTCGTAATCCTTCAAACCCAGCTGTAGTTTCTGAGATTGATGGTGTTGTTTCTTTTGGAAAAATTAAAAGAGGTAACCGTGAAATCGTTATTGAGTCTAAATTTGGTGATATTAGAAAATACTTGGTTAAATTATCAAGTCAGATTTTAGTTCAGGAAAATGACTTCGTAAGAGCTGGTGTTCCTTTGTCCGATGGTGCAATTACTCCAGATGATATTTTGAGAATTCAAGGACCTGCAGCTGTTCAACAGTATTTGGTAAATGAAATTCAAGAGGTATACCGTCTTCAAGGGGTAAAAATCAACGACAAGCACTTTGAAGTAGTAATACGTCAAATGATGCGTAAAGTTAGAGTTCAAGATCCAGGAGATACTTTATTCTTAGAGGATCAATTGATTCATACTAAAGATTTTATCGTTCAAAATGATAATTTATATGGAATGAAAGTGGTAGAAGATGCTGGAGATTCAAGTATTTTGAAACCAGGTCAAATCATAACGCCACGTCAATTGCGTGATGAGAATTCATTATTGAAACGTACAGATAAAAACCTTGTTGTTGCACGTGATGTAATCACAGCAACTGCAACACCTGTATTGCAAGGTATTACTAGAGCTTCTCTTCAAACTAAATCATTTATTTCTGCTGCTTCTTTCCAAGAAACAACAAAAGTATTAAACGAAGCTGCTGTTGCAGGTAAAGTTGATTTATTAGAAGGATTGAAAGAAAATGTAATTGTAGGACATAGAATCCCAGCTGGTACCGGTATGAGAGAATATGACAATGCAATTGTAGGTTCTAGGGAAGATTATAATGATATGATGGCCAATAAAGAAGAATACATTTATTAATTCTTTTACAATATGTCTCTCTCTACTTTTGTAGAGAGAGAGTATTGAAAAAATATATATTTTATGAGCAATTCTAAACAACAGCAAGAACAGATTAATATTGAATTAGATGAAAAAGTAGCTGAAGGAATTTATTCAAATTTGGCTATAATTAATCATTCTTCATCTGAATTTGTGTTAGATTTTGTATGTATTATGCCAGGTGTTCCAAAAGCAAAAGTGAAATCAAGAATTGTTTTAACTCCACAACATGCTAAAAGATTGCTCAAAGCCATAGGCGAAAATATTCACCGTTTTGAACAAACACATGGAGAAATAAAAGAGGTTGAACAAGCTCAAATCCCTCTTAATTTTGGGCCCACTGGACAAGCCTAATTTTTTAAAAAAGATTAAAGACTCCTGAATAGGAGTCTTTTTTTTTATTATTGATAATTGAGTTTTTTACTTATTTTCCAGTTGTTATATTGCATTTCAACGACTAAATATACATTTCAACGACTATTTTTTTTCTTGCTTGGCTATTGACTTAGTTTTGCTGCTTATAAATGTTTGCCATATCATTTATAAGATAAATTTATGAAAATAATTATTCAGATAAATCAAAACCACAGTAAAAGATTACAATTTTTCACTGTGGTTTTCTTTGTTTTTTTCTTAAGTAGTACTGTGTTTTCCCAAAAGACTAATATTGAAGGCCCTTGTCAGCAAATAGCAATTAATCGAAATGATATTGTTAGTGATAATGTTCCTGTAAGAGTGTTGAATTCGAATGTGAATTTTATATTATGGTTCATGGGAACCAAAGAGGGTGTGAATAGTACTCTTATGGATGATGGGGTATATTCTAAAAAAAGTATAATAACTTCGGGGAGGGAGCCTAATCGATTGCTATTGAAGACTTTATTAAAAAAAACGATAAATATTAAGTCTTGTTAAGATTTATAGGTTAAAATTAATTTGTATGTATAAAAAAGAGGTTGTCTATTTTAGACACCCTCTTTTTTTGTTTCTGTAATAATTGATTTAATCAAATTCAGAAGTAAAAAATAATTTTACACTTGGGTATTTATTTTGTGTCATTTGAATAGTGAAATCAGAATCTGCAAGGAATACCAACTGATTGTATTTGTCTTTTGCTAAAAACTTCTGTTTGATGCGTTTGAATTCTTTGAATTCATCATTTTTAGGGTCATCTGGTTTTACCCAACAAGCTTTGTGTACCGGGAAATTTTCGTATGTGCATTTTGCTCCATATTCGTGCTCCAAACGGTATTGAATAACTTCATATTGTAACGCTCCAACAGTTCCAATCACTTTTCGATTGTTCATCTCTAATGTGAATAATTGCGCAACTCCTTCATCCATCAATTGATCAACACCTTTGTCTAACTGTTTGGCTTTCATTGGGTCAGCATTGTTAATGTATCTAAAGTGTTCAGGAGAGAAACTTGGAATTCCTTTGAAACTCATGATTTCGCCTTCAGTTAAAGTGTCTCCGATTTTGAAATTCCCGGTATCGTGTAAGCCAACGATATCTCCAGGATATGAAATATCTACAATTTCTTTCTTTTCGGCAAAGAAAGCATTTGGGCTTGAGAATTTTAAGTTCTTTTTTTGACGAACATGGTAGTAAGGTTTGTTTCTTTCAAAAGTTCCAGAAACAATTTTTATAAATGCTAATCTGTCTCTGTGTTTTGGATCCATATTCGCATGGATTTTAAATACAAACCCAGACATTTTTTCTTCTTTAGGGTCTACTAGCCTTGTTTCGGAATCTTTTGGTCTTGGAGAAGGTGCGATTGCAACGAAGCAATCAAGAAGTTCTCTAACTCCAAAATTATTTAACGCAGATCCAAAAAAGACTGGTTGCAATTTTCCGTCCAAATAATCTTGTCGGTCGAATTTAGGATATACTTCGTCTATTAATTCAAGTTCTTCACGCAAACGGTCGGCAGGTTTTTGGCCAATTATTTTTTCCAGCTCAGGACTTTGTACATCGGAGAAAGCGATTGTTTCTTCAATGTTTTTGCGACTATCACCGCTAAATAAGTTGATGTTTTGTTCCCAAAGATTATAAATGCCTTGGAAGTCATATCCCATCCCGATAGGAAAACTTAGAGGAGTAACTGTTAATCCAAGTTTTTGTTCCACTTCGTCCATCAAGTCAAATGCATCTTTTCCTTCTCGGTCTAATTTGTTGATGAAAACAATGATTGGGATTTTACGCATTCTACATACGGCAACCAGTTTTTCGGTTTGCTCTTCGACCCCTTTGGCAACATCAATAACAACAATTACGCTGTCTACAGCTGTTAATGTTCTAAAAGTGTCTTCTGCAAAATCCTTGTGACCTGGTGTGTCAAGAATGTTTATCTTTTTTTCTTTGTAATTAAAGGCTAAAACAGAAGTGGAAACTGAGATTCCTCTCTGACGTTCAATCTCCATGAAATCGCTCGTTGCCCCTTTTTTTATTTTATTATTTTTAACGGCACCAGCTTCTTGAATAGCTCCTCCAAAAAGAAGTAATTTTTCGGTTAGTGTTGTCTTTCCAGCATCGGGATGTGAAATAATCCCAAAAGTGCGTCGTCTTTGTATTTCTTTTAAAAAACTCATATTTTTATATCAATAGTTTGCAAAAGTACTATTTATAAATGCTATTTGAAAAATATAGTTGTAATAATAGAGTTCTTTATTGTTTGAATTTACGGTGGAATTTAAATGTATAAAAAAAGCTACCCTTTACAGCTACGGTCTGGACACATCTCTAAAAAGCATCCAGCCTTGCATAATTGCGGCGAATTTTTGAAGACCAATCCAAAAGGTTGTGATGCCAGGTTTTCTCTCTGAAAGATAACCTTTCCAGCCTCCTAATCTAGCTATAGCCCATATATACCGTTTTAAATCAGAACGGTTATATGGGTTTTT
>NZ_JAHWYN010000030.1 GCF_019351435.1 Flavobacterium taihuense
TTTTGAAAATTTTATTTTTCGTTTTCTTCTCGTTTTCTTAGCAGTATTTCAAGGAACGTTACGCATTTTGCGGGGTGCAAAAGTAAACTACTTCTTTAAATCTCACAAGCTTTTTGAAATCTTTTTTTTGAAAATAAATCTTCTTTTTTTTTCATCCCTGCTTGTCAGTATAATAAAGAACTTAGTCGCTGTTGCGGGTGCAAAAGTAGCGCCTTTATTCGTGTAAACAATGACTTTTTTAACCTTTTTTCAAAGTATTTTTTAATCCTCTGGTATGTTGGCATTTACGAGGCGAGGTTTTCTTGATTGAAGTGGTTTCAACATATGAATCACACTGTCCCCTCAGGTTCTTCAAAGTTTTAGTGCTTTATTTAGAGATATTAACCGTTGAACAGGATAAGGATGGGATGAATTTCCTTCTGAATCTTTCCTCCTATATATAAAGATACCGATTTTTCATTTTGTTCTTATAAAAGCCCCATGCCCTAGCCCCGATAGTAGCAAAAATACTTGTGGTCCGGGGTTCGGACCACAAGATTGCAGCGGATAGCGGGAAATAGCTCCTTATTATTAGAATCCTTCTTTTACAACTACTATTTGGATTTTATACTTATATATAGAACAAACCTTATATATCTATTGTATGTGTTTTGCTAATACTTTATATTTGCAATCTTAAAATATAAAAAACAATGATTAAGATTACTTTGCCCGACGGGTCAGTTAGAGAGTTTGCTCCCGGAGTAACTCCGATGGATGTTGCAAAAAGCATCAGTGAAGGATTTGCCAGAAATGTGATTTCAGCTTCTTTTAATGGTACAACTATTGAGACATCAACCCCACTGACGACCGACGGCAGTCTTACATTATACACTTGGAATGATGCTGATGGCAAGAAAGCTTTTTGGCATTCGACTTCACACGTTATGGCTCAAGTTCTTGAAGAAATGTATCCTGGAATTAAACTAACTCTCGGGCCTGCTATTTCTAATGGTTTTTACTATGACGTTGACTTTGAAGATCAAAAGATCACTGAAGCCGACTTTAAAAAAATCGAAGACCGTGTTCTTGAGATTTCAAGAGAAAAACATGAATTTAAAATGCGACCTGTTACTAAAGCAGAAGCTTTGGAAATGTACAAAGACAATGTTTACAAAACAGAACTTATTTCTAATCTTGAAGACGGAACTATCACTTTTTGTGATCACTCTACTTTTACTGACTTATGTCGTGGTGGACATATTCCTAATACAGGAATTATCAAAGCGATGAAAGTAATGAGTGTTGCCGGTGCTTATTGGAGAGGTGACGAGAAAAACAAGCAATTGACTCGCGTTTACGGAACCTCATTCCCTAAACAAAAAGATCTAACTGAATACTTGGAATTACTGGAAGAAGCGAAACGTCGTGATCACAGAAAACTAGGGAAAGAGTTGGAATTATTTGCTTTTTCTCAAAAAGTAGGTGCAGGTTTACCATTATGGTTACCGAAAGGAGCCGCTTTGAGAGATCGATTAGAGCAATTTTTGAAAAAAGCACAGAAAAAAGGTGGGTATGAGCAAGTTGTTACCCCTCATATTGGTCAGAAAGAATTATATGTAACTTCTGGACATTATGCCAAATACGGAGCAGATAGTTTTCAACCGATAAGCACTCCTGCAGAAGGAGAGGAATTTCTATTGAAACCTATGAACTGCCCTCATCACTGTGAAATCTACAATGTAAGACCTTGGTCGTACAAAGATTTACCAAAGCGTTACGCTGAATTTGGAACAGTTTACAGATATGAGCAAAGTGGTGAATTACATGGACTAACTCGT
Source organism: Flavobacterium taihuense (assembly GCF_019351435.1). Classification (GTDB taxonomy): domain Bacteria; phylum Bacteroidota; class Bacteroidia; order Flavobacteriales; family Flavobacteriaceae; genus Flavobacterium; species Flavobacterium taihuense. The sequence goes on from NZ_JAHWYN010000030.1 coordinate 1,821, forward strand.
GTACGCGGGTTTACTCAAGATGATGCTCATATATTTTGTACTCCAGAGCAATTGGATGAAGAATTTAAAAAAGTAATCGACTTGGTGCTTTATGTATTTGGTTCATTAGGATTCGAAAACTTTACAGCTCAGATTTCATTAAGAGACAAAGAGAACAGAGATAAATATATTGGTTCTGATGAGAATTGGGAAAAAGCAGAAAACGCAATCATTAATGCTGCAGCAGACAAAGGATTAAATACTGTTGTAGAATACGGAGAGGCTGCTTTCTATGGTCCAAAACTGGATTTCATGGTAAAGGATGCTTTAGGTAGACAATGGCAATTAGGAACAATTCAGGTAGATTACAATTTACCAGAACGTTTTGAATTGACTTATAAAGGATCTGACAATGAATTACATAGGCCTGTAATGATTCACAGAGCGCCATTTGGATCAATGGAACGATTTATTGCTATTTTATTAGAACACACAGCAGGAAATTTCCCGCTTTGGTTAATGCCTGAACAGGCAATTATACTGTCTTTGAGCGAGAAATATGAAAATTATGCTAAAAAAGTTTTAAATCTGCTAGAAAATCACGAAATTCGCGCCCTAATTGACAACAGAAGTGAGACGATAGGGAAGAAAATCAGAGATGCAGAGATGCAGAAGATCCCGTTTATGCTGATTGTAGGTGAGGAGGAAGAGAAAAACGGAACCATTTCTATTCGTCGTCATGGTCAAGAAGGAAAAGGCAATATCAGCGTTACAATAGAAGAATTTGCTTCGATTGTTGACGAGGAAATCAAAAAAACATTAAAAGTATTTACAGTTTAACTTAAATTATAAAGTCATAGCAATAAGAAGCAACAGAGGTTACCAACCTCGCGTAGAAAAAAAGGATGCACACAGAATAAATAATTTTATTCGCGGTGTACAAGAAGTAAGACTTGTGGGTGAAAACATAGAGCCTGGAGTTTTTAAACTTGCAGAAGCTTTAAGATTAGCTGACCAATTTGAATTGGATTTAGTTGAGATTTCACCAAACGCAGAGCCGCCAGTTTGTAAAATCATGGATTACAAGAAATTTGTTTACGAACAAAAGAAACGTGATAAGGTACTGAAAGCCAAATCTACTCAAGTGGTAGTAAAAGAAATACGATTTGGTCCTCAAACTGATGAGCATGATTACGAATTCAAGAGAAAGAATGCTGAAAAATTCTTGAAAGAAGGAGCTAAATTAAAAGCTTTTGTATTCTTTAAAGGGCGTTCCATTATCTACAAAGATCAAGGGCAAATCTTATTATTAAGATTAGCGACTGACTTAGAAGAATACGGAAAAGTAGAAGCAATGCCTGTTCTTGAAGGGAAGAGAATGATTATGTTTATTGCTCCTAAGAAAAAGAAATAAGTCTTAAAGTTGAAAGTCTTAAAGTTGAAAATTACAAGTTAACTTTTAACCATTAAGCAATTAAACTTTCTGACCAAGATATAAGTAAGTAATAATAAATTAAAACACTAGGAAAAAATGCCTAAAATGAAAACCAAATCTAGCGCCAAGAAACGTTTCAAAGTTACTGGTTCTGGAAAGATTAAAAGAAAGCATGCTTTTAAAAGTCACATCTTGACTAAAAAATCTAAAAAACGTAAATTAGCTTTGACTCACTCAGCGCTAGTTCACAAAACAGATATGAAAAGCATCAAACAACAATTAAGAATTATCTAATAATTCTTTAGGTTAAAAACAATTTCAATAACCTTGGAGTATGGCCTTAAGTTCTCTTGATTAAATTCGGGACGCCTGCTACAAAAAAACAATAAAATTATGCCAAGATCGGTAAATTCAGTTGCAAAAAGAGCAAGAAGAAAAAAAATAATGAAGCAAGCCAAAGGTTTCTTTGGTAGACGTAAAAACGTTTGGACAGTTGCGAAGAATGCGGTAGAGAAAGCAATGTGCTACGCTTACCGAGACAGAAAAGTGAATAAAAGAAATTTCCGTGCATTATGGATTCAACGTATCAACGCTGGAGCTAGATTGGAAGGAATGTCATATTCTCAATTCATGGGTAAAGTAAAAGCTAACGGAATCGAATTGAACCGTAAAGTTCTTGCTGATTTAGCGATGAATCACCCAGAAGCTTTCAAAGCAGTACTTAATAAAGTAAAATAAACGTTATATAAACTCAATTTACAATTACTTACTTATAAAAAAACCCATTCGTCTCGGCGAATGGGTTTTTTGTTTGATTAAAATAACTAATTACAAAACGAGTAATGGAGCTATAAATCCAAAACCTAAAAGACCTGTTGTGTAATCTTTGACACCAAATACATTTTCAGTATAACTAGTGTAATTGTATTTTCTAGCTGTATAAGCTACATAAAACTTTATATTCATATCTTTGAAAGGCATGTATTGAACCGTTGGAATAAGCCCATAACTGGTCGACAATTTTGAGCTGCCATTTGGATCTGGATTGTCTTTCCATGAATGATTACTATTCATTACGGTTAAAAGCAAATTAACTTTAGGAGACACTAAATACTCCGCTCTCACCCAATTTTCTACATAAAGAGCGCTTTGTGCGGCATATTGATACTGACTACTAATTATACTTGATACAATTCCTAAACGATCTAAACCTTCGTCATCATATTGAAAATCATAATACAATACAAAATTTTTTGCTTTAAATTTATTTCCCAATGCAAAATAATTCATATGAGAACCTTTTGCTTCGTTAAAATAACTATAGCTATAGGTAGTTTCAAATTTACCATCAAAAAAGCTTCCTCTCCAGTTAGCAACTAAAGCCAGGGGATATTCGGAAGGGTTAATGCTTGGTGGTGCAGAGCTTCCATATTGCTCATCAAACGTTTTTGTTCTGGAATTTAACACTTGGAAAGATATCGAATTTCTACCATCACCTATATCATGAGATATTCCAGCACCTACCAAAAAGTTATCAGCATTTTCTATTAAATCATTATAAGTTAAGATATCAATTGGATTAAAATCAAACTCATACCCTCCCCAATCAGCACATAGTTTACCAAAAGAAAATTTGGTTTTTGGAGACAAATCGATTCTTAAAAAAGCGAGATCTACTGATCTACTAATATTATCCAAATTTCCTGGTACAGGTTCTCTAGTATATCTATTACGAAATCTAAAATAAACTTTGTCATGAATTTTTCCTTTTAATTCGAATCGGAGCTGATTTACATTAAATTCAGAAAGTGTATGATTTCCATCCATAAAATTACTATTATAAGCCATACGCGAATTAAAAATCACATCCACATCTCTTAATAAAGATTGCTTGGAAACAGGTATCAAAGATTTCAAGGAATCCGGTATAAAAAAACCTCCTTCATTGGTTTGCTTTTCCATTTGATCTACTTGACCAAATGTTATAATTGGCAAGAACCCTAGCATTAAACAAATAAAATATTTTTTCATAATCATTAAGTTTTTATAAATTTTACAATAAAAATGATCCTAATAAGAATCCTGTTGCAATTGTCACTACTATAGCAACCACACCAGGCACATTAAAACTATGATTAATAACGTACTTCCCTATTCTGGTACTTCCCGTTCTATCGAAATTTATAGCTGCTAATAATGTTGGATATCCTGGCAAAACAAAGTCGCTGTTTACAGCAGGGAAAATCGCAATTAATGCTGATGGGGGAAGTCCTAGCACTATCCCTAAAGGCATCATAGTTTTGGTTGTAGCTGCTTGACTAAACATCAAAACCCCCATAATAAAAACGGCTATTGCAAAAGTCCAAGGATAATCAGCAACTATACCTCCTAATCCTTTTTGAATTAAAACCTCATTCGAATTCATAAAAGTAGAACTCATCCAAACAACCCCAAATACAGACACAACTGCTGAAGCCATAGATGTGAACAAACTAGCTTTAGTAACATCTGCAGTACTTGTTTTAGTAATTAACATCATAGCCGCAGATGCAGTAAGCGTTATTACACTGATTATAGTAACCATAGACAAAGAACCATTGGCCGCAACGGCAAGTGTCTTTACTCCTGGCTCAAAACTAGGTACTAATTTTGGAAAAGCTCCAGCAATCACAATTAATACAATCGCAAACGTAAATATTAAAACTGAAATTTTAGCACCGGGTTTCAAAGGCTTTACTTCTCCTTCAACTTCTGCTTCCATACTTTTTGCGAATTCAGTATCTTTCATTTTTTCAATAAAAATAAGGTCATCATTTAATTCTGCTCCCTTTTTAAAAACAGAAAAACAACCAATTAATATACCAATAATGCAAGCAGGAATACAGATTTTCATTATGTCTAAAAGTGCACCAGGATACCCCAATATTACCACTATTGCAGCTGTAGCAGCACTCATAGGACTACCTGTCAAAGCCAAATGAGAAGCTATAACGGAAATACTTAAGGGGCGTTCCGGACGAATTCTTTTCTTAGCAGATACCTCCGAAATAATCGGTAACAAAGAATAAACTATATGAGCCGTTCCGGCAAATAAACATAAAAAATATACTGTGAAAGGTGCTATAAATGTAATATTTGATGGGTTGCTTCGAATAATTCTTTCGGCCAAACTCACCAGATAATCAAGTCCTCCAGATGCCTGCAAAGTGGCTGCCGTTGTTACAATAGCCATAATGATCAACATTACATCAAGAGGTGGATCTGTAGGTTTCATTTTGAATAAAAAAAGAAAAATAAACAACCCTACCATCCCCATTACACCTAATCCAATACCTTTCATTTGTGATCCTACAAGAATCATTCCGACAAGAACAGCAAATTCAATCCAAATCATATAGCTATATTTAAGGTTACTACTACTACTCTATTTTAAGTTAAAAAGATTAACTTTTTAACTCATTAATATTCAAAGAAATTCTCTTGAATCTTTGTTCTATCCGAAGTTTCAGTTAGAGATAACATTAATAGCACTCTTGCTTTTTGTGGATTTAAATCATCTGCCACAACAAAACCCAATTCAGCATCTTTAACTTCATTTTCTAGAGTAATTCTACCTGAACCAGCTCTACCAGATCGGCAAACCAAAATTCCTTTTTTAGCAGCTTCCGCTAATGCTTTCCCTACAGGCTCCCCGAAATTTCCATTTCCCATTCCAGCATAAACAATTCCTTTTGGCCCAGAATTAATCATACAGTAAACTGGGTTAGGGCTTGCATCAGCATATCCATAAACAATTTCAACTTGAGGTAAAGAACTCAATTTAGTAATATCAAACTTTTTAGAGGGGTTTCTTACTGACTGGTAATAATAATTTACTTTTCCGTCATAAATTAATCCAATAGGACCGAAATTACGAGATTGAAAAGTTTCTAAATTGGTTGTACTTGTTTTAGTCACATCTCTGGCATCATAAATCTTTTCATCCATAGCTACGATTACTCCTTTTCCTTGACTTTTTGGGCTAGCAGCTACCATGACAGCATCCAATAAGTTTCTATTTCCATCTTGGCTCATTGCAGTTGATGGTCGCATGGCTCCAACCAGAACCACTGGTTTATCAGACACTACCGTTAAATCCAAGAAATAAGCAGTCTCTTCTTGAGTATCAGTACCATGAGTGACGACTATCGCATCGGCTTCATTATTTTTAAAAATCTCATTAATCCTTTTAGATAGTTTTAACCAAGTCACAATATTCATGTCCTGACTGCCTATTTGAGCTATTTGCTCACCAGATATTTTCCCGTATGCATGAATTTGAGGTACTGCATTTAGCAAATCGTCAATAGGCACTTTCCCAGCTGTATAAGCCGCTTTTGTCGCTGATTCTCCTGAACCCGCTATAGTCCCTCCTGTCGCTAAAATAATGATTCTTGGCGAAGTATTTGTTGCTTTACTTTGTGCTTGCAAAGGCAAAACAAAAACAGATATCATAACAAATAAAATAATTTTTTTCATAATTTTTTTAGTTAGAGTTAATTTATTGCTAATCGAAAATATTTAAAAAGCTAATTCTTTATTTTTGACCCGTCATAGTTGCTGGATCTAACATTTTTTTGATCTGATCTTCAGTCAGTAATTTTTTTTCACGGATGAGTTCTAGTATTCCTTTATTGGTAGAAAGTGCTTCTGTGGCTAATTCTGTGGTTTTTTCATAACCCAAAACAGGATTTAGTGCTGTAACGATACCTACACTACGATCAATATAATGCTTCAACACTTCCTCATTCACCGTAATTCCATCAATACAATTTTTTCTAAACAAAGGCATTGTTTTATAAAAAAGAGCTTGAGATTCCATAATTGAAATCGCAACCACAGGTTCGTATGCATTGAGTTGTAAGAGGCCATTTGAAGAAGCTAATGTTACAGTAACATCGTTACCGATAACTTTGTAGCAAACCTGATTCATAAGTTCCGGCATTACAGGATTTACTTTTCCAGGCATAATTGAGGATCCCGGCTGAAGAGCTGGTAAGTTTATTTCGAATATTCCCGTTCTAGGTCCCATTGCCAAAATAATTAAATCACTGCTTATTTTTGAAATCGCTACTGATAAGCTTTTGAGAGCCGAAGAATACATTACAAACCCTTGCATACTAGAAGTGGCAGCAATTAAATCAGAACTTAATTTCATGGGTTTTCCCGTAATTTTGGCCAAATGTGCTGCACATTTTTCAGCATAACCTGGAGCCGCTGTGATTCCGGTACCAATAGCCGTCGCTCCCATATTTTCTTCATACAAATAGGCTTCACTTTTGCGAAGACCTTCGATTTCAGCATCCAATTGGTATCCAAAAGCATGGAACTCTTGACCCAACGTCATTGGCACAGCATCCTGACCCTCAGTACGTCCCATTTTTAAAATTGTATTAAACTCATCTCCTTTTTTATGAAAAGCATCAGAGAGTAATTTTGCTTCTTTCATCAATTTATCATTGTGTAATAATAATGCAACATGAATGGCTGTTGGATATACATCATTTGTAGATTGTCCCATATTCAAATCATCATGAGGTTCTATAAATTTATACTCCCCTTTTTTATGACCGCTCAATTCAAGAGCAATATTTGCAAGCACTTCATTGGCATTCATATTAGCCGATGTTCCAGCTCCACCTTGATAAAGATCTACTAAAAACTGATCGTGATATTTTCCATCAATAACTGCTTGACATGCTTTTTCAATAGCTTCAAGTCTGTCTTTTTTCATACGACCAACATCTGCATTGGCTCGCGCCGCCGCTAATTTCACCATTGCATACGCTCTTACATAATCTGGATAGAAGTTAGTTTTCACTCCACTTACCTGAAAATTCTCCAATGCTCTAGCCGTTTGCACACCATAATAAGCATCAGTAGGAATTTGCTTTTCACCTAATAAATCTTTTTCTGTTCTAAACTGGGCAAACGTTGAAAAGCCCATCAGAGTTAAAGATACTATCATCAAAATTTCTAATTCTTTTTTCATTGGTAAAACATTAATAGTTAAAATTTAAATTATGAGGTAATAAACTTAGGATGGATTAAATTTTCGATTGAATAAATTTCATCCCATTTATCTTGAGTAATTAATTTGCGTTCCATAACTGCAATTTGATGGACACTTTTTCCTGTTTTCAAAGCTTCTCCAGCAATACTGGCACTTTCTTCATATCCTAAAATTGGATTCAGCTGAGTTACAATTCCGATACTATTCATTACCATATTATAACAATGCTTTTCATTTGCCGTAATACCAATAATACATTTGTCAATTAATGTATGAATGGCATTTGTCAAATAATCTAACGAAGTAAACATCGCAAAAGCTATTACTGGCTCCATAACATTTAATTGCAATTGTCCTGCCTCAGCTGCCATAGTTACCGTTAAATCTTGACCAATTACATAAAAACAAGTTTGATTGACTACTTCTGGAATTACGGGGTTTACTTTTCCTGGCATAATAGATGAACCGGGTTGGCGGGGTGGCAAATTAATTTCGTTAAACCCTGTCCGAGGGCCAGAACTTAACAATCTCAAATCATTGCATATTTTTGAAATTTTAACAGCCGTTCTTTTCATGGTACCCATAATTTGCACATAGGCTCCTGTATCCACTGTAGCCTCAATCAAATCGGGTGATAATGTTAATGGAATTCCGATTTCTTTGGCCAAATAATTGACACAAATTTCCGGATATCCCTCTGGTGCATTTACTTTGGTACCAATGGCAGTCGCACCCATATTTATTTCTAAAACCAAACTTTGGGCATCACGCAATCGTTTGATATCTTCCCCAATAGTTGTGGCATAAGAATGGAATTCCTGTCCCAAAGTCATCGGTACAGCATCCTGCAATTGAGTACGTCCCATTTTTAAAACTCTGCTAAATTCATCGCCTTTAGCTCTAAAAGCAGTTTCTAGATTCTCTAAAGCTTTAATAAAAACATCCATCTTTAAATAAACAGCAATTCTAAAAGCCGATGGATAAGCATCATTAGTGGATTGAGAACAATTCACGTGATTGTTTGGGTGAAGAAATTTATACTCTCCTTTTTTATGTCCTAAATATTCCAAGCCAATATTAGCTATCACTTCATTGGCATTCATATTTACGGATGTTCCTGCGCCTCCTTGAATCAAATCGCTTACAAATTCATTGTCAAATTTTCCGGCTATTATCTGATCACTACCATAACAAATGGCTTCAACGATTTTAGCATCAAGAGCACCACAATCTCTATTGGCCATTGCTGCCGCTTTTTTTACATAACCCAATGCCTTTATGAATAATGGCTCTTTTGAAATCGGAATTCCAGTGATATTAAAATTTTCTACCGCTCTAAAAGTTTGTATTCCATAATACAAATGATTCGGAATTTCCAATTCCCCTAAAAAATCGTGCTCTTTTCTTGTTGTTTTCATAATAATCTTAATTATTGTTTTTGACTTATTTGTGGTATAAAAATAATTAAATATACTTTAAAACGATTATTTTAAAAGTTATTTTTATTTAATTTTTAGAAATAAAGAAAATAAATTATTTCAAAAATCTAAATCCAGATAATGAAATTAATTAAATATAAAAACAGATTCAATTCATCATAGAAACCAAAATTGGTCCCCAAGCAGTCAAAAGTATATTCCCTAATGCATATGGAATTGTATACCCCAAAACAGGAAATTTACTAGCCGAAGCGTCCTGAATAGCTTTGAGCCCAATAGTCGAAGTTCCGGCACCCGTTTGAGCTCCCAACAAAATGATCGGATTCATTTTGAGAACATATTTTCCAAAATAAAGTCCTATAATATGTGGCACTATAGAAACCAAAAAACCTGCCAAAATAATACTAAAACCCATTTCTTGAATTCCAGAAACAAAACTAGGACCAGCAGCCATACCTACTAAACCAATAAATGTCGCCAATCCCACATTATCAAAAATCCATAGCGCTGGTTCTGGAATACTCCCAAATATTGGAGTTCTTGAATGCAACCACCCAAAGACCAATCCCATCACCAATGCTCCTCCACTAGTTGTTAACGTAACTGAGATTCCAAAAACGTTTATTGAAAGCAACCCAAAAAGTCCTCCCAAAACAATTCCAAGCCCCAAAAAAACAATATCGGTTGCTGAACTTAATCGATCCAAATACCCAATTTCTTTGGCAGCCTTTTCTATCAGAACCATTTTTCCAGTAACTTTCAAAACATCTCCTCTTTGCAAAACAGTATTTAAGTTAAAAGGTATATCCTGATACTCTCTAGTAATCTTATCTAACATTAACCCATTACCAAAACGATTGCGTAAACTCCTAATTGTTTTCCCTGAAATTTCTTTGTTTGTAATTGTTACATCCATATGTGCTAATGGAAATTTCAGTAATTCTTCGTCTAAAACTTCAGGACCTATATTGGAAAGGCTGTTTAAGATGATACCATGTTGCGCCATTATCACCAGGACATCTCCTTTTTGAATAATTGTTTTTGGGGATGGTTCTATCAGCTCTTCATTATGTCGCATTCGTTGAATGACCAATCTTAAATCTTTATTCTTTTTTTCAAATTCGGAAATGGTAAGACCAATCCATTTCTCATTTGTTATTTGGTAAGCTCTTATAATCCATCGTTGATAAGCAGATTGTATCCCCGGTTCATGTTCTGTCTCTCCAGTTAACGTTTGACTGAGTTTTTCGCTTTCTTCTACTAAATTGATCCTTAATAATTTTGGAGCAATCGTAGTTAAAAAAAATACAAAAGAAATAGCACCAATAAGATAGGTAAGGGAATAAGCAACTGGTATATGATTAACCAATTGTGTTTTTTCTATTTCTGAAATAGGTAATTGATGAATGGCTTCTGAGGCTGTACCAATAAGTGTAGATTCTGAAAATGCGCCTGCTAAAAGTCCCGCAGCAGTGCCGGTATCGTAGCCTAAAATTATAGACATTCCGAAAGCAATTAATAAACAACTAACACAAATAACAACCGTTAGCATCAATTGGGGGAACGCATTTTTCTTTAACCCCTGAAAAAACTGAGGACCTACTTTATAACCTGTAGCAAAAAGGAAAAAATCGAAGAAAATAGTTTTAACAATTGGAGGAACTTCAATATTTAGTTGTCCTATAAGTACTCCTGCAAACAAAGTTCCCAAAACCACCCCAATTTTGAAAGTACCAATTTTTATATGCCCCAATGCGAAACCCAGAGATAGTGTTAAAAAAACGGCTAACTCAGGATGATCCCGTAAAATATGTGCAAAATTTTCCATTAACTTCAGATTTAAAATCCATTAACAAAATACACTCTATTTAAAAAACCGGGGCAAGCTTTTAAATTAACACTAAAGTTAATACATAAATAAGCATAACAAAAAAAATCATACTTTTTTTTGCTAATTTATACCAAATATAATTAATGCAGTAAATTATATTCAATAAAAAAATATTCATGATAACTTAAAATATACTATTCATTCATATTTCCAAAATTAAATAAAGAGCATTATCATCCTCTAAATACTATTTAACAAAAACTTGGCATCGCACTACTAACTAAACTACTTATATTCTGGAATATACATTTTACTCTTGATAAAATCACTAATATTTACTGGCCTTTCAATACCAGCCAAACCAGAGTTAAAAATATCTTCAGCAATTTTTACGGCGACATTTACTGATACTCTTAAAATATCTGCTACATTGGGGTAAATCAAACCATTTTCAAAATCGGCAAAAGATACTTGTTCTGCTACAGCTTCAGCAGCAGTTAACAATATATCGTCAGTAACTCTTGTGGCTTCTGTAGCAAAAATAGCAAGTCCCAAAGCTGGAAAAATAAACACATTATTTCCTTGCCCCGGAGTAAAAATTTTTCCTTGATATTCTACTGCAGCAAATGGGCTTCCACTAGCAAAAATAGCTTTCCCTTTGCTCCAAAAATAAGCTTCTTCGGCAGTACATTCAGAATGAGAAGTTGGGTTTGAATAAGGAAAAATTATAGGTCGTTCATTTACAGCACTCATATTTTCTATAACTTGCTGATTGAATGCACCCCCAACTGTACTTACACCTACAATAGCTGTTGGTTTAATTTTAAGAACTGCTTCAGCAAAATCAGTACACGGATCTGAATCGTGTGAAAATTGCAACTGATGTTCGGCAAGATCCGTTCGACTTTTTACCAATAATCCATTTATATCAAACATCCATATTTGATTTAAAGCTTCTTCCTTGGTCAAACCATCTCTTTGGAATTTTTTAACCAACATATCTGCTATCCCAAATGCTGCCGCCCCCGCCCCTAAAAATAAAAAACGTTGATCTATAAACGTTTTATTCATTAACCGACTTATAGAAATAAATCCAGCAGTGGCAATGGCTGCCGTTCCTTGAATATCATCATTAAAAGTACAGACTTTATACTTATAGCTGTTTAAAATACGGATAGCATCTACTCCAGGGAAGTCTTCCCACTGAATACATATTTTAGGAAAAACTTCATTCATGGCTTCAACAAAAGCAGCTACAAAATCATCAAATTCCTTGCCTCTAATTCTTTTGCATTTCAAACCTGGATACAATGGATCATTTAAAAATTCCACATTATTGGTCCCCACATCCAACACAATTGGCAATGTATATTCTGGAGGAACACCTCCACAACTGGTATATAAAACTAATTTACCTATAGGTATTCCCAAACCAAAAATACCCAAATCTCCCAAGCCTAAAATCCGCCCGCCATCTGTAACAACAGTGAATCGAACATCTTTTTCAGGCCAATTTCTAAGTATATCTTTAATATGATCCTTCTGATTTATTGAAATAATCAACCCTCTTGGTCTTCGAGCCACCTGTCCAAATTTCTGGCAAGCTTCTCCAACTGTCGGGGTATATACTAAAGGGAGGAATTTTGCTGGTTCACTACTGATTGTTTTAAAAAATAAAGTTTCATTATTCTCTAACAATTGCATTAGGAAAATGTATTGATTTATGGGTTTTTCAAAATTTTCCAATTGTTCCCGAACTCGTAGTATTTGTGTTTCTATGGTTTCAATTGCTTCAGGCAACATTCCTTGTAATCCATATTTTTGCCTTTCTTCTTTAGTAAAAGCAGTTCCTTTGTTTAATCGGGGATTACGTAATATTGAATAACCAGTACTATCTTCCATCTTCAATCAGTTTATAAATTATTAATTTTTTAAAATCTATAAAATAACCACTAGTCCAATTTTTAAAATGATTGTTTATTAAATTCAAAATATATTAAAATAGAACCCTCCAAAAAAATAACAATTCAATATTCTCCATTAAAAGCCAAATTACTCGTCTCCTGAATGATGCTCTGGGGCTTTAGGAACATTATGTTTTACACCTGTGTTCAGGTAAAAGAACAACCTGATAGTATGATTCATATCATATTGATAACCTGAATATTTCTCTTGGTAAACATTCATATAACCCAAATCATAACTCAATTTGGGGTTTATATTTTGTTTGATTCCAATGAACAATCTGTTTTGATCAAATGTATTATAAACAACTTCTTTGCCAAAATGAATTAACAATTCATCCGATAAAACCAAAGAGGGCAACTTTTTATTACTGAATATTGGAATGGTAAAACTAGCTAAATACCGTATTCTGTCTGTAAATCGAAGTTCTCCTGTTGGCTCATCATTCGCCATTTTCTCTTGCCATCTTTGCTCGTTTCGCAATCTTTGAAGCACGCTTACTTTTCCAATTTTGGTAATTAACTGTGCTTGTTGGTATATTCTGTTTTCATCTGCGTAGGTTGACCATCCTTCTTTCGTTGGGGCCAGCCACATATGGGCATACCCAGCAGTTACGGAAACTGATGCATTGGGTATATATGAAATTCCGCCTCTTAAAAAATAAAAATTATTACTCTCAAAAAATCCGTTTTCACGAATATGGGCATCAGCAACTATTCCCCAGTGATCACTGAATTTTGTAACTGTGTTCAAGGAAACCCAGGTTTGAACTTGTTGATTAACTTCTTTTTTGGTAGCCCCTTGACCAAACATCAAAAAGGGAAATAATAGAACTAAAACTTTAGATAAATTTTTCAAAACAGTATACAGTTTAAATCGAAAATAAGTTTGTAATAAAATTAATTAAAATATCATTACTATTTTTTTTACAGTAAAAATACTTTTCATTTCAATACATAAACATGATTTTTATCATATTAGAACGAAGTAAAATCTTTTTTTTATTTACTCGTGAAAAATAAACGAAAGGCGTTTTAACTGACAATTCTTGTCTGTTTTAAAATCATATTATTTAAACAGAAGTATGTCTCCTAAATAAAATACATTTGCACACAAAAAAGTGTTTATTAAAAAATGAAAACAAAATTTCTCTATTTATTTCTCTATTTATTTCTCTTCCTTACTTTTCCGGTTATTTCCCAAACCAAACTCCTTTCTTGGAATTTAGAGAATTTCGGTAAATCCAAATCAGATCAAGAGATTGCATTTATTGCAAATACACTAAAAGACTTCGATATTGTGACTATCCAAGAAGTAGTGGCAGGAAATGGAGGTGCGCGAGCAATTGCCCGATTAGCGGATGAACTCAATCGAAAAGGAGCAAAATGGGATTATCGAATAAGTAACCCTACTACAAGCAGTGCTTATAAAACAGAACGTTATGCATTTCTCTGGAAAACAAATAACCTAAAACTAAAAGGCAAACCTTGGCTAGAACAAAAATATAATTTGGAAATAGAACGCGAGCCTTACTTTGCTACATTTGAAATCAAAGGAAAAACCATAACCATTGCTACTTTTCATGCAATCACAAAAAGTAAACAACCTGAAACCGAGATAAAATATTTCAAGCTGTTGCCAGATGAATATCCAACTTTGAATTTACTATTTACCGGAGATTTTAATTGTCCGCAATCCCATTCGGTATTTACACCTCTGAAGAAAATGGGCTACGCTTCGATTTTAGAAAATCAAAAAACATCTTTAAAATCAAAATGTAAAGGAGATAATTGCTTGGCCTCTGAATATGACAATATGTTTTATAAAAGCAATTCTCTAAACTATATAAACTCAGATGTGGTTCTGTTTTATAAAAAGTTTATCTCCTTAAAAGAAGCCCGAAAAATATCCGATCATCTTCCTATTTGGGTTGAATTTTCTTTGAATTAATTATTCTAAAGAAAATTCAAAAAAAATCCAAATTCCAATTATAACTATTGAAATTTGGATTTTTTAAAATTATTGCATTTTATGTCTTCTGCTTTTTCTTTCTCGCAGCGGGAAACAAGACATTATTCAAAATTAATCGATAGCCTGGAGAATTGGGATGTAAATCCAGTACAGTAGCTGGATCACCTACTTGATGCTGATAATCCTCGGGATCATGGCCTCCATAAAAAGTAAACATACCTTTTCCCTTTTCACCATGTATGTAACGCGCTTCACCGTTTAGTTCACAAGCTCCCATCACCAATACATTTGATTTTACCAATTCTGGATCAAATGAGGTAGTTTGCCCCATAAACCCTTTGATTAACTGCGTATGATTTTGACACAACATACTTGGTATAAAGTCCCATTTGGCTGAAAATTCCATCAAAGTAAAATAGTCTTTGTCCATAGGAATCTTTCTTTTTAAAGTCATATCAATATCCGAAAACTCATATTGTTCAGGTCTGCGTTCTAAGGTAAAATTTTTGAAAGCGAAAGTGCTAGCAAAATTCAATTTCGATTGATAATTGGCCTCACTGGGATCTCCGTCAAACATGGATTCACAAATATCAACACCGTCTGCGGCCAACGCAATATCAAAACTATCCGTCGCAGAGCACATTGCAAACAAAAAACCGCCTCCTATTACAAAATCACGAATTTTTTTGGCAACAGCACCTTTTTCCTGAGAAACTTTTTCGTAACCTAGTTTTTTGGCTAAAGCCTCAGCATCTCTTTTTTGGTCAATGTACCAAGGGATATTTTTATAGGCCCCATAAAACTTTCCATATTGTCCAGTATAATCCTCGTGATGCAAATGCAACCAATCATACAACAATAATTGATCGGTTAATACTTCTTCATCATATATAGGAGTAAAAGGAATTTCGGCGTACGTTAAAACTAAGGTTACCGCATCATCCCATGGCTGTTTTCCTTTAGGGGTGTAAACTGCAATTTTGGGTGCTTTCTCTAGTACAACAGCTTCCATGTTTTGAGACGGACTGGAAATTTCATCTAATATCGCTGTTTCTTCTGCATCTGAAAGTATTTCAAAACTTACACCCCGTATTTGACATTCTTTTCGAATTTCTACGGAATCAGGCAATAAAAAAGAACCTCCTCTGTAATTAAGCAACCAACTTGCTTTGTAGTTTTTGGCTAAAACCCAATAGGTAATTCCATAAGCTTTAAGGTGATTTTGCTGCGTAGTCTCATCCATTGGCAACAAAATAAAAGAAGCCTTTGAAGCTATGGAAATAAAAAAAATAAATATAAAAATCAGTCTTTTATGTATCATCATGAAACTATTGTACAACAAAGATAATCGGAAGAAGTTGAAGCCTATCAATTTTACGGCATAATTTAAGTCCAAAAAAAGCTTTTTTTTCGGAAACAATTACATATCAAGCGATACAATTTGATTTTGAATGGCGTAAACAACCAATCCGGCAATATTTTTGGATTCCGTTTTAAGTAACAAATTGTTTCGATGACCTTCTACTGTTCTTGGACTTATGAATAATTTTTCACCAATCTCAACTGTACTTTTTTGTTTGCAAATGAGCTGTAATACTTCCAGTTCTCGAGAAGTAATAAAACCATTATCAAAACTACACTTAGATTTTTTATTTGAAACAATATCATTTTGAATAATACTCATAACATAATCTGAATAATAAAATCCTTTGACAGCTACTTCGGTAATGGTCTCAAATAACTCTTGCGGTGTAGTGTTTTTAACTAAATAAGAAACTGCCCCCACATCAATCATGTTAACTATAAATGATTTAGAATCATAACTTGTTAAAGCAATGATTTTTATATCAGAAAAATCTTTGCGAATGATTTTAGTAGCTTCTATACCATTAAGTAAAGGCATTTTCAAATCCATAATTACAATATCAGGTTTAGGATTATCACCTTTAAGAAAATCAATCAATTCCACACCATCTGAAGCTTCAAAAATAACTTCGATGTTTTTTTCTCTTGTTAACAAAAAAGAAATCCCTTTCCTAAATAAAACTTCATCATCAACCAAAATTACTTTAATAGTTTCATTCATATGCAGCTATTATTATTTTGTTATGTGTAAATTAAAAATTAAAAATCACAGAAGTTCCTAGACTCAATTGTGATTCAACTGATAGATTACCTCCTAAAATGGCAACCCTACTCATAATATTTTTCATTCCAAGCCCTTTGTGGCTCTCTATTTGTTTCAAATCAAAACCAATTCCATTATCTGAATAAAGACAAGATCTTTTTCCCTTTATTTCATCAAAAAGAACAGAAATAGTTGTTGCATTACCATGTTTCATTGAATTATCTAATAAATCCTGCAAAATTCTAAAAACATGTATGTGAGACTCATTTTCTTTAAAATCAAATTTTAATTTGTTTTCATATTGAATCGTTATTGACCCATTTCTATTTAAGTCATCACATAATTCTTCGATTCCTGCATGGAGCCCAAATTTATCCAATACTGGAGGGAGTAAATTATAGGTCATTTTTCTGGAACTTTCCAAAGCTTTCGAAGTATATTCAATAATATTTTTGGTAATCTCTTCAATATCCTTTTGGGGCAAATTAGGAATCTTTAGTAGATGACAATTCAAAGAAATCACATTCAATTTTGAACTTATATCATCATGTAAGTCTTGTGCTATTCTTTTTCTTTCCAATTCTAACGTACGAATTACTGCTGCCAATTGATTCTTTCTAAAAAAAACATCTAAATTATTAAATTCCAATTTCTTTTCCATTTCTACCTAGTTATAAAGTATGTCAAATTATCGCTTTTACAAAAAAAATCAATCTAGACTAGCTTTAAATATTATAAAATTATATTTAATACTTCAATTAAACTACTAAAAGTAAATCATTTATGTTAAATAATATTTTTCCCTAAAGACTATTATACTAATAGTAGATTTTTGAGATAACTATTTTCTTCATTATAAATTTTCAACTTAAATCCCAGCAACATATACAATACCTATCAATTAGTATTTATTTCACTTTATACGTATTTCCCATTTTTAACCAGACATAGAACAAATATAATTATATTTAGCTATTTTCCTAATAAAAAATATTTGTAAATTTAAGTATTCCCTCCAAACATTAAAAACCTCGCAAAAAAATGAAGGTGATTTAATCTTTCTATTGCGATCTATAAGTTAAATATATTAATTTATTTTTCAAAGATAACTACAAACATCATAAAACCAACCAATTTATAAAAAGTAAAAAAATAAATAAAATACTGAAAATCAATACTATAAAAATTAAATATTTAATGTGTTTGCGCTATAAAAAAAAGATCAAATAGCTTTCTCATATAACACCAATTTTTTCTCTTCATGACATCAAATAACCGATTGATTACATTTAAAAACAGTAAAGAAGAACTATTTATTTATTTTATATCATTAAAGAGCATTATTAAATTCAAGTAGTTATTTAATAATAACCATAATAATTTCATAAAAAGTCATTTGTCGACTTTTCGTGCCGTTAATCCATAAAATTACTTTTTACATACTTTAATGCAATTTAAACCTGTAACTTTTTACATAACAAGTACTTAAATTTAATAAAAATAAAAAAACAGGTAAAAATACCTGTACGCAAATAACCTTTTATGCTTTAATTTATTTTTCAAACCTTAAAAAGAATAACTTATGTCAACAGAACCATTTATTGGAGAAATTAAAATTTTCGGCTTTGATTTTGCCCCGAAATCATATGCAAACTGCAACGGTCAACTTTTAGCTATTTCCCAAAACAGTGCACTTTTCGCTTTGTTGGGCACACAATACGGAGGAAATGGCCAAACAACATTTGGATTACCCGATTTAAGAGGCAGAATGGCTATTGGGCAAGGATCAGGCCCTGGACTGCCTTCTCACAGTATTGGAGAAATTTCCGGAACCACAAATGTTTCTTTATTAACCTCAAATTTACCTGCCCATACGCACCTAGCTACTGGAATTACTGTTAATACTCCGGTGTCCAATAACAATGGAGATGTCAGTGATCCTAGCAGTGCTTATTTGGCAAAAGGGAGTTCTGATGTCTATTCCTCAGTGGCAACCAGTAATAACTACGGAGCTTTGACAGTTTCAGGACAAACTGCTGCCACTGGAAGTAATATGCCTATTGACATTACCAATCCTTATTTAGTAATCAATTATTCTATCGCCATCTATGGTATTTTCCCTAGCAGAAATTAAGATAGTACAACTTTTAATTATTAATACTTTAAAATAAAAAATATGTCAACAGAACCATTTATAGGCGAAATCAAAATATTGGGTTTCAATTTTCCTCCAAGAGGTTATACGCTTTGCGCAGGACAACTTATATCAATAGCTGAAAATACAGCTCTATTTTCATTAATAGGAACAAACTATGGAGGGGATGGCCAAGTAACTTTTGGTTTACCCGACTTGCAAGGAAGAATACCTATCGGTCAAGGACAGGGTCCGGGATTACCTGATTACATAATTGGCCAAAAAGGCGGCAATACACAAGCCACCATAACAATAGCCAATATGCCGGCCCATAGTCATCCTGCCCAAGGAATAACGGTTAATATGCCAGTCTCAAATAACAACGGCGATGCGTCCGACCCTAGTGGAGCCTATCTAGCCAAAGGAAGTTCTGATGTCTATTCCTCTGTAGCAACGAGCAATAATTATGGCCCTTTAATCATTGGAGGGCAAACGGGAATTACCGGAAGTAACACACCTATAGATATTACAAATCCTTATTTAGCAATTAATTACTCCATTGCTCTAGAAGGAATTTTCCCTAGTAGAAACTAATTAATTTTAATTTAAAAAAAAGGAAATTCTAAAAAAATTTCCTTTTTTGATATATAAAAATACATGCAGACAATTGGAATTTTATTACCCCGATCAACTTATTATGAGACTATTGGTTTTGATCTTTATGAAGGACTCCGATCTGGGTTAAAGCATTTGGGTAGAGCCGATATTAGAATAGTTTCTGAAAACATTGGATTTGGAGCCGACAAGCAACAATGCTATCGAAGTGCAGAAAAACTTTTGCTTGAAGAGAATGTAGATCTTGTAATTGCTTACATCGGACACCGAACTGCACAATTGCTTCGTCCGCTTTTTTTAGCCGCCAACAAAATGCTAATCGTTCTGGACGCAGGCGCCAATTTACCACACGAGTGGTCAGTTTGCCCAAATATTTTCTACCATTCCCTTCATAATGCATTAGGGGCTTGGCATATTGCAAAAGAAGCAGCAGATAATGGTTATAAAAATGCCGGAATGGTAACGGGATATTATGATGGCGGTTATTTGCACACCTACAGTATCTGCAAAAGCTTTGAAATTGCAGGCGGCACCATTTGTTTCAATCATGCAACTGGTTATAAAGCAGCCGATTTTACAATGGAGCCCTTAATAAACCATTTAGAGCAATACCCGGATAGTGCATTACTAAGTCTTTTTAGTGGCGACTATGTACAATGGTATTTTGAAGGAATCAAAAATTTATTTGAAAATAAAAACATTCCTATTTATTTACCTCCATTTGCTTTTGAAGAAACTATGCTTGCAAAGGCTGTATATCCTAGCAATAATATAAAAGGAATTGCCGCTTGGTCCAAAAAAATAGATACTGAAGTAAATACAACTTTCATCGAGACAATTACTGAGGCAGGAAGAATTCCAAATTTATTTTCTTTATTGAGTTGGGAAAGTGCCACAATTGCTCTAAAAGTATTAGAACTTACTGAAACCCATAAAAAAAATGCCACAAAAATAGCAACAGACTTACAATCATTCAAATTTGAAAGTCCAAGAGGCTCCATCTATTTTGACTCCAAAACAAACATATCAATTTCCCCTTTTTATAAAGCAACCATAATCCCTACTGATGATGGAATGTGTGAAATTCAATTAGAAGGTGAAGCAACAGATGTATTTGAAAATTATGTAAAACTTACCGATGAAGAATTAAACAACAGTACATCAGCTTGGTATAACAGTTATGTCTGCATATAATATGGAAAAGCAAAAAAAAATAATAGTGCTGTGCGGCGGTAAGTTTGCCTTCAAAACGTTGCAACTGCTAGCCTATGAAAAATTTATCAGTGGCATTGGAATTGGTAACGGAAGCGAAACCATTACCGAAGCATTGGAAAGAGAAACCGAAAACAGTAACATTGAATTCAAATCATTTCCAAATCAAAAAAGCATTTCCGAGATGAAAAATTGGATCGAAAGTATTCAACCCGATTATATATTCTGCATCTCCTTCCCTTTTTTGATACCAGAATCGGTATTAGCATATGGAACTGATAAATTTATTAATTTCCATCCTGCCCCATTACCTCAATACCGCGGTGCAATGCCCATTTTTGAAGTACTAAAAAATCAAGAAAATGAAACTGCGATTTGTGTTCATTTTATGAATACAAAATTTGATGAGGGCCCAATTATATTTAATGACACTGTTCTCATTAATCCAGGAGACACTTATGGAAAACTAACGGTAAGATTAAGTGAACGCATGGCACAAGTTGCGCTAAATGTTGCCAATATGATACAGTTTGCCAGCAAAATTCCAAGCCAACCACAAGACGAAATGCTTTCCTATTATTATGAGAAACCCACCTTAGCGGACACTTACATAAATTGGAAACGAATGACAGGAAGTCAAATAATTGCACTGATTAATGCCTGTAACCCTTGGAATACGGGAGCCGATGCAACATTACTTGGAGAGCAAATCAAAATTATCTCAGCATCATTATTACATTCCAAACACAACAACCAACCCGGAACAATTGTATCGATGACTGATACGTTAAATATAGCCTGTGAGGATAACCAACAAATTGCTATTGAAATACTTAGTACCGACCAAGGCATTATGACTGCACAACACTTTGGCAGTTTGAAACCAATATAAAGCAAATACCAAAAGTAGCATTTACACTAATCAACTATAAAACTCAATAAAAAGCGACATCATGAAAAAGAACTTTACATTAATTCTAACTCTACTCCTTAGCTTCTATTATACGCAAGGGGAGGCTCAAACACAGTTTTGGAGCGATGATTTTGACGCTGGCCCAACATCTGGTACCAGAACACCAGAAGGCACTGGTGGAACAGGCACACCCGCAACAAGTTATTTTAAACTAACTGACGGATCCACCGTTTCGCAGGAAGTCGCTTTTACTGGAAAACAAGGCACTAATTACTGGGCTGGAGAAGACCATAATGCCCTAGGAACAGGACTACCTTCTGCTGGAGGCGGTACTGATGATATAAATGATGAATTAACTATAACTTGGACTGGCATCAATATTACGGGCAAAACCGGATTGAATTTTAAAGGTTTGTTCGCTGCAAATAGTACTAATCAACCTTGGGATACAAAAATAAACTGTGCTAGTACCGGAACTACCACCAATACTGATTATATTATTATTCAGTACCAAATCAATGGTGGTGTATGGACAGACTTAATTCGTTTTTTTGTTAAAAATTTAGCCGCTGGAAATAGGGTGTTAACTGAAGATACAGATGGCGATAGTTGTGGTGATGGAACTTCAATAACAAATGTATTTGGGGAATTTACTAAAAATATTACTGGAACAGGAACAACTCTAAATTTGCGCATAAACGTTTATTCCGAAGGAGACAGGGAAGAATGGGGTATCGACAATTTCCGCTTGTTTGGAGCTGATGCTTGTGTAACCCCCACTGCATATACTGTTACCGGTGGAGGTGCTTATTGTTCAGGAGGAACTGGCTCAGCCGTGGGTTTATCAAATTCTGACACCGGAGTAACATATCAATTAAAAAATGGAGCTACCGATGTGGGAAGTCCAGTGTCTGGAACAGGCACAGCAATTTCTTTTGGCAACCAAACAGCTGCAGCAACTTATACCGTACTAGCTACAAGAACAGCAGGTAGCT
>NZ_JAHWYN010000031.1 GCF_019351435.1 Flavobacterium taihuense
TTTTTAATAATCAATTTACCCCGAAATTAGGTGGTCAATTTGAACTGGAAAGTGGTGGTCAGTTTGCTCCGGAACTGGTGGTCAATTTACACTGGAAAGTGGTGGTCAATTTGACCGGTTTTTCCACTACATCTTGCTTGACCCTTCTTAAATCGCCTTCGCAATTGCCAAAAATGGTTTCTATTCTATCGAGATCGGTTAAGCCATTTTCTACACAAACAGCGCTCACATCTGATAGTGTAAGCGGCTTCAACTTCAAGAACTTTCTACCTATTCGGGACCACAACTCGAAGTAACCTGAGCGATCTGCTTTTACACCTCGTTTAATTCTTTTTTCGAGTGCAGGAACACCTGAGAGTAAAAAACCACAATGCCCTACTAAATCATTGTAGAAGTCTATAAAGAAGTCCATTGAACCATCCTTTAGTTTATCCATTTGGTCAATGATAACAAGTGGTTTGTCTAAACCGCTTAAATGATCTATGAAACGTTCTACTAAATCTTCGGTTGTTCCAAAATCATCCAAACCACAGGCTGTAACGAGTGCTTTAGCGTAGCTTTTTGATTTCCAAAATGTTTTACATTCAATATAAATTACATTAGGCAAAGTGCTGGCGATTAACTTATACGTTTGACTTTTCCCAGCTCCTGCATCGTAGGATATTCCGAAACTAATCGACTTTTCTTTGGCTTTTTCGGCATGTCGATAGATATATTCTAGGTTGGTAGTTTTGGCGGTGTTCCAGTCCAACTCAATACGAAGCTTCACTTTTACTTTGCGCCACATTTCATCTTTAATCAGAGTCCAATTCTCATTTATCATTTGGCTAATGGTCGCCGATGACACACCTGCTTTAGTTGCTACCTTGTTTTGAGAAGTCAAAGCACATAGGTGTTTTATTTCTTTTACTATTTGGTGTTTTTGTTCTGTTGTCATTGCTGGTGTTAGTTAAGTTAAAAATCGTATTCGTTATCTACTGCTTCGGTTATTAATTGCTCTACTTTGGTCATATTTCCACCCATTTTGATAAGCAAATCGGTGTCTTCTATTAGCGATTGTCTATTGATGCCTGTACGATCTTCGAGGGCTTTTAATTCTCGTTGTGTTTGTTCTAATTCTAATTTTCGAACTTGCATATCGGCAAACCATTTTTCTTTGTCGCCTTCTTTCATTAAAGCGGGTATATTTTGATGCTTTCGTTTGGGTTCTGCGTTGGCTACCCATACATAATTGTCTTTTTCATCTTTGGAGTAGAGCTGAACATATCCGTCCAGAAAATCGGGATCATAGCGTACTTTGAATTTCTTACCGATGTTTTTGTATCTAAAATCACTATCGACTTCGTCTTTTTTATTGTAAACTTCAAATTCATAATCGACACCGCCAATGTTTAGATTCATTCCCGAACCTTTGTAGGTTACTAGTTTTTTGGTTTCTTCAATCCACATCTTATCCATTATATCCCAAAGCGTTAATGGCTCTCTCATTGGCATTTCGTGCTGATAGACTTCGTTACGGCTCATTTCAAAATGCGGATGTTTTTTGGAGTTCCAAATATTGACCGCTGCTAACCACGCTTTTTGTAATTCGCCAACCGTTTTAAGATTATCCTTATTTTCGAGTATAAAATCAGTGTTCATTTTGTTGTCATCCCGCCTTACTGTGATTCCTTGACCGTCCGAAAACCAAAATTTAGTAATAACCTGCTGTTGGAAACGTGCAAACAATTGTTCTGACGGATTCGAGTGATTTCGAGCCTTATTCGGGTGGTGTGTTCCGTGTCCTTCGACTGCCATTAAAGAATCATATAATGTTTGCATTCTATCCATTTTATGCCCTCCTTGGTGGTCATAAGTCAGGTAATAAGGACGGCATTGTGCCTCATTTACTGCCATTTTAATAGCTTTGAAATGCTCTATATGACTTTCGGTAAAGGACAAATCCCATCCTATTATTTTTTCGGAATAGACATCAAACATCACGTCAATTTTAAGCTTTGCACCCATTTTATTAGAGCTTTCATCCCAATAGTGAATCCAGTCTAGTTTTGTACCATCAATCGCCCAATAAGCATTAGGAAACCAGTCACTTCTATCTCTGGTAATGGTATGTTTGTATTTTTTATTGTAGGCAGATAGCCCGTGGCGTGCTAGTGTCCAGATGCGTTCCCTTTCGGGTTCATAGAGCCAGTTGTAAATAGCACCTTCGGTTAAAGTATCCCAGTTGCGTTTGACCGCTTCCCTTTCATAGTCCCGCAATACTTCGGGGATAGACATTTTGTTTGGTAAGCAATATTTAGCAAGTATAAAATCGGCTATTTCATCTTTTATTTTTTGAGCGTTCTTTTGACCTTCGCCTTTATGAAGAAAAACTTCGTAGCCGTTTTTTAAATAGTCTTCATATTTGGCTTTTAATCGTCTAGGGTTACCAGGTAAGGAGAAACTCCATTTTTTAGGATTGATAGCATTTACGGCTTCGCTAATATTTTTCCAAATCTCAGTAGGTTTTCGACCAAATGTTTTAGATTTCGTTAAATGGTCATTAAGCACTATTCGAATGGCATTTAAAATTATGGCATTAGTCGCTTTTACTCGCTGATCTTCTAGTGATATAGATTTGCCACAAGGTTTACGATGTTCAGCAAAAAAAGTGATTGCTTTAATGTCTGGGATAATGTAGTTCTCTAACTTATTACGAACCACAACCTCTTTAGGTTCTCCTAACCCTTCTATGCATAGTTTCTTGAAATCAACACCTTGATGCACTGGTAAATCGTGAAAACTTACAAAAGGCTCATTACCTGGTCCACGTCCTTCTTTGGTACGGACTAACTTTCCTCGTTTGCATAGGTTTTGATAATTATCGTATGATATTAATCCCCAGTCTTCATAAAGAAGTTTAGCAGGAATGGATAGTAGGTTGTTATGGTATTCGTACATAATTTAAACGGGGTTTAAATGGTCTTTTTTTTGTTCCCGCCCAGTACTCGAAACTGGGAGTGTGCCACTCGGGGGGAATTACTATATTTACCTTCTCACTTATAAATAATAGTAATATGAATGAAACTGAAATCCAATTACAGCTTACAATGGTGTCTATCTTTGAAAAGCTGAAAATCTTCAAGGAACTGCTATCGCCTGAGCAGTTAATCCAATACAATGAAAAAATTAATTCGGCTAAAGAGAAGCATCAACAGCGTTTTTCAGAACTTTCAAAAGATTCTCTTGAACTTCTGGATAAGCAATTTTCTTAATTTCTTCTTTCAAGACTTCTCGTATTATCGGTGCGAGAAGTTTTTTTATAAATCTTCTGATCATAGCTTACTTTATTTACATTAATCTTCAGTTATTATACTTGCCGCCTCACTAAGTAATAGCGCTTTTGCACGAGCTCTTATTTTCTTGGCCAACTCTGAATTATTGTAATAATCGAGTGCCATTTTTACATTTTGCTTACTGGTGTCAAATTCCAATGCCATTTGGGATTTAAACTCGGGATGGATTCTTATTTTCATATCTTTGCTTTTGAAACTATGTTTTTATACTGTTTAACTGTATTTTGTTTTACAAATATAGAAAATATATTTTCTATTAAACAAATAAACGATAATATATTTGCTATGATTAAAAAAAGAATTATACAAGTACTTGAAAACAAAGGAATTCCAAAAGAAGTTTTTTATAAAAAAATAGGAATGACATCTGCAAGTTTCAGAGGAAAGGCAAGCGAGACTCCTATAAATTCAATTGCTATCGAAAATATATTATCGGAAATACCCGATTTAAACATTAATTGGTTGCTTACAGGTAATGGATCAATGATAAAGAGTGATTCAAACTTTATAAAAAACCCTTCAGAAACTAATTATCGTGAAGAGAAAAAACTCATACCATTATATGATGGCGTGGCCACCGCAGGAACTCAAGAAACGGCTATGTTAGATCAAACACACGAACCTGTAGAAATGATTGATGCAGGGGACTGGTTTCGTGATGCTACTGCTGCAATGCGAGTACACGGAGATAGTATGTACCCAGAATACAAGTCAGGAAGTATTGCGGCATTGCGAGAGGTTCAAAATAAACGCTTGGTTGTATATGGTCAGGATTACTTAATAGAAACAACAGAGTACAGAGTTATTAAGAGACTTCAAAAAAGTGATCTACCACAAAACTGGCTCGCTTGTTCAGTAAACGAAGAAAAATATGAGAGTTCCAGTCGCTTAATTCACGAACCCTTTGATGTTCATATCGATGATGTAAAAAGACTCTATCAAGTACTAGGAAATGTAAAGAGAAACCAAAGTAGTACTGTTATTCATGCTGGCAAGCCCCTAAAAAGAACATAAAAACGCTATTAATCAGTGATTTAACGCTTAAATATATGTGTTTTTTATGTATTTATACCCCCTAACTCAAAGCAGTTTTAAATACTAAACGGGTTATTTATGTTGTTTCACTATAGTTTCGGGTAATTATTTTAGTGTTTTTTGACCATGTATTTGACCATGTATTTGACCATCTAAAGAGTTTTTTACCTAAATAACTGTTTTGGGTAAATTTTGGGTTTGAGCATAAAAAAAGCCTGCCATAATAGGCAAGCTTTATTCCAAAATAAGCTGTTTAAGGCTTGTAAATAGTAGTTATATATATATTTGTAGCCGTGGGTGGTAGTTAGTTCTTTATATGGGTAATTAATTGCTATTTCAATGGTAGTAAAAAGATACTTAACAGTAGCAAAATGCACATTTTAAATTATTCCTTTTTTCGACCTTTTTTAGTGTTAAGTACTGATTTTATTGGTTTTTTCGACCTTTTTTATATTAGTGTGTATGTACATTTCATTTAATAGCCCCTATACGCAACTATTTTATAACACAAGAATTAAAAAAAACCTAACTCTTTTAAAATCAAAAAAGCCATCCGTAGATTCCGAATAAATTCAGAAGCATTGGAAAGCTTTTCATTGGTCTAACTACAAACCGGTCTCGTCATATAGGACGAGAAACAACACAACTAGCTTTAGATACCTTATTTGGGCAAAAAAGCCTTTCTGTTACGAAAGGCTTTTCCCAATATTGCGGTCTGGACGGGACTCGAACCCGCGACCCCATGCGTGACAGGCATGTATTCTAACCAACTGAACTACCAAACCTCTGCTTTATTGCGGTGGCAAAGATACAATAGATTTTCGTTTACACAAGCCTTTTATTAGAGAATTTTAAAAAAATCTCAGACTGATTACCCAAACTTTTGTTTTTCAATTAGGTAGGTCGTCAAAATTTTTTCAAAACTTTCACCAACTCCCACTGGAATGTACTTTATTTTGTTTTGAGCACAAGTTAAAGCTAACTTTTTGAAATAATCACCCACCTGCTTTTCGTATTCCTGCTTCACATTATCGGCAAAAATCACTACCTCATCTCCTGTTTCCACATCAATAAACTTCCTCGGCGCATTATCAAAATCAAATTTTAACTCCGTTTCGCGGTCGACCACATGAAACAAAACCACTTTATGCTTGTCATGCTTTAAATGCTGCAGGGCATTAAAAAGAGCCTCCTCATTCCCGGATTGAAACATATCCGTAAATAAAATAATCATCGAACGGCGATGAATTTTCTCCGCTATTTGATGTAAATAGGTGATGGTATCCGTTTGTTTGCTCTCTTTTGCAGTCTCCAAAAGCCCTTCAAGTTTGTTCAAAATCATCCTATGATGGCGATCGCTTCCCTTTTCTGGTGCATAGTACTCATAACTATCCGAAAACACACTTAACCCAACTGCATCCCGCTGTTTTTTTAACAGATTCATTAAAACCGCTGAAGCCAATACCGAAAAACCTATTTTACTTTCGTAAAATTGCTGATTGTCTTTCAATTTAGGATAATACATCGACGAAGAATTGTCAATGATAATATGGCATCTCAAATTGGTTTCCTCTTCAAAACATTTAGTGTACAATCGATCGGTTTTGGCAAACAACTTCCAATCAATATGTTTGGTACTTTCGCCCACATTATATACTTTATGTTCAGCAAACTCAGCCGAAAATCCATGAAACGGGCTTTTGTGCATCCCCGAAATAAAGCCTTCCACCACTTGATTGGCTATTAATTCTAGGTGTTGAAATCTGGATATTTTTTCTATTTGTGATTCGATCTTCATACTTCAAATGTATTAAAAGATTAAACGATTTAAAAATTAAAAGATTTGGCCTCAAATGAAAGTGGTGTTTTGCCCTTTTTTGAAACAAAAAAAGGCTTGACTTTCGCCAAACCTTTTTATATAAATTATAACCGTTACCGATTACAACAATGCGTCTAAGCTATCTGCATACGTTTGTTTCGGAGCCACTCCTACTTGTTTTCCAACTACTTCTCCGTTATGGAAAACTAATACTGTCGGAATGTTTCTAACACCGTATTTTGCAGCAAATTCCTGGTTTGCATCTACATCAACTTTACCTACAACTACTTTACCTTCGTACTCGTTGCTAAGTTCGTCAATGATTGGTCCAACCATTCTACAAGGTCCACACCATGCTGCCCAAAAATCTACCATTACAGGTTGTGTCGATTTCAAAACTACTTCTTCAAAAGTAGCATCTGTTATTGCTAATGCCATACTATTTTTATTTTATGTTTAAAATGCTTGTTTGTTTTAACTAGAGTACAAATTTAGAAATTAAAAACCAACCAAACGCCATTCCCAAATTAGTTTTCATTATAAATGTATTGCTAATAGTTATTTTCAAGTGATTAGAAGCTATTTCCAGCTGTACACTATATCTGTTGTCCCGAACCCCGGGACAACAGGATGCCGTTTCCATCTGGGCTAGGGGCATCAAGGATTTCAAGAACTTTTTTAGACAATAAAAAAAGACCCTCTTTTCAGAAGGCCTTGATTCTATTTCAATTGCGTTTGATTACAGACTGTATTTTAATCCAAAAGTCATTCCTAATCCACTAATTCCAACATAAGAACTAATATCATCAGTTGATTTAGTACTGTCAAAACCAGCAGCGTTTGTTACTTTACTATTTGAAGTAGTATTGATTTGATCTACATAGTTAACATGGCTTGCAGAGTAAGAAGCATCAGCACGGAAACCAGTAGGAGTATTTAATTTATCTACACCATTTTCAGTGTATTCTTTTGTTTCTTTCGATTTTCCATGAACAGTGAAATTACGGTATTCCAATTCAGCAAAAAGAGAAATGTTTTTCCCCAATTTATAAGATGTTCCCAAAGCAGCCATAAAACCAACTGTTGGATTTGGCAATACCACATCTTTAGAATACGTATTTGTAGTTCCAAGTGGATTAGTATATGTTCTATTTGTTTCAATAGTTAAATCACCAACTACAGGAACAATAACCCCTACTTTAGTGTAAGGCTCAAATCCATGAGTTTCACCCAAAAATAAAACAACTGCAGGAGCTAAATCAAAAGCAGTAATTTTACCTTCAGCAGTCCCAGTTACAAAAACACCAGCAGCAATTTGTCTATTCACGGTTTCAACCATAGTTTTGTCTTTTCCAGTAAAATAATTAAATCCCATCTCAACACCTAAACGTGGTGAAAAACGATATCCTACATTTAAACCTGTACGAAAACCTTCTCCAAATGATCCGTGATTTGTTTCTCTAGAAGCCAAAGTGGTTCCGTTTGCAGCATAAACATCAGTGTTTGGCAATGCACCAGAAACAGTTGGGAATTCTGTTGCAGCCGTTTGGATAAAATAAGAACCTCCTAATTTAAAATACCAAGTTTCTGGCTTACTGTCTGCAGTACTTGTGGTTTGTCCTACCATAGTCATTGTAGAGACTAATAATCCGAATAATAATAAACTCTTTTTCATGATTTTTTGTTAATTAATTTGCGCAAACTTAAAATAATTTTAACTATTCTTTAAAATCACTTTAAGCACCTCAACACCTAATTAATACTATTTTTAACACTTATGTCCTTTTTTTACTATGCATGCATAATTTTAACTAAAAAACATGAAAAACGTCTAAAAATTTAACTTTTAAAAATCAATTTAATTTAAAATTAATCTGCATTTTCTCTAATTCAAACAACAATTCATTCGAAATTTGAACTTTCAGCTTTCTACTTGGCATTGATAATTTGGTCACTACTTTTATTTCTTCTACCTCGGTTACTTGCTTTGCTTCAACTACTTCTGTTGTTTCTTCATTTTCATCCACAAAAGACTCTTCTTCATTTTCGGTAAACTCAGGCGTTGCTTCAACGATTCGCTTTATTTTTTCAAGCTCCATAATTTCAAAAGAAACCGTATTATCACCTCTATGTTCTTGAAAAAGACGATTCAGTTTATGAATAAATTCAGTCTCAATATCTTTTATATTCAACAAAAGAATCAACTTTTTAGCGAACGTGCTCAACACATCCTGTAAATACTGCACTAGTACAAACTGCATTCTTGGATCTGTTTTCTTGCCCGTATCCTGATTCACCCAACCTTCTTTTATCATCACTTTCATGAATGTGAAATTATTTTGAATAAAGAAATGCCTAAACTTTAAATACTCTTCCCCAAAAATTTTAAATTCATAACTCTCGTCATAACCTTCCAAAACAAAGGTCCCCCATCCCTTTCCATTCTTGGCAACCCGGTGCTGCACATTGGTAATAATTCCACCAAAAGTTAAGTTCTTGCCAACGTAGACTTCCATATTCTTCAAAGCCTCTAATTTGGCATTACAAAAATATTTCATCTCAAATTTATAATCATCCAGCGGATGCCCCGAAATATAGATTCCAACCACCTCTTTCTCTTTGGCCAGTTTTTCCATAGTGCTCCAGTCTTCACAAGGAGGCACTACGGGTTCGGCAATTTGCACATCGCTACTTTCTCCAAACAAACTTACCTGCGATGAATTTTCATTCTCTTGAAATTTAGAACCGTACTTAATGGATTTTTCATAGAATGTAATTCCATCACCATCATCATGAAAATATTGCGCTCTGGTCGTTCCTTCAAACGAATCGAAACCACCCGCTAAAATTAAATTCTCCAGTGCTTTTTTATTCGCTGCCCGCAAATCAATTCGCTTGGTCAAATCGAAAATAGATTTGTATTTTCCGTCTTTTCTGTTCTCTACTATAGTCGCAACCGCTCCAGAACCAACACCTTTTATGGCACCCATTCCAAAACGTACCGCGTAATCATCATTTACGGTAAACTTATAATACGATTCGTTTACATCGGGTCCAAGAACCTGCAAACCCATACGCTTACATTCTTCCATAAAAAAGGACACCTGTTTAATATCATTCATATTATTAGAGAGTACTGCCGCCATATATTCCGCTGGATAATGGGCTTTTAGATAAGCGGTTTGATACGCGATCCAAGCATAACAAGTGGAGTGCGATTTATTAAACGCATAACTCGCAAATGCTTCCCAGTCTTTCCAAATTTTCTCCAAAACGGTTGCATCATGACCTTTTTCGGCAGCTTGGGCAACAAACTTCGGTTTCATTTTATCTAGTACATCTTTTTGCTTCTTACCCATGGCTTTACGCAATACGTCGGCCTCACCTTTAGTAAATCCTGCTAACGATTGGGACAAAAGCATTACCTGCTCTTGGTAAACGGTAATTCCATAAGTTTCACCTAAATATTCTTCACAGGCATCGAGATCGTATTTAATTTCTTCTTCCCCGTTTTTTCTTCTAACGAAGGATGGAATGTACTCCAAAGGTCCTGGGCGATACAAGGCATTCATCGCAATCAAATCCCCAAAAACCGTTGGCTTCAAATCCTTCATGTATTTCTGCATTCCTGGTGACTCGTATTGGAAAATCCCAACCGTTTCCCCTCTTTGGAAGAGCTCATAAGTTTTGACATCATCAATCGGAAAAGTATCAGGATCGAGTTGAATTCCGGTTCTGTACTTTACCAATTTTACGGTATCTTTTATCAAAGTTAAGGTCTTCAGACCCAAAAAGTCCATCTTCAGCAATCCGGCACTTTCGGCAACGGAGTTGTCAAACTGAGTTACATACAAATCTGAATCTTTGGCCGTAGTAACTGGAACGAAATTCGTAATATCCGATGGCGTAATAATCACCCCACAAGCATGAATTCCGGTATTTCGCATCGAACCCTCCAAAATCTTCGCCTGCTGAATGGTTTCTCCCGCCAAATCACCCGAATTGGCAATAGCGATCAATTCTTTTACATTGTCAAATTCATCTGAGCGCAAGGCTTTTTTAACCTCATCCTCACTTTCAGAAATAAAACGTGCCAAATTCCATTTAGATGGCATCATTCCTGGAATCAGTTTTGCAATCCTGTCGGCTTCAAACAAAGGCAAATCCAGTACTCGAGCCGTGTCACGAATTGCTGATTTGGTTGCCATTTTACCATAAGTGATAATTTGTGCTACCTGATTCTTACCATATTTATTGATAACGTAATCCATAACTCGACCACGGCCCTCGTCATCAAAATCGATATCAATATCGGGCATAGACACACGATCCGGATTCAGGAAACGCTCAAAAAGCAAATCGTACTTTATCGGGTCAATATTCGTAATTCCCAAACAATAAGCCACCGCAGAACCCGCCGCCGATCCACGGCCGGGTCCAACCGAAACATCCATTTCTCTGGCTTTGGCAATAAAATCCTGAACAATCAAGAAATACCCAGGATATCCTGAATTAGAAATAGTCAATAACTCAAAATCCAATCTCTCTTGAATGTCTGGAGTAATTTCTCCATATCTTTTTTCTGCCCCTACCATTGTAAGGTGACGCAAATATTTGTTTTCACCTCGAACACCGCCATCAGCCTCATCTTCTGCCACAAAAAACTCTTCCGGAATATCATATTTAGGAAGCAATACATCGCGATAAAGCGAGTAAATTTCGACCTTGTCTACAATTTCCTGAATGTTGGCAATAGCATCAGGCAAATCGGCGAAGAGCTTTTTCATTTCCTCTTCCGACTTATAATAGTATTCTTGATTAGGCAATCCATAACGATATCCACGACCACGACCAATAGGCGTGGCCTGCTTTTCACCGTCTTTTACACACAACAAAATATCGTGCGCATTGGCATCTTCCTTATTTACATAATAGGTGTTATTGGTAGCTATTAATTTTACATCGTGTTTTTGAGAAAAGGCAACCAAGGTTTGATTTACACGATTTTCATCCTCTTGATTATGACGCATTATTTCAAGGTACAAATCGGAACCGAATTGTTCTTTCCACCAAATTAAGGCTTCTTCGGCTTGGTTTTCACCAATATTCAGAATTTTACTCGGAATCTCTCCGTATAAATTCCCGGACAAAACCATGATATCTTCCTTGTATTTTTCTACAATTGCCCTGTCAATTCTAGGCACATAATAAAAACCTGCTGTGTATGCAATAGAAGCCATTTTGGCCAAATTGTGATATCCTTTTTTGTTTTTAGCCAACAAAACCACTTGATAACCATTGTCCTTTTTGGATTTATCCAAATGGTTTTCACAGATATTAAATTCGCAACCTACAATAGGCTTGATTTCGGTTTCCGTTGGGGCTGAACCATTTTCGACTAACTCCTTATTTTTCGCAGAAGCCGATTTGTTGTGATTCATTACCGCACTCACAAAATGGAATGCTCCCATCATATTTCCCGTATCCGTCATCGCCACGGCAGGGAATTTATTTTTGGCCGTCACCGAAACCAAAGCTCCGATAGCGATGGTTGACTGCAAAACCGAAAACTGCGTATGGTTGTGTAAATGCGCGAAAGCCGCATCTACCAATACTTTTTTATTCTCTGTAAGTTCTTCTTTCGAAACCGAAACAACTTGTTTTTCGCCAAATTGAAGTCGGATTCTTTCGGAAGCTTCTTTTAGGTTAATGTGTTTTAAACCAATTAGCTCAATTTCGTGCGGATTTTTACTTTTGAAATCCTTGAAATAACCCACTTCAACATCAAGCTCTTCTTTGGTAAAAATATCTCTACGGATTAATTCCAAGAAACAACGCGTGGTAGCCTCAACGTCGGCAGTTGCGTTGTGCGCTTCCGCAAAAGGGGAGTCGAAAAGATATTGATGCAATTCAGTTAGAGTAGGCAATTTGAATTTTCCTCCACGACCTCCGGGCAATTTCAATAACGAAGCAGTGACCTCGGTACAAGTATCCAGAATTGGCATTTCACCCATAGGAGAAGCAACACCCATTCGGTAGAATTCACAACCCATAATGTTGATGTCGAAACCTAGATTCTGACCTACAATAAATTTGGCTTTGCCTAAAGCAACATTGAATTTCTCCAAAACTTCAGCCAAAGAAATCCCTTCGGCTTCTGCCAATTCGGTAGAGATTCCGTGAATACGCTCGGCATCATACGGAATATTGAATCCTTCGGGTTTTACCAAATAATCCTGATGTTCGATGAGTTTCCCCATGTCATCATGCAACTGCCATGCGATTTGAATACATCTTGGCCAGTTGTCGGTGTCAGAAATGGGTGCGCCCCATTTCTTGGGTAATCCTGTGGTTTCGGTATCGAATATTAAGTACATAGTTTCTGAAAAGCAAAATTAAAGTTCCAATTTGCTGACTTTTATTTCCCTAAAATATTGATTTTATGGAAAGCAAAAAGTGTTCTAATACAAAATGATGGAAGTTCAAATTTAGTTTTTTTATGGGGATTGGAAGCCTTAAGTTATTAACAAAAAACAGACGCTTAGCTATAAGTTTAAAATTTCATTCGTAAAAAAACATTCCTTTAATACTCAAATGTTCTTGCGCCCGCGTGAGGGATAGAAGTAAGCTACCGAAGTAGCACGGATAGCCCGACCCAGTTGAGGAAAGGGGCTGTATAAGCGGTGCTCTAAGTAAGCCCCTTTTCTCAGCTGGGGCACGCCCAAAAGATTTTTAAATTTTATCCTTTTGGTTTCTTTCCAAAAACCTACTTTCTAATCAAATATTCATCTCTTCTCTTTTTTGGATGTCGTAGTATTTTAGCAAAAAAATGGAGGTCTAAAAACTCGAAAATTGCATTATTTACGGCTTCATAAATTGGTTTTTTAGTTAATTTTTATCAAATATTAAGAATACAAAATATAACAATAATCACTATTTTTTAAATTTTTGTTGTGATTTTTTAATCAGATTAGATATTTATGCGTTTTATTTGTAATAAATTTGCAAATTATTAAAAACACGACAAAAAGCTTCAAATCTACTTTGAAAAGGAATTCAAAGTCAAATTTAGAAAGAGTATTTTTTTATCGAAAACAACGAACTAAAGTGCAATAGTGTTGTAAAGCCCTTTTGGGTATCGTATATAAACGCTTTTCGAAATTGACGACTCTCTTTTCTTTTTTAAATTTGTTGCCAATGATATAATTGTTAGGAAATTGTCCTGATTATAAAAGAGAAATACACTAAAAAATAGTTAAAATGAGTACTACATTATTCGACAAAGTATGGGATTCGCACGTGGTGCGTAAAATAGAAGATGGACCAGATGTGTTTTTTATTGACCGTCATTTTATTCACGAAGTGACTAGTCCTGTAGCTTTTTTAGGTTTAAAAGAAAGAGGTATCAAGGTATCGTATCCTGAGCGTACTTTTGCAACTGCCGATCACAATACACCAACTATAAACCAACACTTACCGGTTGCCGATGCTTTATCTGCCAACCAATTGAAAGCGTTGGAAGACAATGCAGCTGAATATGGTATTTCACACTGGGGATTGGGACACCAAAAAAATGGTATTGTTCACGTTGTAGGTCCTGAAAACGGAATTACTTTACCGGGTGCAACTATCGTTTGTGGTGACTCTCATACTTCTACTCACGGTGCTTTTGGAGCTATTGCTTTTGGTATCGGAACTTCAGAAGTGGAAATGGTTATGGCTACTCAATGTATTATGCAGCCTAAGCCAAAGAAAATGCGTATCAACGTAAACGGAACTTTAAGTAAAGGTGTGGGTCCAAAAGACGTTGCACTATATATTATTTCAAAATTAACTACTTCGGGAGGAACAGGATATTTTGCTGAATATGCCGGAAACGTTTTTGAAGAAATGTCAATGGAAGGTCGTATGACCGTTTGTAACTTGAGTATCGAAATGGGTGCCCGTGGTGGTATGATTGCTCCTGACCAAAAAACTTTCGATTTCTTAGAAGGACGTTTATACGCTCCAAAAGGCGAAGCTTGGGATAAAGCGGTTGCTTACTGGAAAACTTTGAAAACTGATGCTGATGCCGTTTTTGATGCTGAATTGAACATCGATGCTGCTGATATTGAACCAATGATTACTTATGGCACGAATCCTGGTATGGGAATCGGTATCACAAAACATATTCCAAACGCCAACCAAGTGGAAGGTGGTGAGGAAACTTATAAAAAATCTTTGGCCTATATGGGCTTCCACGAAGATGACATAATGATTGGGAAACCAATTGATTTTGTTTTCCTTGGAAGTTGTACTAATGGTCGTATTGAAGATTTTAGAGCTTTTACAGAAATTGTTAAAGGAAGAAAAAAAGCAGACAATGTTACTGCTTGGTTAGTTCCAGGTTCTCACGTTGTAGAAGCGCAAATCAAAGAAGAAGGTCTTTTGGACATACTTACTGAAGCTGGTTTTGTATTGCGTCAGCCTGGTTGTTCAGCTTGTTTGGCTATGAACGACGATAAGGTTCCTGCTGGAAAATATGCGGTAAGTACATCAAACAGAAACTTTGAAGGTCGTCAAGGTCCTGGTTCAAGAACGCTATTGGCTAGTCCAATTATGGCTGCTGCCGCTGCTGTTACCGGAAAACTGACAGATCCAAGAGAATTGATGTAAAAAAGCAGTCGGCCTTGGGCTTTCGGCTATGGGCTATCAGCCGAAAGCTCAAAGCTGATGGCCCAAAGCCCATATGAGAGATTTTAGAAAATATAATGTTTGGCAAGAAAGTCATTTGTTTACACTTGAAGTTTATCAAGTAACAAAAGAGTTTCCAAAAGAAGAATTATTTGGATTAACAAGTCAATTGAGAAGAGCAGTTTCTTCTATTCCAACAAATTTTGCTGAAGGTTGTGGTTCTAATTCCGAAAAAGAATTTGCAAGATATTTGAATATTGCAATTGCTTCCTGCTCAGAAGTTGAATATTTATTATTACTTTCTTCTGACTTGAAATATTTAAAACCTGAAATTCATCAGACTTTAGAAAGCAAAGTTATTCAAATTAGAAAACAGATTTACCAATTAAGACTAAAATTAAATCAATAAAATTAGTGCAGTTTTGCCCAAAGCTCAAAGCTCAAAGCCGACTGCCAAAAACAAATAAAAATGGCATACGATAAATTTAACATCCTTACGAGTAGTGCAGTGCCACTACCAATAGAAAACGTTGATACGGATCAAATCATCCCTGCTCGTTTCTTGAAAGCTACAAAACGTGAAGGTTTTGGAGACAACCTTTTTAGAGACTGGAGATACAATGGAGACGATACTCCAAAAGCAGATTTCGTTTTAAACGACAAAACATACAGCGGAAAAATATTAGTGGGCGGAAAAAACTTTGGTTCGGGTTCTTCAAGAGAGCACGCAGCTTGGGCGGTTTACGATTACGGATTCCGTGCAGTAGTTTCTAGTTTCTTTGCAGATATCTTCAAAGGAAATTGCTTGAATATTGGTGTTTTACCTGTTCAAGTTAGTCCAGAATTTGCTGAAACTATTTTCAAAGCTATCGAAGCAAATCCAAAAACAGAATTAGAAATTAATCTTCCTGAGCAAACCATTACACTAAAAGTAACTGGTCAAAAAGAATCTTTTGCCATTAATGGGTACAAAAAGAACAATATGATTAACGGATTTGATGATATTGACTACTTGCAAAACATTAAAGAAGAGATTACAGGGTTTGCAGATAAACTGCCTTACTAAAAAAAATAAATACAATTAGTTAAGAAACCCGACACATTTTTTAAATCTGTCGGGTTTGTATATAAAAATAGGTATGGTTTTAGAAATGGCTATTCTGCAGGTAATAAAAGGAGAAGAACAAAATTTTGAAAGAGATTTTGCAATTGCCAGTCAGTTCATACAATCCATTCCAGGTTATGTAAGTCATAGTTTGAGAAAATGTTTAGAGAAGGAAAATAAATATCTTCTCTTGGTAGATTGGGAGAAATTAGAAGATCATACGGTTGGCTTTAGAGAATCGGAAGCCTATTTAGAATGGAAAAAATTGTTGCATCATTATTACAATCCGTTCCCTGTCGTGGAGCATTACGAAATGGTTTTGGAACATAAAAAATAATTTTAAATTATAAAAAATGAAATCAAACAAACACATACAAAGAGACGAACAGGCGACCAAAATATTTGATGACCGAAGCCTTAAAAATGATTACAGAAATCTGATGGGCATTTTAAAACCGGGCATGAATATTCTGGATGTCGGCTGTGGGACAGGCGCTATTTCAAAAGACATTGCAAAAATAGTTGGAGAAAAAGGAAAAGTTATTGGAATTGACAATACCGAAAATTTCATTTTAAGTGGAAAGGAATCCTATCAAGACATCACGAATTTAGAATTAATTCATGTTGATTTATTTGATTTCAATCCAGAAGAAAAATTCGATTTAATTGTTTCGGCCAGAGTATTACAATGGTTGAGTAATCCAAAAGAGGCTTTGTTAAAAATAAAATCCCTTTTGAAACCAAACGGTCAAATTTCAATTTTGGACTATGACCATACCAATCTAAATTGGAATCCGTCTCCGCCAGAAAGCATGCAGACCTTTTATGATACTTTCTTAAAATGGAGACAGGACGCTGGAATGAATAATAGAATTGCAGAAGATTTGCCTGATTTATTGAAAGAAGCAGGTTTTCATTCTATCGAAAAAATAAATTCTGATGACTTTTATAATGAAGAAAGATCAGATTATAAATCGAAAATAGGCATTTGGTCAAAAGTTGCCGGCTCTCTTCAAATGGTAGAAGAAGGCTATTTAGACAATGAATTACGATTGAAAGCCATAGAAGAATACAACCATTGGATAGAAACCGAAGCAATTTCTATGACAATGAAATTAAATGAAGTGCGAGGAAAAATATAAAATTTGCCAGAAAGCAAAACAATAATACAAAACATACAATACCCCTTTTTTTAAAGGACTTATAGAACAGCAATATGGAAAAAAGAAAAATTGAAATAATGGATACTACACTTCGCGATGGTGAACAAACCTCGGGAGTATCCTTTTCTGCTGCAGAAAAGTTAACCATTGCGCAATTATTGCTAGAAGAACTAAATATTGACCGTATCGAAATCGCATCAGCTCGTGTAAGTGAGGGTGAATTTCAAGGCGTGAGCGGAATTATGTCCTGGGCTGAAGAAAAAGGATATACCGACAGAATCGAAGTATTGGCTTTTGTAGATGGCGGAATTTCTATCGAATGGATGAAAAAAGCGGGGGCCAAAGTTCAAAATTTATTGACTAAAGGTTCTTTAAATCATTTGACCCATCAATTAAAAAAAACGCCGGAACAGCATTTTACCGAAATTGCGCAATCTATTGCTTTGGCAAACGAAAACGGAATTTCCACCAATGTCTATTTGGAAGACTGGAGCAACGGTATGCGTAATTCTCCTGAATATGTTTTTCAATATTTGGATTTTTTGGTGACACAACCTGTTAAAAGAATATTATTACCCGATACTTTAGGTGTTCTTATTCCATCAGACACTTTTGAATTTATATCTAAAATCACTGCAAAATACCCTAACATTCATTTTGATTTCCACGCTCACAACGATTATGATTTGAGCGTTGCCAATGTAATGGAAGCTGTAAAAGCTGGTATTAACGGTTTACACGTTACCGTAAACGGAATGGGAGAACGCGCTGGAAATGCTCCCCTTGAAAGTACTGTTGCCGTCATTAATGATTTTATGCCTGATGTAAAAATCAACATCAAAGAATCGTCTTTATACTCAGTAAGCAAACTTGTTGAAACATTTACCGGTTACAGAATCCCCGCCAACAAACCTATTGTAGGTGATAATGTTTTTACACAAACTGCAGGAATCCACGCAGATGGAGACAACAAAAACAATTTGTATTTTAATGATTTACTTCCGGAGCGCTTTGGAAGAAAACGAAAATATGCTTTAGGAAAAACATCAGGTAAAGCCAACATTGAAAAAAATCTTCAAGAATTGGGATTGAAACTAAACCCTGAAGATTTGAAATTGGTAACCCAACGAATCATCGAATTGGGAGACAAAAAGGAAACGGTTACCAAAGAAGATTTACCGTACATCATTTCGGATGTATTGGACAGCCAATCTTATGAAGAAAAAATTGTAGTGGAATCGTATGTATTGGTTCACGCCAAAGGATTACGTCCTTCGACTACTCTATGTTTAAAAATTGACGGTGAAATTTTTGAAGAAAATGCACAAGGTGATGGTCAATTTGATGCTTTTATGAATGCGCTTTCCAAAATTTATAAAACCAAAAAAATGATTTTGCCTAAATTAGTCGATTATGCAGTTCGGATTCCTCCCGGCAGTAGTTCGGATGCATTATGCGAAACCATTATCACTTGGACTCACAACGGAAAAGAATTTAAAACAAGAGGATTAGATTCAGATCAAACCGTTGCCGCTATAATTGCAACTCAAAAAATGTTGAATGTGGTGGTGATTTAAAAAGAAATTACAATTGAAAAAAATCTATTAAAAATATAATTAAAAATTAACAACAATGAAATTCAACATTGCCCTTTTAGCCGGAGACGGAATCGGACCAGAAGTAATTAACGAAGCAGTTAAAGTTTCGGATGCCATTGCCAAAAAATTCAACCACGAAATCACTTGGACACCTGCTCTTACAGGTGCTTGTGCTATTGATGCCGTTGGTGTTCCTTACCCAGACGAAACTCACGAAATTTGTATGGCTGCCGATGCTGTTCTTTTTGGAGCTATTGGACACCCAAAATACGACAACAATCCAAGTGCGCCTGTTCGTCCAGAACAAGGTTTATTGTTAATGCGTAAAAAATTAGGTTTGTTTGCCAATGTACGTCCGACCTTTACATTTCCTTCTTTGATTGATAATTCTCCATTAAAAAGAGAACGTATCGAAGGAACTGATTTGGTTTTCTTGAGAGAATTAACTGGAGGAATTTATTTTGGAGAAAAAGGAAGAAGAGACAACGGAGAAACTGCTTTTGACAACTGTGTGTACACTAGAGTTGAAGTGCAGCGTTTGGCAAAAAAAGGTTTTGAACTAGCAATGACGCGTTCTAAAAAATTATGTTGTGTGGATAAAGCCAATGTATTGGAAACGTCTCGTTTGTGGAGAGAAACAGTTCAGGCAATGGAAAAAGACTATCCAGAGGTTGAAGTAAGTTACGAATTTGTCGATGCGGTGGCAATGCGATTGGTACAATGGCCAAACTCTTATGACGTATTGATTACAGAAAACCTATTTGGAGATATTTTGACCGATGAAGCTTCTGTTATTTCTGGTTCAATGGGATTAATGCCATCAGCATCAGTAGGTGAACACACTTCATTATACGAACCAATACACGGTTCATACCCTCAAGCAACTGGATTAAATATTGCCAATCCATTGGCAACTGTTTTATCGGCAGCAATGATGTTTGAAGATGCATTTGGATTAAAAGCAGAAGCAGAAGCTATTAGAGCAGTAGTAAACAAATCATTGGAACAAGGAATTGTGACCGAAGATTTAGTGGCTAAAGGTGCGAAATCTTACTCGACTAGCGACGTAGGTGACTGGTTGGTCGCCAATTTATAGATACTATATTATAGAAGTGCAAAATACAATGTGCCTTTATAATAAAAATGGATTAAACAAAAAAGGTGTCAATTTACATTGACGGTAGTGTCTCACTAAGTGTGTAAGTTGAAAAGTTATTCTGAAAAATATTTGAGCTAATTTAAAAAGCTCAAAAATATTTTTTGGAAATAACTTTTTTGCTATTTTTAAAATTACATAGTTATG
>NZ_JAHWYN010000032.1 GCF_019351435.1 Flavobacterium taihuense
CGAAACCCACCACAAGATGAGATTTCTTTTAAGGGTCGTGGGAGATGACCACGTTGATAGGCTATAGATGTAAAGGCAGTAATGTCATAGTCGAGTAGTACTAATAACCCGTAAGCTTATGTACACCCTTTTCCTCCCGAGCAATCGGGAGGGAAGAACTTTCTAATACTTTTTATGTTCTTTATCTCAGTATGTTAAGATATTGGTCTGTACTTTTGGTTATAAAACCAAAACAGGCAGACAATGATTGTCCAAAGCAATTGTAACGACTTAAGGTGGTTATTGCGGCGGGGCTCACCTCTTCCCATCCCGAACAGAGTAGTTAAGCCCGCCTGCGCAGATGGTACTGCAGTTATGTGGGAGAGTATGTCGCTGCCTTTTTTTACTAAAACCCCGTTTCGAAAGAAACGGGGTTTTTTATACCAAAATCTAATTGAAGATTAGGTACCTTAGCTCAGATGGTAGAGCAATGGACTGAAAATCCATGTGTCCCTGGTTCGATCCCTGGAGGTACCACTTTAATGCTCGGATGGTGAAATT
This sequence comes from Flavobacterium taihuense, assembly GCF_019351435.1. Classification (GTDB taxonomy): domain Bacteria; phylum Bacteroidota; class Bacteroidia; order Flavobacteriales; family Flavobacteriaceae; genus Flavobacterium; species Flavobacterium taihuense. The sequence goes on from NZ_JAHWYN010000032.1 coordinate 541, forward strand.
GGTAGACACGCTGGACTTAAAATCCAGTGAACAGCAATGTTCGTGCGGGTTCAAGTCCCGCTCTGAGTACAAAAAAAACTTCATTTGGCTAACGCTAACTGAAGTTTTTTTATTTTAGACCGTACATTTTCTGAAATGGAACATATATATTTGTAGAGTGTCTTGTTTGTTTCAGTATAGTAAATGTCTTTGATTTTAGATAATGTTCTGAAAACACTATTGCATGATGGAAGGAAATGACATCTCCCGATTTAGAAAAACAAGGCTTTTTACTGGAGTTTTTGTTATTCAGGAATATGATGGACAGCCCGACCCTTGTGGTGATGCCATAATGTTCAGGCGAAAAATTGGAATCTTCTTAAAGATGAATATCTCTTGTTTTTTTTCTACTGATTGGTTTTATAATACAGGCAAATTGAATTAATTGGGCATTCTTCACATTTTGGTTGTGGTCTGCAAATTTCTCTACCTAAATATGAAATAGCCATACCAATTTCTCGCCAAATATTATTTGGTAAAATTTGCATGAGTAATTTTTCGACTTTGTTGCCGTCTTGAATTTTCGGGATTAATCCAATTTTTGGGGAAACGCGAATAACGTGCAAATCGGCGATAATTCCTTCGGCGGGAACTCCAGCTTCTCGCATAATGACATTGGCAGATTTTCGTCCTATTCCTTTTAAAGCGGTTAAACTTTCCATTATGAGTGGAATATTTTCGTCTTTTTGAACTGTTTGTGCAATTTCTATTAACCAGTTGGCTTTGGTTCCAAAATTTCTAACTTTGGAAATATGTGGTATTAATGCATCGACATTCGAAACGGACAGACTTTCCATGTCAGGGAAAATTTCAAATAAGCTTGATCCTATTTTATTAATATTGGCATCTGAATCTTGAGCTGAAAGAACCACCATGACTACCAATTGATACAAATTTTGATACTCTAACGGATGATTTCTGCCTTTGTATTTATCCAGAATTGGGTTTAGTTTAGTGCTCCAATCATTGGTTTCTTCAAATAAATCCATTTTGTGTAATTTTTGATTAACAATTTACGAAATATAAAACCCTATTTTTCAATATCTTTTATAAATTCATCATACTCCAAATAAAATAGTTCCAGAGCATTCATTTTTTCATAGAAAAAATCAAATATTTCGTCCCAATACTTACGGTTGCTTACGCTTACATTGCCTTTTTCGACCCAAATACGGCTAATGGTTTTCCCGTTTTCTAAAGTGTGATTTTTTTCAAAAACCAAATCCTTAATATATTCTTCCTCGAGTATATTTTTTAATGCTTGGAGTTTTTCAAAATACTGCATGCGCAATTCTACATTTCTCATTTCGATATCGATATGTACTTGGGCTTTGGTATTTTCGACATAGAATTTAAAAGAGAAATCTTTGATTTTGGTGTCATACAAAACCCATTTTCTTGGATATTTTTGTGCAAATTCTACCCAAAATTCGTGTTTTAGTTTTTGATTTTCTTCTTTGCTATACATATTATTGGGTTTTGGATGTTTAAAAATTTGTTTGACACTTATTTCTAAAGTATATTTAGATATTATTTTATTTGCAAAAATAACCTTTGATTATGGATTTTCAAGATTTTTTACAAATTGTTCCTTATTTGGATGCTGTAAATCTTCCTGGCGAGGCAGCCCATAATGTTATGGTGCCTCAAGAACGTCTTGAAATTATCAAAAAAATAAATTTTGATGAAATAAAGCCAAGAAATGCAGCGGTGATGATGTTGTTTTATCCAAAAGGAAGTAAGACTCACTTGGTATTAATTGTTCGAAATTCATACAAAGGAGTTCATTCTTCCCAAATAGCTTTTCCAGGTGGAAAGTATGAAAAGGAAGATGCCAATTTTATGCAGACAGCATTAAGAGAAACCTACGAAGAAATCGGGGTTCATCATGAAAAAATTGAAGTGCTAAAAGCATTTACTCATTTATACATACCTCCGAGCAATTTTATGGTTTATCCTTTTTTAGGAATTTGCAGGGATGAAATAGCCTTTTATCCTGATCCTACCGAAGTGGCAGACATAATTGAATTGCCATTGACTACTTTTTTAAGCGATTCAATTGTTATTAATGCAGAAATGACAACTTCTTATGCTAAATCTGTTGAAGTTCCTGCATTCAAAATTGAAGGACATATTGTTTGGGGAGCAACCGCAATGATGTTAAGTGAATTGAAAATTGTTTTAAAGAACGTTTTGAATATAATCAATTTTTGAAGTAGTTTGTTTTGTTAAAAGGGTTCTTTTTTAATATAAAAAAAGGAAAAAAAATCGTAATTTTGCAATCCCAAATCTAAAAACAAACAAACAATCTTATGGGATTATTTAAACGAAATCCTTTTGGACACATACTATTTATAAAAAAATGGTTGATTCGAATCTTCGGATTTATTAGCCATAGACGTTATCGTGGTTTTAATGAATTACAAATTGAAGGTTCTGAAATTATAAAAAATCTTCCTGATACAAACGTTCTTTTTATCTCCAATCATCAAACTTATTTTGCGGATGTAACTGCCATGTTTCATGTCTTTAATGCCAGTTTAAGTGGTCGCGAAGATTCCATAAAAAATGTTTGGTACATGTGGAATCCCAAATTGAATATGTATTATGTAGCAGCCAAAGAAACAATGAATGCGGGTTTATTGCCTAAAATCATGGCCTATGCCGGTGCAATTTCTGTAGAACGGACTTGGCGTGCCAAAGGGCAAGATGTAACTGAGAAAAAGGATGTAAATCCAAATGATACTGAGAATATTAAAATTGCATTGGCCGATGGTTGGGTAATTACTTTTCCTCAAGGAACAACTAAATCTTTTAAACCAGTTCGAAAAGGAACAGCACACATTATTAAACAGCACCGACCTATTGTTGTGCCTATAGTAATTGACGGTTTTAGACGGTCATTTTGCAAGAAAGGCTTGCGTATGAAAAAGAAAGGAATCCTTCAATCCTTTATTATAAAAGAACCTCTAGATATCGATTATGACAATGATACTATTGATGAAATTGTTGAAAAAGTCGAATATGCCATCGAGCAACATCCTTCTTTCCTTAAAGTTATTCCACTAGAGGAACTGCAAGAACAAGAAGAACTGAATAAAAAAAGACAATGGGATTATTAAATTAAAGACGAAAGTGAATAGTTTAAATTATTATTTGAACTATTCACTTTTTACTATTCACATAAAACTTACAAATCTATTTTCTTCAATTCTTCGAAGTTATTCTGCAAACGCTTTAGTAAAATACCATAGATTAATTTGTAAATCAGCCAGAATACACAAGTAAAAATTGCTGTTGCTATAATCAATACAATAAAGGAAATCAAAGCAATATTTAAAGGCATTTCAGGGTGAATAACGCCATTTTTTGAAGCACCTTCCAAATAACCTTCATAAAATAAATAGCCTCCGAAAATGATAAAAAACACAGCAAAAAAAGATAAGTTAAACGCAATGTATTGCTTCACCACTTTTCGGGTTTTTAATATCGTCGAAATGAGCTTTTTGGTATTGTCATCGACCGCAATTTTACGGTACATGGTATAAAACTTGAAAATAAAATACAGAATAACAGCATACAATAGGACAGTAGCGGCTATATAATAACCATAAACTCCTAAATGCTTAATTAATTCTACATTTTTCTCGTCATATTTGGTAAATGATAGAGCCAATCCTAAGACTAGTCCCAGCCCAAGTTCTATGATGCTTACTATAAAAATCCACTTCACTACCGAAGACGATTTTTTATGAATCATTTTGTAAATTTCGTTTTCCGATACCTGTTCAAAAGAAGCTGCATTCTTTTTCCAGTCTTTTTTTAATAAATCCAACTCTTTCATACGCCTAATGGATTTAATATTTTTTTTAATTTCCCTTTTATTCGATTCATTTTTACCCTTGCATTCACTTCACTAATCCCTAAAGTTTCCGATATTTCGGTATAATCCTTGTCTTCCAAATACATAAATACTAACGCTTTTTCAATATCATTCAGCTGATAAACTGCCTTGTACATCAATTTCAACTGCTCCTCCTCCTCATAATTATATTCTATGTCAAGCGTAAAATGTTGTCTTCCTTCGTACTCAACCGTCGCAATGTTGCGTTTACTCTTTCGATACAAAGTAATTGCTGTATTCAAAGCGACTCGATAAGCCCAAGTCGAAAATTTACTTTCTCCTCTAAATTTAGGGAAAGCTTTCCAGAGCTGAATAGTGATTTCCTGAAACAAATCCTTATGAGCGTCCTCCCCAGAAGTATACAATCTACAAATCTTGTGGATTATATTCTGGTTTTCTTGCAATTGCTTGACAAAAGAAGGTTCTAAATTTTCACTCATATTTCAGTTAGTACGATTGTGGTAGATTTTGTTACAAAACGATACATTTTAATTTAAAAATAGTAGGAGCACCAATTCAGATTTCATAACTACACTTCTCCCGCTATTCGTTTCAATCTTTTTGTCCCGTCTCGTCTTTAGGGACGAGACGGGACAAAAAGGATTTACACTGCTATCGGGGCTACTCCAGAAAATTTATTTTTCATAAGAACTATCAAAAAAGAAAACCGACAACTGATAACTCACAACGGCCTTAACCTATAATAATTTACCATCAAATTCACAAATTTACTATAACTGTCCATTCCATCTTTTTGTTGATTGATTTTTAGAAAACGGTCATAAAAAGCGTGAAAACCTGTTTCAATCGGGGTTTGATATTGTTCCCAAAAATCTTCACTCTCTTGATAGTTTTTCAAAATACCGGGATGAATAGTTTTGAGTAATTGATTTAATATTTTTTCGTTTCGTATTTGCCAATTTCCCAAACAATAGCGCAAAGCCATGCTATATCCTGAATATTGAAAATACAAATTATCATTTTTTATAGATGACAGAAAACCAATAAAATTACATTCGCTCTCACTTGCATATCCCATTTGATGTGCCATTTCATGATTCGTAGTCATCGGAAAACTGTACATCGGACCTAAATAGTTCACTTGTGCTTCATTGGTAAACGGATTCAAATAGCCGCCAAAACCCATATAGGTCAATGGCAAACTAAAAAGAGATTTCTTGATACTCAAATGCGAATACTTGAAGACTTCATATTCTCGGGATAGATTTTGATACCCATTTTGATTCATTTCAAAAACTTGATTTTGCGAATAGGGAAATACCACTTTTAAACTGTCGTTTTTTGTTATTTGACTTTGGATTGCATTTGTTTTAGCAATTAACTTTTTGGTAAAAGTCAATAAATCGGCATCGGTATAATCTCTTTCAATCGTCATTTTTTCAAACAACGGTTCGCGGTAATAATTCAGTGCCCAAAGAATATGGAAGAAAAAATAAAATACAGATAAAACACTTAAAACCGTTAGGAGGTTGTTTTTCCAATTCAGCTTCCAAGACTTTCTGTTTTTCCAAAAACATTTTATAAAGAGTAAAATCAAAATAAAATAAATACAATCACCTATAGAAAAAGGAATTTTTCCAAAAAGAATTCTCGAAAATTTTGAGAGATATTTGTAAAATCCGTTGCTGTAAAAACGTTCTACACATTCTGGAAAAAATCGAACGATTTTTAGAATTATAATTTGTAACAATAAAAATAAGGGGAGAATATAACTGCGTTTCATTTTTTCATTAATTGTCTTGTAAAGAAACAAATTTTGACGGATTATTTATTTTAAAATAAATTAAAACTTTTATAAAACTAGCTTTAGTAGTTTGTAACTTTGAGGTTTTATTATTTTAAACCTTTTTAATTAAAAAATATACAAAAGAATGAGTCAAGAGATAAGAAATCTAGAACCAAAAGCACTTTGGAACAAATTTGCCGATTTGAATGCGGTACCTCGTCCTTCCAAAAAAGAAGAACGTGTAATTGAGTTTATGAAAGACTTCGGTACCCGTTTGGGACTAGAAACTTTTGAAGATGAAATCCGAAATGTAATTATCCGTAAACCAGCCACTGCAGGTATGGAAAACAGAAAAGCGCTTGTTTTACAAGGGCATTTGGATATGGTACACCAAAAAAATGCGGATACTGTTTTTGATTTTGACACTCAAGGAATCGATATGTATGTAGATGGGGATTGGGTTCGTGCCAAAGGAACTACTCTAGGTGCCGATAACGGACTTGGGGTGGCTACTATTATGGCAATTTTAGAGAGCAAAGACATTCCGCATCCTGCAATTGAAGCTTTGTTTACTATCGACGAAGAAACTGGAATGACTGGTGCTTTGAATCTACAAGGAGGAATTTTACGTGGTGATATTTTATTGAATCTGGATACTGAAGAAGATGATGAAATAGGTATTGGATGTGCTGGTGGAATCGATGTTACAGCCACTGCCGAATATGATGAAGAGGAAGCGCCAGAAGGTTCTGTTGCTTATTCTATAAAGGTAAAAGGACTAAATGGAGGTCATTCTGGGATGGACATTCACAAAGGTTTAGGAAATGCCAACAAAATTATGAACCGTTTGTTATTTGACGGTTTTGATAATTTTGGATTGCAAATTTCTGAAATAAATGGAGGAAGTCTTCGTAATGCAATCCCGCGTGAAAGCACAGCAAAAGTAATCATAGCAGCTGTTTATGACGAGGCTTTTGTATTTGATATGCAACAAATCGTAAACGAAATAAAAGCAGAATTTCAAACAACTGAGCCGAACTTGGAAGTAGTTTTCGAAAAATTAGATGCTGTTCCTGCAACAGTGATGCCATCGATTGCTCAATTTTATTTCGTTCGAGCGATGTACACTGCTCACAATGGAGTTTATAGAATGAGTGCCGATTTTGATAATCTTGTGGAAACTTCCAATAATATTGCTAAAGTTGTGGTAGGAGATGGGAAACTTTCTGTACAGTGTTTGACACGTTCTTCCGTAGAATCATCTAAATTTGATATGGCCAATGCTTTGCGTTCTGCATTTGAATTAATGGGCTGCGAAGTGGAATTCTCAGGTTCATATCCAGGTTGGTCACCAAATCCGAAGTCTGAAATATTAGATGTTTTGGTTTCTATTTATGAAAAACAAAATGGTGAAAAGCCAAATGTAGCCGCTTGTCACGCCGGATTAGAATGCGGAATTCTAGGAACAAATTATCCAGATATGGATATGATTTCTTTTGGTCCAACTATTCATGGCGCACATTCACCGGACGAAAGAGCAAGTATTTCTTCCGCTCAAAAATACTGGAAATTTGTATTAGAAATTTTAAAAAATATTCCAGTTAAGGAGTAAATTAGATCACAAAACAAAACCCTCGTTTAGTAATAAACGAGGGTTTTGTTAATATCAGCAATTAATCCCTTTTTGGGCTGTTTTTCTTTTCTCTCTTCTCTTCCTTTTTTTCTTTAGCAGTTTTAAGAGGCTCTTTTTTTGCCGTTTTCTTGGCGTCTTGACTTTTAGACATGATTGTATGTTTTTAGGTTTTTTTTTAAATCTATTCTAGTAAAGGTACGTTTTTTTTATTAATTCTATTTCAGTTAATTACTCTTGTCTGTAAACTTCCACACTGTCTTTTTCCAGTCTTTGCTTTAGCCAAACCACTAACTTTTTTTTAGAATCCATATTTAATTCGGTATTGCTTTTGTACAACAACACAGGAATGGTTTTGTCTTTACTGCTGTATTGCGTAATTGCTATTGGTTTAATTTCGGGAAATAGAATTACTGCTTCTTTGCTTACTTTAGCATTGTTGGTCTGGAAATCGGTTATCTTTTTTTGTAGCCTTTGGATCAATTCGTCTTTATCGTCTCCTGATTTTTTATGATTATTAATGGTATTCAAAATATCATTCTTTAAATCAAAAGTGTCTTGTTTAATCTGAAGCTGTGTATTGGATAAATCATATTCTTTTAGCTTTTGATTTAATGCATTTATTTCTAAAGGATTGAATTTTTTAGACAAAAAAGCCAATTCCAAAATCTTTGGATTGCTGTTGTAATCGGTTTTTTTGTAAATGAGCGTAAAGTCTTTTTGAGGAAATTCTTTTTCGATAAAGTCTTCGGTTCGTTGCGTGTATTTTTTTTCGTCAAATAAACGATAGGCGAAATAAACACTAGGAATAATCATGATTATCAGAAGAGCTGTAATACCTTGTTTTACTTGTTTTTGATGTTTCAAATCGATTTGTTTGGCAATGGGATATTTTAAAAATTTCACAATTACAAATGTTGCAATACAAATAAATACACAATTGATGGTGTACAAATACAAAGCACCTCCAAAAAACAAATAATTTCCAGTTGCCAAACCATAGCCAGCCGTACACAATGGAGGCATCAAAGCTGTTGCAATAGCTACACCCGGAATTGGATTCCCTTTTTCGACTCTAGTAACGGCAATGACACCAACCAATCCTCCAAAAAAGGCGATTAGGATGTCATATATGTTAGGGGAAGTTCGTGCTAAAAGCTCGGATTGGATTTCTTTGAATGGACTAATATAAAAATAAAGAGTTGAAACAATTAAGCTGACAATTGTAGCTATTGCAAGGTTTTTTATAGATTTTTTAACCAATTCAAAATCATACATTCCCAATCCGAAACCTGCTCCAACAATAGGCCCCATTAAAGGAGAAATCAACATTGCTCCAATAATTACTGCGGTTGAATTGACATTGAGTCCCACCGAAGCAATGACAATGGCACAAGCCAAAATCCATAAATTAGAACCTCGAAAAGAAATATTGCTGATAATATTTTCCAATACTTTTCTTTGGTCTTCTTCTCCTTTTTGAAGGTCAATGAAGTTGATAAGCTTATTTATTAATTTGTTCATGCTATTTTATTTGCTTGGTTTCAAAAAATCTCCATCGATAATTAATAAAGTAACTTTGTTTACGGTTTTGGAACGATGCGAACTCAAATCATCCGATACGATATAAGTCATTCCTTGGATAAGTTTGAAGGTTTCCCCATTTTCTAATTCACTGATAAATTCACCTTCCAAGCAATGTACTATATGCCCTTTTTGACACCAATGATCCGCAAAATAGTTTCCAGAATAAACTACTTTTCGGATTCGGAGACCATCTAGTAGAACAGTTTGCCAGTAAGCTGTTCCTGTAGTTCCTATGTACTCTGTTGTTTCTATTTTGTCCCAATCTATAGTTTGGAAAGGTATGGTATACATTTTTTAGTTGTTCTGTTGAAAGTAAATTTAAGGAATATAATCTAAATTATCTATTTTGGGTTTTTGGTATAAAAAAATCCCCAACTACTTTCGTAATTGGGGACTCAAATCAATTCTATTTTATATTAAGAAACCAAAACCCAAGCTCCGCTAGCGATTAAGCTTTCTGCTTTTTTGAATTTCATTTCTTGTGTTTGCCCATTGGCTACATTTTGAATGGTTACCGTATCGTTACGATTTATCTTTGGTTGGTCGCGAACGATAGTTTCCGTTACTTGTCGTTGTTGCGTTTGTCCAACCTCTTGATTAGCACTTTCGCTATTTGGAATTTCGTCTTTGCTTAATTTGTAATCCTCAACTTGACGCTCGATCCTTGCTTCTTCAATAACAGGAGCATTTTGAGCAGGTAAATCACCTTTGAATAAAAACGAAATTACATCTTTGTTTACATTGTCAAGCATAGAACGGAATAAATTAAACGCTTCCAGTTTGTAAATAAGCAATGGATCTTTTTGTTCGTGAACAGCCAATTGAACAGATTGTTTCAATTCGTCCATTTTACGTAAATGTTTTTTCCAAGCTTCGTCAACAATGGATAAAGTAATATTTTTTTCAAAGTCGGCTACCAATTGAGCACCTTCAGTTTCGTAAGCTTTTTTCAAGTCGGTTACAACATTGAATACTTTTAGTCCATCAGTAAACGGAACTACAATACGCTCAAAATGATTGTTTCTGTCCTCATAAACATTCTTGATGATAGGGAACGCTTCTCTAGCACTTCTTTCTGTTTTTTGAGTGTAAAATTCAAGGGTCGCTTTATACAGTTTACCCGTAATTTCAATTTCAGTCAATTTAGAAAAATCCTCTTGTGATACTGGTGAAGTAAATGAGAAATAACGAATAATGTCAAACTCAAAATCTTTGAAGCTATTTTTAGCTTTATTTTCGTCAACAATCAGTTCGCAAGTATCATAAAGCATATTAGCGATATCCAGTTTTAAACGCTCACCAAATAAAGCATGACGACGACGTTTGTACACTACTTCACGTTGTGCGTTCATTACGTCATCATATTCCAATAAACGTTTACGAACACCAAAATTGTTTTCTTCTACTTTTTTCTGAGCACGTTCGATAGATTTGGTCATCATCGAATGTTGGATTACTTCTCCTTCTTGCAGTCCCATTCTGTCCATAACTTTGGCTACTCTTTCAGAACCAAATAAACGCATCAAGTTGTCTTCAAGAGAAACATAAAACTGAGAACTTCCAGGATCTCCTTGACGTCCTGCACGACCACGTAACTGACGGTCAACACGACGAGAGTCATGACGCTCTGTACCAACAATTGCCAAACCTCCAGCTGCTTTTACTTCAGGAGTTAATTTGATATCGGTACCACGACCAGCCATGTTTGTAGCAATTGTTACTACACCAGCTTTACCAGCTTCTTCAACAATTTGCGCTTCTTGTTTGTGCATTTTTGCATTCAATACGTTGTGGGCTACACCACGCATTTTTAACATACGGCTCAATAATTCCGAAATCTCCACCGAAGTTGTACCAATAAGCACAGGTCTTCCGGCTTTTGACAATTCAGTTACATCTTCAATTACAGCATTGAATTTCTCACGAGTTGTTTTGTATATAAAATCTTCTTTATCTATACGAGCCATTCCTCTGTTGGTAGGGATTTCTACCACATCCAGTTTGTAAATTTCCCAAAGCTCACCTGCTTCAGTTACAGCTGTTCCAGTCATACCGCCTAACTTGTTGTACATTCTGAAATAATTTTGCAAAGTAATAGTTGCAAAAGTTTGTGTAGCAGCTTCAATTTTTACGTTTTCTTTGGCTTCAATCGCTTGGTGTAAACCGTCAGAATAACGACGACCATCCATAATACGACCAGTTTGTTCATCTACAATCATGATTTTGTTGTCCATGATTACATATTCCACATCTTTTTCAAAAAGACTATAGGCTTTCAAAAGTTGTGTTAAAGTGTGAATACGCTCGCTTTTTATTCCAAAATCTTGGAACAATCTTTCTTTTTCTTCTGCTTCCGCATCTTTGTCCAGTTTTTTCTTTTCGATTGCGGCAATTTCAGTTCCAATGTCTGGAAGTACAAAAAAGTTCTCTTCAGTATCTCCTGAAAGGAATTTGATACCATTATCGGTTAAACTAACTTGGTTGTTTTTTTCTTCAATTACAAAATACAAGGCTTCATCCACTTTTGGCATTTCGCGATTGTTGTCTTGCATATAAGAGTTTTCGGTTTTTTGAAGCAATTGTTTAATTCCTTCTTCACTCAAAAACTTAATTAGCGCTTTGTTTTTAGGCAAACTTCTGTAGGCTCTCAATAATAAGAAGCCTCCATCTTTAGTATTTCCTTCTTTGATTAATTTTTTAGCTTCAGCTAGAAAGCCATTAGCCAATTGGCGTTGTAAGGCCACCAAATTTTCAATTTTTGGTTTCAACTCATTGAATTCATGGCGATCTCCCTGAGGAACTGGTCCTGAAATGATAAGAGGTGTACGGGCATCATCAATTAAAACAGAATCGACCTCATCGACAATAGCGTAATTGTGTTTTCTTTGAACCAAATCTTCTGGCGAATGTGCCATGTTGTCTCTTAGGTAGTCAAAACCAAATTCGTTGTTAGTACCATAAGTAATGTCAGCTTCATATGCTTTTTTTCTTGCTTCCGTGCTTGGTTGGTGATTGTCAATGCAGTCTACTGTCATTCCGTGAAATTCGAATAGAGGAGCTTTCCAGGTACTATCACGTTTGGCCAAGTAATCATTCACCGTTACTAAATGCACACCGTTTCCAGTCAAAGCATTCAAATATAATGGCAATGTAGCCACTAATGTTTTTCCTTCCCCTGTTTGCATTTCGGCAACTTTCCCTTCATGCAATACCATTCCGCCAATTAATTGAACGTCATAGTGAATCATATCCCAAGTGATTTCTTTTCCTGCAGCATTCCAAGTGTTGGCCCAGATAGCATTGTCTCCATCAAGGGTTATATAACTTTTTGTAGCCGAAAGTTCTCTGTCTTTTTCGGTAGCGGCAACCACTATTTGAGTGTTGTCTTTGAAACGTCTTGCTGTTTCTTTCACAACAGCAAAAGCTTCAGGAAGTATCTCCATTAATGTTTTTTCTGATATATCGTAAGCTTCTTTTTCCAGAGCATCAATAGCGATATAAATATCTTCGCGTTTGTCAATGTCTTCAATACCTTCAACCTCTACTTTAAGGGCAGCAATTTTGGCATCTTTCTCGGCACGGGCTTGTTTTATTTTTTCTTTAAAAAAAGCAGTTCTTGCTCTTAATTCGTCATGTGACAAAGCTTGTAAAGCACTTTCGAAAGTCTTTATTTTGTTCAAATACGGTTGTAAAGCTTTGACATCTTTCTCAGATTTATCTCCAACAAAGATTTTAATAATACTGTTTATGAAACTCATGATTTATTTTTATTTCTATTTAATATAACTGTTATAACTGTGTAAAATTAAACAAAAAAAAAGCCTCTTTTGAGACTTTTTCTTGGTTTACTTTTTTAATATTCATCCTCATTCCAAAGATAATCTTCGTCCGTAGGATAATCTGGCCAAATTTCTTCCATTGATTCATATATCTCGCCTTCGTCTTCTATGGACTGAAGGTTTTCTACTACTTCTAATGGAGCTCCTGCTCTAATAGCGTAGTCAATAAGTTCGTCTTTGTTAGCAGGCCACGGTGCGTCGCTTAAATACGATGCTAATTCTAATGTCCAATACATAGTTGTCGATTTAGTTTGTGCAAAAATAAATTTTTTACTGAAAAAGACAAGTAAAAAATGATTTATTTTTTTTAAAGTTAAGAACGTATTTTCAGACAGCAGATTTAAGGTTACAGATTACAGATTTTAAAACTGAAAATCTATTCTAAAATACTGTATACTTTAATCTGCAAACTGCATACTTATTTCCTAGGTATCCATTTTACTTCATCAGCGTTTAAATCTGAGGACAACTTTCGTGCCAATACAAAAAGATAGTCAGAAAGTCGGTTTAAGTATTTAATGGCTATTTCTGCAACAGGTTCATTATGACTTAAATGTACCGCCAAACGCTCTGCACGGCGGCAAACGCATCTTGTTATATGACAATATGACACAGTTTGATGTCCTCCGGGTAAAACAAAATGAGTCATTGGCGGAAGTGTTTCCTCCATAATGTCGATTTCATTTTCTAATAATTCGATATCACTTTCTGTTATTCCGAGTTTTTTTAATCGAAGTTCACCGTTTTTCATCACTTCTTTTTCAGGAGGAGTAGCCAGAATTGCTCCTATGGTAAAGAGACGGTCTTGAATTTCGATTAAAATATCTTTGTAATGATTGTTTATTTCTTGGTCACGGATCAGTCCGATATAGGAATTTAATTCATCTACAGTTCCATAGCTTTCTATGCGTGCATGATCTTTTGGTACCCGAGTTCCTCCAAAAAGGGCTGTAGTTCCACTATCTCCAGTTTTAGTATATACTTTCATTTAATTTGATTTTTGAGTGCGGATTTTAGATTATCTGAAAAGAAAAATTACTGTATTAATTCGATTATTGAAGTAACAAAACGTTGCATCGCACCTTCGCTGATATCGAAATACAAATCGGGCTCGATGCATTCTATTTCCATTAAATGCAATTCTGTGCCAATTACAATTCCATCAACTCGGGCATATAGTAATTCGTCATGAAAAGTATTAACAATTTTTTGGGCTTTGTCTATTAATTCTTGGCAGGGTTGTATCAAAGTGTACTTTCCTCCAAACTGGGACTGCACTCGAAAATCGCCATCAATTGGCTTTTTATTTACAGCATGAGAGAATTTTTTATTGAAAAAAATAAAAGAAGTTTCTCCCAATGTTTGAATTTCAGGGATGAATTCCTGTAGAAGCAATTCTTTTTCTTGGGCTATTTTTGTGTATTCGTCATTTGTTCTTTTGATATCTGATGCGTCAAAAACGGAAGTTTGATAGGAACCTGCAGAAAAAGCCGGTTTTAAGACTGCTTTTTGCCACTGTTTCGGGATTATTTCGGCAAGATTCAGGTTTTCGGTTTTGTCAATGAAAACAGTGGGAAGAATTGTAATCCCTTGTTTCTCCATTTGGCGTAAATAAAATTTATGCTTGTTTTGCTTAATGATTTCAATTGGATTGAGTGTTTTAATGCCCAATTGTTCGATATGGTCGAGCCAAAGATTAAACTCGGTTTCTTTCTCAAAATAATCCCAAGTATTGCGAAAGATTAAGTAATTAAAATCACTCCAATCGATGGTTTTGTCATTCCAAATCACCGCTTTTGCAATGATGTTGTGTTTGGCTAGTTCTGGGATTAATTGTTGATCTGAGATTGTTAAATCAGGAAGCTTTTCACAGGTAAGTAAACCAATTGTCATTGTCGAATTTCTTGTAGTTTTGTTGAATTCCACTATTTATATACTGTTTCTTCACGATACTGTTCCTTTATGCTATCACTCTCAATGATTCCGTCTCTCAAACGGATTACTCTATGTGCATAAGCAGCGATTTCTTCTTCGTGAGTTACTAGAATTACGGTATTTCCATTGGCATGAATATCTCCAAAAAGCTTCATGATTTCTAAAGAAGTTTTACTGTCCAAATTTCCTGTTGGTTCATCCGCGAGTATAATAGAAGGTTTGTTGACCAATGCTCTGGCGATAGCAACACGTTGGCGTTGACCGCCGGAAAGCTGATTGGGCTGGTGATCCATTCTGTCGCCTAGATTGACTTGATTGAGCACTTCGATGGCGCGTGTATTTCGTTCGGATTTTGAATATCCTGCATAAATCATCGGTAAAGCCACATTGTCAAGTGCAGTAGTTCTGGGCAAAAGGTTGAAGGTTTGAAAAACAAATCCAATCTCTTTGTTTCTAATTTCAGCCAATTCGTCGTCTTTCATGTGACTGACATCTTTTCCGTTTAAAATGTAAGTACCGGAAGTAGGCGTGTCTAAACAACCTAATAAATTCATTAATGTAGATTTTCCTGAACCTGAGGGTCCCATTAAAGCTACATATTCCCCTTTGTTAATTTCTAAATCAATACCTTTTAATACATATACAATTTCGTTTCCAAGTACAAAGTCTCGTTTGATATTGGTAATTTTTATAAGTGGATTTTTCATTAGAATTATTGATTGTAGATTGTTGATTTAAGATTTTAAAAGTACAAAAGACTATTTAATTTATGATAAGTAGTGATAGATCGATTTTTGTTACAATTTATTTGGATGTAATATCTAGGGCTAACAAATTAATATAAACAATATAGCTATTACAAAAAAGGCAGAAAAAGTCAACAAAATCAATACTTCACAACAAAAAAGGTCTAAATATTGTAAAATTAGAAATGTTCATTCTGCTACTATAAAGTACCATTTAACTACCGTTTAAATAACCATTAAAGACTGTTTTAAGCAACTAACTACCACCTAGGCCACTAATATACTGCAAAACTACCATATACCTAGTAAAAACAAACATTTTTAGCTACTAAAACAGAATAATAAGCCCTTTAATTAGGGCTTTTTTTGTGGGATAAATTGAGAAAATTAAACAATTGAAAAAAAAGGTATTTTTATAATAGGGTTGCTTATAGGGTTGCCTACAGGGTAGCCAAATTTATGTATAAAAAACACTCTAAGAATACCCCGTAATGTATGTTTAAAAACTTTAAACAGTACAAAAATAACATTATAACTACCCCATAATGCAGATTTAAAGCAATTAAAGTATATTAAACAACTACTAATCAGTGATTTATGTTTTAATACATAGAATTAACCCTAACACTGGCCTTAATTAGCGCCAATCCTTTGACATTGTTTAGATGAAAGTCTTTGGGTTGATGGTGCCTATTTTCACTTACCAGTTTGATGAATTCGTCACCTTTTTCAGATTTTTGAACCCACTTTACCATTACAAACTCGTCACCATCATCATTGACTAATGATACAAGATACATTTCGCCCCAAAATATATTGTCAATATGACTGCTCAGCTTTTTATACATTATGATATCGCCAGATTTTAGCAAAGGATACATACTGTCACCACTTACATAAATGGCACCATCACACTTTGGTAAATTAGGTATCGTAATATGATCTACAGGTTTTTCATTGTTTGTATCTCGGAACAAAGCTACCACAGAAGCCGATGCTTGAATATCATATAAAGGAACTGATTGCTTTTGAACCATCTTGTCAGTTTTCATTTTAAATATATTCGACTGGGGTCCGTTTACTGAATTTTCTTTTGGAGATATATCGCTATATGAATTAATCTCAGGTTTCCTCATTTCACCGTTTCCAGTCACGAGCCATTCAGCTGAAACATTTATAAACTTGTTTATAATTGCTTTAATAATGTCAAAAGTTACTAGCGGATATTTGCTATTTCGTGGGTCAATATTAAATAATCGATTGATTCTAGGCTGACTGATACCAATTTCCTTGCTAAATTGTAATTCATTACCATCACAAAAGAACTCTATAACTGTTCTAATACGCTGGTTTTCCAATGGTATTTCCATAAATTATAAATATTTTTATAAAAATGTTTGTTTTTTGTTTTGAAATAATAAACATGTTTGTATATTTGTTCCATCAACGAGAACAAAATAAGCAATGGACAAACCTACGAAAAAGAAAAATAACTACAATGCGGAAATCCTTATTCGATTGACTGAAAAGTATGGAGTATCCAAAAGATTTATCACCATGAGTTTGAATGGTGATAGAACTAGCGAAACCTCAGAAACAATAATATCGGATTATAAAGAGATGGTTAAGCAAGTTGCTGAAACATTAAAAAAACTTTAGGATTTGGAGACCCCATACGAATTTCACGAAAAAAAGCTAGGTGTCAAAATCAAGTATTTGATTTTTGACAGAGACTTCCATGAAGACAGCCTAAAGCTTATTAGTTATAATGCACTGTATAAACGTACAGCCTCATCAACTTGTACTGAAAAGGAACTAAGAAAAGGTTCGTGGTCGGGTGAGGCACTTATATTGTTTACCTCGCTTTCTCAAGACTGGAAAGATCAGTTAACTGTAAGATTTGGAAAGCCACAGGAGGAAATTAAAAAAAGTTGGTTTGCTCAGCATTATGTTGCAGATCGAGAAGCTTTTAATTTCTATTTAGCGTACACATACGGTGATAACGTAAAATTGGACACACCAATTATTGAGAAATACACTTACCAAGCCTCAGTATTAAACACGGTTTTGCTAATGAAAAACAACCGTAAGCAGTATTGGAAAGCTTTAGGAAGTGGAGCAATGGACATTTGGCAAACTTTAAGCAATGATGTAAATGGTTTTCATGACGTAGATCATAAGTTGCCAACAACTAAAAGTTCATTACGCTATAAGGTCAACAAATATGCTAAAGAAGGTTATGCGGGGATTATATCGGATAAGTTCGGAATGAAAAACGCTTTGAAAGTAACTTCTAAAATAGAGCGTTTAATTCTAAGTCTGTATTGCCTGCCAAACAAGCCTTATGTGGAAAATGTACACGAAATGTACGAAGATTTTTTAAAAGGTGAAATTGATGTTTTTGATATTAAAACAGGGGAAGTTTTTGATAAAAAAGATTTTTTCAAAAGAGGAAAGCCAGTTGAAATAACTGTAGGAACGGTTTGGAATTATATAAATGCACCACATAACGACATTATTGTGAAGAAAGCGAGAAACGGAGCTTACGATTTCAATCATAAAAACCGTCCACACGTTACTCGTACGCCTCCAAATTATTCAATGAGTAAGATAACGCTCGATGACCGTGACATTATGCATACTAAGTTGCCAGATGGCTCAAAAGTCATGGCTTACTATGCCTTTGATGTAATGAGTGGTGCAATGATCGGAATTGCTCACTCCAAATCAAAAAATCACGATTTATACATTGATTGTCTTCGCTCGATGTTCCGTTTTACAACCTCTAAAGGTTTAGGAGTTCCAATGCAAATGGAAGTCGAACAGCATTTAGTTTCTGATTATAAAGATGGATTAATGAAAGCAGGAAATGTGTTTCCTTTTGTTCGCTGGTGTAACCTGCAAATTCCAGTGATATTGACCACCCAATTCCAATTTAAAGTGACCACCTGATTCCAATTCAAAATGACCACCTAATTCCGGAGCAAAATGACCACCTCCATTTTTCATTAAAAACTACTTTTTTT
>NZ_JAHWYN010000033.1 GCF_019351435.1 Flavobacterium taihuense
ATCAAAAAAACGAATTTCGCCAATTCCGACCCGATTTTCACGTTTGCTTGTTCAGTTTCTGCATTTAAAAAGCCA
This sequence comes from Flavobacterium taihuense, assembly GCF_019351435.1. Taxonomy (GTDB): domain Bacteria; phylum Bacteroidota; class Bacteroidia; order Flavobacteriales; family Flavobacteriaceae; genus Flavobacterium; species Flavobacterium taihuense. The sequence goes on from NZ_JAHWYN010000033.1 coordinate 76, forward strand.
AATCTTTAAATCCGGCTTTCTCCTCGTTTCACGTCAACTGACCGCTAACGTTTCGCTTGTATGAGCTGTTGCCAAAATTAAGCCTAAATTATCGGAGTTTGCCCGAACAATGCAAATACAAAACTAATTATAAATATAGCCTAATATGGCAATAGCTTATACAAGCTGTTATATGATGGCTTTTTATTTACAAACAAATTATGAAAAGATTAGAAAACCTTTACGATGTTACAAAAAGACTATGCGGAATGATTGAGCCTACAGGAGAATCGAACACCGACATAACAAGACTTGCTAATTTAGAAGATACAATTGATTTGATTGAAAAACTAACTAAAGACGTTGTTTATATTGCTAGAAACCAAAACGCCTATGAAAACAGTGTAAAAGTTATAGGATTAAGAGCTGATAGATTCATTACCGAAATGCGAGAAGAAATGACTGCACAACCAACTTTTACTGAAAATCAAATACAACAACTCCAAAATAAAATTCACGCAATTACAGGCGATGGCGAAGTAATGGAATTGTTTAACGAAATGCTTGGCGTATCTGCTGGATAAGCTATCATATAACGTCCCCGCGCTAAAAGCAGTTTGGGACTAAATTAAACCCTTTATTCGGATTTGCCAAAACTTACTGACACAAAACCATATTTAAATTAAGCCAAATACCCAAATTGCTTGTAGCGTGTGTTATGGGTAGGTTGTTTCTGGCTGATATTCCTAATTATTAATCGATTTTAATCCAATTTTTGGCAGACTCAAAACCCAATTTTTGCCCAAATTCTAGCTAATTTCATTCCCTTTTATAATTGATTTTCATCCAATTATTGGCAAATTAAAAGCCAAGTTCGAATCTAAATTTTCAGCCAATTTTTATTCTTATTTTTTATTCTCAATTTGAGAATCAAAACGATTGTTTATTTCCATCAAACTCCAATATTCAAGTTTGCTTTTCAAATTCTGCATTTCAAATTCAGTTTAGAAACTCCGAAACTCAAGTTTTCAATTTCAAGTTCTATATTTCAGATTCAGTTAAAAACTCCAATTTTCAAGTTCTGTATTTCAAGTTTTTGCTTTTCATTTTCAAAGCATAAAATTCAAGTTTCACAGTTTATGAATTTCGAGTTTTTCTCAATTAAATGCCTTTAAAAGTCTGATTTTCTTCGCAACTTACCCATAACGTTCTGGCACTACAGCGGGTTTGGGACTAAATTAAGCCCATTATTCGGATTTGCCAAATCATCCCAAATACAAAACCATTTTTCAATTAAGCCAAATGCCCAAATCCGTTGTAGTGGCTGTTATGCGGGGGTTGTTTTGACGAAATTATGATTTAACCGCAACTTTTCACGCTTCTGTTGGCAAAATCCAATTTTCACGCTTCTGCTTTGTAAATTTTCTTCCTACCCGCTACCTAGACTTACCTTTGACTTTTTCTAGTAAAAAATCGCAACTTTCTTTTAAGTAATTGATATTTGCAGGTTCTCCAATTATATTAACATTCTTCACAATAGCTTTATTATGGTTTAGAAAATATATTCTCCGAACACGTCCTTCACTAATAGAGTCCCAATAAGTTTTTTTTAATTCACTATTTTTTATTAAAAAAAATGTATTAACATAAATCCGTTCATTTTCATTTAGCAAGAGACTATCTTTCATATCACTTCTCGATAGATTTTGACTGATATGATTAGTATACTTTAAATAAAAATTATTTTTCTCAATATTTAAAACGCAATCATTTTCTGTTGTAAAATGTTCGGCTTTATCATTTGGTTCATAAAAAATTATAGAAACATTATTTACGGTTCCAAACATATTCGTTTTTACAGTTTCATTTTTTTTCTCAAAGCTTATTACTGTTTTTTTAATTTCATTTTTCTTATCTGATTTGCAAGCAAGAATAAGCATTGAAAATAAAATCATGCTAAAAATCAATTTACTTTTCATATAAACTATTTTTTCAACTTTTTGTAAGTTTATGCGAGTTCAGAACTTAATTTTCAAATCGGATTTGTCTGCGTAATTTTGGCACAACTCCCGCATAACGTTCCCGCGCTACACGCAGGCTGGGATTAAAGATGCGTATTCTTTCGGTTAAAAACAAATGTGTCAAGTACAAATCATCTTCAAATTAAGCCAATTGCCCAGCTTGCTTGTAGCGTGTGTTAGCCGTTCGGTTTTCTAGTTTGATTTGAATATTTCTTTAATCATTTCTTCTTCTTTTGGACTATAGAATCCCCAATTATTATCTACAATACTAAATTCTCTATTTTTTATTTTTTCAGCATAATCCAAGTTCATTACTGTTATTATATCTTCAAAATCATCGATACCAGAAAGACCGTTTGTTTGGATAATAATCAAGTTGTCATATTCTTTCTTGTTGTATTGTGAACCGCTTAATAAATCTGGACTTACAGACAAAATGAAATGTTTTATTGTTCCACAATATTTGAGGATAACTTTTTTATATTCATTATTTCTGATTTCATATAATAATGATGAAATATCATTTTCTTCAAACTCATTAGAGAAAACATTTGAACCAATTACAAACGGTAGTGTTAGTCCAGTTTTGTTCTCTACAAAACAGTAATGTTCTAAAATTTTTAGCCAATTTGGTTTATCATTCATAATATTATTTGTTTTTTTTTATTTTTCATTTTTTCAAATCATTTTGTGCAATATATATTAGAGTTCCTCCAAAAGCAAAACAAAACAACATTATTAAAAAGCCAAAACCTTCATTATTGTTTGTGTTTACCAAAGCAAAAAAGCCAAAAAATATCATAAATAAGCCAAATAGAAACATTAAAATAAGCGCAAATTTTGATGTTGCTTTTTTCAACATAAATATTGAAGATTGTAAAAAATCATCAAATGTCATTCTTGAAAAATATTCTGCTCTTTTATTAGCTTCATTTTTTACATATTCATAAGTTTCACTTTTTGTGTTCTTTTCATTATCAAATTCAGCACTTTTTTTATTATAAAATTTTCTTCTGCGTTCATCAAAAATGTCTTTTGTAATTTTGTCTTTCAAAATTTCGTATGCTTCGAACACTTCTCTAAATTTTAAACTTGCATTACTAGATTTATTTTTGTCAGGATGAAATTCTTTTGCAAGTTCTCTAAATGCTTTTTTGATTTCTTCTAAAGTTGCATTTTCAGAGATATTTAAAACTTTATAATAATCAATGAACTCCATTTATTTCATATTATTAATTTCATTATTTTCTTTTTTTTCTAAAGCAGTTTTTTTGTCTTCAACTGTTTTCGTTGCACTATAAAATAAATATGCTGGAATTAACAGAAAAACTAATATTATAATTACGTACATAAATGAATTTTCAGGTTCTTCATTACAAAGGTCAATTCCACTTTTGACAAAAGCATATGTTAGTATTAACGCAATAATTATTTTTAATGTTTTCATAATTAGTTTGCTAAAGTTTTAATTAATTTCGGACCTGCTGTGTATGGATTGTTATTTATTATAGTTTCAATTCTTGATAGAAAATCTCTGTTTTTTAAATAGGATTTATATTTTTGAGTGAATTGACTTCTACAAGCATAAATATCACTTTCAATCGTTGAATAATTCAAATTCAATTTGTCTTTTATTTTTTGCACGTCTGATTTGTATTTACTCAACAATTTTTTATTTGTGTTGTATGATTTATATATTTCAGCGAGTTTGACAACATCAATATTGTTTTTAGAGAGTGAAGTTTTTGTACAATCACAAATTAGTTTAGCTCCAGAATTAGCTTTTACATCAATGTCAGATTGAGCAATTGATTTTAAAGGAATTAAAAACAAAAAGCAAATATTTAAAAAAAGTAATTTTTTCATAAATAATAATTTAATAGTTAGTTAGTTTATAAATGTTAGAGAATAAACTTTTTTGTTATCTTCAGGGTTTATCAATGATGATAAAAATATAGTTTCTTTATCCTTTGAATATGATTCAACTTCTATGTTGTTTTTAATTGAGGTTCCAGAACTTTTATATTCCGATTTTTTCAAATCTGCTAAAAGTGAATTATAGGAATCATTACTATATGTCAAAAAAACTAAAACTCCTTCACCGTTAAATTGTATTATTTCTTCATTTTTATCCGATTTCCATTGATCAGATTTTGGTTGACTATTTAAAAAAGCATAACCGTTTTTTTGTAAGTATTTTTCAATTTCTGTTTTTGGTTTGTAATTTATCGAATCCAAACCTTTAAATGTAATATGTGAATTAGTTTGAGCGGATAAATTTTTAGAATTTTCTTTACACGCAGTTAAAGAAATTGTTGCTAATAATAGTAAAAGTGCTTTTTTCATTTGTTTTAGGATTTGATTTAGATTGTTGTTATTCTGTTCACGTTTCTGTTGCGTTCCGCCAAACTGACGGCTAACGTTCCCGCGCTACACGCAGGCTGGGATTAAGAAAGCCTAAATTTTCGGTTAAAAACTAATTTTTCAAATACAAAACCATCTTAAAATTAAACCAAATGCCCAGCTTGCTTGTAGCGTGTGTTATGCCTCGTTGTTCTTTTTTCTGTCGCAATTGGTCCTTTTATTTGTCTTCTACTGGTCCGTTGGCTCTTTTTCTTTTTTGTCGCTTTTTGTGGTTGGTAAAAAAGGTAATGTCACCAAAAGCGTTAGCACTTTACCTGTTTTTTAGTTCCACTCGATTGCGAATGGTATCCGTTAAAAGTGAATACAAATGAGGCAGAATATCTGTTTTGAAGCCGTAGGCTTTCAAAACAGCTTCGTCAAATTCTATTCTGTCTTTTTGTTTGTATTCGTTTTCGTAATCTTGAATTTGTCGTTTACTTAAAATCTCGAATTTGGAACTGATATTTTTTGCTTGCTTGTCAGAAAGCAAACTAGGGTCAAACATTTTCATTTTAGTTTTGAAAAAGTCAGCGTTCAAATCTAACGCTCCTAAATTTCTTGAAACTCCATTTAATTCAACAATCAAAAGTGAAACGATTGAATTGAGCAAAGCCGAAACAATTTCCGTATCTTTCTTTTTCACACGAATAGCAACTAATCTTTGATTGAGATACAAAGGTGATTTGCTAAATGAAAAGAATAATCGCTGGCTCGGATTAATAGAAATAAAAATGTTTGCTGATTCTTCGGGTGCAAGGGAATACCAAAATGGTTTTCTTACTTTTAAAACTTTTGGTAATGCAATACCTGTTTTATTAGTTGTTGTTTCAAATTTCTTGATGTGCTTGTGTGCGTTCGGATATTTTGCTTTCAAAGTTTTTTCGTCTTCTTTGCAAACAAAAAGATTGTATTCCGATTTGTTGCTATAAGCAATCGTTTTGAGTTCTTGACTTGTTTTCAAAATTGGCAACAAAAATTCTTTTTCAATTTTCAACGCTTTGTTTTCATTGTTAGATATGATGTGCATTTCGTCCCAACCTGTTCGTGTTCCTCTGCCTGTATCGTAAATACTTGGAAACGGATTTATCAGTTTCTTTTCAAAAGCACCTAACGGATTTTGATTAACAAAATAGGTTGCCCAATTTTCCTGTGAAACAAGAGAATTTATTAAATGCGATTGCTCAACTATACTAACGGTAATTGTTCCATCTGTATTTTGAAATACATTTTTGAATTGGGTATCTTCTTTCCAATTTGTATTTTTTGGGTTGTTGCAGTTATCAACTTCGGTATAAAAATCTTCAAAAGACTGTAAAGATTTATCTTTAAAAAACACTTCTAACTTTTCGTTTACGGTAATAAATTTCGTTGGTTCTTTACTTGCACTTTTTTCAAGCGTGATAAAAATTGTGCTGACTTTGGAATCTTTAAACCAATGTTCTGCATTGCTTTTTACAACATATTTAATGTGAAAATTATCTAACAAAAAAATCTTGAACTGCAAACCATAGTTTTTACCCAACCAAGCGTTTGAAGTGATTGCTGATAAAGCTCCATTGTCTTTTAGGAATTTCAATGAGTTGTAAAAGCAATAAATGTAGTAATCACTTTTACCGTTTATGTCAAATTTACTCCCATTTAAAAAAGCCTTTTGTGTTTTCGCAAACTCACTTTCAAACTGTGTATTCAAAATGTCATTTGGAATATCTTCTTGCTGAATGAACGGAAAATTTGAAATAACAGCATCAAATTTTGGGATTGGAATATGGTTGATTTTATTGATGTCAGTGTTATCTGGAATTGGAATTGTTTGAGTTGGTGTAAGTGTAAAAAAATCCTTCCGGATTATTCTCGGAAAATTTGCCGTGTCATCAACTTTTTGCTTGTAAAGATTTATAACGGAAAGCGTTGCTGGAAAATGAGAAATATCATTACCCCAAATTTGATTTAAAATTTGTTGGTGGTTTTTGTTTCCGAAAAACTGTAATGTGTTGTAAAATGAATTTAAAAAAGTTCCCGTTCCTGATGTTGGGTCAATCACAACATCATTTCTGCTTTTGATTGCCGAAAACGTAACAAGATTTGCTAATGTTTCCGAGGTAAAGTATTGCCCGAACTTTTGCTTTTCTTCTTGTGGAACTAAGTTTTCCAAAATGTAGCCGATTACTTCGGTTGGCAGAACTTTAAAATCAAATTCATTGAAAACTGAAACAAGCCTAAATAATAGTTCGTTTATTGTTTCATTGAACGGAATTTTGTCCGTAAAATCACTTTCAAAAACTGCCTGATAATCTATTTTCTTTGCTTGATTGAAGAAGTCGTTCAATTGTTTCTGAACTTGCTTTTCGTTTTTCAATTCCAACTTAGAAACTTTTCCCGACAAATTTTCGGAAAGCGTAAGATAGAAAAGAACTTTGCCAATGAGTTTGTAATAAGTGAATTTGGCTAAAACTTCTTCGGGTTCAACGTTTTCAACTCGTCTTGATGAAGTTGAAAGTATTTTAAGCGTAGCACTTTCAATAATTTTCCATTGATTAAATTCAGTTCTGAAAGTCCTATCATCGCCTTTCAGTTCATTAATTTCATTTTTTAATTGAGGAATAAAATGTTGGGCAGTTTGTAAAACTGCATCAACTATGTTTGATGAAATATTTATTGCTCTTTTTAGTTCTCCACTTTTATAAAGCTGTCCTAAATCGTGTAATATCTCGTTTAGCCTATTTTGTAGTTTAGCTTCGTGTTTATTGTAATTATTTCTATCCGCTAAATCATTTCTGTTTGTTATGTCTTTTTCTTTCGGATAAACTTTTAGTTTTTCCAATCCTGAAAGTGAATAATTGTCATCATTTATTTTCCAAATGATTGCTTCTGTACCATTCCAAGTAACGAAAGAATCCGATTGTAATCTTTCCGCTTTTTCTAAAGCATTTTCTAACATTTCGGTGTTGTCTGCTTCTGTGTCAGGAAATTTTAATTCCCAACCGTTGAAAACGATACCTGATATTTTATCTATAAATAAAAGTACATCAGGAAATTTAGTTCTTCCTGACGCTAGTTTTAATCCTTCATCGTTTGTAGCGTCTTGAAAAAGGGTAGTTCCATCATTAATGGATTGTTTTATCCAACTTATGATTTGACCCGCCCAAGCTCTTTCATTTAGTTTCATAATTCAATGTATGATATTTTGCAATTGGTTCTTTGAAAAGTCTTAATGTTGATTCTTCAATTTCTTTTCTTTTTAATGTCTCTTCAATTCTGTCAGTACAAACTTTTATATAATCGACTGGTTTTACTTTATGAAGTAATACATCTTCGTTTTTTTCAATGCCGATAAAATTTCTGTTTTCTAAAATTGCAGAAAGCAAAAAACTACCGCTTCCGCAAGCGTTGTCTAAAATAGTATCGCCTGGATTTGTAAATGTTTTGATTAAGTAACGACCTAATTCAATTGGTTTCTGTGTTGGATGGTAAACAGTTCCTTCGGATTCCGCTGTTTTGATATACACAAAATCATCAATGTTTTGCTCTTCGTAAAAAACTATATCATTTGGATAACGTTCTCCGTTGCTTTTAACGTGTTGGGGTTTAAAATCTCCGTAACTTCCTGTAAATTGGTCTTTCCTTACGCCTTTGTCATAAGCTTCGCCCTCTGTCATTTGAGGATTATAAGTTGGTTGCTTTTTATAGAAAATACAAATGTCCTCGTGTTTGCGAAGTGGCTGTTTTTTAGCGTTTAGAAAATTGGTCGATTTAGATTTTATCCAAGTGATTTTATACTTAAATATTTTTTCGTTGCTAAGGATAAGTTTAGCAGTGAAAATTCCTTGAGAAGTTAAAACAATAGCTCCGTCATCTTTGATTATTCTTTCGTATTCTGCCCAAAGTTTTTGCAAATCAATTACGGAATCCCACTTGTTTTGCGTTGTGCCGTAAGGTAAATCGCAAAGAATCATATTGATAGATTTATCAGGAATTGATTGCATAACTTCCAAGCAATCTCCTTGAATGACTTTGTTTACAAAGTCGTTAATTTTTCTTTTTTGTTTGTGTCCGTTAAGTGATAAAATAAAGCTATTAGTTTGTACGTTTCCATTTGTTCCATATTTTATTTTTTCTTCTGCCACTTGCATTGCTTGCAATGCAAAATCTTCGTCTTGTACTTCGTAAACAATTTTGTCGCTAAGCCATTGAACAATTAAATTGTTTTTTTCAGCATTATAAAATTTTCCAAGTTGTGTTACTTGTTCTCTTGTCGGCAAACGTTTGCCGTTTTCAATTCTGCTTAGTAATGTTTTGTTTATACCTGTTTTTTTAGTTACGTCCTCTAAAAGTAACTTACGTTCCTCTCGTATATTTTTAAATGTCGAACCAATGGTTTGCATAGTCAATAATTAAGTTGCCAAATTTTGTCAAATTTAGGTATTGGGTTTTGATTGCCAAAATTTTTAGCTAAGATTCTATTAAAAATATTTCAAGTTTATGTTAGGGTGTTAGTTAGGTTTTATTGTAGTTGAGAAAATTAAATATGTTGCAAAAGCGTTGGCTTTGCGTGTCGATACATCACTTTTAATTTTACGAGCGCTGGCATTTCGTCTGTTGTCAACACGAATGTTTATGTTTATCCTGTCTGACCTACAATGAGGCATAACGTTCCCGCGCTACAAGTAGTTTGGGACTAAATTAAGCCCATTCTTCGGATTTGCCAAATCTTCCAAATACAAACCAATTTTTCCAGTAAGCCAAATCCCCAAATTGCTTGTAGCGTGTGTTAGCGGTAGTTTCTTTCTTAATTACTTATGTCTATTAAGCTACATTCAGTAAATTCAATAATCCTATTCCCTGAGTTTGTTTCAATTTTTATCCTATTCCGCAACGTTTTCCATTCGTTTTGTCCAGAGCTAAAGTCTTTTTCTATTTCTCCTAAGTTCACAATATTTAAAATTGTAGGCAAACAACTAAAAGGAATTTCTTCAACATTATAAAATATTACACCCACAAATTTCAAAACTTTATGTTCAAAAATATTTTCTTCCCAATTGGTCGGAAAGTAAATTATAAATTCTAAAATTTGTCCATTTGGATTTTCTATAACTTTTAATATTTGAGAATCGTGGAATGAAATTTCATCAAAAATCATTATTACTAATTTTGGGTTATTTATATTTAATTCTCCTATTCTACGGCGAAATTACCGCTAACGTCTTGGCACTACAGCGGGTTTGGGACTAAATTAAGTTCTATTTTCGGATTTGCCAAATCATCCCAAATACAAAACCATCTTTCCATTAAGCACAATGCCCAAATCCGTTGTAGTGGCTGTTATAGGGCGTTTTTCTTCTTCGCTGTTGATTCAACTGTCCAATCGAACTGTAGGTCATTAAGTTTGCTAATTCTTTCTTGTGTGAGGATGTTTCGTTTAAAGCCTCGTCTTTGCAATCCAACCCAAGTGTGAAGTTCTTTATCAAATGTCTTGGTTACTCGACAATCACCATAGGTAGTTTTATATTCTGTAATCAATTCATAAAAAATATTCCATCTTGCTTCTTTTGTGTCTTCTCTTGACATTCTTAATCCTAATTCTTCTAAAAGTTTGTCTTGTTCTTCACTTAGTTTACTGTGTCTGTAGCGCTTTTGTTGATTGAATATCCAATTTCCAATTTTAGGATGCTCCTTATTATATTTGTCAATTTCATTAATGTTAACACCGATTTCTTTAAGTTTTTTGAGTTGTTCAAAGTTTTGTCGCCAATCTAATGTAATATGACTTCTCTTATTGCTTGTTTGCTGTGCTTCTGAACGAAGTATCACACCTGTCATTCCAATCTTTTCGAGTTTTTTTTTGTTTTCAGGTTTTGTTCCGCGTTTTTTAAGTGTGTAAACAAATTGTCCCAAAGAAATTCCGTCAATGGTATAACTCAATGGCACGTTAAAATTCCCAAAATCTTCTTTATATTTTAAAAGTTTTTCAATCTTTATATTGAAATCGTATTCATCTAAATCCCAAATAATTCCTTCTGCATCTAATAGTTCAATTCTGTCTTGAGACAATACACCTTGTTTTCTATAAACTGCTTGGTCATTTCGCCATTTTCCTAGTTTGTATTCTTCTGAGTTTCTTTTTTGTTTTGGCTCTCTATTGTTTTTTCTTTTGAACTCTGAATATTTAGCTAAATTGTCTAACCATTGGTCATCGTGTTTAATTGTTAGCCCTGCATTTCTAGGACCAACTTCCCAACTAAAATTAATTTCTTCTAACTTTTTTATTCGATATTCAGTCATTCGCTGGTCACCTTTTTTCTTAAAGTGTCGTTGCATAGCAACAAAATTTGAAACTCTGTATAAAGCGTCGTCCCTGTCTTTTCTTCTTGGAATGTCTGAATGTCCGTTTTCTTGATAGTATTGTTTTAGTTCTTCATAATAACTTTCCCAAATTTTATCAAATCGTATTTTATGTCCATCACCGAAAAAGAAATCTACTTCAATTAATTTTTCTAAATGTTCTTCTGGAATTCTTTCTTCTCTATAAAGAGCTTTTTGCTTTACATACCAACCATAAAGAGTTGGATTTTCAAAATCTCTAGGAACAATAACAGTATTGTATTTTGATTTAAACTCTTTGAATTTTTGAAATATTTCTGGCCACATTGCAAAATAGTGTTCGGTTAAAGCAATGTATCTTGGCCGATAATCGTTAATTTCCGTTTCGCTATCAACTGTGTCAAGTTCTTCTAAATCCACTGAGGATGCTTCAATAGCAGTAAAAAGGTCATTTCCTTGGTCGTCTGTAACATTGGTTTTTTCCTTTTCTTCTTCGTCTTTGTAAATTCTTTTTTCAGGTAAAATTAATTCCCTGTCGGTTAAATACTTTATTAATTCTATGTCAAGTTTTCTGAGATTTTGATTGTTTTTGCCAAAAAAAGAGGCGAAAAATTCTTCAATTTGTTTTAAAAGTTTTGCGCCTTGAAAATTACCTGTAACAAAATCCATAGCCAATGACGCTTCAATGTTATTAAAAAGCCCTGGGCGCGTTAAGTTGGAAGAACCTAAAATTACTCGATTCGCTTTAGCGCCCCGAAAAATATAAAGTTTAGGGTGATAAATTGCTCTTGTTCGTTTTGTAGGGTTATAGTATATATAAGTTTCAATGTTTTTATTAAGTAGTTCGAGCAAAGCTTCTCTTGAAGTCCCTTTGTCGTCAATACCTAGATAAAATTCGATTTTTTTATAACGAGTTTTTACTTTTTCAAGTTCATCAATAAAAACAGAAAGTCCTGATAAAGTTGTAAAGGCGACAAAACATTGAAAAGTGTCAAAATTTTTATCTTTAAAAGATTTGTGCAGATAGTTTCCTACTGTCGTATCATGTTCGTCAAAAAGTCCGTGTCCAAGGAATTCAAATTTCATCGCTATGTTGTCTTTTTAAAATGCCCTATAACGTTCTGGTACTACAGCGGGTTTGGGACTAAATTAAGATCTATTTTCGGATTTGCCAAATCATCCCAAATACAAAACAATCTTTCCATTAAGCCTAATACCCAAATCCGTTGTAGTAGCTGTTATTGTGTGTAGCGACACGTATGCTGAGCACGAAAGCTTGGATATTCCAATTGTCGATTCCTATTGCGCAAAGCTTTTTCGCCTTTCAATTTCCGTTCCAAATAGTTTTCGTTTTTGAACTTCAAACTTCAGTTAAATCTCAAAAAAAAATCGACAAAAAAATTCCGCTTTCGGTTTTCTATAAAGCGGTTCACGTTTGTTAGTCCGCAACAATTAAGCACCTATTTTCGGTTCAGATTTCGGTCAGTTCCGTTTGTGTTTTATCCAATCCTATTTCGTCCTAATCGCCCAATTAAAATCTGTTGAGACGTCCCAAGGAGCTATACACTATAACGTTCTCGCGCTACAAGCAGTTTGGGATTAAGGAAGCCAAATCTTCGGATAAACATAAATTTATCTGATACAAAACCAACTTCAAATTAAGCCTAAAACCCAAATTGCTTGTAGCGTGTGTTACCTGCTGTGTTTTTTGTTAGTTATACATTTTCTATTACGAATTGAACGATTTTGTCTTTACGTTGCTGTATAAGTTCTTTTGTCCAAGTTGCACTTTCTGCCGTCATTTTTTGTATTTCTCGTTGTTGTTCCAAATGGTTGTAACTATTGCGTTTGTCAGCAAATGGTTTGTTACCAACTGAACAATTATGTGATTTGGAAAGTAACAAATAATTTCCTAAACAATTGATGTATTGATTTACAAATTCCTCGTCATAACTGTCATAACCTGTTTCTGGATTTTCAGTTTGCGGTGCAATGTGTTCCAATTCTGGTTTTTCAATTTTGTCAAATCGAGTAGGCGAGTAACCGCTTTTGCCTTGTCCTTCTAAATGGTTTTCGTATTTCCAAAGTAAGTATTTTGCAGTTGTATGATTTATTCCGCCTTGAATTGAATGCTCCAATTCTTTGTTTCCCCAATATGACCACCACCATTCTTGTGTAGTTTTCATCCAATCAATTCTAACATTTATCGGTGTGATATCAGGATTTTCGGATGTGAATTTTTGGTAAACATCATTTAAGCGTGAAGTAATTTCGGCTCTTGTTCCGATTAATCTGTGTCGCAAAACCATTGTTTCCAACTTGCTACAAAGCAAATTGATTTGATTTATTGGTAAACCAAATTTGTATGCTTTAATGATAAAAGGCATTGCAATACCAATACCACCAAGTGTTACAAGCGAATGAATTTCTAAATTTTCTCTTTCGTCTTTGCTGAAAAATGTTGTTAGATGCTCAAAACTTATGGCAAGCGATTGAGTAAACGATTTGATAAATGGAATTGGGTTTGCTTCAGATAACAGCTTATTTATTTTGTCAATTGCATTTGTTTCCCAAAGTGAATTGAAATGAACACGAAGTGTGTAAACCAAAACATCGTCTTCGTTAATTCGATATTCAATTGAAGAAATTGATTTGTAAATTTCTTCAAATCTGTCTTTGATTTCTTTTATCAGACTTTCTTTTTCTTCTCCACCATAAAGATGAACGTTGAACATAAACTGAGCCTTGATAATTTCCAAATTTGAAGGCTTTTTACCTCTGTTGTTTTGGAAAATAAACATTTGAATTGCTTCGGAAGCGTCTTTTACTGGATGTGTTGTGCAAGATGCGTTTTGAACCGTATCCAACATTTTCAATAAATAAGTTTCGTCTTTATCAGCAAGTTGTGAAGTAAAAAAGTCAAACGCAATTGCAATACGTTTTGCAGAAACGGTTTTTATTCCATTTCTGTCCTTTTTACTTTGGTCAATTACGCAATCTTTGAAAAATCTATCGTCATAATCAACCGTTTCAAAGCGATAAGTTGAGTTTCTTTTTATGATGTCTTCAAACGTTTCCTGTTCGGTTTCGTTTAAAGGTCTGATTTGTTTTAATCTGCTGAATAATGCTGATAAGAAAATGACGATTGTTGTCATTCGCTGTTGTCCGTCAATTATTCCAAACTTTTTCTCGTCTTTTTCTTCAAATAAAAAGTGTCCGAAATAGTATTTTGATTTGGTCGAACTTTTATTGTAATCTTCCAAGTCAGATAAAAACACGTTTGTCTGTTTTGGTGAATTTGCTTTTTCAAGTTCTGTGTCCCAAGAATATGCTCTTTGATAAGTTGGCACAAAAATTTTGTTGCCTGCCAACATTTGTTTTATAGTTGTAGATGCTTCCATTAAATAAATTTCTGATTAAAAGTATCAAAGGTGGCGAAGCCACCTTTGATAAATAATTTTTTACAATGCTGGTTGATGTTTTTTTGTTGGACTTTTTGAACAAGAATTTGATGTTAAACTTGAAATCGATGAGTGTTTTATTCCGCAACATTTACAAGTGTATTGAGCTTTTTCACTTCCTTCGTAAAGTTCGTGCTTTTTTCCTTCAGGATTTCTTGAACAAGAATTAGAAGTTAAACTTGAAACACTTGAATGTTTTATTCCGCACCATTTGCAATAAAAATTAGCCATATATTTTGTTTTTTGTTTATGCTTACGATTTTCGGTTTTCAGCTTTCCCGTTTCTGCAAAGTTAAAATGTCAATATGCCAAACTATGTCGTTGTTTTAGCATTTTCGGTCTTTTAACATAGCAGGTAACGTTCCCGCGCTACACGCAGGCTGGGATTAAAGATGCGTATTCTTTCGGTTAAAAACAAATGTGTCAAGTACAAATCATCTTCAAATTAAGCCAATTGCCCAGCTTGCTTGTAGCGTGTGTTAGCCGTTCGGTTTTCTAGTTTGATTTGAATATTTCTTTAATCATTTCTTCTTCTTTTGGACTATAGAATCCCCAATTATTATCTACAATACTAAATTCTCTATTTTTTATTTTTTCAGCATAATCCAAGTTCATTACTGTTATTATATCTTCAAAATCATCGATACCAGAAAGACCGTTTGTTTGGATAATAATCAAGTTGTCATATTCTTTCTTGTTGTATTGTGAACCGCTTAATAAATCTGGACTTACAGACAAAATGAAATGTTTTATTGTTCCACAATATTTGAGGATAACTTTTTTATATTCATTATTTCTGATTTCATATAATAATGATGAAATATCATTTTCTTCAAACTCATTAGAGAAAACATTTGAACCAATTACAAACGGTAGTGTTAGTCCAGTTTTGTTCTCTACAAAACAGTAATGTTCTAAAATTTTTAGCCAATTTGGTTTATCATTCATAATATTATTTGTTTTTTTTTATTTTTCATTTTTTCAAATCATTTTGTGCAATATATATTAGAGTTCCTCCAAAAGCAAAACAAAACAACATTATTAAAAAGCCAAAACCTTCATTATTGTTTGTGTTTACCAAAGCAAAAAAGCCAAAAAATATCATAAATAAGCCAAATAGAAACATTAAAATAAGCGCAAATTTTGATGTTGCTTTTTTCAACATAAATATTGAAGATTGTAAAAAATCATCAAATGTCATTCTTGAAAAATATTCTGCTCTTTTATTAGCTTCATTTTTTACATATTCATAAGTTTCACTTTTTGTGTTCTTTTCATTATCAAATTCAGCACTTTTTTTATTATAAAATTTTCTTCTGCGTTCATCAAAAATGTCTTTTGTAATTTTGTCTTTCAAAATTTCGTATGCTTCGAACACTTCTCTAAATTTTAAACTTGCATTACTAGATTTATTTTTGTCAGGATGAAATTCTTTTGCAAGTTCTCTAAATGCTTTTTTGATTTCTTCTAAAGTTGCATTTTCAGAGATATTTAAAACTTTATAATAATCAATGAACTCCATTTATTTCATATTATTAATTTCATTATTTTCTTTTTTTTCTAAAGCAGTTTTTTTGTCTTCAACTGTTTTCGTTGCACTATAAAATAAATATGCTGGAATTAACAGAAAAACTAATATTATAATTACGTACATAAATGAATTTTCAGGTTCTTCATTACAAAGGTCAATTCCACTTTTGACAAAAGCATATGTTAGTATTAACGCAATAATTATTTTTAATGTTTTCATAATTAGTTTGCTAAAGTTTTAATTAATTTCGGACCTGCTGTGTATGGATTGTTATTTATTATAGTTTCAATTCTTGATAGAAAATCTCTGTTTTTTAAATAGGATTTATATTTTTGAGTGAATTGACTTCTACAAGCATAAATATCACTTTCAATCGTTGAATAATTCAAATTCAATTTGTCTTTTATTTTTTGCACGTCTGATTTGTATTTACTCAACAATTTTTTATTTGTGTTGTATGATTTATATATTTCAGCGAGTTTGACAACATCAATATTGTTTTTAGAGAGTGAAGTTTTTGTACAATCACAAATTAGTTTAGCTCCAGAATTAGCTTTTACATCAATGTCAGATTGAGCAATTGATTTTAAAGGAATTAAAAACAAAAAGCAAATATTTAAAAAAAGTAATTTTTTCATAAATAATAATTTAATAGTTAGTTAGTTTATAAATGTTAGAGAATAAACTTTTTTGTTATCTTCAGGGTTTATCAATGATGATAAAAATATAGTTTCTTTATCCTTTGAATATGATTCAACTTCTATGTTGTTTTTAATTGAGGTTCCAGAACTTTTATATTCCGATTTTTTCAAATCTGCTAAAAGTGAATTATAGGAATCATTACTATATGTCAAAAAAACTAAAACTCCTTCACCGTTAAATTGTATTATTTCTTCATTTTTATCCGATTTCCATTGATCAGATTTTGGTTGACTATTTAAAAAAGCATAACCGTTTTTTTGTAAGTATTTTTCAATTTCTGTTTTTGGTTTGTAATTTATCGAATCCAAACCTTTAAATGTAATATGTGAATTAGTTTGAGCGGATAAATTTTTAGAATTTTCTTTACACGCAGTTAAAGAAATTGTTGCTAATAATAGTAAAAGTGCTTTTTTCATTTGTTTTAGGATTTGATTTAGATTGTTGTTATTCTGTTCACGTTTCTGTTGCGTTCCGCCAAACTGACGGCTAACGTTATCGGGCTAGGCGCAGTGCCTTCTTTCTCCCGCTTCACAAATAATTGCTAAAATAGCCAAATTTTTTAATTTGTACTATTTTATCCAACAAAGCGGAAGGCATTGCTCTTAGCCCGTGT
>NZ_JAHWYN010000034.1 GCF_019351435.1 Flavobacterium taihuense
TTGATAAGTTGCTATTCTTTGTTTTCTCCGCCATTGTTGTCCGATTTACGGCAACAAAATCAAACGGAATATTATTTTCAGTACTATGTTTTTAGCACGATAGTTCCGTTAGCCTTGTTGCCAACGTCCCCGCGCTAAAAGCAGTTTGGGACTAAATTAAGCCCATTATTCGGATTTGCCAAATCTTCCAAATACAAAACCAACTTTAAATTAAGCCAAATCCCCAAATTGCTTGTAGCGTGTGTTATACCTCGTTTTTTTATTTGTCAATTAATTTTCTTAATTCCTGAAAAATTTCTTTATCTAAAATATCTAATTCATTTCCTGTTGCTAGTTTTATAGCTTCTCTTGCCTCCGTTATTCTATTCAACATTGGCAAAACAATTCTTTTTCCAAGATTAATGAAACTATCTAAATCTCTTGAGCTTGAAGGTATTTTGTAACCATCTCTTCCGGAAGCAATAAGAATTCCATTGTCTCTTAGATTTCCAACAACTTTACTTCTGAAATATTCTTGTTTCAAAATTTCATGTCTGCTTTGATTAAGATGGCTAAAAATTTCCTTCGTTGAGATATACCTATTTTTAATGTTAGCTCTTTGAAAAAGTAAAAGTAATTTTAGAAAATTTATTTGATCGACTTTTTGTTGGTCAGTTCCTTTTTCTGTAGCTAAGAAAGTTTTTATTCTTTGATGACAAACTGAAGCAATATTTGGATCAAAATTTTCGTCTAGGTTTGTTTCTTCAAGTTCTTTGAACGAATAATCATTTGGAAAGAAATTTAAACTTGCAATTCTTGGCCGAAGCAATTCTTGAAAATCTGAACTATGCTCTGATTTTTTGTTTTCATCAAAAATATAGCCTAAAGTTCCAGCAACAAAATCAGCAATCTGAATAAAATAGCTTTGTTTACTATTTTGAATGTTGAATTCTGCACCCGAAAATAAATTCATTTCATGATTTTTCTCAACATACTTCTTGAATTCCCGCATAAAATCATTTCCGCCGTGCTCATCAACATGAAGTTCAAGTTTTGGAAATGTTCTATAAAGTTCTTTATAAACCAAATTGTTGAGATATTTGTAAAATGATTTTTTTATTGCAAATCCTTTTCCATTCAGTTTGGTTTTATCTACTATTACTGCGTAAATTGTAATGTCTAGTTTAGCAATGTCAGCTAAAATTCTTTTTCTTCTTGAATGATTTTGTGCAACACCACTTGATTTCATTTCTCCAGTTTGAAAACCGTGTTGTTTTCTAATCAAATCAATATCATTTCGAAGTTTTTCTAAATTCTCATTTTTGCAAATAATTGTTGCAACGATAAAATGTGTCCCTTGACTTTCAAAATCAAAAGAATTATTTCCAAATTCGTCTGCAAATGCAGTAATGTTTTGTTGCATTTTGGTTTTTTTAAAATGAGGTATAACGTCCCCGCGCTACAAGCAGTTTGGGACTAAATTAAGCCCTATTTTCGGATTTGCCAAATCTTCCAAATACAAAACCAACTTCCCATTAAGCCTAATGCCCAAATTGCTTGTAGCGTGTGTTAGTTGCAGGGCTTATTCGGTTGTTTATTAATTCTATTGTTTTCAGAAATTCAGTTCTGCTACCAAACCGATTAAAAAAATAAGTATTGTTATCTTTTGTGTATACAATCATTTGGTCTGCTTTCGAGTTACCACCGAAACCCCCTGATCCAAATATCGCCACCACAATTAAATAATTCCAGTCTGTAACACTTTCAGAAAACTCAACTTTAATTATATCATCGTACTTAAAAATATCATTATCCGTGTATTTACTAATTAAGCATTTTTTTACTATTGCAAAATTATCATCATACAAAAAAATCTTTGGAAATCTAATGCATACTAATCCAAGCAAACAGGAAAATATCAACGGAATCATTAAGTAACCAGCATGCTTTATTGAGTAAATGGAGAAAAAAATTAATGCCGTCAGTAAAATAATTGCTAATATTCTCAATAAGTTTTTTCCATTATGAGTGTGAAAAGGAATTCTATAGTTTGAAATCAAAGAAGGGTCAATCATTTTGTTAGGTATTATACACTTGATTTTTAACTGTCATATGTTTCTGGATTTTCTTACGCCTTGCAACTAACGTTCTGGCACTACAGCGGGTTTGGGACTAAATTAAGCCCTATTTTCGGATTTGCCAAATCATCCCAAATACAAAACCATCTTTCCATTAAGCCAAATGCCCAAATCCGTTGTAGTGGCTGTTAGGGTGTGTAGCTTGACGATTGCTGAGCACGAACGAATTGTCATTCCAATTATCGATTCCAATTGCGGAAGTTTTTCCGCTTTTCAATTTCCGTTCCAATTAGTTTCTGCTTTTTGGAGACAAAGATTGAAAAAACGATAATTAAACCTCAAAAAAAATCGTCAAAAAATTCCGTTCTCGATTGTCCAAAAAGCGTTTCACGTTCGTTTGTCCGCAACAATTAAGCTTCAGATTTCGTTTTCAATTTCGGTTCAGATTTCGGTTCAGATTTCGCCGGCTCGGTTTCTGCTTCGTTATGTATTGTGCGAACTAAAGCTTCTGATTAAAATCGACTGTTGATCGTCAACAGCTATACACCCTAACGTCTTGGCACTACAGCGGGTTTGGGGTTAAAAATGCGTAATCTTTCGGATTTGCCAAATCATCCCAAATACAAAACTAACTTCCCATTAAGCCCAATGCCCAAATCCGTTGTAGTGGCTGTTATGCGTTCGGCTTTATTCACACACTAATTTTCAATTATGAAACTAAATTATTTTTCAATTCACAAGAATAAAAAGCCAAAAAAAGCTAAATATTCTAAACCTTATTCAAAATTACAACTCCAAAAAATGGAGGAATGCACACAATATTTTATAAAAGCAATTCGACAAATAACCTCTAAAATTTAAAAAATGGACATTCAAATCAGTTATTCTCTTTTTACAGATTCAGTTTCTAAACAGCTAAAAAAACTTCAAATAAAATTCGAAAAAGAAGAAGTTAAACTTATTCAAGAATTAGCTTTTTCAGTTATGAATTTAAAATTTCACGAAATAATTTCAGATTTAGAAGCTGACAAAATGCTTGCTAAAATTCATAAAAAATTGCTAAAACATCTTGATAAACACAATGTTGCTCAAGCTGACGCATAACGTCCCCGCGCTACACGCGGTTTGGGACTAAATTAGCGTTATTTTTCGGTTTAGCCAAATTCTTGCAAATACAAAACCATTTTTCAATTAAGCCAATTGCCCAAATCGCTTGTAGCGTGTGTTAGGGTGTGTAGCTTGACGATGCTGAGCACGAACGATTAGACTTTCCAATTTTCTATTCCAATTTCGGTAATTTTTCCGTTTTCTGATTTCCGTTCTAAATAGTTTCGGCTTTTGAACTTCAAGCTTCAGTTAAACCTCAAGGAAAATCGACAAAAAAATTCCGCTTTCGGTTTTCCATAAAGCAGTTCACGTTTCTTTGTCCGCAACAATTAAGTTTCGGATTTCGGTTCGAATTTCGGTTCGAATTTCGGTTCAGATTTGAGTTCAGATTTGAGTTTAGATTTCGGCCAACTCGGTTTCTGCTTCGTTATGTATTTTCCGAACTAAAGCTTCTGATTAAAATTGACTGTTGATCGTCAACAGCTATACACCCTAACGTTCTGGCACTACAGCGGGTTTGGGACTAAATTAAGCCCTATTTTCGGATTTGCCAAATCATCCCAAATACAAAACCATCTTTCCATTAAGCCAAATGCCCAAATCCGTTGTAGTGGCTGTTAGGGTGTGTAGCTTGACGATTGCTGAGCACGAACGAATTGTCATTCCAATTATCGATTCCAATTGCGGAAGTTTTTCCGCTTTTCAATTTCCGTTCCAATTAGTTTCTGCTTTTTGGAGACAAAGATTGAAAAAACGATAATTAAACCTCAAAAAAAATCGTCAAAAAATTCCGTTCTCGATTGTCCAAAAAGCGTTTCACGTTCGTTTGTCCGCAACAATTAAGCTTCAGATTTCGTTTTCAATTTCGGTTCAGATTTCGGTTCAGATTTCGGTTCAGATTTCGCCGGCTCGGTTTCTGCTTCGTTATGTATTGTGCGAACTAAAGCTTCTGATTAAAATCGACTGTTGATCGTCAACAGCTATACACCCTAACGTCCCCGCGCTATAAGCAGTTTGGGACTAAATTAAGCCCATTATTCGGATTTGCCAAATATTTCCAAATACAAAACCATTTTTAAATTAAGCCAAATACCCAAATTGCTTGTAGCGTGTGTTATGCGGGGGTTGTTTCTAGCCGATAGTTCCAATTATTAATCGATTTTAAGCCTATTTTTGGCAGACACAAAACCTAATTCTTGCTCAAATTCTAGCTAATTTTATTCCTGTTTAAAATTGATTTTCATCCAATTATTGGCAAATTAAAAGCCAAATTATTGTCTAAATATTAGCTAAATTTTATTCCCTTTTTTCGTTTCAATTTCATAATCAAAACGATTGTTTATTTTTATTCTCAATGAAACTTCAATATTTAAGTTTCAGTTTTTGCATTCCAATTTAAAACTCCAATTTTCAAGTTCCGCTTTTCAGATTCAGTTTAGAAACTCAGAAATTCAAGTCTGGTTTTCAAGTTTCTGCATTTCAAGTTTTACATTTAGGATTCAGTTTAGAAACTCCAAAATTCTATTTTCAGCTTTTCAAATTCCAGATTAAAACTCCAATTTTGAGTTTCTGTATTTCGATTTTCAGCGTAACAATATTCTTTTTTAAAACGTAATTTTAACTGAAACGTTTTTTTTCCGCTCAACTCCCGCATAACGTTCTGGCACTACAGCGGGTTTGGGACTAAATTAAGCCCTATTTTCGGATTTGCCAAATCATCACAAATACAAAACCATCTTCAAATTAAGCCTAATACCCAAATCCGTTGTAGTGGCTGTTACCTGCTGTACATATTTTGATTGTCAATTCTTCAGTTTTACTTATCATAATTCACAATATAGTCCATAACTAATTTGTCAAACTTCTCATAAGACATTCCAAATAATTTTTCTAAAACCGATTTGAAATTTGCGTCCGTAGAATTATATAGTTCCCAAATTCCTTTTTCTCCATGTTTTTCATAAACTAATTTGCAAATTACGCCACCTGTGACATATAAAATTGAATTGTCGAATTCATTTCTAATTTTAAAAGTCATAATGTCCTCTAAAGAAATTTTATCTTTTTTCCCTAATGTTTTTGATGTCTTTCTGAGAGCTTGCTCAAATGTTTCATTCATACCTGGTCCTGCAAGCCATGTTGCCAATCCTTCATTAAAAATCATTGGACAGTATGAAACATTGTCTTTGGGAAGTGGAAATAAAAGATGGACAAATTCATGAGGGAAATTTGCATTCCCATAGGTAGTAAAGATCTGTTTAAGAGATTTAATTGTTTGACCTCCCAAATAGGAAGTCCAATACTCAAAATTATATAACTTGCCCATTTCGTCAGAATTTGGCAGAAGATAATAGGTAAATGGTTGTGTCTGTATATTAAATTGTTTTGAAATTTTTTCACAAAAAGCAACTGCTTTTTGGGCATCTTTCATATTCAAGGTACAATTTGGATGGACTATGTAGGTTATGAATTTAAATTTATAGGTTTTCCAATTTTGGGTATCATAAGAGATTACGTTTTCTAATTTAAACATGCCTTCTTTATCTCTTACCGCATATAGTTTGGTAATGTAATCTGGATTAAATCCTTTATCTTCTGCATCTGGGCATTCTTTGGTAAAAATAGTTTTGATTTGGTATCTGTTTGTTGCAATGCTGTCAATTTGTAAAATTTTTGGTTTATAGGAGTTAAAATATTTTTTAGCATTAGAATAATAAAACATTTTGTTGGCGCTTCTGTCAATTCTTAAATCTTTACCTTTTAAATATTTTTTTGCTTCCTGTTCATTCCAATTCGGATTTTGGTAGATACTGTCAGGTCTAGAATTAAGATAGTTTTTATATAAATTATATACTTGCTTTGTTGCTGTTTTAGAAGTGTCTACTCTCGCTGAAATTTCTGGAATTATATTTTGAGAATAGATATTTAAAGAAATAAATATTAATAGTATATGTATCTTCATTTTAAAATGAATATTTTTTGGTTAAGTCTGTGATTGTATAGCAGGTAACGTTCTGGCGCTTGGCGTGGTTGGGGAATAAAGATGCGAGATTTTTCGGTTAAACACAAATTTTCCAAGTACAAAACCATCTTTAAATTCAGCCTAAAACCCCAATCACGCCAAACGGCTGTTGTGTGCTGTTTTTTTTAGTCTATTGTTACTTCTTGAGCGTGAACTCTTATTCTGTCAATGTGACTTAAAATATCTTTTGAACTATAGAAATCTTCTAATTCTTTGAAATTTAACCAACGTGAGCCTAACATATTTTCAACGTATAATTCGTCAAATATTTTAAAACTTATTGCTTTTCCTTTTGAATTTTTTGCTGTTAAGGATTTCTCATTTTCCTTAATTTTCAATACTTGACATATTGGAACGTGAATCCCAGTACTTACAAGTTTACTGTCTTCTGAGGCAATATAAGAAGTTGGTCTTAAAAAAGCAGAGCAAAATGGAAGTCTGTATCCAGAAGATTTTTCTTCTCCTTCATAATTTGAGCAGAAGCCAGATTTGCACAAGTTTTTGTCTAATTTTTCAAATTGATTTGCAATATTTCCACTTGAAAGATTTAAGTTATTAGAATTCCACGTTTTATATTGTAAAACTAAAAATCGAACTTGATTAGTTTTTAAATTAAATTGTTCATAAATCAAATCAGCACCAATAATATGTTCTGGTTTATCGGGATGTAATAGTCTTAAGCGTAAAACTTTGTTATCATCCAATTTATAATCTACAAATTCATCATCTTTATATAAAGTTTCTGAAAATTTAAATGATGGTCTTTCAGCCAAATAAAAATCTCTATTTAATATTTTATGCTCTGAAATTTTTCGAGGTTGAAAATATGTTAAAGCATTTTTTAAATCAAAAATTCGTTTATTTAAAAATCTTTTGGATTTATCTTTTTCAATAATTTCTTCAAGTTCTTTTAACTCTTCGTTTATTAAGTCAATTGGTTCAATTATAAGTTTATCCGTTGATTTGCTTTCTGCTTTTTCTTTAAAAAATTTGACAACATCGCTTTCATTTTTTCTTGCGAGCAAAGTAGTAACTTCGGAGTATAATTGAGGACTTAAATCTTCGATAAGGTCAAGCGTCTGTTCATAAGTTACAGGTTGGTTTGCTCTTTTCGCCAAACTTACTGCTTCACGAACTGCATTAACTGCTTGAAACGCGTTATTTCTTCTGTCGTCTTCGTTATATTCCTTATCACTAAAGTAACTCATAGATTTATTTTTAGATTAGTTTTTCTGCGGATTTTTAACAAAATAGCACACAACGTTCCCGCGCTACACGCAGGCTGGGATTAAAGATGCGTATTCTTTCGGTTAAAAGCAAATGTTTCAAATACAAACTATCTTCAAATTAAGCCAATTGCCCAGCTTGCTTGTAGCGTGTGTTATGCGTTCGGCAAATTTTTAATTCGATACTTTCTCTATATTTTTAAGATCAACGGCAATTGCACCAAATTGTTTTTCATTGGCGAAGTATCCCATAAAAGGGGACATCAAAACCAAAGCGCAATATTTTTCCTTGTTGTTTAAATTGATGTAATCCTTAAATTTGATGTTAACTACATAGAATTGTTCTTCTTGAAGAGATTTTGCTGTTTTTTCGTCTGTTAAAGCGTATAAATCTATTTCTAAATTGCTTAAAACGTATTTATCATAAAATTTAGAAGTCAGGGAGTGTTCCAAGTTTAAAACATATTTATTACCACATTTTTCAACTTTTGCAAGTTTAAAAGGCAAGTCAGTCAATATTCCATTATTAATTGCCTCTTTAAAATCTTTTTTTAGATAATCATTTAATTCGTCATTAATTGCTGTATTTGTTTCAAAATTCGGAAATTTATTTTCTACTGTTTCTAAATAATTTTCAATTTTCAATTCCGCTATTTCATTAGATGATTTTTTTGAATTGTTGCAAGAAACTACAATAGCAAATGAGGTTAAGAATAATATAAATTTAAAAATTTTCATAATGTGATAGGTTTAATTTCCGTTCGATTTTCATTGTTGACGCATAACGTCCCCGCGCTACACGCAGTTTGGGACTAAATTAAGCCCATTCTTCGGATTTGCCAAATCTTCCAAATACAAAACCAATTTCAAATTAAGCCTAATACCCAAATTGCTTGTAGCGTGTGTTGGGCATCGTTATTTTATATACTCGTTTATTAGTTCAATTTTTTGGTCAATGTATTTCATAATTTCGGTTGGTTTCATTTCAGATTCTTTAAATCCAAAAATATCGTTTTTACAACTTCCGCAATATTCTCCAATTTCAATAGATTTATTTCCACATTCACAATTCCAAACTTCTTTTTCTTTCGATGATAAAAGTTGTTTTTTTGTTGATATTTCGCCTCTTTCTTTAAAAGTTTCAGCAATAAAAGTTTTGGTCTGATTTAAGTTTTCAATATCTTCTTTGTCATAAAATGATTTGTCATAGGTCGCTATTCTTAAACCAATTTTTTGTTTTTTGAAGTCTGAATTTTTAAGTAAACTCATGTTTTTTTCATAATCAAATAAGTTTAATTCTTTGATTATTTTAGATAGATATAAAGCAACTTGATGATTAGTTTCGGTTTCAATTTTTTCGTAAAGTAAACTAACTTTTTTGTTTTCTTCTAAGGCATCAATATAACTTATAAAATTTTTATTGAATAAAGTATAAGCATCTTGCATTGATTCAAAGTTTTCAATTGTATTAGAATGTGCTCTTAATATGCCTGGGAAAACTTCTTGAACTTGATTAGATGTTATAAAGCTCCAAGTTTCATCATTGTAATACAATTCTCTTTTTTCAGCTTTTTCAATAATACTTTTTTTTAGTCTTAAATTGTTTATTCTTTCAACGCCAACATTTTCAAACTTTTCATTTGCGTTTGATAATGAATTTAATTTTTCATCTTTTTCAATAATTACCGCTGTTCCTATAGCTGTCAACATAAACATTGATTTTCCCTTTCCTGAAATTTCATCCATATCAATATTCAAACCTATAACACAATTTCCGCCAATTTCGTGCGCGTTGTATTTTATTCTCTCAATTGCTTCATTATAGAGAGAGGACAACTGTTTTTGATATGAACTTGAGCGACCTCCAAATACATCTGTTAATCCTCCTAAAAAATCACTGAATAAATTGGTTCCTGCTACAATATGTGCAGAAACTGGTTTTAAATGCTTTTTTATTTTCAATCCTTCAGCGGAAGAAGTTGTTATTACTAAAATGTCTTTAGGATTTGCCATAGTTTGATTTTTTTTATCTCTTATTTAGTACGATTAGCTATAATGATGCCCAACGTTCCCGCGCTACAAGCAGGCTGGGATTAAAAATGCGTAAATCTTTCGGTTAAATACTAATTTTTCAAATACAAGACCATCTTCAAATTTTGCCAAATGCCCAGCTTGCTTGTAGCGTGTGTTAGTGTTTCGGTTGTTTCTAGCCGATATTCCTAATCATTAATCGATTTTCAGCCTTTTATTGGCCGATTTAAAACCCAATTTTTGCCCAAATCTCAGCTAAATTTTATTCCCTTTTTTCGGTTCAATTTGAAAATCAAAACGATTATTCCCTTTTGTTTCAATTAGAAAACACTAGAGTTTAAGTTTCAGTTTTCCCCTTTTCAATTAGAAATTCCAATAATGGATTAAAAAGTTATATAATCACATCTATCGATATTATGGTCAGTAATAGAATCAATTTATTATGTTAGATAATGTTAATGTTTTATTTATCTTATTGGTTTTATCGATATATTTAAAAGTAAGTTGATTGTTTTCGTATTTAATAATATCTAATACAATTATATTACCAGCTTTATCTTTTTTAGAATATAATTTTCCATTAGTATCCATAGTGAAAGTGCGGTTTGAACCATCGTTGGTACTCATGTTGATTATTGAATTTAATTCTCCGTCTCTGGTAAATTTAAGAGCATTTGATCTGTTTAATTCAAAAACGGCATTTTTATTTTTAAGCAATTTATTTATTTCGGGATTAAAATACTCTACTAAATCTTCAATTATTCTAAATTCATTATGATCAGAATTTAATTCATAAGAAATACTACCTTTGTTTGATTTTAAATGTAAATCTGTAAAATCTTTTTGAAGTAAGTCTTTAGTCTTAACGACTATAACATCTTTTTCTAATTTAAAATTGATAATATTGTATTTATATCCATTGCCAAGATT
The DNA here is from genome assembly GCF_019351435.1 of Flavobacterium taihuense. Lineage (GTDB taxonomy): Bacteria > Bacteroidota > Bacteroidia > Flavobacteriales > Flavobacteriaceae > Flavobacterium > Flavobacterium taihuense. The sequence goes on from NZ_JAHWYN010000034.1 coordinate 10,374, forward strand.
TGCTTCATAAGGATGGTTTTTCATACCTTGACAAGTTATAAAACTTTTGTTTGATCCGAAAGTTATTCTTACTCTTCCGTAATCTTTAGTGAATAAGATGATATTATCCGTTTGGTTGTAGGGGTTGATCGCTGTTTTGTAATTATTACTTTCAACTTCAACAGTAAAAATAGATTCGGCAATAGTTTGGTATCTTTTTTTAATACTGTCCATGGCTTTTGATCCAGCATCATTAATCCATTTATCGCCTCCATCTCCTTCTAAATATTTATCGAACTTTTGTATGTTATTTAGCTCGTTTTCCATTTTTACAAATAGGGAATCTTTTGCATCAGGGTTAATCATTTCAAGGTAGGTGTCTTCAGCAGAATAATTTTCTTGAGCATTAGATTTAAATGTTATTAATGAAATTAATATGATTATTAATGTTGTGTTCTTCATATTGTTAAGATGTTTTCTGTAAATCTTGATTTTTGGTGTTATATCAGTAATTGTTTTAGACAATCAGTTTTGCTTGACCATTTAATTAATTTATGGAATATTATATGGGTGATGTTCTAAAATATGAGTTAGAAGAGAATCTATTTTTTCTTCATACCATTTTAATTGAATATCAAAATTATCGCCCCGTCGAGATGTTTTTGCTAATGGTATTTCCAAAGTAAAATCACTGCTTTGAGACAATTGATTTATTGTTTCGAAGAAGTCCTTTCTTGGATAGAAGTCCTCATCTCTTACCGAAGATATTAAGATGTTGTAGCCTTGTAATATGTTTTCTTCAAAAAAAAATTAAAAGAATCAATAATACCTATATTGTCTGAGGCAGAATTTATTATGATTCTAAAGTCATTTTTGCACAAAATAATCTTAAAATCTTCAGTCGGTCTTGAAGGTAGTTTAACATTGTTTTCTGGTTGAAAACCATTGTCTTCAATTAAGGTTTCGGTTAATCTTCGTATAGAAGTTGTCTTGCCAACACATTCCATTCCACTTATTAGTAAAATTTTCATATCATATTGAGTTTTTTAAGGTGACGTATAATTTGTATATAGGTCTGACAAAATAAGACTTATCTGCCTAAAAATGGGTGTATGAGTCTGATAAGCATTAGAGGGTTTCATTTTTGGCTCTGTAAGGCCAACGAAACCCTAGCTGTTGTGTGCTGTTCTTTCTATTTAATCTCTTTTTCAATAATATTTTCTCCCTCAAGTTTAAGTTCCATTTTTTTATTTATTGATGGACAACAACGACCGTCATTTTCTGAATATTCAAGTTTGGTCAAATATATTTTTGAATTTAAAATTTTATCAAAGTTATATATATATTCTGGTGAGTATTTTTTAATAAATGTTATTCCTTTGTCATTGTTTTTATACAATAAAATCCCTCCAATAACATTGTAATTTCCTTCTTTTGGATCTAATCCATAAACTAAAACAACATCTAATAAACCATCATTTGTAAAATCACCAACATATGTAGTATCAGTATCATTAATAATGGTGTTTTCTGTTTCAAGTCTTGATTTGTACTTGTCAAAATGTTTATATGCTAACTCTTGTAAATTTTCAATTTCTGTTTTATTTGAACTATTTTCAATTTCATTAAAATCAAGTTCTTTGTTAGGCTCTTTAATGTTTTCATAGTAATAAAAAGCAAAAGCACCGATGATAATAGCTCCTAAAATAATAAATATTACATTTTTTGAAACAGTACTAGCTAATGAGGGGTGGGGGGTAGGATCAAAATTGATTTTATTAGGTTCATTAACTGATTCCGATACCGCTTCCTTTGTTTTTGATATATTTTTTACATTTCCTAATAATTCCTCTTTTTTTGTTGAAAATTCTTCTTCCGTAATAATACCTTGATTCAGCAATTCATGCCAATCATTCAGTGTTTTGTAAATGTCTTTTTTCATAAAAGTTAACCTAAAACTTGTGCCTTTTGTTGATTAAATTCATCCTGTGATAGAATTCCCTTGTCTAATAAGTCTTTTAGATTTTGTAATAATTCAATTTTTTCCTGATGGGATTTTGTAGCTGATATAGTATCAACACCTTCTTGAATCGGTTGAACTGGATTAGGAAAAGTTGAATTAATTTGTTGTGAATTTGAAAGTGTAGTTGCTCTTATTGTTTTTAATTCCACATTTGTATTATATCTATCTACTTGCCCTCCTAAAGTGAAAAGGTCGAAAAAAGCACCAAATCCTAAAAGTCCACCTGTAAAAAACCATAATAATCCCGTTCCTATTTTACCAAGATAAAAACGGTGAAATCCTAATATTCCAAAACAACTTAATAGCCATAATAAATATGCTACTGAACTTGATTTTGTACTTGAATTTTCACTAGAACTTGAATTTTTATTAACCAAATAAGCAATACCTGCTAAAACAGCAATCAAAACAACAAATTCTTGTACTCCTAATCTTCCCATAATAAATTAAATTTAATTTAATGCCTACTCTTTTTAAAGTACAGTTTTCGGCTTGCCTGTTTTTTTTATTAGTCTTTTTCCCTTTTCAATTAGAAACTCTTAAATTCAGTTTTCTGCTTTACAAGTTCCAATCTGAAACATCAAAATTTAGAAATTCAGCTTTTTCGAGCCAATTTCCACGCTTGATTATTACGTTTTTTGGGTACAAATTGCCAATTCTTTCAAGGTATTTTTCCTTCGTAAGTTTCTCCTCAACTGAACACTAACGTCCCCGCGCTACAAGCAGTTTGGGACTAAATTAAGCCTATTCTTCGGATTTGCCAAATCTTTCTGACACAAAACCAACTTCAAATTAAGCCTAAAACCCAAATTGCTTGTAGCGTGTGTTGGTGGCTGGGCTTATTTGTACTCACTTATATTCAGTTTTTTGTAGTCTAAATATCGTTTTAGTTTTTCGTTTTCTAAAGTTTTAATGTAGTTTTCCATATATTGAAAATCAGGCTTATTTTCAGAGTTTACAGGAAGCAGAATTTTACTTTTTTTCATTCTCATAGGTCGCCATTTACGAGCATATTCAAAACAAACTCTTTGTTGTTCAATGGTTGTTATCAAGAATTTAGCTATGTATGGATTTAGATTTTCATTTTTTAAATACAATGGATTTACGTCGTGGCTACAAGTAAATTCTGAAACTTGGTAATAAGCATAACCGACAGAACCATTATTTGTTACAACAATACAATTCCCTTTGAAAAGTTTTTTGCTTAATGGTTCGTTTTTACCAAATCCGATTTTTGAATTATCTTCTATTTCAGATAATGTATAATACTCCGTAACTCCATTTTTATTTGCAGTTGCACCGAGAAAAGGAATTTTACCATTGCCAGAGGAAGTTGGTTTTTTATTATAAAAACCGTTTTTAATTTCAAAAATATCAGGAAATAAAAATTCTTTCCACTCAATATTATCGGTTAAAAAATCTTGTTTTATTTCGCTTTCCTTTCCAGTTACATACTTTTTATATTTTTCTAAAAATTCATTTTCCTTTTGTTTCATAAAGTTTTCCATAAAAACGTAATCAGGCTTTCTGTCTGAATTTATAGGAAGTAGGATTTTTTCTTTTTTAATTCGAGTATCATTTATCTCTCTGTTGAAACTGTACTTTTCATTCAGTCTTGTAACCATTGTCGCCAAAAAAAGATAAATATATTTATTAAAATTCGCATTGTCAAGCATAGTAACGTGGTCGCTTGCGACCACGTTAAATGGCTGAAAAAATGTCGAACCAACACTTCCGCTATTTGCCAATGTTAAACAGTTTTTGAATATTCTTACGTTTTTATCATTGCCAATAAAAGCGTCAATTCCGTTGTTTAAAGCTGTGGAAGAAGTGTATGGTATGTTTCCCCCGATATGGTCATTTTTCTTGAGCCTTTTTCCTCTTTGAATAGAGTCAAAAATTTCTACTATTGAAAACTCTTTCCATTCTCTATTTGTCAATTCCATTATTCTATTTTTTCGTTGGTAAACAAATATTCTCTATCCTGCATAATCATAGAAAATTCAAAAGTTAGAAAGTCGCCTATTGTTTTTGTAAAATCTGCAACAGTTGGAAATTCATCGTTGAAATAATAAAAAGAATGTAACCATTCATCTTCAGCTTCAATTGTTGTTTTTACACAAAATTTAGTTTCACTTTCAATACGGTTAAACCAAACATCCAGTAAATGCTGTTTTTTATCTATTGCTTCAATAGTTTCGACAAGTCCACGATGTTTTTGTACTTCAAAACCATCTTTATCGAAGTTTATAAATTTTACTTCTTTGTCTTTGTAGTGTGGAACTCCTGTTGTAAATATTGCAATACAAGGATTTGTACCAACTCCGTAAAAAGTATTTTTGTTCAGCGTTATTACTCCCTCTAAAGTATGATGTTTTAAAATGTTTTCTTTTATTGCCTGTTCTTCTTTTGTTTTGCCTATCATTGATGATTGAGGAACAATCACAATCGCTTTTCCATCCGCTACAATGGAATTGAGTAAATGCTCTGTGAAATTGATTTCGTATAAACTTGTATTGTTTTTACTTCCCATTGAGTAGGGTGGGTTCATCATTCCAACGGTGCAACCTCTTTCTTGCAACTGTGCAGGATTTTGCTTTAAAAAGTCTTCTTGTTCAAGATTACTTTTCCCGTCTCCACGTAAAATCATATTGGTTGTAGCAATCGTAAACATATAAGGTTGTAACTCTAAACCGTGCAATTGATTCTTTCTAATTTGTCGGTGTTGTTCTGGATTGTCTGTCTTTTGCAACATATCGTGCATAGATGCAATTAGAAAACCAGCCGTTCCGCAACAAGGGTCGAAAACTGAATCAGTCGGTTTTAATTCGGCTAAATCACAAAATAATTCGGTAATGTGTTTTGGAGTAAGTACAATTCCTAAATTTTGTCCGTCACCGCCCGAATATGACATAAATTCTCCATAAAATCTACCCAAATAATCTTCGGCAGAATGGATGTATTTTATGTTTTTGTAGATGTTTTCGTAAAGAAATTCCGTGTAATGTTTTAGCGGGGTTTTCTTTAAGTTCTCGTTAACTTCGTTAATTGCTTTGGTATCTTTGATTACCAAAAATTGGCTTAAAAGTTTGTCTTTTTTTACTTGTGGCGAAACATTGGCTCTCTTTAAATTTTTCTCAATGGCTTCATAAATTTTTTCGCCATCAGTTGTAGTTTGTTCGCCTGTAAGGCTTTCAATACTGAAACCTTTGTGTTCCATTTCACGCAATGCCAAAAGAATACCCGAAACTACAAGCGGTTTGTCTTTGTCTTGAATGCTACCATAATTGCGTAAATCTTCGTGAAGATTTTTAGCGTCTTTTAGTATTTCCTCCGTGGTTTTTTCGTCAGGAGTTTGCTCTTTTAGTATGTTTTTGGTGTAGTATTCGTCAATGTTTTTTTCGTTGAAAAGTGTAAATGTTTCAACGTCATCAAGAATTTTATAACCGCCTCTTTCGTCAATAAAAATCGGAGTTATTTTGTGTCTTTTTTCGTTTCCAGAAACGCCAAAAGCAATGATTTTTTTGTAAGTTGTGTTTTGAGATAAATGTTTTCCGTAAAATAAAGCACCGTTTACAGCATAGTTTTTTACGCTTGTAACTTCGTTACAAATTACATCTTTTTCGTTGCGTTTTGTATGTTGAGAAACATCCGCTTTGTTTTCGATAACCAGCAAAAAGTCTTTTACAACTCCGCTGTATTCGGGAAAACCAACTTTTCCTGTTTTCGATTTTGATGCCGTTTTTAAAGCGTCATCAATTTCTTTTATGTTACTTCCTTGTGGGTGTAAATCTATGTTTGCTTCTTTGAGTAATTCATAAACCCAAAAATCAGTCAGTATTTCTTTTTTCGCCATTGTTGTCCGATTTACGGCAACAAGATTCTTCGTTTTCCCTTATTTTGTTAGGTTTCACGTAGCCTTGCCACCAACGTTCCCGCGCTAAAAGCAGTTTGGGACTAAATTAAGCCTATTCTTCGGATTTGCCAAATCATCCAAATACAAAACCATATTTAAATTAAGCCAAATACCCAAATTGCTTGTAGCGTGTGTTGTA
>NZ_JAHWYN010000035.1 GCF_019351435.1 Flavobacterium taihuense
GCGCCTTTATTCGTGTAAACAATGACTTTTTACATTTATTTTACTTTAATTTTACACTTATTTTTTAAAACATTGATATATTGAAATTTACGAGGCATGCTTTTTGCAAATTTATAAATTTAAGCAGAGTGAATTTGGGAATCTGATCGGTTTTGCTGCGTTTTGGGGTTTGGCTTGGCGTTTTACTGCGCCAACATCGCCAACAGATCTCACGGGTACGACCGATTTACGCGGATTTTTCTTTTGGTGATTTCCCTCCTATATATAAGGTGTTTTATTGTTTTGCTTCTTATGGAAAACCATACCATAGCCCTGATAGAAGCGAAAATCCTTGTGAGCCGGCGTTCGGCTCACAAGATTGTAACGGATAGCAGGAAAAGCTCCTGATGATATTGGGATTTAATTTTAAATGGCATTAATTCGAAACAGACACCTTATCTAATAGGTAACGAATAATTACCTCAACGACCCAAGCAGTCAAAACTAAATCTATACACAAAACGGCCTAACTGCCTTTTTAAAAAAATATTGATTTGATTTTTATCAACAAAGGAATTAAAACAAAAAAGCTTCTCATCTTGAGAAGCTTTTGGTGCGGATAATAGGACTCGAACCTACACGCCAAAGCACTCAATTTGACGGTTTTTAACAAGCCTTAAAAACAGTACAAAAACAGAAATAATTTCAATAAATTCAACATATACGAGGGTTTTTAGAAGATAAAAACCTATTGGATGAAATAGTATGATATAGAATACCACTGACTAAATACTGACTAAATACTGACTAGAATTTTTTTGCCTCAAATTATTGGTTTAAATTTGAATATTAAAAAGTTCAAAACATGGCAAAGATTAAATTTTTACTTCAAAGCAAATCCGAAAACTCACAAATCTATATTAGGGTTTCAATAAGTCAATTTGTTTCGATTAAGAAAAAAACGGGATTTACAATAAACGCCAAAGATTGGAGTCCAACAACAGACCGACCGAAACAAAATAATCCTCAAAACAAAATAACCCACGCAAACCTCAACAAGTTAGAAACTTTTATTTTTGACGAACTAAATAAAGATTTAGCAAATGGAAGTTTGATTGATACGTATTGGCTCGAAACAAAAATAAATGACTGTTTCAGTAGAGTTATAAAAACCGATGCAGGTTTGTTGGTTAATCATGTCCAAAACATTATCGACAATGCAAACACCCGAAAAGTAAAAACAAATGGAGGTTTCAAAATCGGGTTGAGTACCAGTACAATCAAAAACTATACTTTATTCAAAAACATCATTTTAGAATATCAAAAGAAGATCAAAAAACAAATCCAGTTCTTAGAGATCACCAAGCCCTTTGTTGATAAATTTACTAACTGGCTTATTAATACAAAAAACTATTCCAATAATTACGCTGGCAAGCAATTAGAAATTTTAAAAACGGTTTGCATTGATGCAGAAAAAAACGAAATTCAAGTTGCGCCCTATTCTAAAATTATTCAACATTTTAGAGAAAGCGAAAAAGATCGATACATACAGACATTATCATTTGACGAATTAGAATTAATAAAAAATGTTGATTTATCGGATATTAAGCAACTCAAAGAATTTAAAATCCAAAACCCCGAACTAACAAAAAATCTATCCATTACCCCTGCTAATTTAAACAACGTCCGAAACTGGATTTTATTAGGTTGTGAAATCGGGCAACGTGGAGGGGATTTATTAGAAATCACACAAGAAAATATTCGATATAATGGCAAAAATTATTACATCGACATTATGCAACAGAAAACAAATAAAAATGTGACAGTTGGTGTAATTGCTCCCCACGTTATTGATATTATAGAAAATTATTTACCTAAAAAACTGCCCCATCAAAAATTAAACGAATATGCAAAAGTAGTTTGCAAGTTGGCAGGAATTGTGGAGGTTGTCAAGGGAACAAAACTAAATACCGAAACTAACCGAAAAGAATTAGGAAACTATCCAAAATATGAATTAATTGCTTCACATTGCTTTAGACGTTCTTTTGCAACAAACTATTATAAAAAGATACCCACGGCTGTATTAATTGGAATAACTGGACATTCAAAGGAAAGTTTATTCCTTACATACATAAATCAAAGGGAGGACAAAGATAGTAATGCCGATTTGTTTATGAAGTTTTATGAAGACTTACAGAAAAATAAAAAACCTCAACTTAAAGTAGTTAAGACAGCAAATTAAAACAATGATTTTTCTCAAATGAATTTTAGTAATTTTAATGACCTAAAACAGAACAAATGACTGACGAAACCTTTGTACTACCAATATTACCACCACCACAAGGACTTGAAACCATTGCAATACTAAAACAACTTTCACAGTCGCACCGTTATTTAGCCGAACTAAAGGGAACATCAAAGACAATCCCGAACGAAAGTATTTTGATTAATACTTTGACGTTGCAGGAAGCAAAAGACAGTAGTGAGATAGAAAACATTGTAACTACTCATGATGATTTATACAAAGAAAACATCTTAATTCACACAAACCCTGCAACAAAGGAGGTGTTCAATTACGCACAAGGTTTAAAGTTGGGTTTTGAAATTGTCCGCAATGAAAAGCTTTTATTGAACAAACATATTCTAACCATTCAAAAGGAATTGTTAGAAAACAACGCAGGATTTAGAACTCAAGGCGGTACAAAACTGGTTAACTCACAAGGACAAACGGTTTACACACCACCTCAAAGTGCGACAGAAGTCCTAGACTTAATGAGTAATCTTGAAAAGTTCATCAATGATAATGATTTTTCAGATTTAGACGCACTTATAAAAATGGCAATCATTCACTATCAATTTGAGAGCATACACCCATTTTATGACGGCAACGGGCGTACTGGTAGAATAATCAACATTTTGTATTTAGTACTCCAAGGATTATTAGACATTCCAATTTTATATTTGAGCCGTTATATTACGCAAAATAAAGCTGAATACTACCAAGTATTACAAGACGTTAGAACCAAAGACGATTGGGAACATTTGATTTTGTATTTCTTGAAAAGTGTTGAAGTTACTGCAAAACAAACTATTGATTTGATTACGAATATTAACAATTTGATGCAGGATTACAAAACCGATATTCAAACCAAATTACCAAAAATATACAGTCAAGACTTAATAAACAACCTTTTTAGAAACCCGTACACCAAGATCGAGTTTTTAGAACAGGAATTGAGAATAAACAAGCGAACTGCACAAAATTATTTAGATAAAATTGCAGAATCAGGATTTTTGGAAAAAACGAAAATAGGCAAGTCAAACTATTATATGAATAACGCATTAATCAAAGTTTTGATGAATGAGTAATGTGGTAAAAAACAGCAAAAATTTACCATGATAGTAATCACGTAGTAAAAAAATAGTAAAAATTTACCACGTTGGTAATGACGTGGTAAGAAAACGAGGTTTTTTATAAATGTTGCATTATGCTTCCAAAGAAAAAACAGTTTTAGGAAATTAAAAAAGAAACTACAGGAATGTAGATGTCCTTAAAGAGCAAAATACATTCTTGCGGTCAATCAAAACAATATAAAAAAGCAAATTATGACAACTTTCACAGAACAAGAATTAAAAACAAAAAGGGCATCTAAAAAGACACCCTTTGAAAACTTTTAATTCTTTAAGACCTTAAGATTAACAATCCTATCATAATAAAAAATTTCATTTAAAATGTCTTTAGGTAAAGACATCGAACTAACAAAATCATCGTCATCAAAGAGTAAATCATTTTTAAATATTAAGTATCCATTTTTGAAACATTGAGGTTTATCAATCGGTACTTCAACAGGTTCTTTTCTATTGAACCCATTCCTACTCATTTCTATCATAAAATACGTATAGCGATCATCATTAATACATTTTAAATCTTTTGCACGTCTTATAATAGAAGCCATTGAAGTTAGCCAATACCCTTTTAACTTAGCTACTTCACTTAATGTAATACCTCGTAAGGCATTTTTAATTTCATTTGCAGGCATCAAGAATTCACTTGCAAATTCATTGGCCTCTTTTTCTTTTGTCTTTTCATCTCTATAAGATGATATTGGAAAATTACTTTCGTTATGCAAAAGAATATGACCTAATTCGTGTGCAATTGTAAATCTTTTTCTGTCATTTGAAAAGCTTTTATTTACAACAATTACAGTAAATCCTTTGTCTGTAAAAAACGATATACCATCAAACTTGTCATAAGCATTCATTTCGTAAATAATAATCCCATGTTTTTCGAGAAGCGAACAAATATTATTTATTGGCTCATCTTTCTTAAGACCCAAAACTTTACGATTATAATTTGCAGTATAACTAGGCGAATATCCCTCTTCAACATTCAAAGGAGATAAATTAAAGTCTGGCCATTCTATTGACTCAGACATTTCATCAATCAAATATCCTAAAATCTTACATCTATTTTCAAATTTTAAAATATCAGATTTTGTAACTGAGGCTCGTTTTCTATAATTCCCATTTTCAATAGAACTAGTGATTTTTCTATCAAAAAAACTAATCGGAAAATCTAAAAAGTCAATAATTTTTTTTTGTACCTCTTCTGACAATACAGATAATCCCTTTTCAAATTTAGATAAATTCGATTGGGACAAACCTTTAATTGAACTGGATAAGTCAGTCTGACTATATCCTCTTAGCTCGCGAGCAAAAGTTAATTGTCTATGGTTCATGATTTTTTAAGTTTAATTAAGATTTACACAAGGGATATTGTTTATAAATTAATTTGCTTTTTTAAGTTTGTTACTATTTTTAAGTTTTGGAGATACTCCAATTGGCTTGTCATCAACTTTACCAACGTATAACCCAGAATCCATATCTTCAGCGGATATTGAAAACTTAATCTCATTCTCATCAATATATATAAGTTGAGGATTTACGTATTCGTTAAATCTGTTTTTTTGGTAGCCAAAATACAATATAGGCTCGTCATTATAATCACTGTTGGCAAATAAATCAAGTGCCTGATTTTGATTAAGAATAGACTGAACATTAATTGTTTTAATATTCATCGGGTAACCTTTACCATTTAGTTTTTTAAATAAAATAAGATACCCGTTAGTTCTTAAAACCAACCTCTTATACTTTCCATAAAAAGCTTTATTTGCAAAGTTATTTTGCAAATATTCTGCAAAATAACTTTGCATTATAGAAGCCTCTAGCGTTCTTGATCTAAATTGCACTTTAAACTTCAAAAGTTCTTCACTAGTTTTACCTAGTGCAGATTCGAAAGTTTTAAATAATAAAACTAATTCTTTTGAAAGTTCTAATTTACAATTGTCATATTCTGCAAGCAATCTTTTTCCTTGCATTCTTCTTGAAGAATTATTATCTTCGCCCAATAATTGTGTTTGTTCCATAGTTATTAAATTACATATCCCTTGTGTAAAAACCCATCTCTGTTCCCGCAGAGATTTTTTTTACTATGCAAATATATAAAAAAATACAATTATTGTATATAAAAAAACAAAAATATTGTACTGCTAATTGTCTCTAAATTTAAACTCAAACTTGATGTATAACATTTTAACTTGGGTGAATTATAAATTCTCTCAACTACTTTTATACCTTCATAAACTTCTATAAAAGCTTCAATGTTATAATAGTTGGTTATTAATATAAAAACCTTTATTTACAGCCGCAGTATCAGTATTTTCTTCAAATGCATACTGTTTGTCAATCATATTAAAAATTAATTATACAATCTAATTAAAAATCATTCAATGAAAAATTATAATTTATGCAGTTTTAAAAATGGAAGTAAAGAAATTAAATTCTTCTATGGTTGAATTTGTTTCATTTTATTATAAATATCTTTCGTCAATTTAGCCAACGGTCTCTTGTGAAAATCTCCAGAATAAAAATAATTATTAAAGTGAAATCTATAAAACTCATCTTCTGCGACCCCCAATCTCTTTAGGTTATCTTGTATAGACTTTATATAATGAGGACTATTCTTGTCAAATTTTTCATGAATTTCTTCAACGGTATCATAGTGAGTTTGATAAATTTCTTTCAGTTTAAAAACTTTAATACTTCCTGTCACTTCACCCTTAATATCTTTTTCTCTACCAAAAAGTTTTAATTTATCCTCCTCCTTAATTTTAGCTTTTAATCTAATAGTTGGTTGAAAAATTTTTCTTTTCCCATTTATATTATTAATTAAGCTTAGATCATAGTCAAATACGGCATTATCACCAAATTCATCTATATGAGGATGTAAATGCGTCAAAAGATCAAAATTGACTTGGTTTTTTAAATTACTATTACATACATAACAACTAGGGATAAGGTTATAGAAGCTGAGTGATATAAATTTATATTTGCTTTTGTGAAAAAAATGATCATAAGTAGGGCCAATAATTCGTTTGCTTTTGTTATCATGTATAAAAGAAATATAGTTTCTGTTACAATAAGGACAGCAGATAATTCCTAATTCTTTACCTATGAATTTATTTAGTATGTCATAATAATTTTGGTAGTCAAAGAAGAAATTATAAATATTAGTATCTAAATTTTCATTTTTGAATTCTTCATTCTTTGTTTTTAGATCGATTGGTTTTGCTGAAAATAAATCAATTAAAATATGTTTAAAAATATTATTTAATTGATTTTTAATTTGATTGTATCGCTTCTCTTTTCTACATTTTGATCTTAGATCAATTCCAACCCTATTTTTTTTTAGGTTAAAGATTAAAATTTCAGTTTCTTTTTTATCCCCTATTTTTTTTGGAACCTCAAGTTTTTTAACATTTAAAAGTAATTTTAAGGCGACCGTATATTCTTTTACTTTACCTATAACTTGCATGTTAATATCATTGTTATTACCAAGAATATCAATCACTTCAAATATGTTTTTTTTCTTTTTTATGAATTCTTTATAGATTTCCTTTGAATAATCATTAACGATTTTGTCAATATCGGAATGGCTAATTTTTATCATTTTTTCTTTAAGTTTTCAAGTTCCTGTATTTCTTTCTTTTTCTGGTCTATAATCATGTCGATTTTTTCGTCTTCGGTTACTTGAGTTTGTTCGATAATCATCTCACATAATTTTTGCTTAAAAAAAGGTTCCCCTATAAGTGTCGCTTTCATTAACAATAAATCAGATTCTTCTTTTGGAATTAGCTCTCCCAATTGTTTTAAAATATTAATTTGATCAATTAAATCATTTATAAATTCATTGGATTTCTCTCCAGTAAATGTTTTTCCTTCAAAAAAGAATGAATTAGCCAACAAATCATGAATGTTCGCACCAAATGTTTGATTATTATCTAAAATCTGAACTGAGTGTTGCCTTAAAGAATCATATTTTATTTTCAAAATATTTTGAGAAGGAATGTCTGATAAAATGAATGGGGAATGCGTTGAAAATAGAAAATTTAATCCTTTAATACTTTGCTCTTTATCTTGGGTAATGTATTTTAAGCGTTTTATATTATTCAATAAATCATTAATAAATTCTCTTTGTAAATCTGGATGAAAGTATAATTCTATTTCATCAAATATAATATTAACATATTCATATTTTATACGCTTAACTTTCTCACTTGAATTATGAACTGAAAAAATATTATTTAAATGATAAACGATACTGTTAATCGTGTGGATTTTGTGCTGTTCCCCAGAGCTTAGACTTTGTAGTGTTGGAAGCTGATTGACTTCTTCTTGTACATAAGACATTTTATTTATTTCTCCATCAAGTATAAAATCAATATTAAATATCGAAGGAGGAACCCTTTGGGAAATCAAATGAAGATCATCTACATTATTAATTTCCATCCATTCTAACAATTCATCCAAATCGAAATCAACATACTTATTGTCAACTTTCCAACGTTCTACACTTTCTTTATTAAGCAATTTTTTTAAAAAGAACATTCCTCTATTAATTTTAAAAGTGACGTGTGAACCATCTTCTTTTAAAACAGGAAGAACATCTCTAAAGTACCCAATAATATTATCGTGCATTTTAGAACTATGATATTCAGGATAGTTTTTCAATATCCTTCTAACTTTACCAATTAAATAATTAATGACCTCTATTGAATATGGTAAATTTTTGTCTTGAACCAATACTTCATCAAAACCTTCAAAATATAGTGGTAATAATTCTTGAATTAGATTTACATGATCAATACCTCCACTTATAATAAAATTTTCAGACTGAATACTTGAGCTTTTAGAACCTAAAGACACATAATCATCTATCTCTTTTGAATCATCTAATGTGAATCTGATTTTATGAATAAATTGTTTGTCTGTAAGTTTAATTTTTTCTTTATTATTTTTTAAGTGAAAGGCTTGAATTAATAGATTTATTAAAAGTCTAGATTTTGCTAATGAATTTTCTTTATTAATATCAAAATTTCCCTCATCACGCATTGGATTGATAACTGCAGGTGTTTTATAGCCATCATTTTTATGAAATAATGTCGTTATCCAATATCCTAAATGGTCAGAATTTAATGAGTGGTGCGAATAGTTAAGCATTATTGTATAGAATAACCTTGATAACAATTCGGAATTATTCTGATCTAAGAGATATGATATTTTATTGTTTCTAACTTTCTGTTTGTTCTCTTTATTTAAGTCGACGTCTTTATTTGGAATATTTATACAATGATGTGAAGAAGTGTTTAGTTCCCACATCAAATTATCAAGCTCAAAAAATATACTACATTTGAGATTTCCAATGATAAAATCATGCTCCATTTCGGCATTTTTTATCTCTATTTCCCAAGATTCTTTCTTTTTTTGCAAGTCTTTAATTTCTGATTCACTAGCTAAGAAATCATGCAATTTTTTTTCAAATATTTGATTTGATCCATCTTCTTTTTTTTCTGATTTTAAAAATAAATTTTTTAAATCTCCAAAATCCATTTTCTTGGATGTAAAATCTTTTATTTTTTTATCATTGAATTCAATGTTTTTCAGAAGTTGTATATGATATGGTTTTAATATTTTTTCCCCATTATCATTTTTTAAAGTTGTTCCAAGTACATATACACAGTATAATAAAAGTTCAATTACTGTACTCTTGCCACTTCCATTTTTACCTACAACTGCAGAGATGTTTATATCTAGATTGTCAATATTGTATAAATCGTCAGGTACTGTTGTTTCTTTAGTATATGTGCAAATAGAAACATCATTGTTTTTAATAACATCCCCATTTATGTTATAGAATTTATACTCATTGTAAAATTGATATAATTTGCTTGGTTCTAACACTTTAACAAAACTTGAATGACAGGCTTTATGAGGCTTTATACCTATTAGTTTAAAACCGCTATTTTTTATTTTTCCCATATTTTTATAAAATAATATGTTTTAAATATAATATGTTTTTTACTGTTAGTGTTGTAATCTAGCCGAAACCTAAAAAACAATTACTAAATAATTGAATTTCACGGCTAAATTTTTAATAATAAAAAGGGCTGTCCGAAAAAAATACTTTTCGGACAGCCCCTTTTCTGTTTTACAAACATTGATTATATGGGTACATTAAATCTCTGAAGTATCAAATTAGGGAGGTGTATTATGCTTTTTAATTTATGACTATTAATTAATCAATTGTCTTCCCTTTTTTCAGAATCTCGTTATATTCCTCAAGTAACTTCAAATACTTATTTTTCCAGTATTCTGCTTGCGATTCTTCTTTTTTATATTCTGTTGCAGGTTCATTTATTGCATTGTGGTATGGATTAAACTCCTTAATCTCTTCTGTAAAATCATAATGGATAATTTTTCCTATTTGAAGTACTATATCTAGAGAGACGTTATTGTTCTCAAACATCAGATAGATCCACCTTCTGCTTTTCCCTAATCTGTTCGCCAATTGAGTAATAGGAAAGCCACTTTTATGAATTGCTCTTTTTATTATTTCTCCTCTGTGTTGCATGTTTCAAATATGTGTACTTAAATGAGAAATAATTTTTACTAATAATGCACACATATGTGCATTTGTGCATATATTTACCACTACCGTATCAATCTATACACGTTATAAGTGAATAATGTGTGTATAAAAAAAATCAGTGTGGATATGAGGAAGTTAAGAACCATTATAGCAGGCTCTGACATTTAACAAGGTTCTAAAAAAGGATGTAAAAATCACAAAATAGAATTTACGCCACAATCTGAATAAAAATACACCATCTGAAGACAAATATTTATAGAGGTAAGAATTGACTCGGCCTAATTGAAAATAGAATTTCAATTATAAAATATAAACGCCATCAATATTATCATCTTTCAATAAATGAAATTAACTCTTATCGAACCTCGCAAAGCTTTAAGTAAAGCCTTTTTAAAGAAAAAACCTTTAAGAAACGAAATTGAAGTTTTTAAAACAAACCTTCTTACTCTACTCAGTAAAATCAGCGTTATTGAAAACCGACCTAAGGATGAAAGCGAAGAACATTTAAAAAACGACCTACGTGATTTTTTACGGGATACTTACTATCGTGACACCAACGCTATTAACACCAAAGACAAAAAAGATCTTGTAATCCATTTAAACAAATCAACAGATAGTGAAGTTGGCGTAATCATTGAAGCCAAACGTCCCACAAACGTTGGAGAAATGATAAATGGAAAGGATTTCAACAAAAAAGCACTTCACGAACTAATATTGTACTACTTACACGAACGAAATGAAGTTGGAAATTTCCAACTGAAACAGCTTGTAATTACCAATATTAATGAGTGGTATATTATAGACGCAAACCATTTTGACAAGTATATCTACAACAACGCTAAAATCCGAAACCTTTATAAAACTAAAGTAGGTGATAATAAAAAAAACCCTCATTTTTATGAAGAAATCGAAAAGATAGTTTCTAATATTAATGTTGAAATCCCATGTGTTTACTTTAACATCCAAGACTATAAAGCCTTTTTAGACAACGAAAATAAGGAGGACGACAAAGAATTAATTGCATTATATAAAATTCTTTCGCCGGAACATATGTTGAAGTTATCCTTTGCGAATGACAGCAATTCGTTAGACAAAAACTTCTATTCAGAACTTTTGCATATAATTGGTTTAACCGAAATAAAAGAGGGTGGTAAAAAACTGATTCAGCGTCATAAACTTGGAAATAGATATTCAGGTTCATTGATTGAAAACACTATTGAACAATTAGAAAGTTTAGACAAACTTTCTCGGTTGCAAAACGCCAGACAATTTGGCGAAACAAAAGAAGAACGATTATCTAATCTAGCAATGGAACTTACCATTACTTGGGTTAATCGAATCTTGTTTTTAAAATTACTGGAAGCACAACTCATTTCATATCACAAAGGAGACAAAAGTTATTCGTTTTTAAATTCCGATTTAATTAAGGATTATGACAATTTGAATAGTTTATTCTTTCAGGTACTTGCAAAGAAGCCCAATGAAAGAAATGATAGAGTAAAAAAAGAATTTGAAAAAGTTCCTTACTTAAACAGTTCACTTTTTGAACCAACTGATTTGGAACATCAAACATTATTTGTATCCCAACTCGAAGACAATGTTACCCTACCATTACTTTCTAATACTGTAATTAAGAACAGTCTAGGAAATAAACAAATTGGTATAAAAAACCCTCTTGCTTATTTCTTATCGTTCCTTGATGCTTATGATTTTGCCAGTGAAGGAACTGAAGATATTCAAGAGGAAAATAAAACCTTGATTAATGCCTCTGTATTAGGGTTGATTTTTGAAAAAATCAACGGTTACAAAGACGGTTCGTTCTTTACTCCTAGTTTCATTACAATGTATATGTGTAAGGAGACAATACGTAGAGCAGTTGTACAAAAATTCAAAGAACAGGAAGACGATACTATCGAGACATTTAAAGATTTAAAAGCTTATTGTCACCGTTCTTATAAACCTGAAAACATTAAGCATTTTAATTCTATAGTGAACTCATTACGTATTTGCGACCCCGCTGTTGGTTCAGGACACTTTTTAGTTTCTGCTCTCAATGAGTTAATTAGTATTAAAAAAGACTTAGGTATTTTAGGGGATAAAGATGGAATTCCGCTCCGAGTTGATATTCAAATCGAAAACGACGAATTGCATATTTCTGGTGTTAGGGGAAAATTGTTTGAATATACTCCAAATGATCCCGAAAGCCAAGCTATACAAGAAACACTATTTCACGAAAAGCAAACCATTATAGAAAACTGTTTGTTTGGTGTAGATATCAATCCAAATTCGGTAAAAATTTGTCGTTTGCGTTTATGGATTGAGCTATTGAAGAATGCATATTACAGACCTGACACCAATGAACTTGAAACCCTACCCAATATTGATATTAATATAAAATGTGGTAACTCTTTAATAAGTCGTTTTGAATTGGATGCCGATTTGAAGGAAGCCTTAAAGAAAAGCAAACTCACTATTGATGCTTATAAAAATGCAGTTAACACCTATCGTAATGCTGAAAGTAAGGAGCAAAAGCGAGAAATGGAAGAATTAATTGGCGAAATAAAAACCAATTTTAGAAGTGAGATTAATGCAAATGGGAAGGAAATAAAAGAATTAATCAAAGATCAAAATGAATATTATACAAAATACGAATCCGCACAATTATTTGAAGCGACTTTAAATAAAGCCCAAGTAAATAACAAGAAAGAATTAGCTGAAAAAATTAAGAAGAAAGAGAACGCGATTGAAGAAATAAAAAGCAACAAAATCTATGAGAATGCATTTGAATGGCGTTTTGAGTTTCCTGATATTTTGAATGATGAGGGTGATTTTGTGGGGTTTGATGCAATGATCGGAAATCCACCATATATTGGACTTGAAGAATTTGACGAAGTTACAAAACAAGTATTCCGGACTAAATATAACTTAGTTGAACGTAAATATGAAACATCTGTTTTGTTTATTATTTTGGGATTATCGTTGGTTAAAAAAAATAGCTTATTGTGTTATATCGCTCCTGTCACTTGGCAAACAGGTGAAAATTATTCAAAACTTAGAGAGAAACTATTTTCTGATTGGGGATTAAAAACGATTATAAATCTACCATTTAACATTTTCACAGATGCCTATGTTGATACTTGTATTTATTTAATGTCTAAATCTCCAAGTTCAAATTATGACATTTATTCATATAAAAAGACTGAGAATCATAATGAACTAAAAAACATTGTTTTTAAAAATATTGAAACAGCATTAGTTTCTGCTCCAAAATTCAAAATTATTTTAAACCCTGCTGTTTTTAAAATTCTTAATAGACTTGACTCAAACAACTTCAATACTCTTGAGAACATTAGCATTTCTACTCAAGGATTATCCCCTAGTGCATTTCTTCAATCAAATGAAACCGACGAAAAATTTAGCTTCCCTTTTTTAAAAGAAGGTAATGCTTATAATTATTGTCTTAATGTAATAGAAACATATTCTACCAGTTTAAGAAAGATGGAATCTTTAATTCCTTTTTATGATAAAAAGGAAAAAATATTAATCCGAAGAATCATTAATAGACAAGATCGATTAACTGTAGGTTTCACAGATGAAAAAATAGTCTTTAAAAAAGATATTAATCCATTTATAATTACGGATAATAATTTCCAAACAAAATATGTTTTAGCAATATTAGCTAGTAAATTTATTTCTTATTTGTATATAAATATTTCTGCGATTGCCCTAAAAGATGATTTCAGACAGACAACATTGACAGAACTAAGAGAGCTTTTAATTCCAAAAATTTCAATTGATGAACAAAATAAATTTATAGAAAAAGTAGATCAAATTCTTTTATTAAAAAAAGAAAATTCACAAAATGACACTAATGCTTTAGAACAAGAAATTGATGCAATGGTCTATGAATTGTATGGCTTGTCAAAAGAAGAAATGGAAATTGTGGAAGGACGGGAAATAAATACTCACGAAACCAATTTAATTTCTATATAAAACAAAAGCTTAAACAAACCCATCATGAAACCCCTTACCAAATCCCGTTTTAAAACAGCTTTAGAGTGTCCAAACAAGCTTTTTTTTACCTCAAAAAAAGAATATGCCAACAATCAAAATGGAGATTCATTTTTGGTGGCTTTGGCTAATGGTGGTTTTCAGGTTGAAGCATTGGCTCGATTGCATTATCCAAATGGGATTTTTATAGATACCGAAAGCTATGAGTATGACAAAGCTGTTCAACTTACTCACGAGGCTGCAAATTCCAGTGATATTGACCACCCAATTCCAATTTAAAGTGACCACCTGATTCCAATTCAAAATGACCACCTAATTCCGGAGCAAAATGACCACCTCCATTTTTCATTAAAAACTACTTTTTT
>NZ_JAHWYN010000036.1 GCF_019351435.1 Flavobacterium taihuense
ATCATAACTATGTAATTTTAAAAATAGCAAAAAAGTTATTTCCAAAAAATATTTTTGAGCTTTTTAAATTAGCTCAAATATTTTTCAGAATAACTTTTCAACTTACACACTTAGTGAGACACTACCTTAAAGTTATAAACCCAAAAGCGTCCCAATTCAGGACGCTTTTATATTTCTATCATTTCTATCAGATTATTCACCCTTTCTTAAAATCCCCACTATCCACATCTCTCAAAAACTGAATCACGCCTTTGAAATAGTTTTTCTGGTCATCGTATTGCGAAAGGTGGCTTCCGTTCGGGCAAAACAAAAAGCGTCCGTTTTGTACTTCGTGAGACATCCATTCCATGTGTTTGGGATCCATGGTGTCGAATTTGGCACCAATCACAAGTGTCGGAACGGTAATCGTTTTGAGTCGAGCCGTGACATCCCAATCCTTTAAAGTGGCGTTTCCGGTAATTCCAAATTCACTTTGGCCTTGCATGTACACATACACAGACGGGTTCATGTGCTTGAAAGCCCTGTTTATGGATTCTGGCCATTGGTCAACTGGCATTCTTAGTATGTGCTCGGTATAGTAATATTTGAACAGCAGTTCGGTGTATTTTGGGTTGGTGTAATCTTTGTTTTTTTCAAATGTTTTGATTTGGTCAAAAACAGCTTTTGGAAGTTTGGGTCCCAATACTTCTTCGGCATATTTGTTGTACGCAGGTGCGCTGGCCATCATGTTGGAAATAATCAATCCTTTGAGATTCTTTTGGTATTTCAAAGCATATTCCATCGCAAGGATTCCGCCCCAAGATTGTCCCAAAACATAAAAGTTGGTGTTGTCACAACCCAATGCTTTTCGAACCTGTTCTACTTCTTCGACAAAACGTTCGTTTGTCCACAAGCTATTATCATTGGGCTGATCGCTATAATACGAACCCAATTGGTCATAGTAGATGTACTCAATACTTTCGTTTGGAAAATAGCCGTCAAAAGCTTCGTATAGTTCATGCGTGAGACCGGGACCTCCGTGAAGCAACAATACTTTGATCGTTGGATTGTTGCCCACCGTTTTTGTCCAAACCTTGAAAGTGCCTTTTGGAGTGGTAATTGGGATCATTTTGATCCCGCCGGTAAACTGATCGTCTCTTTTGGCAAAACTCAGATAATTGGCTTTTACGCTGTCTTCCGTTTTTTCTTTACAGCCTGCAATTAAAAAGAGGCTGATGAAAAGGAGGGAGTAGATTTTGTTTCTCATAACATGGTTTTTGAATAGAATTGTGAAGATAAGAAGTTTTTAAACGCAAAAGTCCCGATAGTGACTATCAGGACTTGTGAATTTTAATTTAATTGGTTTTTATTCGAAATGACCGTATATTTTAATGTATAGGTTTTTATAAATTTCTAATATAATTTTTCGTTTCAATTTCAAAGTAGGAGTAAGGTGTCCTCCTTCAATTGACCAAACATCCGGTGTCAATTCAAAACGTTTTACTTGTTCCCAATTTCCGAATTTTGGATTGATATGATCAATTTCTTCTTGAATACGTGCAATAACTTTTGGGTGTGCTATTATTTCTTCATTGGTTTTACCTACCTCAATTCCGTGTAGTTTTTCCCATTCCTTGATAAATTCAAAACTAGGTTGAATGAAAGCAGCAGGCATTTTTTCACCATCTCCAATAACCATAATCTGTTCGATAAAACGAGATTGTTTCATGGTATTTTCGATAATTTGAGGTGCAATGTATTTTCCTCCGGAGGTTTTGAACATTTCTTTTTTACGATCGGTAATCGTTAGGAAACCTTCTTCGTCAACATTTCCAATATCTCCTGTGTGGAAATACCCATCGATAATCGCTTCGGCAGTTTTTTCGGGATCTTTGTAATACCCCATCATCACATTAGGCCCTTTGCAAAGAATCTCACCATCTTCGGCAATTTTTACTTCTACATTATCAATGGCTTTACCAACTGTTCCAACTTTGAAACCTCTGTTTCTCATGTCATTTACGGTAATAACAGGAGAAGTTTCGGTTAATCCGTAGCCTTCCATTACCGGAATTTCGGCAGCAGCAAAAACGCGGGCTAATCTTTTTTGAAGAGCAGCACTTCCGGAAACCATTAAATCCAAATTACCTCCCAAACCTTCTTTCCATTTGCTGAAAATTAATTTACGGGCAATTTTTAATTGAAATTCATACCAAAAACCGTTGGCACCATAAGGAGCATAATGCAGTCCCAAATTGATAGCCCAAAAGAAAAGCAATTTTTTAATTCCTTTCAGTTCAGTTCCTTTGGCAAGAATACTGTCATATACTTTTTCAAGAAGTCGTGGTACAGCTGTGATTACGTTTGGTCGAACTTCTTTTAAATTAGCACTGATTTTGTCAATCGATTCTCCAAAATAAACAGATACACCATAATATTGGTATAAATATAAAATCATTCTTTCGAAAATGTGACAGATCGGAAGGAAGCTCAATGCCACACTTTTTCCTGCTTCAAAAGGAATTCTGGGGGCGCTATTAAGCACATTTGACACTATGTTTTTATGAGAAAGCATAACTCCTTTTGGTCTTCCGGTTGTTCCGGATGTATAAATGATAGTGGCTAAATCATCCGTTTTTACATTGTTCTTTCTGTCCTCGACTACATCTTGATTGCTTTTGTCTTCTCCTAGTTTTAATAATTCACTCCAGTTTCTGCAGCCTTCTATTTCATTAAAAGAAAACACTTCTTTCAAGGAAGGCACATTCGCTTTGATGTTGTTTACTTTATTCAATACTTCAATATCCGAAACAAATACATACATCGCTTCAGAATGATTCAGAATATATTCATAATCTTCTTGAGCAATAGTCGGATAGACAGGAACGTTTTGGGCACCAGTCTGCAAAACACCAATATCCATGATATGCCATTCGGTTCTGTTACTGCTTGAAATGATAGCTATCTTGTCATCTTTTTGAATACCCATTCGAAGCAATGCTCTGGAAATTGCATTGGCTTTGTCAATATATTCTTGGGTTGAGGTTTTCACCCAAACACCATTTTGCTTCGTTACTAAAGCATCCGGTTTATTGTAATTTTCTAGCTGATAATAGGGGAAATCAAAGAGACGGGTGATGGTTATCATTGTATAATTATTAAATTTTTTCGCAAATTAAATAAAAATTAATAATAATTTTTATTTTATAAAGAATAATTACGATTAATATAATTACAGTATTGGTAATCAACGAAATCGTTTTCTTAAAATTGTCAAAATTAGCTGTAAAAAATGGATAGAAATATTTTTCGCCTATTTTTTAACTTATAAAATAGTAGTTATCAGAGCTTTTAATTTGTAGTTGGTTATTCTATATATTCTTTTACTCTCTCTCCAGAAATGAACATTTTCTTTTTGTCATGATGAATTGAAAAGGATTGTAAAATCCATTCGTTCTCATCTTCAGATTTGGAAGAATCTGTTTTTTTATACCAAAAAGAATACGAGGCACTGTTGAATCCTTCTTTGAAAATAGGAATTCCAGATTCGGAACATTCGATCCCCCAAATAATATTTTCTTTAATGAGATCTTCGTTTTGCATAATTCCTGTGCCATCCGGATTTAGGATTGTTGTAGGCTCGATTTGGTTTACATATGTATAAAGGCCCGTTATAGGATAACCAATGACTGTGGCAATATAGTGGTCTTTGCCTTTTTCGTTGATTTTGGTGATTTTAAGTTGAGCGTAGGAATTTGTTGCACTCAATAAAAGTACAGCGGCCAATAAGAAAAGTTTTTTCATGAATGTAGGTTATTTTAAAAAGTTTAAAGAGCAAGGGGCGTTGCTTTTTATACAAGGGTTAAAGGTGTATTTTGTGCTAAGGTACAAACTGAATTTTAGATAAAAAAAACTCATTCGGGTATTGGAATGAGTTTTTTTTATTATTTAAATTGGACAACTGTCTATCTATCTTTTTTTTAGTATTTTAACTAGATCGTTGCCATCGATTATTTTTTGTTTGTTCTGATTTTAAATATAAATGTTCCTGTAATTGGCTTACTAATATCTGACGAAGAAATTACGTTGGCTTTCATCTCATATTTACATTCAACGATAAAGACTGCGTATTTTGGTTCACTTTTTAAGTATTTTACCGCGACTACTTGATTGTATTCTGTCTCTGAAAACCCTTCTAAACTTATTAATCGTTTTGTAGTGTCATCAATACTATTTGCATCCAAAGGTAGTTTTTGCGAGAATTGGAAGGGTTCATTATTTTCATAAGTTGCCATTATTTTGTGTTTTTTCAAAATTTTTGCCTTTACAATTTTAGAACTGTCTCTTGGGTATGAAAAACAAAATGTTTCATTAGTAGATGCCGAGCTAGCAAGAACGGTTGATGTAGAGTCGTTTATTTCGTTTGGGTAAAGGTCTAATTTATCACAATTTATTTTTCTTTCCCAATCAGGTGTTTTAAAGGATAAATGTAAATAATCTATAGTATTTTGGCTATTAAGACGGGTTGGGTCTTTTTTTTCATCATTAGTGCAAGAAGTTAATACTATTGAAAAAAGAATTAGGTATTTACTTAATGTTTTAATGGTTTTCATGATTTTTATTTTTTAGATATTGTTATTACAATTGTAATATGAATTGGATAGTTATTAGTTTCAAGAACAAGAAAAAAGATTTTTTCCTTTATAAGGATTATTGCCTCTTTGATTGAACTAAAAAAAATAATGTCCGATTTTAAATTTGATTATTCGAAACTATTTCGCAGAAGATAAGCAACTATTTAATGTGCAGTTTTTTGTGCGAATGATAAAAATGGTTATTTAGATTGCTATTAACTTCATCGTACTTGAACAAAGTAAAATCTTATATATAAAAAGGGCAATACCCACAAATGGGTATTTTTAGATTTTTGGAATGCATATTTGGAGTATCGTTCCGTTGTTTTTTGAGCTATTGATGTCCAATGTTCCTTTATAAAATAAAACTCTTTTTTCTATATTTTCCAAACCAAATCCTTTGGCTATTACTTGGGGATCAAATCCTTTTCCATCGTCTGTAAATTGAAAAAGATAGTGTTTTGAATAGGCATAAAGTTCAATGATTACTGATGTTGGTTGACCATGTCGTAATGCGTTATTAATGATTTCGAGCGATATAAGATACATATCAAAAATCCATTTTTCTTGAATCTTTTCTGGGAAATCATAAGAAAAAATTTCGATGGAAGTATTTTTTAGATTTAAATTCCATGATGGTATTTGTGATTCTAAGCTAGAAATGAGAGCACCCTCATCTAAAGATTTCGGCAAAATAGTATGTGATATTTCTCTGATGTCACTAGCCAATTTTTCAATATTATTTTTTGCTAAGTCGTTGTTTTTTAATTGTATAAGTTGTAAAATGTGAGCTATTTTGCTTCCGAAATTATCATGAATAATATTAGAGATATTGCGTCGTTCTCTGATTTGTGTGTTTGTTATAGTTTGTAAAGTTTTTTCTTTTTCTAAAATTATTTCTCTGTTGAGTTCATTGTTTCTCTGAAAGGTCGATATGTAATTT
The DNA here is from genome assembly GCF_019351435.1 of Flavobacterium taihuense. Taxonomy (GTDB): domain Bacteria; phylum Bacteroidota; class Bacteroidia; order Flavobacteriales; family Flavobacteriaceae; genus Flavobacterium; species Flavobacterium taihuense. Next base: position 5,557 of record NZ_JAHWYN010000036.1, read on the forward strand.
TGTGTCAATATATATCCAAACATTAGAATTTCATAGAAGCAAATATAAATCAGAGAGTTGTGTGGTGTTGAGTAGCCTATGATTTTGAATGAGCTGAAAATATTGACGGTTCCCCAAACTATATGTGGTATAAATGCCGCTAGAACATAAATTGCTGAGTTTCTATTATTTTTTAAATTTTGCGAAGCATTCATTAATATAAAAAAAAATATGATTGTGAAATTGATATATCCAATATAGAAGAACGGTTTTAGCCATTCATTTTTGTTTATGAGCAATAGGAATACAGTAATAGAAATTAATATTAAATTGATCGTATTAAGTAAGATGATAATATTATATTTTTTGGATTGTGTTTGTTTTACTCCTAAAAAAGTAGTTACAAACAGTGTTAAAACAATCATCCATATTGCTGCGGAATAGATTCTAAGTTCACTGAAATAGAGAAAATTATTAAAGAAAATATTCTTAGCAAAGTGGGTTGAAATCATCAAATAGATAATAGTAACAGTTGCATATAGATTGTAACACAAATAGATTTTGTCTCTTGAAAAATAATATAAATGGAAGTTAAATAAGATTACTAAGAAAACAATTCCAAGTGAAAAAGAAAGAAGGGCTATTTTATGGTTCGATTTTTGTATTAATGCGCTTTCATCTTCTAAATAAAAATTAAATTTTGCGAAAGAAACTATTTTTTTGATTCTAAAAAGGAGAACTTTTTCTTGGTTAGGTTTTAATGTTACTTCAAATGCTTGTGCTTCTATAAACGGACTTATATTTCTAGTTCTGTCCCCAAGAGTTTTTATAGTATTGTTATCAAATAAAGAAATGCTATCAAGATCATTATTGTTGAGGCAAATCCATTTGGACTGAGTATTAATGTTGTCTAAATTCTTAATCTTTAATGTACACCAAACAGCGTTGTTTTTATTGTATCCAATATCAATTCCTTTTTTTAAATCAAAGGATTGAAATTTTTTGGTTTTAATATCATTACGATTCCACTGTGATAGTGTGTCTACAGCGAAAAGAGGATTTTTTAAAATCAACTTTGTACTTTGGCTAGAGGTAAGCTGGGAAAAGAGAAATAGGCTAAGAAAAAATATTATTCTCATGGGCAAATTTTATTAGAGATCCACAATTAGAAATTTCGAGTTTTCTATTGATGTTTTTTCTATGAGTGTCTACAGTCGATTTGCTAATGTATAATAAGTCTGCAATTTCTTTACTTGTTTTTCCTTCAATTATCAGTTTTATAATTTCTTTTTCTTGCTTGGATAAACGAAATTTATTGACAATATTTCCATCTAAAGAGGTATAATTATGAGTTATTTTTTTGTGGTTTTTATTAATATAAAATGCTGCAGCATTGTCCATTTCTATAACTTCGACAAGTTCTTCTGCTGTAGTTTCTTTTTTTAAAAAAGCATTTACACCCATTTTTTCTGCTTTTTGAATTAAAAAATCTTCAAAATAAGCGGTAAGAATTATTGACTTAGCCTGTTGTAATTCGTTCTTAAGTTCTTCAAGTAATACAAAACCGTCAAAACCATTAATATTTAGATCACATATAAAAACATCTATACTATTTTGCTGAATGTAATTTCTGCACAATTCAGAATTACCAAAAGGAAATATGGAATAGTCATGCCCAAATTTTTTTAGAATTTCGGTAATGCCTCCTAAAAAAAGAATGTGGTCATCACAAATAACAATTTTTTTGCCCATAAAAATCTTATCATAAAATCAGTAGCAAGTTACAATTAATCATGAAAAAATGACAATACCCATTAATGGGTATTTTAGATTCTTAATAAACAGCGAGTTCACTCTTGCGGGAGCGTATAAAAAGGATTAATAAGTATAATTATAAAGATGTAAATATCCTTCAAAAAAATCTTTAGTTCCTTTAGTGTAAAGGTAGGTTAACGTTTTTTTCTCGATAATGTTTCCATTGTTATCCAATTTATAGTTTATGGATATTTCCTCATTAGGGTATTTTGTATTGTTGTTTGCTTTAATAGTAATAATATGAATTAATCTGTTATTTCGGTCATATTTGCAGATATTTTTATTCAATAGTACACCTGATTTTAAAGTCTGTATTTCATTTATCATTCCGTTAGGATCATAAATGTATTTTGTGACTAAATCTGTAGATTGGTAATCAATTTGGACAATTTGATTGTTATCATTGAAATGATAAAAATACTCATTTCGGGTATTTGTCTTTTTTAATTCTCCTTCAATATTTTCTTGTCCTTTGTATAAAATATTCTTCTTTTTGACATATTTGTAATCAATTGTTGAAAAAAAAGATGTTTGAGCCTGATTAGCCAAATTGGTATCTGATGTGTCTTTATCTTTTGATAAATCGTTTGTTTCAATGTCTATATGTGAAACATAGCCTTTGTTGGTGTAACTGAAAAAATATTTTTTCGATTGAAAGTCGGTATAATTTTCCTCAAATTCTTTAGTAAGACCGTCTTTGTCGAATTTATACAGATTACTAAATGTTAGAGAATCGGCAATTTTGTTCCCTTTTGCATCTAATGAAAATTGCTGTACCTGCATTTGGGTTACATCTCCTTTTAGTCCCATAGTTTTTGCATTAGCACCCAATAATTCCAACATAGGATTACTTTTTAATGACGCATCTGAAATTTGAGAAAAGGCAGGATTTATTAGAAGCATCAGACTTATAATAAAAAGGTTTTTGATTCTATTCATTGGTTGTTTTAGGTTAATTGAAGATTTTAAACAAAATACTTCATGAAAAACCCGTCTCTGAAAATAGCAAGAGACGGGTTTTATTTGGTAATAAAATATTGATTACTTAAATCTTATTTGTTTGTATTGTCTATCCATTTCTTGGCATTCACAAAAGCTTCGTGCCAAGGTGTAACTTCGTCATTTCTGTGTTTTGGATAGTGTGCCCAGTTCCATTGGAAAGTAGAACGTTCAATATGTGGCATCATTACCAAGTGGCGACCAGTTGAATCACACATCATAGCTGTATTGAAATCAGATCCATTCGGGTTGGCAGGATATCCTTCGTAACCGTATTTTCCAACGATGTTGTACTGGTCTTCTGCGTATGGTAAATTGAATTTTCCTTCACCATGAGAAACCCAAACTCCAAGCGTGCTTCCCGCCAAAGTCGACAACATCACCGATTTGTTTTCTTGAATTTTTACCGAAGTAAATATACTTTCGTGTTTGTGGCTTTCATTATGAAGCATTTTTCCGTGAACTTCATGCTCTGGATTTACCAGTTCTAATTCCATAAACAATTGACAACCGTTACAGATTCCTACAGATAAAGTATCCTCTCTTTTGAAGAAGTTTTTCAATGCAGTGTTTGCTTTTTCATTGTATTTGAAAGCTCCGGCCCAACCTTTGGCAGAACCCAAAACATCTGAATTCGAGAATCCACCAACAGCTCCGATGAATTGAATATCTTCCAGATTTTCACGTCCCGAAATCAAATCGGTCATGTGAACGTCTTTTACATCAAAACCTGCTAAGTACATTGCATTGGCCATTTCACGCTCGGAATTACTTCCTTTTTCACGAATGATAGCCGCTTTTGGTCGTTCGACTGCGCTCGAGATGACAGGTGCTTTACCAGTAAAGTGTGCAGGGAAAGTGTAGTTTAATACTTGGTTTTTGTAATTGTCGAAACGGGCTTGTGCGGTTCCGTTTTTAGCTTGTTTTTGGTCTAATAAAAATGAAGTCTTAAACCAAATGTCTCTGTATTTGACAATGTCTAATTTGCAAGGACCAAAGTCTAAAGTAGCTTCTGTTGTTGCATTTCCTAATTTGTAGAAAGATACATTGTTGGCTTTCAATTTAGCTTCAACTGCTTCGTCTGAATTGGCTTGGAATACAACCGCTATGTTTTCTGCAAAAAGATATTTTATAATGTCTTTTTCTTCAAAAACTGAGAAGTCAATTTTGGCTCCCAAATTTACATCAGCAAAACACATTTCCAATAAAGTAGTGATCAAACCGCCGCTTCCGATATCGTGTCCAGCTAAAATTTGATCGTCTAAAATCAATTCTTGTAATGTATTAAATGCATTTTTGAAAAAAGCAGCATCTTTAATGGTTGGCGCTTCGTTTCCGATTGCATTCAGTGTTTGTGCCAAAGAAGAACCTCCTAATTTGAAGTTGTCTTGGGACAAATTAATATAATAAATTGAACCACCGTCTTTTTGTAAAACAGGCTCCACTACTTTTCTAATGTCTGTACAGTTTCCACCAGCCGAAATAATTACCGTTCCCGGTGCAATTACTTCGTCGTTTGGATATTTTTGTTTCATCGAAAGTGAATCTTTCCCGGTCGGAATGTTGATTCCTAATTCGATTGCAAAGTCAGAACAAGCTTCAACAGCTGCATATAAACGAGCATCTTCACCTTCATTTTTACAAGCCCACATCCAGTTGGCCGAAAGTGAAATCCCTTTCAATCCGTCTTTAATCGGAGCCCAAACAATGTTTGATAGTGACTCTGCAATTGCTGTTCTTGTTCCTGCAACAGGGTCAATCAAAGAAGCAATAGGAGAGTGTCCTATTGAGGTTGCAATTCCTTCTTTTCCTTGATAATCCAAAGCCATAACACCAACATTGTTCAAAGGCAATTGCAATGGTCCTGCACATTGTTGTTTGGCTACTTTTCCACCTACACAACGGTCCACTTTGTTGGTTAGCCAGTCTTTACAGGCAACAGCTTCTAGTTGTAAAACTTGCTCTAAGTAAGTAGATATGTTTTTTACGCTATATTCTAATTCAGGATAGTTGTAATCAATAGTTTTGTCAATCATTACCGTTTTTGGTGAACTTCCAAAGAAATCTTCCAAAGCATAATCCATCGGTTTTAAGCCAGTAGTTTTTGATTCGAAAGTAAAACGGTGATCGGCAGTTACATCACCTACTTGATACATTGGAGAGCGTTCTCTGTCTGCAATTCGTTGTAAAATGTCGATATCTTTTTTACCAATAACTAATCCCATTCTTTCTTGGGATTCGTTACCAATGATTTCTTTTGCCGAAAGCGTAGGGTCTCCAACAGGTAATTTGTCTAAATCAATCAAGCCTCCTGTTTCTTCCACCAATTCCGAAAGACAGTTTAAGTGTCCACCTGCACCGTGATCGTGAATGGAAACGATAGGGTTATTATCACTTTCTACCAAACCACGAATGGCGTTGGCAGCACGTTTTTGCATTTCTGGGTTGGAACGTTGGATCGCATTCAATTCAATTCCTGAACCAAAAGCTCCTGTATCTGCTGATGAAACCGCAGCTCCACCCATTCCAATTCTATAATTTTCTCCACCAAGGATAACGATTTTGTCCCCTTCTTGTGGTTTGTGTTTGATGGCTTGATCTAATTTTCCGTAACCAATTCCTCCCGCTTGCATGATTACTTTATCGTAACCAATTTTGCGGTTATTTTCTTCGTGTTCGAAAGTCAAAACCGAACCAGTAATAAGTGGCTGTCCAAATTTATTTCCGAAATCAGAAGCTCCGTTTGAAGCTTTTATCAAGATGTCCATCGGAGTTTGATACAACCATTTTCTTTCGGTTACGGCATCTTCCCATGGTCTGTTTTCTTCCAAACGAGAATAAGAAGTCATGTAAACTGCAGTTCCTGCCATTGGCAAAGACCCTTGTCCTCCGGCCAAACGGTCACGAATTTCTCCTCCTGATCCTGTTGCAGCTCCGTTGAAAGGCTCCACTGTTGTTGGGAAATTATGTGTTTCAGCTTTTAAAGATATAACCGAATCAAATTCTTTTATTTCGTAAAAATCAGGTTTGTCGGCAGTTTTTGGAGCAAATTGTTGTACTCTTGGTCCTTTTACAAAAGCCACGTTGTCTTTGTAAGCCGAAACAATATCGTTAGGATTTTCCTGAGATGTTTTTTTGATTAATTTAAAAAGAGAAGTTTCTTTTTCTACGCCATCAATAACAAAAGTTCCGTTGAAAATCTTGTGACGACAGTGCTCTGAATTGGCTTGTGAGAAGGCAAAAATCTCAGAATCCGTTAATTTTCTGCCTAATTTAGTTGACAAATTATCCAAATATTCTACTTCTTCCTGACTCAAAGACAAGCCTTCTGTTTTGTTATAAGCAGCAATATCATCAATATTCAAAATAGCTTCAGGCTGAATGTGAATCGTGAAAATATCTTGATTCAACTCGGTATATTTTTGCGAAAGCATAGGATCGAAATCGTTGAAATCAGCCCTTACTTTTTGGAATTCTTCAATACGAATTATTCCAGAAATCCCCATGTTTTGGGTAATTTCTACCGCATTGGTACTCCAAGGCGTAATCATAGTGGCACGCGGTCCAACAAAAAAATCCGACAAAACGGATTTTTCTATTTTATTCGAGTCGGCAAAAAGCCAGTTGAGTTTTGAAATGTCTTGAGCCGAAATTTCGTTTTGCGTTTGTACTGCAAAAACAGTTTTGCTTTGGTTTTCAAAGAAATGGATCATTGTTGTGTAGTTTGTTGTATTTAACGGTGCAAATTTAGTTAATTAAGATTAAAAAAGGAATAAAAAAAAAGCGACATAATTGCTACGGTCTGGACACATCTCTAAAAAGCATCCAGCCTTGCATAATTGCGGCGAATTTTTGAAGACCAATCCAAAAGGTTGTGATGCCAGGTTTTCTCTCTGAAAGATAACCTTTCCAGCCTCCTAA
>NZ_JAHWYN010000037.1 GCF_019351435.1 Flavobacterium taihuense
CTTTCTACGATTCCAATCGAAAGACTTGAGGCCTAAATGCTTTATTCTTTTAAAATCCTCAAAAAAAATATCCCGAAAATTCATTGTGCAAGAAACTCCGTAGTCTACTGCCAATTACGCATAACGTTCTGGCACTACAGCGGGTTTGGGACTAAATTAAGCCCTATTTTCGGATTAGCCAAATCATCCTAAATACAAAACCATTTTTGCATTAAGCCTATTGCCCAAATCCGTTGTAGTGGCTGTTACCTGCAGGCATTTTGTTTTAATATAGTTTGTTAAATTCTGTCACATATTCAAATCCAAACTTCCCTTTGATTGTACAAAGTTCAATTTCATCTCCTTCTTTAAAACGGTCATATCTTGTTTTACCAATTGAAAACCGTTCATCATTATTGTTAATTGATAAGTATATAAAATATTCCGTCGTCCTACCGCCACTTTTTCCTTTTCTTTGAATTTTATAATTCTTGTATGTTTTAATTCCGTCCGAAAAGCTATGATTTACAAAGCCTGTCGATGCTGATGTAAACAGGAAAAGTCCAATAAATAAACCGAAATGAACGGTATATCTTCTTTTGCTTTCGTAGTACACGCTTGGAAATTTTGTTTTAAGGATTACGGTTAAAATAATTGCGAATGTTATGCCAACGCATCCTGCTATCCAAAAGAGTTTAGTTCCATTTATAGTATTGTCAAATTTTCGTATTTCAAAAATTTGACTTAACAGTCCAACAAAAAACAAAGTGTTAGAAAAATAATAGACGAATTTGTCGAATGGTTTTGTTTTTCTTTCAGATACTATCTTAGGAGGGAAAAAATCGTCTATTATTAGTTGAGAAAGTGCAATAATTTGCAATAGTTGATACATTGCAAAAAGAAAAAATGGCAATGGTACAAGTCTAAATTCATCTTTGTTGTCAGCAAAGATTATTATTGGAATAATGCAAATTCCAATATATAAAAGTCTTTTATAAAAATCCCTTCGTATTTCAGAATTTTGGTTGAACCTAAAAGGTTTGCTCAATTTTTTATTGCTCATTTGTCTGTTTACGATTTTTCTATGCTTGCAGGTAACGTTCTGGCACTACAGCGGGTTTGGGGTTAAATTAAGTCCATTTTTCGGATTTGCCAAATCATCCCAAATACAAAACCATTTTTCCATTAAGCCCAATACCCAAATCCGTTGTAGTGGCTGTTACCAGCAGTTTTTTTCGGCTAATTGTTCGATTTTGTTTTTCTCTTTCTCATTTAGTGAATTTAACTTTAGTATAACTTCAGTTTTTGTAATTCCTTTTTCTCCAAAATTAATCTTCACAATGTTATTTTCGAAACTTATTTTGTTTGCTTTTTTTACATAAGCGAATGGAAATCTATTTGAGAATTCATTTAGTTCCGTTGTTAATATAATTGGTAATGAGAGTTGTTTTAAAAAACTATCTTTTGTAAACCCTAAAATTATCATTGCGTTTTTAGTTAAATATAAATCGCAACGATTGAATAGAAAATCTCGATTATTTAGACCGATTGTCATCGTTGAACTTTTAGTCTGTTCAACAAAAAGTTCTGTTTCTGCTTTTAAACTCTCAATCAACTTTTTATATTGTTCTTTTCGGGATTTATTTGCCGACCGAATGATAATATAAACTATCAAGATGAAAGCTGAAAATCCTATAATTGGTTCTATCATTCAATATCGTTTTTTTAAAATTGCTGGTAACGTTCTCGCGCTACAAGCAGTTTGGGGTTAAGTCAGCGTTATCTTTCGGATTTGCCAAATCTTCCAAATGCAAAACCATTTTCAAATTAAGCCAAATGCCCAAATTGCTTGTAGCGTGTGTTGGCAGTAGTTTTTTTAATTATCAATCCACCATTCAAAATTTCCTGTATCAGGTGGTATTTCATATAAATGGTCAAGTTTCCTAGCAAAAAATCTTCTTGAAAGATTTCCTTCTAGTGAGTCTTCAGAAATTCTATTTAAGTAATCTGAAAAATATTTTTTTAATTGTTTGTGCAAAATAGTCCTATCAATGCTAATTTTATTTCTTACAGTATCTTCTGAAATAAAAATTGTTTCGTCTCCTTGATATTTTGTCTTAGCATTAATAACCCAATTTCCTTTAGTTCGAGCTTCATGCATTAATCCACATCGAACATTATTATAGAATTCAGTTGCTGAAAAAGGTTGATTAATTACTTTTTCACCATGTTCTATTTTATGAAAATGATTCTCAAAAATTGATTCTGAATGAAGAAAAGGAATAAAACATTCATTTGCTATTTTGTATTCATAATTTGGTCTTTTTCCTTTTTTATTATGATTATGGATTTTTCCATATTTAAAAGAAGCAAACATTTCTATTAATGCACATTGTATTGTTAAGATTGTGAAACCTTCTCCTTTCAGTTTCATAGGTTCTTTCACACTATCAATAGGAGTCAAATAATAATTTTCAATTCTCGTTTTGAATTTTTCGATAATCTCTAACCAATTATCATCGATTCCATATGAATTGCGAACGATTTGTCTTTTCTTAATCCAAAAATCTTTTTCTAGGATTTGACTTTTCATAGTTAAAAGGCTTCTTTTTTTAAACTTGCATTTCCGCCATATTGTTTAATAATACTTAATAATGCTTTTTCAATTCTCTTTTTCATGCCACTTTTTACAAAGTCCATATTTAATCTTTGTGTTATGATATTACGTTCTGATTGTACTTCATAAGCAACATTATCTTTACCTTGAAATTCGTCATCTAGTTTCCCCTGAAAACATTTTCCTTTAGTAAAATTTAAGTGCAATTCAATCCATTTGTTGTTTAATCCTGGTGATTTATCATATGAATATTCAATACTTTTTATATATTTTAGCGCAACTTTACTCCAAGTGCCGTCATAATAATTTTCATCTTCTCTTTTCCAATGATAATAAAAGTATAAATAACCATTTTCAATATAAATATTCTCAACAATATTTATTGGATTATTTCCATAATCAACAGAATATCCATTTATGTTTTTATTTATCCAATTCTCTGTTTCTTTTTTAGTTTGACTAAAAGAACTACAGATTATAAATAAGAAAATTAAAATTAAATGCGATTTTTTCATAATACGTATTTTTAAAATTACTGCCAACGTCCCCGCGCTACAAGCAGTTTGGGACTAAATTAAGCCCATTATTCGGATTTGCCAAATCTTTCAAATACAAAACCATATTTAAATTAAGCCTAATACCCAAATTGCTTGTAGCGTGTGTTACTGGCTGGTTATTTTGTCGAAATTACAATTTAAGCGCAAATTTTTCACGCTTCTGTTGGCTAAATCCAACTTTCAAGTTTCTGTTTTTTAGCTTGTAATTTTCGGCGTATTATTTTCAATTAGTCACTTTTTATTTTCCGCACAAAACTTTTCAAGTTTCTGCTTTTCAAGTTTCTGCTGGGAAGTTTCAACTTTCAAGTTTCTGCTTTTCAGATTCCAATTTTCAAGTTTCTGTTGGCAAGTTTCTATTTTCACTCTTTCGCTTTTCAGGTTTCAACTTTTCAAGTTTCCGTTGGCGATCCCAACTTTCACGCTTCTGCTTTTTAAGTTTCTGCGAGTTGCAAACTTTAATCCAAATCGAAATTATCTGCGTAATTTCGGCATAACTAGCCAGTAACGTTCCCGCGCTAAAAGCAGTTTGGGACTAAATTAAGCCCTATTTTCGGATTAGCCAAATCTTTCTGATACAAAACCAACTTCAAATTGAGCCAGATACCCAAATTGCTTGTAGCGTGTGTTAGCAGGCGTAGTGACACGCAATATGAGAACTTCCAATTATCGATTATAATAATCCATTCCAATTGCGAATGAATTGACATTTTCAAAATCCGTTCTCTAAACACAAGAAAAGGGCTAAATCTTCGGCTACAGCATAAGTTGTTGAAATACGATATAAAATCGACGAAAAAAATCTACAAAGTTAAGCCACAAGAAACTCGATTTTCAAAATCCATTCAGAAACTCGATTTCAAAAATCCGTTTCAATTGCGTTTAGTTTGTCAGCAGTTTAAACGCAAGATTAGTTTCTGTTTTATTGTTTTTTATAACGTAAATTTCTCTATTCCAAGGAGCTATGACTGCTAACGTCCCCGCGCTACAAGCAGTTTGGGACTAAATTAAGCCCATTATTCGGATTTGCCAAATCTTCCAAATACAAACCAATTTTTCAATTAAGCCAAATCCCCAAATTGCTTGTAGCGTGTGTTACTGGTGGCTTGTTTTGTCGAAATTACAATTGAACAGTAAACTTTTCACGCTTCTGTTGGCAAAATCCAACTTTTCAAGTTTCTGTTTTTAGCTCGTAATTTTCGGCTTATTATTTTCAATTATTCACTTTTCTATTTATAAATTCTGAGCAAAAAAATCCAGATTCTGCTTTTCAAGTTTCTGTTGGCAAATTCCAATTTTCACGCTTTTAATTTTCGGTTCGCAACTTTGGGTGCAATGTTTTTCACATTTCTGTTTTTCAAGTTTCTGCTGGCAAGTTCCAATTTTCACGCTTCTGCTTTGTAAATTTTCTGCGTAAACAAATGCTTATTTTCTAATTGTTTTTATGTGCGTAATTTCGGCACAAGTCACCAGTAACGTTCTCGCGCTACAAGCAGTTTGGGATTAAGGAAACCAAATCTTCGGATAAACACAAATTTATCTGACACAAGACCAACTTAAAATTAAGCCTAAAACCCAAATTGCTTGTAGCGTGTGTTAGCGGTTCGGCTTTTTAGGTTTCAATGGTTACCATTCAACATCCTCAATTTCACTTTCGTTAACATCAAAAATTCCTAAATACTCATCCGTTTCAACATTTATAAGTCTGAAAAGTAAATAATCTTTTTCTGGAAACCTTTCTTTTCTGTAATACGGGTCAACAGTTGGTTTGTAAGGTTCTGTTTTGGTAGCGATAATTATACATTTTAAGCTACCGTAAAAAACTCTTTGATTTACCTTATATTTTATTTGATTATTCTGCATAGTTTACAGTTGGTTTTTTTCTGCTTTTTATACTTTTTTCGCCTTCAGCATTGTCTATTATTTCAAAACTTATACCGCCAAAATGTGGAGATTGTCTTAAATAGTATGTTTTGCCTTTTTTAACATTAATTCTAAAAACGTCCTCGCCTGACGCAGAACCTAAAGTTGTTCCATTATGAACGTGTTGAGTATTTCCAATTATGTACATTCCTTCTTCTACATCCCAACACAAATAACTTCCATTTGCAGTATTTCCAACTAGAACATCATTACAATAAATTGCTGTTTTAACAGCCGAACCAACAAACGCAGGTTTAATTACATAAATTCTACCCTTGTTATCTTCAATCGGTTTGTTGTGTGAAAATGAGACAAATTGTTTTGTTGGCGCACAACTACTTATTAAAATAGTTACTAAAATAATTGATAATATTTTTTTCATTTTTCTAAATTTGTATTTTTAATAATCTTCTTTTATGGTTACGGTATATTTTGTTGAGGATTGAATTTTAAGAACTAAAACTTTAGAACTCCAAAAAAAGTCGTGTTTTACCGTTCCTCCATTATAATCTGTTGTATAACAAGTATCTTTTCCTCCACTACAATACTCAACTTTTACATAAAATACATTGTTTGATATTCTTCGAACTACAGGATTATCGTACTCTTCGTCTGCATTATAAAATTCATAATAATCAGCTATTAGTTCTAAAGCCTTTTCTTCTGTATATTTAATGCTACTACTTTTTGCAGTAGTTTTCTTTTTTGTGTTTTGAGAATTTGCAAAATTTGAAGTTAAAAGAACCAAAACTATTAAAATTATTTTTTTCATTTTTAATGTCTTTTGAATTTAGATTAAGGTTCTAAAGTTAATATGTAATTTACTCCATTTGCTGTTAAAGTTAACTTATCTCCGTTTATTGTAAATGGATAAGTCATATTTTCTTTAAATACTAAAGGTGAAGTTGGTGTTGGACTTCCTGGTGTTTTTGGTCCAATCAAAATAGTTCCATTTGGTTTGCTGTATGTGTAAATAATTTTGTTACTAAAAGAACCTTGAGTTATAAGGCTACTTGTTGTATTACTGGTAAATGGATTGTTTAATAAACCAAAATATACATAACATTCAGTTATTCCGTTTGCGTTTTTTAACGCATAATCACTTGGATACAAAGTTTCTGGTGCATTTGTAGTTGCAGGAGAATCTGAATCAGATTTTGAACAAGAAAATGTTGTTAATGTGATAAGTGAAATTAAAATGAGTTTAATTTTTTTCATTTTTTTTAAATTTATTTCGCTTACTCTATTCGGTTTTCAGCTTTCCCCGTCTGCGGTTCGTTTTTCGAAGCTGACCGCTAACGTTCCCGCGCTACACGCAGTTTGGGACTAAATTAAGCCCATTATTCGGATTAGCCAAATCTTCCAAATACAAAACCAATTTCAAATTAAGCCTAATACCCAAATTGCTTGTAGCGTGTGTTGGCGGTAGTTCTTATTCTTTATAATAATTACTTTCGTGTCTTAAATAAACCAAATTTCGTAAGTGTTTCATTTTATTTGGATATGGAATACGCATAATAATTTCTTCTAAACCATAATCATTATAATCCGCGATTACTTCGCCTGAAGCCATACTTGCAAGTTCAAAATCGTCTTCAGTTGCTTCGGTGTCAAATATGCATTGCCAAATAATTATTTTTCCACGTAATTCAGTTGACACTGAACGAAGAGAAGGCGTAATTTCTCCCAATAAAGCTCGCATACTACTTAACATTAGATTTAAATCTTCTTCTGTTTTAATGATATCAGACATTTTATAAATAATTTTAGTTAATCGATAGATTATTAATCTCTCGATAAAAAGAAACAAATTCCGAATCTTGCTGAGATAATTTGTTGTTGTCGCTTTTACTTGTTCGGTTACTGCGTTACCGCCATCTTATATTTGGCGGTAGTTATTTATTCATTTGTTCATAAAACATCTAAATACCCAATTACACGGAGTATAATGTTGAACGAATTGAGTGAAATACGCATATAAAGTAATGGAAAGTAAAACCCACAAAAAAAAGATGAGGAATAAATATAATCTTGTAAACAGCTTGCTATATTTTAATTTAATAGCACTTTTTATTAATAGAATAGAAGTAAATGTAGCTGCCAAATAGTAATTTTCAACATAGCAAACATCACTTCTATAGTAAAGAGCTGCAATAAATATCAACGGAATTATTATTAAAATTATTTTCTTTTTTTTCGCAGAGCTCATCGTTATTGTATTTTAAGTGTAAATCTTTTTTTTTATTAAAGTCTCTTTAATGTTCTGAAAATAATTATTTACAATTTATGCTTTTCTAATATTCATCCACGCATTTATTTTCTTCCGTTTGCTGAAAGATTCGATTTAAGTGTAAATATGTCGCAATTACCGCCAACGTCTTGGCACTACAGCGGGTTTGGGGTTAAATTAAGCCTATTCTTCGGATTTGCCAAATCATCCAAATACAAAACCATTTTTCCATTAAGCCAATTGCCCAAATCCGTTGTAGTGGCTGTTAGGGTGTGTAGCTTGACGATTGCTGAGCACGAACGAATTGTCATTCCAATTATCGATTCCAATTGCGGAAGTTTTTCCGCTTTTCGATTTCCGTTCCAATTAGTTTCTGCTTTTTGGAGACAAAGATTGAAAAAACGATAATTAAACCTCAAAAAAAATCGTCAAAAAAATTCCGTTCTCGATTGTCCAAAAAGCGTTTCACGTTCGTTTGTCCACAACAATTAAGCTTCAGATTTCGTTTTCAATTTCGGTTCAGATTTCGCCGGCTCGGTTTCTGCTTCGTTTTGTATTTTCCGAACCAAAGCTTCTGATTAAAATCGACTGTTGATCGTCAACAGCTATACACCCTAACGTCCCCGCGCTACAAGCAGTTTGGGACTAAATTAAGCCCATTTTTCGGATTTGCCAAATCTTCCAAATACAAAACCATTTTTAAATTAAACCAAATCCCCAAATTGCTTGTAGCGTGTGTTAGTGGCTGGCTTCATTTTCGGCTTTAATTACTTTTTTCAGATTTTAAATGCAATGTTTCCCCTTGAATTGTTTTGTATTCTTCAATTGTAATTCTTGAGCCAAGATTAACAATAATTTCTTGTATTTGTCCTGAGGTTAATTTTAACGAATCAATTTTTAACTCGCCATATGTGTTATCATGAAATAAAAGAGAATAATTAGCAGGTTTTAAATAAATACTATAATAACCAAAATCATCTGTTTTCAGCAAATCGAGTTCAAACTTAAAAGTTTCGCGCAATTCTAAATTTGCAATTGTTATCCTTGTTAATTCAATTTCTCTGTTTTTATCATCTATAAATTTAAACTTAATTAAAGCTGGAATGGTATCTGCTATTCCAATTGTTTTGTTCGAAACTATTTTTGCAGGAATGTCTTTTCTTTCTTTCGCAAAACCATTAATCACGGTTTTAGTTGTGTCTTTTTGTGAAAAACAAACCAAGGGAAGTGTTAGAATAACAATTACTATAATTGATTTAAGCTGTTTAATTATCATGTAATTCATCTTCTGTTTTTAAGTTGCTTGCCACTAACGTTCTGGTACTACAGTGGGTTTGGGACTAAATTAAGCCCTATTTTCGGATTTGCCAAATCATCCCAAATACAAAACCAACTTTCCATTAAGCCAATTACCCAAATCCGTTGTAGTAGCTGTTATAAGCCGTTTATATTTTTCTCTCCAATATTCCAATACAAAATTTTACTTTTTGAATTGTTTTTGGCTAAATAAAAATGCTCAAATTTTACTAATTCTAAACTGTCAAATTTTATACTGTTTGTGTTTTCAATCCAATTAGGGCGAAGTTTTTCTATCGCCAGTAATTTTCTTCTTAGTGATTTTTTATCAACTTTCTCACCAACCAAAAATATTGAATCGTATTTTTTATGGTTTGTGTAATTAAAACTTCCGAAAACTGTATGTGAGCTTAAGTAGGAGCGGTTTTTCAAATTTGTTGCGTCAGGAAAAATAATTTCTGGAAACCAACCCTTATTTCTTTGATTTGCCTTCGAAAATTCTGCATAAGAATCATAATTCTGATCGTAAGCTTCAGAACAAGAAATTAATGTTAGGAAAATTAATGTTAGAAAATATTTTTTCATGTTCGTTGTAGTAGCTGTTATAAGCTGTTTTTATTTCCGTTATGTTTGGAATTCTATACTTTCTGTTGGAGAAATTTCTATTGAATATTTTCCATTTTCTAAATTTTTTCCTTTCCAAACGTTCCAGGAAGAATTGTTTCGGTTTATTTCTGTTACAGTTGAATTTATAAAATCAAGATAAATCAAAGTTGTTTTTGGCCATGAATCCTTGTTGTCAAACATTCTGAGAAAAGCACCATTTTCTGTAGAATAAATAAAGTTTCCAAAAAAATGTCCTTCTAATTTTTGGTTGACATTTTCAACATTAGTTTTTAAACTATAGATTTTTACAATTCCATCAAACGCAGTTTCGTTTTCAAGTTTGCGTTCAAAAGAAACAGAATCAATTTCTGTCCAAATCTGATATATTTCTGATGTATAGTTTAGTTTCATAAATGGCTTATAACGTTCTCGCGCTACAGCGGGTTTGGGACTAAATTAAGCCTATTCTTCGGATTTGCCAAATCATCCCAAATACAAAACCATTTCCAAATTAAGCCAATTGCCCAAATCCGTTGTAGCGTGTGTTATGCGGGGGTTGTTTCTAGCTGATATTCCTATTAATAATCGATTTTCAGCCTATTTTTGGCAGGTACAAAACCCAATTCTTGCCCAAATCTCAGTTAAATTTCATTCCCTTTTTTCGTTTCAATTTCACAATCAAAACGATTGTCTATTTTTATTCTCAATGAAACTTCAATATTTAAGTTTCAGTTTTTGCAACAATTTAAAACTCCAATTTTTAAGTTCTGCTTTTCAGATTCAGTTTGGAAACTCCGAAATTCAAGTTTGCTTTTCAAGTTTCTGCTTTTTCATATTCATTTTAGAAACTCCAATTTTCAAGTTTTCGCTTTTCAAGTTTCCAATTAAAAATCCAATTTTCAAGTTTCTGGATTTCGATTGTCTGCGCAACTAAATGCTTTTTTGAAAACGTGATTTTAACTGAAATCCTGTCATTTTCTTTCAACTCCCGCATAACGTTCTGGTACTACAGTGGGTTTGGGACTAAATTAAGCCCTATTTTCGGATTTGCCAAATCATCCCAAATACAAAACCAACTTTCCATTAAGCCAATTACCCAAATCCGTTGTAGTAGCTGTTATAAGCCGTTTATATTTTTCTCTCCAATATTCCAATACAAAATTTTACTTTTTGAATTGTTTTTGGCTAAATAAAAATGCTCAAATTTTACTAATTCTAAACTGTCAAATTTTATACTGTTTGTGTTTTCAATCCAATTAGGGCGAAGTTTTTCTATCGCCAGTAATTTTCTTCTTAGTGATTTTTTATCAACTTTCTCACCAACCAAAAATATTGAATCGTATTTTTTATGGTTTGTGTAATTAAAACTTCCGAAAACTGTATGTGAGCTTAAGTAGGAGCGGTTTTTCAAATTTGTTGCGTCAGGAAAAATAATTTCTGGAAACCAACCCTTATTTCTTTGATTTGCCTTCGAAAATTCTGCATAAGAATCATAATTCTGATCGTAAGCTTCAGAACAAGAAATTAATGTTAGGAAAATTAATGTTAGAAAATATTTTTTCATGTTCGTTGTAGTAGCTGTTATAAGCTGTTTTTATTTCCGTTATGTTTGGAATTCTATACTTTCTGTTGGAGAAATTTCTATTGAATATTTTCCATTTTCTAAATTTTTTCCTTTCCAAACGTTCCAGGAAGAATTGTTTCGGTTTATTTCTGTTACAGTTGAATTTATAAAATCAAGATAAATCAAAGTTGTTTTTGGCCATGAATCCTTGTTGTCAAACATTCTGAGAAAAGCACCATTTTCTGTAGAATAAATAAAGTTTCCAAAAAAATGTCCTTCTAATTTTTGGTTGACATTTTCAACATTAGTTTTTAAACTATAGATTTTTACAATTCCATCAAACGCAGTTTCGTTTTCAAGTTTGCGTTCAAAAGAAACAGAATCAATTTCTGTCCAAATCTGATATATTTCTGATGTATAGTTTAGTTTCATAAATGGCTTATAACGTTCTCGCGCTACAAGCAGTTTGGGACTAAATTAAGCCCTATTTTCGGATTTGCCAAATCTTCCAAATACAAAACCATTTTCAAATTAAGCCTAAAACCCAAATTGCTTGTAGCGTGTGTTAG
>NZ_JAHWYN010000038.1 GCF_019351435.1 Flavobacterium taihuense
CTTGCGGAACACCATCGGGAACAATTACTGTTGTTTCTCAAACAGGAATGGAATACAGTTTGGATGGAACTACCTATCAATCGTCAAATGTATTTGCTGGACTTGTTCCAAATAATTATACGTTGTCTGTTCGAAATGTTTTGGATGTTACTTGTTTAGCTGTATCAGGCACTGCCACTAAAATCAATGCTGTTTCAACAGCTCCGGTTGTTCCGACAGCGCTGAGTGTTGTTCAACCAACTTGCGGAACACCATCGGGAACAATTACTGTTGTTTCTCAAACAGGAATGGAATACAGTTTGGACGGAACTACCTATCAATCGTCAAATGTATTTGGTGGACTTGTTCCAAATAATTATACGTTGTCTGTTCGAAATGTTTTGGATGTTACTTGTTTAGCTGTATCAGGCACTGCCACTAAAATCAATGCTGTTTCAACAGCTCCGGTTGTTCCGACAGCGCTGAGTGTTGTTCAACCAACTTGCGGAACACCATCGGGAACAATTACTGTTGTTTCTCAAACAGGAATGGAATACAGTTTGGACGGAACTACCTATCAATCGTCAAATGTATTTGCTGGACTTGTTCCAAATAATTATACGTTGTCCGTTCGAAATATTTTAGATGCTACTTGTATGGCTTCATCATTGGCTGATACAACAATAGATGCAAAGCCATTGGCTCCAGCAACTCCAATTCTTTTAAATTTGATTCAGCCCACTTGTTCAGTGCCGCTTGGAACTATTGAAATAGAGAATATGGCGGGAGTTGAGTACAGTGTAGGTAATGGGTATCAAAACAATTCTGTTTTTTTAAATTTAGCACCAGCCAACTATATAATAAGTGTTCGATACAAAAGCAATATTACTTGCGAAACTTTTGGTTCGAATCAATTAGTAAATGGAATACCGCCCGAAATTCAATTTGAATCGTCTTGGGCTTGTCAATCTAATAATTACGAATTAACGGCGACTCCACAATTAAATTCCTATGATCCTAGTGCTGTTGAATACATTTGGAAAGATCAAAATGGGAATGCCATTGGAGATAATTCAAATGTTTTGAACGTAAGTAAAGTTCTTGGTAATAGTGCTGAAAAGGAAACCTTTCCGTTGCTTTATAGTCTTACCGTAAGGTCAAATTCTAATGACTGCGAAACAACTTCGAATGTTATAATCGAATCTGTTTACTGTGACATTCAGAAAGGAATTTCTCCAGATGGAAATGGTTCTAATGATTATTTTGATTTGCGATTAATGGACGTGAAAAAACTGGAGATATTTAATAGATACGGACTTCAAGTGTATAGTCAGTCTCATTATACAAATCAATGGAATGGTCAAACCAATAACGGTGAGGCGCTTCCAAGTGCTACTTATTATTATGTCATTGAGTTTAATAATGGTAAATCAAAAACAGGATGGATTTATTTAATTAGAGAAAATTAATAAAAACGTTTTCAAATCAGTTTTCCTTTTTTTTAGAAAAAAATATTTAGAACATGAATAAAATTTTACTGACTGCAATATTGTTTCTAGTACTTGTGATTGATGTTAAGGCACAGCAAGATCCACAATACACTCAATATATGTACAATATGAATGTTATAAACCCTGCTTATGCAGGGACAAAAGAGCATCTCACGTTTGGCTTATTGTATCGAAAACAATGGGTGAATATTGAAGATGCTCCAACTTCTTTTACTTTCTATGGGGAAGGACCATCAGGAAAGAATATAGGAATTGGGCTGTCTATTATTGCCGATAAAATTGGGCCAATAACAGAACAGAATGTATATGGAGATTTTGCTTATAAATTGAAATTGAATGAGAATAGTAATTTGTCTTTTGGAATAAAAGCAGGCGCGACTTTTCAAAAAGTCAACTTTTCAGAGATTGTTCCTACATTACCAGATCCCTCTGAAGGGATTTTTGGTAAAAACAGCAATGACGTGACTCCAAACATAGGGACGGGTGTTTTTTATTACACCGATAAATATTATGTTTCCTTCTCGATCCCAAATTTAATTAATGCTGCTCATTTAGATTATGATGGGGAAAAATATGGCTCAGATGTTTCTCATTACTTTTTGACTGCTGGTTATGTTTTTGATCTTAATCCAAATTTAAAGTTTAAGCCATCATTCTTGTTGAAGTCAGCATTTAACGTTCCTACGTCTTTGGATGTTTCCGCCAATTTTTTATATCAAGAAAAAGTGGAATTTGGAGCAACCTATAGATTACAAGATAGTTTTGGTTTATTAGTAAACTTTAATGTTACTTCCGATTTGAGAATAGGATATGCTTATGATCACATTGTTTCGGATTTGAATATTTCTACCTCGTCATCTCATGAAATAATCATATTATATGATTTTTTGCCTGTCAAAAAAGTATCACTTTCTCCAAGGTTTTTCTAATATTATATACGATTCATAATGAAAAAAAATACTATACTATTATTTTTTACGCTCATTAGTTTTACGCTTTTGGCACAAAATAAATTTACCAAAGTAGCCGATGATTTATTTGAAAGGTATGAATATGTGAAGGCTTCCCGAGAGTACATTTTGTTGGTTGAAAAAGGGAACTCAGATGGATATGTGTATAAGCAATTGGGGGAATGTTATTATAATATGTTCAATGTTGTGGAGGCGGTCAAATGGTACGCCCAAGCTGTAAAAACAGAGCAAGATGCAGAAACGTATTTTAATTATGCGCAAATGCTAAAAGAAAATGCGAGATACGAAGAAGCGAATCTTCAAATGAAGATTTTTGCAGCCAAAGTTCCGGCAGATCAAAGGGCTGTAGAATTTAATAAAAATCCAGATTATTTGCCAAGTTTAATCGATAAGAAAAAACTTTTTGATGTTAAAATATTGGATATCAATTCAGATAAATCTGATTTTGGGGCTGTACTTTATAATGATGTTTTGTATTTCTCGAGTGCCCGAAATGGTGGAGGCAAAAAATACGGGTGGAATGAAGAGCCGTTTTTGGATATTTATCAATCGAATTTGAAAGCGGATGGGAGTTTTTCCGAACCAATTCCCGTTTCCGAACTGAACTCTAGATTTCATGAAGGACCAGTGAGTATAACGGCAGATGGGAATATAATTTATTTTTCCAGTGAAAGTTTCAACTCCAACTCATTTGAAAAAAATAATGCTAAACGGCTAAAATTTGGGCAAGTTCATTTGTTTAAAGCTAAAAAAGAGGATGGTAAGTGGACAGCAATAACCGCTATGCCTTTCAATGATAAAAAATATTCAACTAGTAATCCATCTATTGATAGAGCGGGTAAAATATTGTATTTTTCATCTAATATGCCTGGTTCTATTGGTGGAATTGATATTTGGAAAGTGCAAGTAAATAATGATGGGTCCTTTGGTGTTCCGGAAAATTTGGGAGATAAAATTAATACTGCTGGAGACGAAAGTTTTCCTTTTGTAACAGATGATAATGTCTTGTATTTCGCTTCGAATGGGTTGACTGGTTTTGGTGGATTTGATGTGTTTTTGGTGGATTTGAATAAAAATGATGTTCCTCTTAATGTTGGAAAACCCGTAAATACAGAGAGAGATGATTTTGCGTTGACTTATAATGCAACTAAGCAATTAGGGTATGTTTCTAGTAATAGATCTGGCAAAGATCATATATATTCTTCCATACCTGTTTGTAAAGGTCAGATAAAGGTAGTTGTAAAGAGTTTGAAAGGCGATGCTATTCTAGTCAATTCGAAAGTGCTTATTCTTGATGAAAACAGTAACGTAATTGGTAGTCAAGTATCGAATGAAAAAGGTGAAGTTGTTTATGATGTCGATTGCGAAAAGATATACATCATTGAGGCTTTTAAGGATGGATATATAACGCAAAAAATACCTTTGGCAAAATTTATTGGAGGGGCAATTACAGTCAATGTTACGATAAAACCGATTGATGTGGTTGTTACAGAAACAGAAATTATTTTGAATCCAATTTATTTTGAATTCAATAAAAGTAATATAACTAAACAAGGAGCAGAAGAGCTGGATAAATTGGTTTATGTAATGACGCAAAATGACAAATTGAAGATTTATGTAAAATCACATTCTGATTCCAAAGGAGATGATAAGTATAATTTAAACCTTTCGGATAAAAGAGCCAAAGCAACGGTTCAATATGTAATTAGCAAAGGTATTGAAGCATCTCGTGTTTCAGGTAAAGGTTTTGGAGAAACGGAACTCAAAATTGACTGTAAAAATAAATGCACAGAAGAACAAAATGCAATAAATAGGAGATCTGAGTTTTTGCTGGTAAAATAGTAATGGATTCAAATGGATTGTATTATTAATCACAAATTACTCACAATTAGTGAGTTTATGTAAACTTTTCAACACTATTACGTTTTCGTAAATGAATTGAAAATAACTTAAGGTTAATAAATGAAAATTTAAATAAATTTAACATGTAAAAATGAAAAATATATAATTTAAATGAAAAAATAATTTATTTAATATAAAATATTAACTCAAAAAAAACAGATATCTCAAATTACTACACAATAAAAAAATTGAGTTAACACTCCAAATCATACTATTATTTATAACCTACTATTTATGCGAAACTGTATTTTGCAATCCCTTTTTGTCCCAAAAAAGAGATTATTACTGCTTATTATTTTATGTTTTATAACATTTACATTTTCAAATGCCCAGAATTTGCTCTCATCTAATAATAATAATCCTGGTTTTGAGGGGATTGGAGGGTTTCAAACTAATGGATATACTGATATTTCTCCTGGTACGAGTGGAACTAGTTCAAATGGTAATTATGCCTTAACAGGAAGTTCTGGGCCTATGAATACCTCTAGTTTTAACAATGTATTGCCGCATTCTGGAAGCAAAATGATGGTGATTGACGCAAATAATGATATTTTTTGGAGGCAAAATCCGAACATACAATTGCAAGGTGGGGTTAAATATACTTTCTCTTACTGGGTGATAAATATTAATAAGAACGGAACTAGTAATGCTGCATTTCCAAATCCGGTTATTGTGTTTAATGCTCTGGATCAATGTAGTTGTACGCCAATTTTGAAATCTGGAAGTGCTACTGTAAATAATGCGACCTGGCAACAAGTAATTTACGAATTTACTCCGTCAGGAACAGGAGCGAAATGGGTTCGAATAGAATTATCGACACCCGGAGCAACACCAAATGGTAATGATTTTGCCATTGATGATTTGTCTTTGACTGAACCTCCACTTCCTTTATCCATAAGTACATCTCAAACTGCAATATCTTGTCCTGGATTGAATGACGGATCAATATCTGCTTATGGTTTTGGAGGGGTACAGCCCTATTCATATAAGCTGACACCTTCTGTGGGTTTAGCAGTTAGTAATTCAACTGGAATTTTTACAAATTTGGCTGCGGGGACATATAAGATTGAAGTCTTCGATGCTAATTCTCCTATGGGTTCTGCCTCAAAAAACGTTACAATAAATTCAGTTTTAGACATGACTATTTCGGGAAGTATTCCCGCAAATGCAACTCTGGTTCCTGCAACCAGTTCGCAGCCATTAAATACAACAATTTGTGCCGGAAGTACTATAACATTGGTAGCTAATAATATGGTTGGTTATACTTGGTCATCTACTCCGATCGATCCTAGTTTGTCTGTGCCAAATTCAGCTTCTATTACAGTGACTCCAACAGTTAACACTGTGTATAAAGTAACGGCTACTGGTCCAACAGGAGCATTAGGGAATTTGGTTTATAATGGTGATTTTGAAAATGATGTCGCCGGTTTTTCCTCTGATTATAAATATTTAGCAACGAATCCTGCTTTTGAAAAAAGAACATACGGAGTTATTGCAAATCCCAATACATGGGGTTCAGTTTATGATAGTGCACAAGATCATACCAATCCCGGAGTTGGAAAATTTTTTATAACGGATGGTTCAACTTCGACACCAATTATTGATAAAGTTTGGGGACAGAATATAGCTGTGAAACCAGGAATAACCTATGATTTTAATTATTTTTTACGAACAATTACTTCTACTTTTCCATTGCTTCCAGCCAAAATGCAGTTAAAAATAAATGGAGTCGTTATAAATAATACAGCTTCATCGCCAACAGATGTGGCGCCTTCAACTACAGCTGGGGGATGGGTGTCCTATAAGCATACTTGGACAGCAGGCGTTGGAGTAACTATTGCCGTAATTGAGTTATATGATATTGAAACTAATGGTTCTGGAAATGATTTTGGATTAGATGATATAACATTTATACCTCAAGGAGCTGGTACATGTACGGTTTCAAAAGAAATAACAGTTAATGTATCTCCTGGAACTTCTGATACTTCTTTTACTTATCCTACATCGGCTTGTCAATCTGTAACTACTCTTATCCCAACAGAAACAACTCCTGCCACTTTTACAACTGGAGGAGTCTGGAGTAAATCTTCTGCAGGAGGTACGTTATCAATAAATAGTAGTACTGGAGAAATAAATCCATCCTTGAGTACCACAGGAATATTTACAGTTAAATATGAAGTGTTGCAAAATCTTTCCATTTGTCAAGCAGCAAGTTCTTCTACTTTTGATATCACGATAAACCCTCAACCAATTGCTGGAACAGCTGGAAGTACGACCGTTTGTGAAAGCAGTAGTACTTCAATAAACTTATCTAGTTTAATTACTGGAGAGCAACCTGGAGGAACTTGGACAAGAACCACAGGAGCAGGAGGAACATTTAATGCGGGTTCTGGTACATTTACACCAGCTGTTGGGGCAACGACGAGTACATTTACTTATACTTTAATCGGTACTTCTCCTTGCGTAAACAGCACTAGTGTTGCCACAGTAAATATTAATCCGCAACCAGTTGCAGGAGCTTCTGGAAATACGACCGTTTGTGAAAGCAGTAGTGCTTCAATAAACTTATCGAGTTTAATAACTGGAGAGCAATCTGGTGGAACTTGGACAAGAACCTCAGGAGCAGCAGGAACATTTAATGCCGCTTCCAGTACCTTTACGCCAACAGTTGGGGCAACGACAAGTACATTTACTTATACTTTAATCGGTACTTCTCCTTGCGTAAACAGCACTAGTGTTGCCACAGTAAATATTAATCCGCAACCAGTTGCAGGAGCTTCTGGAAATACGACCGTTTGTGAAAGCAGTAGTACTTCAATAAATTTATCGAGTTTAATAACTGGAGAGCAATCTGGTGGAACTTGGACAAGAACCTCAGGAGCAGCAGGAACATTTAATGCCGCTTCCGGTGCCTTTACGCCAACAGTTGGGGCAACGACAAGTACATTTACTTATACTTTAATCGGTACTTCTCCTTGCGTAAACAGCACTAGTGTTGCCACAGTAAATATTAATCCGCAACCAATTGCTGGAACAGCTGGAAATACGACCGTTTGTGAAAGTAGTAGTACTTCAATAAATTTATCCAGTATAGTAACTGGAGAACAATCGGGCGGAGCTTGGACAAGAACAACAGGAACAGGGGGAATTTTTAATGCGGGTTCTGGTACATATACACCAGCTGTTGGAGCAACGACAAGTACATTTACTTATAGTTTGACAGGAATATCACCTTGTATCAATAGTTCTAGTATTGCTACAATAAATATTAATGCACAACCAGATGCAGGAACTTCAGGAAATACAACTGTATGTGAAAGCAGTAGTACTCCAATAAATTTATCGAGTTTAATAACTGGAGAGCAATCTGGGGGAACTTGGACAAGATCCACAGGAGCAGGAGGGACATTTAATGCCGCTTCCGGCACCTTTACGCCAGCTTTAGGAGCAACGGCAAGTGCGTTTACTTATACTTTAATCGGTACTTCACCTTGCCTTAATAGTTCTAGTGTTGCTGCGGTAAATATCAATACGCAACCAATTGCTGGAACATCTGGAAATGTGACCGTTTGTGAAAGCAGTAATGCTTCAATAAATTTATTCAGTTTAATAACTGGAGAACAATCAGGTGGGATTTGGACAAGAACAACGGGAACAGGAGGAATTTTTAATGCGGGTTCTGGTTTTTTCACGCCAGCAGTTGGGGCAACGACTAGTACATTTACATATACTTTAGTTGGCACTTCTCCTTGTGTAAACAGCACTAGTGTTGCTACGATAAATATTAATCCGCAACCAATTGCTGGAACATCTGGAAATACGACCGTTTGTGAAAGCAGTAGTACTTCAATAAATTTATTCAGTTTAATAACTGGAGAAGAATCAGGAGGGACTTGGACAAGAACAACAGGGACAGGAGGAATTTTTAATGCGGGTTCCGGTACATATACACCAGCTGTAGGAGCAACGATAAGTACATTTACATATACTTTAATCGGTACTTCTCCTTGCGTTAACACTTCTAGTTTGGCAACAATAAATATCAATCCGCAACCAATTGCAGGAACATCTGGCAATACGGCCGTTTGCGAAAGTAGTGTCATTTCAATAGATTTATTTAGTTTAATAACTGGTGAACAATCTGGAGGGACTTGGACAAGAACAACTGGAACAGGAGGGACATTTAATGCTGCTTCGGGTGTCTTCACACCAGCAGTTGGGGCAACGACTAGTACATTTACATATACTTTAGTTGGCACTTCTCCTTGTGTGAACAGCACTAGTGTTGCAACTGTAAATATTAATCCGATTCCTGTGTTATCTATTAATTGTGGTGCCCCGACGACTACAAGTGTGACTTTTAACTGGAATGCCATTTCAGGTGCAACAAGTTATGATTATACTTACAGTATAGATTCGTCAGCTCCGATTTCTGGGTCTGTTTCCGGAACAACACTTGTAATCAATAGCTTGTCACCAGGCCAAAATGTAGCTATTACTGTAGTCTCTGTTGGTAATACTTGTGTTACAACAGCTAACGGAAATTGCGTTTCATCGA
The DNA here is from genome assembly GCF_019351435.1 of Flavobacterium taihuense. Taxonomy (GTDB): domain Bacteria; phylum Bacteroidota; class Bacteroidia; order Flavobacteriales; family Flavobacteriaceae; genus Flavobacterium; species Flavobacterium taihuense. The sequence goes on from NZ_JAHWYN010000038.1 coordinate 8,922, forward strand.
ATTGCCCTTTACCAACGGTCGACCCAGTATCAGATATCACAACCTTTTGTGCCAATGGAACTGTAAGTGTTCCCATTTTTACAAGTACACCTGTGGGTGCAACTTTTAATTGGGCTAGCAATAATACTGCTATTGGAATTGGAGCTAACGGAACTGGGAATATTTTGCCTTTTACAGCTGTTAATGCAACTGCTGTTATTCAGACTGCAACAATATCGGTAACTGCATTTGATGGTGTATGCACGGGGCCAGCGAGCACTTTTAAAATTAGCATAAACCCATTGCCAACGGTAAGTATTTCAGGAACTACTTCTGTGTGTTCGGGCACTGGCACGAATATTACTTTTACGGGAACTCCAAATGCTACTGTAACGTATACTATAAATTCAGGAGTAAATCAAGGTATTGTTTTGGATGCTGCAGGAACAGCTTTATTGCCAACGGGTAATTTAACGTCTACTGCAAGTTATGATTTGGTAAGTGTGTTGAATTCGGTGACGAATTGTTCACAAACCCAGGTGGGTAATGC
>NZ_JAHWYN010000039.1 GCF_019351435.1 Flavobacterium taihuense
TGGACGATGCCTATTCAAAATTGGGGAATTGTTTTAAACCAATTTACCCTTATATTTGATAAAAGGCTCCGATTATAAAACCGAAGCCTTGACTTTTCAACTTACACACTTTATGGGACAGTGTCAAACTTTAACAAAATAGAAAACCTCATTTAAATCGAAATTAAATGAGGTTTTTTTATGCTTTCTTAAATTTTAAAATTTCAGCTTTCCTGTTTTTAGATATATCGCTGAATTTTTGATTGAACTATTCATAGCATCTGTAAAAGCTTGTTCAAAGGCAAAAAACACAACACTTCCATTTCCATTGGATACAAAATCCAAAACTTTTTTTCTTGACTTTATATCATATATCTGAAAATGAGATTTTATAATACAACTTTCGCTTTGAGTTCCCGAAGACATCCCCATACCACCGTTAGACATAGCCATAGGCATACCAAGACTTCCTTGAATACGATTTGTAATTTCATGGTCATAAATTCGTATAAGATAATCCGCTTTAGAATTCGTAAATAATGAATCTACCTTTTTTTGCTGTTCTTGAGTAAATGTCAAAGGATCATTTGAAACAAATTCCAAAGATTTATCATATTTTATATCTCCAAATATCTTTTCTTCTTTCAATTTAACAGTATATAAACTATCATACTGTTTTACAAAATCATGCTTTTGATTATACTTTTTACTGAATGTTTTGGTAAATTCACTTAGCAATATGTTGTCATTACCAACAAGTACTGCAGTTTTATCAGAGCCAAAAGCAAATTTTGAATCTTGATAATTAGCAGTTTCACTAATACGAACTGCTTCACATGAGCACAATAACATTTGAACACCAACTATTCCGGCTATTAGCCTTTTACTTATTTTCATTTATTTTATTCTTTTATATTTTGAAATTTCTAGATATAGCCATAAGCTAAAAATCATTTAACTCCAATAAATCAATTCAAATTATTTATTCGGGTTTTCAATAATTTGATTGTTTTCATTCTTCCATATTCCATCTGAAAATACAATTATTCCATATTTCTCATGATAATACATATTCCCAAATTTAGAATTTTGGGGATTTATTCCAACATAATCAGGAATACATATCGTTTGTCCATTACTTTCATGAGGTTTATAACCATCATCACAAAGATCTTGCTTTTCACAACCCACAAGAAAAAAGAAAATAACACACTGAAAAAAAATATTGATTCGATTCATTTTTATGTAATTAATAGTTTTAAGTATATTCAATTCCATACAAATTCAAAAAAATTCAATTTACATTTTTTACTTCATTTCAAAATAACACTTTCAATATTTAGAACAGTATAATCGAAGAATCAAAAAAAGATACTTGTATTTGGTTTATGATAACATATATGTTGCGAAAATAACAATTTTAGAATAACATTCTTAAAAAAGAAAACAAATTACAAAATAATTTCTTTCAGAATGATGTTTTTATATATCGTTAATTCATGATGAGATACAGTTTTAAAGATGTATGTACTTCACCATTAATTAGTAATAAAAATTCTATATATTTGAGAGATATATTAAATAAATAGCATGGCGAATTTCGAAGAACAAGCAACTCAAACGCTTTTTGACAAAAACTACATTACCGGAGAACAATTTGAAGCCATTCGAGCGTATCGAGGATTGAACTTGTTTTCAGTTCATAATGAATTGAAGTTCTTATTGTACCTATCAATGTTACTGTTCACTTCGGGTATTGGGATTCTGATTTACCAAAACATAGATACTATCGGTCACACCGCAATTCTTGGCCTGTTACTTTTGGTGACACTAACTTGTTTTTATTTTTGCTTTAAAAATCATCAGGGTTTCAAAAAAGAAGAAGTTCCATTCCTCAATCCGCTGTATGATTATTTGGTGCTTACCGCAGTTATATTGAGTTGCACGTTTGTGGGCTATTTGCAGTTTCAATACCAAACTTTTGGAACGCATTATGGATTGGCCACTTTGGTGCCAACGATTATTAGTCTTTTTTGTGCGTATTATTTTGACAACAAAAGCGTTCTATCTATCGGAATCACAGGAATGGCGGCTTATTTAGGACTATCGGTTGACCCAAAACACGTTTTTGAAAACGAAATGATTGATAATACCTACTTAAGTTATGTTGGACTGGCTTTTGGCTTGACTTTGCTGCTTTGGGTGTTATATACGACCAAAATCAATTTGAAAAAACACTTCAATCTGGTCTATCTTACTTTTTCGCTTCACTTAGTTGGTATTGCTTGTATGGTAAATTTATGTGATGATTATTGGCTTCCTTTTGGTTTGGTATTAGCAATTGCTACTTATTATTTTTATAATTTAAGTTTCCAAATCAGGTCCATTTCTCTATTTATTTTCACTGTTCTCTATGGTTTTATTGGAATGAATATCTTTTTTGTGAGAGTATTAGACTCCATTCATTTTGATGACTTTTTTTCCATATTCTTTTTTACAACACCGTTTTATTTCATTGGTACCATCATTGGATTTATAAAACTGATTAAACATTTTAACAAAAACACTTCCGATGATAGCATACGATAAAACACTTTTAGACAACATTTATATAGACGAAGAAGCAAATCGATTGAAACAGTCAGGTTTTATTAGTACTGAACAATACAAATTAATTCACAGCCAATTACAAAAGCTTAAAAGTCAAAACAACCTCTTTATCCGAATTGGTTTCTTCATTCTGGGCTGTATGCTGTATTCCTCTATTTGTGGCTTATTATCGCTCTTATGGTTAGGAATTTGTGATAGTGTCTTTGTAAATGCGGGTGATAGAAACGATGCTTATTTATTTATTGTATATATATTATCCATAATAGGCTTTGGATCAAAAGAATATATGTCTAAGAATATGAAATATTTTGGTTTTGGTCTGGACGATGCCTTTATTTTGGGAGCAATTTTAGCATTACTCATTGGCATTGGACTCACTTTTGAAGAAAACTATAATCCAAACTATCTAGCTGTTATTTTAGTAATGGCAATCGCTTCGAGTATCGCTTATTTGCGATACCTTAATCTATCTTTGGCCTTACTAGCCTGTTTTGGAATAACAGCAAGTCTAGCGTACATGACATTCGAGTATTTAACAATCGGAAAAATCATTTTGCCTTTTGTGATGTTGCTGTTTTCTGGCGGGTCTTATTTTATTTCTAAAAAAGCATTACAAAATTTAACTGTTCCATATTATTACAACGGACTGAAACTAGCCAAAGGTTTCTGCCTAATTCTATTCTATCTCGCAGGAAATTATTATGTGGTGAGAGAATTAAATTTTAGCCTATCAGAAAATTATTTCTATGACGATGTGAGTCCTGAAATTCCTTTTGCCCTATTCTTTTGGGCATTTACATTTTCAATTCCAATGGTTTATCTCTTTTTCTCACTGAAAAATAAAGACCGAATGATGCTTTGGATCGGTTTTCTGGCACTTTGCTTTGCCTTTTTCACATTCAGAATGTATCATCATGTTTTACCTCCCGAAGTGGCTTTGACTATTGGAGGACTTATTGTTTTTGCTTTTACCTATTTTGCCATAAAAAGAACAAAACACAACGAAACAGGTCTTACTTTTAAAGTCGACCGATTCACAAACCCAAATGCCTTTGCTAATGTTCAAGCGCTTGTGATTGCTTCTCAATTTGGACTTAAACCCGAAGCAAAAGTAGAGGAATCACCAATGGAATTTGGAGGTGGCGGATTTAGTGGTGGTGGTTCGAATGGGGATTTTTAGCTTTATTTCAATAAAACAAAAAAATTGCTACAGATTATTCGGATTTACACAGATTTCTATCATAATTTTAAATCTGTGTAAATCCAAATAATCTGTGGCCAATTACGACTGTTAAATATTCTAAAATAAAAAGAGGTTGCCTATACTTTTTAGACAACCTCTTCTCTGTTTTTTATAAACTGCAATACCTACAACCTCTCAGCCAAATCCTTCGCATCAATATCACTATGCGAAACATCATAAACCGATTGACCGTTTTTTATCAACAATAATTGTGGGGATTGATGAACGACTTTAAAACGACTCGCAATTTCATTTGAAACGTCACGGTGTTCAATTAAATCCAAAAAATAGGTGTCGGTTGCATCGGCAGAATCAAATTGGTTTTCAAATTGTTTTAATGCAAATCGACTCACGCTGCAACGCGTACTGTGTTTAAAGATCGCTACCGGCTTTTCATTCGATAAAGTAATAATCTCATTTAGTTGCTCCAAATCAGTCAATGGAATCCAATTAATTTTACTTGTTGTTACTTTCTTTTCTTCTGAATTACCGAATAGGGAATTGAATATACTCATTTTGTCGTATTTTATGTCTTTTTGTCTTTATAAAGTAATGGAAATCATAGTTTAAACGTCAAATTGTCCGTAAATTTATAGTGGAATATAATTTGATACTTAGTTTGCAAAGTTAGTTATTAAATAGTAAAATTCAGTAATCCGCAATTGGTTATAACTGATTAGCCATAATTAAAACTTATAGCTAATCACACGTAAAACAAACGTATAAAAAACATAAAACCTTTAATCATGAACATTAATAAATTTACCATTAAATCGCAGGAAGCCATACAGCTTTCACAGCAACTGGTTCAGAGTTTGGGTCAACAACAAATAGAAAACGAACACATTTTCAAAGCTATTTTTGAAGTAGATGAAAATGTGGCTCCGTTTATATTGAAAAAACTCAACGTCAATGTACCATTGTTTCTTCAAATTTTAGACAGTACTATTCAAAGTTTCCCAAAAGTTTCGGGAGGCGAAATTCAGCTTTCCAGAACGGCAAATTCTGCTTTGAACGAAGCCGAAATCATTGCCAAAAAAATGAATGATGAATACGTTTCTGTCGAGCATTTGATTCTGGCCATTTTTGATTCTAAAAGCAAGGTTGCCCAAATCCTAAAAGATCAGGGTGTGACCGGAAAAGGACTTAAAGCCGCTATCGAAGAATTGCGTAAAGGCGAGCGAGTGACCTCAGCTTCGGCAGAAGAGAATTATAATTCTTTGAACAAATATGCCAAAAACCTCAACGAATTGGCCAAAACCGGAAAACTAGATCCTGTAATTGGTCGTGACGAAGAAATTCGCCGTGTATTGCAAATCCTTACCCGAAGAACCAAAAATAATCCGATGCTGGTGGGGGAACCGGGAGTGGGTAAAACCGCTATTGCCGAAGGTCTTGCACACCGTATTGTAGATGGCGACGTACCCGACAATTTGAAAGATAAAATCGTATTCTCACTCGATATGGGAGCTTTGATTGCGGGTGCCAAATACAAAGGAGAATTTGAAGAACGTCTAAAATCTGTTGTCAAAGAAGTAATCGCAGCCGAAGGAGACATTGTATTATTCATTGACGAAATTCACACGCTTGTTGGAGCTGGTGGTGGCGAGGGAGCTATGGATGCCGCCAATATTCTTAAACCGGCTTTGGCTCGTGGAGAATTGAGAGCTATTGGTGCAACGACTCTAGACGAATACCAAAAATATTTCGAAAAAGACAAAGCGCTCGAACGCCGTTTTCAAAAAATCATCATCGAAGAACCCGATACCGAAAGTGCGATTTCGATTCTGAGAGGTATCAAGGAAAAATACGAAACACACCATAAAGTACAAATCAAGGACGACGCCATTATTGCTGCCGTTACGCTTTCGCAACGCTACATCACCAATCGTTTCCTTCCGGACAAAGCCATCGATTTGATGGACGAAGCAGCTTCTAAACTAAGAATGGAAATCAACTCCAAACCTGAGGAATTGGATGTTTTGGATCGAAAAATAATGCAGTTGGAAATCGAAATTGAAGCCATCAAACGCGAAAAAGACGAAAGCAAACTCAAAATATTGGGAATGGATTTGGCCAATCTCAAAGAAGACCGAAACGAGATTTATGCGAAATGGAAATCCGAAAAAGAAGTGGTCGACAACATTCAAATCGTAAAAACCGAAATTGAAGACTTCAAATACGAAGCCGAACGTGCAGAGCGTGAAGGCGATTACGGCAAAGTAGCCGAAATTCGTTACGGAAAAATCAAAGAAGCTCAAGAACGATTGGCCGTTTTTACCAAACAATTACAGGAAAACCAATCGGGAACTTCGTTGATTAAAGAAGAAGTAACCCGAGAAGACATTGCCGAAGTGGTAGCCAAATGGACTGGAATTCCAGTGATGAAAATGCTACAGGGCGAGCGTGAAAAACTATTGCATCTGGAAGAAGAATTACACAAACGTGTGGTAGGTCAAGAAGAAGCCATCGAAGCCGTGAGTGACGCCGTACGCCGTAGCCGTGCGGGCCTACAGGATATGAAAAAACCGGTGGGAACTTTCCTTTTCCTTGGAACAACAGGAGTTGGGAAAACAGAACTTGCCAAAGCTCTTGCTGAATATCTTTTCGATGACGAAAACGCCATGACCCGAATCGACATGAGTGAGTACCAAGAACGCCACAGCGTAAGCCGATTGGTTGGTGCGCCTCCGGGATACGTGGGCTATGACGAGGGTGGACAATTGACTGAAGCCGTGCGCCGTAAACCCTATTCCGTGATACTGTTGGACGAAATCGAGAAAGCCCACCCGGACACCTTCAACATTTTGTTGCAGGTACTCGACGAGGGCCGTCTAACCGACAACAAAGGACGTTTGGCCGATTTCAAAAACACCATTATCATTATGACTTCCAACATGGGAAGCCAAATCATACAGGAAAAATTCGAGAACCTGAAAGGAAGTGTCGAAGCCGCCACCGAACTCGCCAAAGTCGAAGTGCTTGCTTTATTGAAACAAACTGTACGCCCCGAGTTCATCAACCGTATCGACGAAATCGTAATGTTCACGCCACTAACTGCCAAAAACATTGCCCAAATCGTGGGATTACAATTGAAAAGTGTGACTAATATGCTTGCCCAACAAGGCATTACAATGGATGCCACACCCGAGGCCATTGCTTACCTTTCTGAGAAAGGCTATGACCCCCAATTTGGTGCAAGACCCGTAAAAAGAGTGATACAAAGAGAGGTGCTCAACCAGCTCTCCAAAGAAATCCTCGCTGGTAAAGTACATCCTGACAGTATCATTTTACTAGATTCCTTCGATGGAGAATTGGTTTTCAGAAACCAAAGTGAATTAGTACACGAATAAATAAACATATTTAAAATCTTTAAAACTGCATCGTGGCAACACTTTGCAGTTTTTTTGTTTTAGGAGCAGAAAGATTTGGTTTTTCATCAACTTCACTTCCGCTGTCCGCCATATCTTTTATGCCGAACCCCGGCATAAAAGGATATTTGCTTCCATCGGGGCTAGATGAGATGTATAGTTTTTCAGAAGATGCAACTAATTTTTATTAAAAACAGAAAAAAAATTTTCAGGTGACAGTATCGGGTGTAAGTGTTGCTTGAAATCTAGTATCATACCTATTAAGGTTAAAAAAAACTTGCAGGATTATTGAACTGTCTAATTTATTTACAAATACCTGAATTCGATTAATGCTATTTTTCTTTTTTTGGGATGATTACAAAAATGCAAAATATTACCCCTTTAGCCCCGGGTGAAGTGAAAACCCTTTTGTGCCGGAGTTCGACACAAAAGGTTGTAATGGAAAACGGGACGATATTCCCAAAAATGCTCAATCTTTCTGCTCCTAAAATTAAAAATCGATCACACACTATAGAATTTTTCAAAACCTTGATTAATAAAAACTACTTTTAAACTAATTCTTTTTAATTATTTTTTTTAACTTTATAAAGCTTTTATATACAGTGAATTACACTTACATCCTTGCATTTTTCCCAAATTTCTACAAAACTTATGACTAACTTTTTTGGTTTGTTTTTACTTTTTTGATTTCACATAATTTATCAGCAAACAGAATAAATACTGGGGATAACTCCCAAAACAGAATAGTATGTTTTATTCTTTCTAGGTACTTGTAGTCAATATTTTGAAAATAACTTAATAATAACTATAATTTAAAAACATAATGAAAATGGAAAATAATGCAAACGAAAAAAGTCTTTACGAACGTCTAGGCGGTACAGAGGGAATAAGTGCTATTGTTCAAGAAGTTATAGAAGCCCATATGGTGAACCCAGGCATTAAAGCAAGATTTCTTCCTCTAAAAGATGACACTCAACATTTAGCTGAAGTTAAAAAGCATGTGATAGAGTTTTTTATCATGGGAAGTGGAGGCCCTCAACAATACTCTGGCAAAGATATGCACTCAGCCCATGTCGGAATGAATATTAATCAGGGAGAATACATGTGTGTAATGGATGATATCATGTCTGCTCTTGACAAAAATAACATTGATGAGCAATCCAAAAAAGATGTTCTGGCTATCATTTATTCATTAAAAGACCAAATGATTGGAGTATAATACCGGGATATTTAAAACAGACAAGTATAATCTGGATCCTAAAAATTTAGGGTTCAGCATTTCCGTTTTCCAGTTGTACGATTCCAATAACTTTCGGCGCCAGACTTCGTACCCTTTTCAAAATCAATTTCATTACTAATGCAATCAAATTGTATAAAACTATTAGTGGCTTAAATTTGCATATCTAATTAATCCTGTAAACCAATAAAAAATATTAAGATGAATATTTTAAAATTAATACAAAAAAGATATACCGCAAAGAAGTACAATGCTGACAAAGCGATACCACAGGACAAAATTGAAGCTTTGAAAGAAATTTTGCGCCTCTCTCCTTCTTCGATAAATATCCAACCGTGGAAATTTACCTTTGTGCAAAATCATGAAATCAAAGCACAATTGGCTTCGGTTTCCATGCATAATACTGAAAAAATAAACCAAGCCAAACTATTAGTAGTCTTTAGTGTTGCGGATGATTTGGATGCTTTTCAAAAAGTTGTTGACAACGAATTACCGCAAGCCAGAAGGGATTGGTACAATCAAATTAAAGCCAGTAAGCCAGAGGCCGATTTAAAAAAATGGTTCTCCAATCAAGTGTATATCGCCTTGGGAGTTGGTTTGACGGCTAGTGTTGCATTAGGTCTGGATTCGACACCGATGGAAGGTATAGAGACTGATAAATACAGAACTATTCTTAACATGACAACATACAAACCATTATTTGCTATGGCGGTGGGCTACGGTTCGGAAGATGATTTTAACCGAATTGAAATAACACCAAAATCTAGGAGATTACAAGAGAATGTAATTGAAACAATATAAACAAAACCCGCTAGTTAAAGCATTTTTTCTACTCGGGCATCTAAACTGTGTCTTTTCAATCCCAAAAAAGCAACTCCCTACCCTACGGTCTGGACACATCTCTAAAAAGCATCCAGCCTTGCATAATTGCGGCGAATTTTTGAAGACCAATCCAAAAGGTTGTGATGCCAGGTTTTCTCTCTGAAAGATAACCTTTCCAGCCTCCTAA
>NZ_JAHWYN010000004.1:0-51311 GCF_019351435.1 Flavobacterium taihuense
TCTTAGCAAACAAGCGATTGAGAATAGAATTTCCTCTATTCAACAATCGCTTGTCTTTTAAATCTTCAAAATGTCTTGTCTGCATTTTTTTATCTCAAAGATAAAAAAAGTTGTGTCCAGACGGTAGGCTTATGTGCAGGCTTTTTATTTTATATGTTTCTGATTTTCTTCCATTCTGCTGTGTATATAAAAATTAGGGTACGTTTTTATATATACCCGATCGAGGTAGATTTGTAATCCATGCCCGCAAAGTATACCTTAACAGATTAAAAAAAGAAAATCTAGTTTCTATTAATATAGGAACGGGAACGGAAAAAATTTGATTGCTATCGTTGAGCATATCCGAGCGATCGTGGTTATATAAATTTTTAAATCTGTTTTATAAATGCTGCTAAATCATTCCATTCGTTAGGTTGATTATTTACATCAATAAAAGGTATCAATTCGTAAATTCTGTTCTCAATTGTGCTGTCAATTTCTATACCTAATTCAGTAACAATTTTTGTCAGAATAATTTCGACATCATCTTTATTACATATATGATCTATTAATCCTGTTTTAAATTGTTCTTTACAATAAATTCTATATGAATTTGAAAGGTTTGTTCCATTATAAACTTTAGAAATTTCTAGACTACTTTTTAAGTTTGCTTTTCTTGCATCAATTTGTCCTTGAACACTATTACAAAATAATATATCATTATCCATAAAAGCTGTTTTCTCCAATACATATTCTGCATATTTTTCATCTATAACATTATCAATTTCTGAAATTGTTTTAATAATTCCTTTCGAATGGGTATAAGTAGATAATATTTTCGATAAAGCGTTCTTATCCTTTAGAATTGAAGATTCAATTGTATATGTATTCCAAATGAATGTCGAAAGTCCAGTTTTTCTTTTCAGTGCTTCTTTCAAACTTCCCTTTTGAAGATCTGTAGTATAATCAGAATCAACGATAATAGAACATTTATTCCACAGCGCTGAAATATTGCCTATTCCGCTGAAAAAAACTTTGTAATGTTTAATTTTACTAATTAAATTATCAAGTCCATCAAATGCCCAAAAAACACAGTCAATATTGATATTATTGATTTCCATTATTTTTCTTATATAATCACTGTCGTCACATCCTTCAACAAAAAATATTTTGTCCGCCTCTAGAGCATTTAATATATCTAATGAAGTTTCCGCTCCAATTTTGTGCATTATATGAGAATGGTATGATGGCGATATACCTGATTTTTTTGCAGTTAATGTTTGATTGTATATTGGATGATATTCTGTTAGTGATTTACTTGAAACATCTTCTTCAATAAAAAATATATTTTTAGGATTTGTACTTCTTATGAGAGCTTCATTATGAGTTGTTATAAAAAATTGAATTTGGCTATTAGCTAACTCCTTGATAAGTCTTTTTTGTATGTCTCTATGAATATGGCTATCCGGTTCGTCTAAAAGAATTACGTTCAAATCTTTTTTGACTTCAAAAAGATGAAGCAAAATTTCCATAATTTGTATTGTTCCACTGCCAAGCAATGAAATGTTTTTATATCCTTTCTGTTTTATGCTGACCTCAATTGAAATATTTATATCGATTTGGATATCTCCAATAATTCTAAATTCAATAGAATTATTATCATTAAATACAATTTGAGATAACATTGTTTTGTAAATCTGAAATTCATTGGCTGACTGAAATAAATTAAACAGTCTATTTCTAAAAAAAAGGACCGATTGCCTAGTTTTAACCCCTTCTTTAATTTTCGGAGGTAATGAAAACTCCTCCATGGTTGGTAATGTTGCAATTGGGGAAGAAAAGAAACAGCCAATAGGATTCGGTAATAAATTAAAAATTCTATTAAATTTCTGAAAATCAAATCGATCATGCTCTTTTAAAACAATATTATAATTATTTCCAGTTACTGCATTTATAACGAAACCAATTTCAATTTTGTCAGTATTGTTTTCTACTATCGCTGATATTGTGATTTTGTTACTAGTCTTTAAATCATAAAAGATATCTTTATATCCCGAAGTTCTTACTGAATTAAACTTACGATAATCGAAATAATTACCGTTCTTATGAGAAAACCGAAAATCATTCTGACTTATTAAAAGTTTATTATTCCCTTTTTGTGCTTTTGATATTAGATAGCCAAAAAGCTCATTCCATAATGAGATTGCTTCTAGAATTGTAGTTTTGCCACTATTATTAATACCTGTTATTACATTTAAATCTTTTTCACAGTTTAATTTAAATTTTCGGTAGCCTCGAAAATTATCAATATAGAATGACTTTATATGCATCTTCATTATTTTCTTAAATAATTAATAGTTTAGGAATTAAATTTAAGGGCTTATTGAATAGACGTGACATTATAAATTATTCAGGAAATAATTCTAAGTTCCCTAATCCATTTTTTTCTGTCTTTCTAATATTTGATAGTAATAACTAAAAGGTTTATTATATTTAATAATTTGTCTTTTTGGTTTTTTATCTTTTATAATTTCTGGTTCTTCTACTTGTTTAAGTAATTTATAATACAACTTGCTTCTATTTCGATCTAGATGCTTTATCTGTATAATTGAATGTTTATTGAAATTCAGTAGTTTAAATCCATTTTTCCAACACATATCTGTTGAAACTTCATTAAAATTATCCATACCAATACGTCCAACGGACATGCCAATTAGCCTATTTATTGCTGATTCTGTTGCAGTTCCTTTTGACTTACGCATTCCATTTTCAATTGCATTTTTTATTTCTTTAATTACTGCCTTTTGTTTTTGCAATTCTTTTTCAAATGATCTTTTTCTGACTCTAATTTCGCCCAAGAAATTAATCTCATATCCAACAAAACCAATCCAAGGAAAGGAGTTTTCTCCTATTTCACCCCATTTGTATGGCCCTTTTGATTTTCCTTTCCAGAAAGGTTTATAATTTATTTCATTGTCTTTTATTTCCATTAATTCATTTTCGGATTTAAAATTATGAGGAAAGAGTTTTAATTCATTTAAAGCGTTCTCATATATTTCTTTTGCAGAAGTGCATTCTTGTAAATCCTCTGAAATGATAATCATATCATCACAAAATCTTTGGTATAAGAAAGTCTTACCACTTAAAAGAGTATCAGCGTAATTAAGATATATATTGGCAATTAGACCAGAAAGTGCTCCTCCCTGTGGAACGCCAACTCTTTCAATTGTTATATCTGAATAATGATCTGAAACAACATTACCTATCCAAGAGAATTCGCCTTTGGGAATTCTGTATGAATTCCAATATTTTATATCTGAGGATTTTGGAACATTTATATTAAATGCGAAACAATCTAAATAAGTTTCAAAAATGTGTATCGAATTATCAAGATTTAATTCAGGATAAAGGATTTTTGACTTTGTAATAAGGTCGGTAAATAATGATTTTACAATTTTATGATTTACTGTATCATAAAATTTTTTCATGTCGCATTCGGCAATGTATAAGTCAGTTCCCTTATTTGCATTTCTAAATTTGAGTATATCATTTATACAATCATGATGGGATAATATTATGTTTTCTGAGTTTTTTTTAGATCTGAAAGCAAAAGAACTATCTTGAAAATGTTCATCAAATAATTGAGTCAAAAATTTATTTGTAGCACTTAGAATTATTCTTTCTTTCAAACTAAATATGCATATTGGCCTACATTCATTGACTTCACCTTCATCTAATTTTTCTTTTAATTTTTCTTTTAATTTTGGAAAAATGACTGGTTTTGTAATGGAAAATGACTTATTTTTAGATAATTCTAAAGTTTCATAAATGAACTTTTGTAAATCTAAATACCATTGCTCCTTTAAATCTTTTTTACTATGAACTTTAATTGTCTTTAACAACGAATAAAAATTTTTATCGTTTGATGTTAAAAATTCATTTCTCGAATTGGATTTTCTTCTTGAATTTTCACCAAGGTTAATCCATTTTTTTCTTGGAGGTAAGATTGTTCTCAAAAACACCATTAAATCACACTGATATTGTTCAAAATCATTGTTGGGAGTTTTATTTGACTTTAAATGATAATTGTAATTAGAAGAGGAAGTTAATAGATGAAGTAAATGTTTTTTTGATTTACTTTTAGCAAGCTTCACACGAATTTTACAAATTTGTCTTAAGATCTCGTTTTCTGTAAAATAATTTTCAAATTGTCTCATACATTAAAAAAATGGGGTCTCCTGTAACGTGATTTCTCACGTATGACTATTGATACTGATACTGATACATATTTGTATTTAGTCTCTTTTAAACTCTCTGGCAGTGCTTTACCGTTAATGAGAAGTGATATTCGCGAATAGAAATTAATCCTCCACCTTCGGTACCCCATTTTTTTGTTTTTTTGTATGATAGCCTCTTTGGTTTGCTAAATAAACTATACTATTAAAATTTACATTTCCTTTTCTTGTTTCATAACAGTTGTTTAAAAAATTAGTACAACTTATTTCATTATATTTTGTCCCATCTAATACACTTAATTTTAAAAAGTAATTCAATCCGATATCATAAGTAAATGAATTAGCTATAGCCATTGCAACTTTACACCATTCACTGTATGAAAATGTGATACTCGATCCTTTTTTTGATAAATATCTTATAATATCGGTCATTATTTTTCTATTGAATTGATCATTTCTTTCATATGGATTATAAAGCTTGTCTTTTGTACTTACAATTTTTAATTCTGTCTCTTTATTACCCTTAGTTTTTGTCAAAACAATAAGATCATCACTTTTTACACTAAAGTTGGTAAATGTTTCTTTTATGATTAATTCTTCGTCATATGACATAAAACAAAGTCTAGTAATGTCACTACCACTTTTATCCAGTTCAATATTGTATTGTTCTAAAAAATGCTCTGATAGTTTTTTAAATGCACTTTTATGCAATCTATCTAAATCATTTTCATTTTCTTGGACTATATATTCAACTGAAACCAGACCTTTAAAACCTTTATTAGAAGGTGAACGCCAAAATGAAATTACATATTCATCATTTAAAAGTTGTTTATAATTTTCTATTAGCTGTTCTGAATTAAGCTTATCAATATCAATAACGATTAAAGAGTTGTATGTTTTTAATTTATTAAACGATCTGTTTAAATTAAAAGTTCCGCTAAAAGTCACTGCAGGCAACTGTTTCTTATAATTATCATAATATTCTTTATCACCTTCTTCAAGTTTTTTTCTTAATCGAAAGATTTGAACTTTATGTTTTTCTGATTTTATTTCATTTAAAATTATTTCAATTTTAGGCTCAATAGAAATTGCAGACCATGTATTTGCTTGATATGATACATTTAAGTCTAAAATTTCATTTATAGCCCTCATGATTTCCTAAAATTAGTTGATCTGTTTATGAAAATTATTTTTAACTAAATAATAAAACAAATATTGCAATTTAATTCTTATATCCATTACGTAAACCATAATTTTTTATAATATTTATTTTACACAAGTTTATTTGTTGCAAACTTTTAGTACTTACATGAGTATAAACCCACTATAACTGATCTGCAATCCTCTCCCACAAAGATTAGCAATTTTAGTTTTATAAAAAAAGCTACACGATTTATTTTCTTGCAGCTTTTTTTGTATGTTAATTTTATGGCTTATTACTGCGGGCATAGATTATAGCGTCAGTACACTTCGTTAGTGTATAAATCTGCCTGTCTTACTAAGAAACTTTTGTTCACCTATCCGAACGGTCGGGTTATTTTTTAAGATTGTCGAGTTACTTATGGAGATCCTTCCTTCGTCAGTATGACAATATTGTGTGAAACTGCCTATCTAAATCGATGTTTTTTGTTGGGATGAAAATTTTGAGAGGTATTGAGAAATGAATTTATTGAAAAAAAGTATTTTTAAATTAAAAAAAAATCTAAAATAGTCATAAAATACACTTAAAAGTGTATTTTTGTTTGCAAACAACTAGTAAAGTGAATATATTTGCTCTAGAAATATGGGATGATGAAGGTGCAAAGTGCACTTTTTACACCGTGAGATACGATGATCTTCAAACCAATGAGACTGATTTGTTTTTTGAGAAGTATGATGCTTTACCAGAATACAAACAAGCCAATCAGGAATTATTATCATTTGTAATATACGCAATCGGAGAGGATCATGGTGCAATTAATGAATTGTTTAACAGAAATGAAAACGAAGTAAAAGGATTGCCGGTTCAAGGTAAAGTGGTGCTCGATGAAATCACTTATCACTATCCAAATTTTCCGTTACGATTATACGCCTTAAAAATTACAAATAATATCGTTATACTTTTTAATGGAGGTGCCAAAGATGACCAAACAAATCAAAAAAGTTCACTACACTTAATCTGGAGAGCAGCATGCGAATTTGCTAAACGAATTCTCGAAGCTATTCGTGACGGAACAATTATTGTAGATAAAAAAAACAGAAAACTTACTAATTATGATGGTTCAGATGAAATCATCCTCTAAAAGCCCAAAATTATGAGAAGCAAAGTAGCCCAAAGAATTTTAGCAGAAACACCCGAAGAAACAAAAATCTTCACTAAGTTATACGCTGACATTGTGGTACGCGTAAATCAGCTATTAAAAGAAAAAGGATTTAGCCAAAAGGATTTGGCTGAAAAATTGGAAAAAAGACCTTCAGAAGTGAATAAATGGTTAGTAGGCGAACACAATTTCACTTTGCGTTCACTTGCAAAATTAGAAGCAGAATTGGGGGATACCATTATTACTGTTCCCCATAGAAAGCCTGTGTCTTCTTCGATAGGGGGTAAAAGACATATTACTGTTTACAAGAATGCACATGTTACCACCAAAGATGTATCCTTTACCCATGTGTGGAAAAAATCTAAGACCAAACCAAAAACACCATTAGCCAATGTCAGCTAATATTTTACACCCAGAAAAAATAGAAATTGTAGATTTCAAAATCATTAAAGGGCAAATCAATAGCCCTTTTGATTTTGAAAATGAAAAAGTTGCCGGCCATACTTTTAATGTTGATTTCGAATTGGGATTTAATCTTGAAGACAAATTGGTAAGAGCCGATTTTTCTGTACATGTCGAGACTAAAAGCGAAGAGGATACTATTGAAGAAGCAGTCGGAAATTTTAGTTTTGTTTATGTTTTTTATGTTGACAATATAGAGGAACTTACCACTCTGGAAAAGGATGGAGCTATTAGTATTCATCCTGCTTTAGGAAACGCATTGGCTTCTATAACATATTCAACATCGAGAGGGATTTTAATGACGCGCTTCCAAGGAACTGTTTTAAGTGATTTTATCCTGCCCGTTATCAATCCTAATGATTTATTAGAAAAAGGAAAGAAATAAAATCTGATAGCACACGACAGCGGATTTACACACGAACGAAGTGAACTGACGAAGTAATCCGTGCCCACAAAGACTAGTCATTTCAATTTCATAAAAAAAGCTACAGGAATTATTTTCTTGCAGCTTTTTTTTGTGTGTTAACTTTATAGCATATTGCTTGGTAAAGATTATAGATTAAGTTCACTTCGTTCGTGTATAAATCTGCTATCTTACTAAGAAACTTTTTTTTACATATCTAAACGATATCTTATTCTATGAGATCTCTATTATTAGTGACACTAGTGATTGTCAAACTCTCTGCGTTTGTAAAAGCTGTCATCATCACTGTCCTCATTATGACTAGAATCATTTTCGGGGTAGTAGGACTTCATTACACTTCGCTCATAATTTCTGTCAAAATTCTGCTGACTGTTAAATCGGTTCGTGTTTTTAAAAGTATGATATCCTATACTGTTAGCCATGACAATCTTCGTGTCTTTATTTATGCTCACCGATCCAATGGGTATGATAATATGGCTGTTTCCGTCTTTATAGATGAACTCCTTTCCATTGTCGTTCGCTATAGCATCATGCACCTCATTACTGCTGTCCTCTATCAATGCTTTGTCTACATTTACATCCAGATAGACAACCCGCTGCATGTCTTTATTAACCCACAGATTATCAATTTTGCCTATAGTCCGGTTATCAGCGTCCACTATTTTCCATCCTCTTACATCAGAATAATTTGAAGCAATCTTATAATCCGAAAGTTCATCCAATTTGTATAAATTTCTGTCTTTATTTTCCATAATTTCTTTTTTACTATTATATATTCATTTTCTGCTGCGTACAGCTGCGGGAAAATATAGATTGTATTTCCTCAATAGGTGAAATAACACAATTATCCTGCTGTTTATCTGTCACTTTCTAACGTACACTTGTACTGTTTTCGATTTCTACGTTACTTTCACTTTGAGTTTCGGTATTACTCAAAAGGATGAAGTATAAAAGTGCTGCGATTATCAGCCCTGCAGCAATCCACGGCCATACCGGTTTTTTTTTCTCAATTTTAATTTCTGCCATGACTTTTTTTTTTTGATTATAAAATAGTTTTAATCCAATACTAAAGGTACAAAGGAGACTAGACTAAGATGTATGTAATTTCAGCAAAAAGTTATATAATTCACACCAGACTAACCATTAAAATGCGAATGGGGAACACTGTAATAACACCCCCTCTGGTGCTCGTTTGCAACGAGTACCTACTTACTTGTGCAAAAGAAACAAAGCGTTTCCAATGCGGGTCTAATAAATAAATTACCCGATAGCGCAGAATTATTTCGTCAGTTCGTCCCGATACTTATCGGGACTCGGGTGCATTCTTTGCCCACAAAGAGTAATAATTTCAATTTTATAAAAAAGCTGCGGGAATTGTATTCTTGCCGCTTTTTTGTGTGTAAATTTTATGGGGTAGTGCGGCGGGCATGGATTAAACAGCCACACTGTCGGATTTAAACGTCAGAATAAATAGTACTAATTCGTATTCAGAAAAAACAGCAAACCTCCAAAATTATATGATTCTGAAGGTTTACTATATTTAGGAAGTTTATAATAATTTTAATCAATCATTATGCTATTAATTGCTTTATTCATAGCATCTTCTTTTAATCCCGGAACCTTCAATCCTTCTGCTCGAAATGCCGTAAGATCTGTCATTCCCAAGAATCCTAGAAAAGCCTTTAAATAAGGAACAACAAAGTCGTTCACTTGACCAGGACCTTCTGAGTATACACCGCCTGAGGCCATTGCAACGTATACCTTTTTTCCAGTAACCAAACCAATAGGCCGCCCATCTTCACCATATCCAAAGGTTATTCCAGGTCTTGTAATATAATCAATCCAAGTTTTTAATGCTGAATGGATGGTAAAGTTGTAGAGTGGGGCACCAATAACAATTATATCTGCTGCCAGTAATTGTTCCAGTAAATTATTGGAAAATGCAATCGATTCTTTTTCTTCCTCACTGAGATGATCGGCAGGAGTAAAAAGTTTGCGAAGTAATTCCGGATTAAGATGCGGCATGTTGAGATCCACCAGACTTAATTCTTCGAGTGTGCTATTGGGGTATTTTCTTTGAATTTTTTCGATAATTGCGTTACCCAGCCGAATACTATAGGATTCTTTGGGTTGAATGCTAGACATTAAATGAAGAATGTGTTTCATAACTACTATGATTTTAAAGTTTACTTTTTTATAACCTACTAATTGCGTAATTGAAAACAATTAGATTTACAGGTTTTATTCAAGGCAAAGTTACCCCTGTGGAGTATGCAAAACATAGCAGTTTCCTAAAGGAAACCAGTTACTTTTGGGAAAGTTTGTATCTTTACTTCCATGAAAACAATTGAAGAACAAGAACTTCTAACAAAGGACGAATGCGCTGGATCTCTTAGGAACATTATAGATGCGCTCTATGTTTTAAATGGAAAATGGAAGATCGCTTTAATTCTTAGTCTTATTCAATCTCCGAAACGTTTTAATGAAATAAAAAAAGAGATCGATGGAATATCACCAAAAATTTTAGCAAAGGAGCTCAAAGATTTAGAGTTGAATGATTTTATTAAGCGTACTGTATATCCAACGACGCCTGTTAGTATTATATATCACGCCACTGATTATAGCCAAACTTTAAAAAGTGTAATACATGAACTCAGTACTTGGGGAGCGTTGCATAGAGAGAAAGTCAAAGAGAGTATGAGAAAAAAATAGGGCAATTTGAATTATACCATTTACCAATAAAATAGGTCTCTTAAAATTTGCTGTGGCGTTTTGTAAAATGATAACGCTGATAGCGGATTTACTTCATCAGTTCGTCCCGATACTTATCGGGACTCGGGTGCATTCTTTGCCCACAAAGAGTAGTAATTTCAATTTTATAAAAAAAGCTACAGGAATTCTATTCTTGTTGCTTTTGTGTGTGTTAACTTTATGGTTTATTGTCGGCCCGATTTGGGTTTGCCAAATCTTCCAGATGCAAAACCAACTTCCTGTTAAGCCTATTGCCCAAATCCGCTGTAGGAGTCGTTAGCAGGTGTTTTTTTCTTTATAATATTCAATTATATGACTTATTTCAAAAACGGAATAATTTTGGTCATTTAAAGATACTTTTATTTTTTTATTGTTTTTAAGAACGATGAGTAATTTATAATAACTTGAAACATCATTTGGGTCTATTTCTTCTATCAAAGTTGAATCAATATCAGTCCATTTTATTAGTTTTCCATTACAAATCATGTGTGCTTTAGCTATAATCAATTTTGGATTTTGATTAATTATTTTTAAAAATGGTATTATCAAGATGATAACGCAAAAAATAATTGTTAGTGACTTATTTGGATATGATTCAATGTTTTTCAATAATAAAATGTCAATGATTATGAAAAAAAGCAAACCTTGAAAATTTATTTTGATTGAATTTTTTATAGTCACTTCTTCGCCATAAATTTTACTGTCAAATTCATTGTTTTTTTTGGTACTTTCAAATGATGAATTAGTAAAAATTTTTTTTAAAACTTCAATAAACTTTATCACTTGATTCTTTTTTAAGTTCATTTTTTTTGATTTTTTGATTGCAGTTGGTTAAGTGACTGCTAATGTGCGTATATATGAAACAAAAATTATCACCTGTCTTAATTTTGTTGGATTGATGCTACTTTGTTGGCTTTGTTGTTTTATCAAATATATAATTTAATTACCGACAACACTTATAAAAAAGTATATGGTTTTGTAGTTGTTTTCAAAAGTAAATCGTTTTGATTCAAGGATGCGACGGGAAACCGTAAAGGCTCCTTTAAAACCGAAAAGCTCTAGCCTTGATTGCTTCACCAGTTCGCTTAGCTCGTGTGCAGGGGCATCTCCCGATTAACAAAAACAAGGCTTTTTGGCCGTAGTTTTTGTTAATCGGGACTACAGTGGATAGCAGGAAATAGCTCCTGAATTATCTTAATCCTATTCTCTGTTTGCGGTAAATTGTAAACTGAATAGTTTTTTTGTACTTTTGCACTCCAATTAAAGGAATAAGAAAATGTTAGATAGACTTCAAATAGTAAAACAACGTTTCGATGAGATTTCGGATTTGATCATTCAACCGGATGTAATAGCCGATCAGAAACGTTATGTGCAATTGAATCAAGAGTATAAGAATTTAAAAGCTTTGGCAGAAAAGCGTGATGAATACGTGCTTTTGATGGCAAATATCGAGGAAGCAAACGAAATTATTGCTGACGGTAGTGATGCCGATATGACGGAGATGGCCAAAATGCAATTGGAAGAAGCCAAGGAAAGATTGCCGGAATTGGAGGATGAAATTAAGTTCATGCTGATTCCGAAAGATCCAGAAGATGCAAAGAATGTTATGGTGGAGATTCGCGCCGGTACAGGTGGGGACGAAGCGAGTATTTTTGCAGGAGATTTGTTCAGAATGTACACTAAATACTGTGAAGGTCAAGGATGGAGAACATCGGTTGTGGATATGAACGAAGGAACTTCGGGTGGTTTCAAAGAGGTAATTTTTGAAGTTACCGGAGAGGATGTTTACGGAACTTTGAAGTTTGAAGCAGGAGTTCACCGTGTGCAGCGTGTACCTCAAACAGAAACGCAAGGACGTGTGCATACATCTGCAGCGACAGTTATGGTGCTTCCGGAAGCAGAGGAATTTGATGTACAGATTGATATGAATGATGTACGTGTGGATTTCTTTTGTTCGTCAGGACCTGGTGGACAATCGGTAAATACTACGAAATCGGCTGTACGTTTGACGCACATTCCAACTGGATTGGTGGCGCAATGTCAGGACCAGAAATCACAGCATAAGAATAAAGACAAAGCTTTGGGCGTTTTGCGTTCTCGTTTGTACGAACAGGAATTGGCCAAAAAACAAGCAGAAGATGCAACCAAACGTACCTCTCAAGTAAGTTCAGGTGACCGTTCGGCTAAGATTCGTACGTATAATTATGCGCAAGGGCGTGTGACGGATCACCGTGTAGGTTTGACATTATATGATTTGGGAAATATCATGAATGGTGATATCCAGAAAATTGTTGATGAGCTAGCATTAGTAAACAACATGGAAAAACTTAAAGAAGCAAGTGAAGTTTTCTGATAAGATTTAATTAAATGATAACACTTACTTGGTTGTAAAAAACTAATTAAGTGTTTTTTTTGTGTTTTTGTTATACGAAATGAATTATAATACTATTAAAATAAATATAATACCCAATTTAATATTAATTTAAAATCAATTTAATGAAAAAATCATTACTTTTTTTAATTGTTCTATTTTCTGTTATGACAGCAAATGCTCAATCCTATATGGGCTATATACCCGATAATTATGCAGGGGTACAAGGAGTGCTTTTTAACCCAGCGTCTATAGTTGATTCTCGTTTCAAAACCGATATTAATATGTTTTCTACCAGCAGTTCCTTAAACAATGACTTTTATGGTCTAAGTTTATTTGACTTGTCAAAAAGTAGTTATGATGCTAATAAAGATGGGGTTAGAACACCATTGAAAAATAATGGTGGAATTGTGTATTCTGATGTGATGGGACCTTCTTTCATGTTTAATATTGCTCCAAAACATGCAGTTGCCATTTTTACAAGGGCTAGAGCGGTTGTAAATGCAACGGATATTAATGGGCTTTTATACGATCAAGTAAAGGATGGTTTGGATGATGCAAATGATTTTAATATTAATGTAGGAAATCCAAACATGGTTGGACATACTTGGGGAGAAATTGGTGCTTCTTATGCAGCTGTTTTATGGCAAAGTAAGCAGCATTTTCTAAAAGGAGGTTTTACGGCTAAATATTTAATTGGAGGAGTAAATGCTTATGCTAAAGGTAGTGATATAACATCTTCTTTTGTACAAACTAATGATCCTGCAACAACTATGTTAATGACAACTGGTACGCTTACTATTGGAAGCAGTCAGGATATTGTTACTGGTGATGAAGACTATGTTTTTGATTCGAATTCAACTGGTTTTGGAGGTGATTTTGGTTTTATTTACGAGTGGAGACCGGATTATGCCAATTATGATTTGAATAATGCAAAACCAACCGACAATAATTTTAAAGACTTGAACAAATACAAATTGCGTTTTGGTCTCTCTGTTACTGATATAGGGGCTATCTCATATAAAAATTCAAAAGAAGAGTCTTACAATATCAATGGTGCTGTTTCTCGACAAGATATTGATGATGCCGATAATCTTGGAGATTTTCTAGAACAGCATTACGGAACTCCAGTGACTGTCTATAAAAATATAAAAGCCAATTTACCTACAGTAATGCACTTAGATGCGGATTGGAATATGTACAAGAAATTCTATTTGAACTTAAATGGAAATGTTAGCTTGGTTGATAAATCGGCTATGGGCAAAACGAGTTCAGCAAACACCTATATTTTGACACCTCGATACGAAACGAGATGGTTTACTTTTTCTCTTCCAATAAATTATATGGAATATAGTGGAATGCAAGTGGGTACAGGATTGCGTTTTGGAGCATTATTCGTGGGTTCAAGCTCGGTAATTACCAACTGGCTTTCAAAAGAATCAAAAGGTGCAGATGTGTATTTTGGGTTTAAAATCCCAGTATACCAAAAGAAATTTAAAGATACCGATGAGGATGGAGTTTTAGACAAGGAGGATGATTGTCCAAAAATTGCTGGTCCTGCAGAAAATAAAGGTTGCCCTTGGCCAGATGCTGATGTCGATACTGTAGCTGATAAAGATGATAAATGTCCAACAGTTGCTGGACCAGTAGAAAATAAAGGTTGCCCATGGGGAGATGAAGATAAAGACACCGTTTTGGATAATGTTGATGGTTGTCCAGCTGTTGCAGGCCCAGTTGAAAATAAAGGATGTCCATGGCCAGATACTGATGGAGACACAGTATTGGATAAAGATGATAAATGTCCTAACGAAAAAGGATTAGTAGCCAATTTTGGTTGTCCAGAAAATGATGCTGACAAAGATGGTGTAGTTGACAAAGAAGATGAATGTCCTACTGTTCCTGGTCCAGCTAGTAATAAAGGTTGTCCCGAAGTAACTCAAGAAGTACTGAAAGAACTTAAAGTTCAGGCAAGAGCCGTATTCTTTGTAACTGGTGAAGCAATTTTAAAAACTGCTGATAAAGGGGAAACAGATGGAAGATTAGAAGCTATAAAAGATATTATTAAAAACTATCCAAATGCCAAATTCTCTATCGAAGGACATACGGATAATGTTGGTAATGCTAAAGCGAATCAAAAACTTTCTGAGGCAAGAGCCAAAGTGGTTATGGATGCCTTAATTGCCAAAGGAGTTAATCCGGCAAACTTAACGTATGTGGGATATGGCGCGACAAAACCAGTTGCCAACAATAAAACAGCAAAAGGAAGAGCAGAGAATAGAAGAACCGAAGTGATACACGTAGGGACGATATACGAAGGAAAATTATAATTTGTTTTAATTCTAAAAAAGCCATTCTTAATTGAATGGCTTTTTTTATTTTTGCATGCCAAATAAAAGTGAATTATTTCACAATACATTAATAGTGATTAAAAAAATAGAGATGACAACACAAGAATTAATCCAACAAATTAAAATAAAAAAATCATTTCTATGCGTAGGTTTAGATGTAGATTTAACTAAAATTCCGCAACATTTATTGGCTACCGAAGATCCTATTTTTGAGTTTAATAAAGCCATTATTGATGCTACCCATGATTTGGCAATTGCCTATAAACCGAATATTGCTTTCTTTGAAGCCTATGGATTAAAAGGATGGATTTCTTTGCAAAAGACCATAAATTATATCAATGAAAAGTATCCGGAAATTTTCACAATTGCTGATGCCAAACGTGGCGATATTGGAAATACGTCTGCGATGTATGCCAAAGCTTTTTTTGAAGATTTAAATTTTGATAGTATAACTGTAGCTCCTTACATGGGAAAAGATTCGGTTGAGCCTTTTCTTGCTTTCGAAAATAAACATACCATAATGCTGGCTTTAACTTCCAACGAAGGTGCTTTTGATTTTCAAACCCTGCAAGTAAGTGGAACCCGAGGCGAAGCTAAAGAGTTGTACAAACAGGTGTTGGAAACTTCTAAAACTTGGAAAAATTCCAAAAACTTGATGTATGTGGTTGGCGCCACCAAAGCGGAATATTTTACCGAAGTTCGTAAAATTGTTCCTGACAGTTTCTTGCTTGTTCCAGGTGTAGGAGCACAAGGTGGAAGTCTTCAGGAAGTTTGTAAATACGGAATGAATGACACTATTGGATTGCTAATCAATTCTTCTCGTGCTATTATTTATGCATCAAATGGAACTGATTTTGCCGACGTAGCCAGAACCGAAGCCATGAAAATGCAGCAAGAGATGCAGGAGATTGTTCGTTTAAAGTTTAAACTTTAAAGTTTTCGGAGTTTGAGTTCTAAGAATTTAAAGTTGTTTTCTCTTGGTTTTAAATAATTTAAGGTTTTAAACAAAATTAAGCAATTTCTAAAATGAAGCAATTCACTGACCAAATCGGTGTTACCCATACTTTTGAAACTTCGCCCAAGCGAATTGTTTCTCTTGTGCCGTCCCAAACCGAATTGTTGTTTGATTTGGGTTTGGAAGACCGGATAGTGGGAATCACCAAGTTTTGCGTGCATCCCTATCATTTGAAGTCTACCAAAAAAATAATTGGAGGAACCAAGAAAGTCAATTACGAGAAAATCCGATTACTGGAACCCGATATTATCATTTGCAATAAAGAAGAGAATACTCAGGAAATAGTTCAAGAGTTGCTGAAAATATGTCCAGTTTGGGTGACAGATATTTACACCATCGAAGATAATTATCAGATGATTACTGATTTTGGTCATATTTTTGATAAAAGAATTGAAGCCAGGAAATGGAACGATAAATTGGCTTTTGCTTTGAGCGATTTTAAAAAATTCATTGAAGCCATTCCTGTAAAAAAAGTGGCTTACTTTATTTGGAAAAAACCATATATGGTGGCTGGTTCGGGCACTTTTATAGATGAATTATTAAAACTGAATCATTTTCAGAATCACTTTGCATCGAAAGAGCGATATCCTGAAATTGTACTCGAAAAAATGGAAGAGGAAGGTAATTTGGACTTGATTTTACTCTCTTCAGAACCATTTCCATTTCAAGCGGAAGACGGTTATGAAATAGCTAAATCTGCGACTAATGTCCAAGCCATTTTAGTAGACGGAGAAATGTTTTCCTGGTACGGGAGCAGATTGTTGAAAGCTTTAGATTATTTTAAATATCTGCATAACAGTATTTGAAGAAGCAAGAGGCAAGATGAAATGTGTGTAGAAAAAGGGAAAAAGTATAAAAAAATATAAAAAGTCCAGCAATCTAAATCGGCTAAAAAGCTAAGAAGTTTTATAGGAGTCTGAAAAACAACTATATTTGTCCAATAAAAAAAAGCTAAGTGATTAATTATACGATATATAAGAACGAGAACAGCAAGCAATGGGTCACATTTGTGCATGGTGCTGGAGGAAGTTCGTCTATTTGGTTCAAACAAATCAGGGATTTTAAAAAGAGCTACAATATTTTGTTGCTGGATTTGAGAGGTCACGGAGAATCTAAAACGACGTTGAAAACCGCTTTCAAACAGAAATATACTTTTTCGGCATTGGCCAATGATATACTGGAGGTTTTGGATCATCTTAAAATTGAAAAATCACATTTTGTTGGAATTTCTTTGGGAACGATCCTCATTAGACAATTGGCGGAAATGTATCCCAATAGAGTGCAAAGTATGATTCTTGGTGGAGCCATCTTAAAAATGAATTTCCGTTCCCAGATATTAATGCGTTTGGGAAACACTTTTAAATACGTATTGCCTTATTTGGTTCTATATAAGTTTTTTGCTTTTGTGATCATGCCTAAGAAGAGTCACAAACAATCTCGTTCGCTTTTTATAAATGAAGCCAAGAAATTGTACCAAAAAGAATTTATCAAATGGTTTAAATTAACAGCCGAGATAAATCCGGTGCTCAAGTGGTTCAGACAGGTCGAATTGAATATTCCTACGCTTTATGTTATGGGAGAAGAAGATTATATGTTTTTGCCGTCAGTTCGTAAAGTTGTCGAAAGCCATTATAAATCATCCAAGTTATTCGTAATTGAAAATTGTGGACATGTGGTTAATGTGGAGCAGCCCAATGCTTTCAATAGCGCCGTTTTATCTTTTATACATACTGCTCAGTAAATCATATTGAGTTTTTTAAAAAAAAAGAATCAATAATGCTTTTTTTGTTTGTTTAAAAAAAATGTTATTTTTCTATGTAAAATGAAGTGTTAAAAGAAAACCTATAAAGAAAATCTAATAAAAAGTATAAATTTATTTTGTTGGTACTTTTTTTTTTATACTTTTATCAAAAAATAAAAACACCTTATTTTGATTTTAAGAAAAACAAATATAGTTATAAATACTAAATCTCTTTATTTAAGAGGACTTCAGCCTGTATTTAATTGCTGATTTTAAATTGGTTCAAAAAACTCTATCCCTTGAGTTTTACTTTCTATTTAGTTATTGTTTTTTTCTTCTTAACCAAGACACCATGAATTTTATTAAATTAATACTTGTATGTATTGATTGTAAATCTTTTTCTCTAAAAGGATTGCAACCAATATTTAATTGTTAAAAAATCTCTTCCAGATTTAACGATTGTAGTGCTTAAATGTTTTTCTATTGGGCAACTATGATTATTTATATTCCATTTTAAAAGATTAAAAAGTGCGATTTAATAGTAATTTAAAGCTATTTGTTTGGAAATAATTATTGTTATTCCAAATTTAAATAAACAAAATTTCTGATGATTAGCATTGTTAATTTCCGATTATTAACATTTAGCAAATTTTAAATCATGAAAAACAATATTTTAAAAATAAATCAAATCATTATTTTCCTTTTTATTTCAGCAATAAGCCCTGCATATTCACAAACCTACACAAGCTGGATTACCGGAAGTGTTGCAGATGTTACAACGACTGCTACAGGTGGTGCCTGCCTGATGGGTGGCGGAACAGATAACGATGACGCCATAAAATGGATGATACAAAAATCTGGAGGTGGTGATTTTGTAGTTATTCGCTCTGCTGGAACTCAGGCTTATAATGATTATATCTATGGTTTGGGAACAGTAAATTCTGTCGAAACAATTCTGATTGATACCAGAGCCAAAGCAAGTATTGCTGAGATTGCAACCAAAATTAGAAATGCTGAAGCTTTATTCATAACAGGAGGAGACCAATCCACGTATGTTTCGTATTGGAAAGACACACCAGTAGAAGATGCCATAAATTATTTGATAAATACAAAAAAAGTTCCTGTTGGTGGTACTAGCGCTGGATGTGCCATACAGGGCAAATACTATTATAGTGCTACAAATTCTAGTGTTACATCTGCTCAGGCATTAGCAAATCCGTATAACACTGATATGACTATCGGGGCTAATGATTTTATAAACAATCCAATTTTATCAAATGTCATTACAGATACACATTACAATAACCCCGATCGTAGGGGAAGACAAACTGCTTTTATTGCCAGAATGTGGAAAGATTTAGGTGCTGGATTAAATGCAAAAGGTATTGGCGTTTATGAAAAAACAGCCGTTTGTATTGACCAAAATGGCATTGCTAAAGTTTTTGCACCCGCAACGGGTAATTACGCTTACTTTTATCAATTTGACACCTCTTCTACTCCTGAAACATTAGCTTCTGGTTCTCCATTAACATGGAACAATAGTGGGAAAGGGGTGAAAATTATTAAAATTGAAGGTGATACCTCGGGTTCTACGACAATAGATTTGAACAATTGGTCAATAGTAAATGGAAGTAAAGCAGTTTATGGTGTTATAAAAGTAATAAATGGGACGTTAACAGAAACTTCAACATCTGGAGGAGGAACAGTTTCTTATTGTACTTCACAAGGAGGTGATTCTAGTAGGGAATGGATAAAGAAAGTTGCAATTGGTACAATTAGCAATTTAAGCAATTCAAATGGAGGTTATGCTGACTTTTCTTCTCAGGTTAGTAATATAACTAAAGGAGTGGCAACTACTTTAACTTTAACTCCTGGCTTCAGTGCAACAAGAAATTTATATTGGAAAGTATTTATAGATTTAAATAATAATGGTCTTTTTACAGACTCTGGTGAGGAAGTATATTCTATTTTTAGTAATCAAACTTTAACGCCAAAAATTACCATTCGAACTTCTGCTTCTGTGGGAAATATTAGAATGCGAATTATAGTAAGTTATAATTCAATAAATTCCTCCTGTGGTACTTATAATTATGGTGAGACAGAAGATTATACATTAAATGTTATTAGTGGAACTGCAAGAATATCTAAAAATAAAGAAGCAGAATATGATAATACTACGGTTGCTTTGTATCCAAATCCTGCTAAAGATTTAGTTAGAATTAACTTTCTATCAGAACAAAAACAAGAAGCACAAATTTTAATTTATAATCTTGGTGGTTCAATAGTAAAAAGTTTAATTACAAATGTTTCTGCTGGTATTAATAATGTGGAGATTGATTTATCTGAATTGCAATCTGGTCAATATATTATAAGTATCGATAAAGGAGAGGATAAAGTAATCTCGAAACTAATAATTTCAAAATAAAGCCATTTGGAATTTAAAGCTTGAAAGTTAAAGTAATCCATTTTGATTTTAATAAAAACAAATACCATGATAAAAACTAAATCTCTTACTTTAAGAGGTCTTCAACCTATCTTCAATTGTTGATTTATATGGCTTCAAAAAAACTCTTCTTGAGTTTAGTTGATATATACTTTTTTTTTTATTACCCTAACCAAAACCAAATGAATCTTATCAATCTATTCCACGTATGTATTGATTGCAAATCTTTTTCTCTACAAGGCTTGCAACCAATATTCAATTGTTAGAAAACTTGTTCTTCACGGTTTACAGATTTCAATACCCAAACTTTCGTTTTGATGAGCAGTTAGGGTATCTATTATCAATTTTATTAAATTTAAAATATTAAAAAAATGAAATTCAATAGTAATTTAATACTGTTTGTTGTGTTGTTGGCATGTATTTCAACCTACGCACAAAAAAAAATAACAGGGACTGTTATAGATAAACAAACAAATCAGCCAATGGCAGGAGTTAATATCGTTTCTTCCAATTCAAAAACAGGAACTATATCAGGATTTGACGGGAAATTTCAATTAGAATTACCCGATAATGTTGCCTCAATAGAGCTTTCTTATATTGGTTACCAAAACAAAAAAGTAGCAATAGATGGAAGCACTAATTACAATGTTTACATGAGCTCGGGCCAAGACTTAAAAGAAGTTGTAGTTATTGGTTATGGGACAGTATCCAAGAAAGATATAAGTTCAAGTGTTTCATCAATTAAAACAAAAGATTTACCTCAAGGAACATCTTCAAGTTTTGAAAACTCATTACAAGGACAAACCGCGGGGGTAAATATCAGCTCTTCATCTGCTACGCCAGGTAGTGCGGTTAGTGTAAATATTCGAGGAGTATCCTCTATCTCAGCAAGTAGCCAACCGTTGTATATTATTGATGGAGTTCCAATGGTATCCAGAAATAATTCTGCATTAAATGCTAATATTCAGCCAACAAACCCTTTGGCGGATTTGAATCCATCAGATATCGAATCATTTTCAGTCCTAAAAGATGCTGCAGCTGCTGCTATTTATGGTTCTAGAGGAGCAAATGGAGTTATATTGATTACGACCAAAAGAGGCAAAACAGGTGTAAGTTCTGTTGATGTAAATTATTATACAGCTATTTCTGAAATTACAAATTATCCTAAAATGGTTGATAGTGAAAAATTTAAAAGCTTCTTCAACACTGCTGCCGAATTTGATGGTTTAGGAAAAGATTATTTTGATTGGATTGATACTTCAAAAGGGGTAAACACGAATATTTATGATGAAATTTTTAGATTAGGTGTTGCTCAAAATCTAGATTTGAGTTTGAAAGGTGGTAATGAAAAAACAAGTTACTATCTAAGTGGAAATTATTTTAATCAAGATGGTATTCAAATTGGACAAGGCTTTAGAAGATTGAGTGGTCGTTTAAATATAGATCATACTATAAGTGATCAATTTAAAGTGGGTTCAACTGTGTTTGTTACTCGAAGCAATCACCAAAGAACTATTGGTGAAAATGATGAGTATGGTGTTGTAATTAATGCTCAAGGCTGGGATCCTACAGAACCAATATATGATGACAAAGGAAAATACACCAATCCTTTTAGTTATAACACTTGGTGGCCATTAGAAAACCCGGTTCAAATTGCGAATGAATACAAAAATACTTCTCAATCTACACGTGCTCAAGGTTCTACATATTTAGAATGGAAAATTATTCCAGATTTAAAATTCAAAACTGCTTTGTCTTTAGACTATTCTAATTTAGTTGAGAGTTCTTATGTGCCTTCTGGAACAAATAAATCTAAAACAGGAGAAGGTATTTATGCCACTTATGAAGAAACAAACTGGCTTGTAGAAAACACTTTAAACTACACCAAAAAATTTGGAGAAAAACACGATTTTGGAGCTATTTTAGGTTGGACATTACAAGGAAATGAGTCTTTATTTTCCGATCAATCGGGTGTGGGTTACGCAACCAATTCTACAGCTAGTATTTCTGCAGCAAGTACTATTACTTCTAGTACTTCGGGTAAAAATCAATATGGATTACAATCTTTCTTTGGAAGAGCAAACTATGTTTATAATGATAAATATATTGCTTCATTTACAGTAAGAGCTGATGGTTCATCTCGTTTTGGAGAGAATAATCGTTATGGTTATTTCCCTTCTGGTTCCTTGGCATGGAGAGTAAATAAAGAAGAATTTTTTAATATAAAAACTATCTCTGATTTTAAAATCCGTGCTAGTTACGGACTTACAGGAAATCAGGAAATTAGTTCTAATTGGAGAGGTACTTATTCATTAAATGCTAATTATAATGGTGTTCCAGGTATTGCACCAAGTCGTTTGGGGAACCCGGATTTGGGTTGGGAAACAACGACCCAATTGGACCTTGGTTTGGATTTGGGGTTGTTTAAAAACAGAGTTAATTTAACATTTGATTATTTTGACAAACAAACAGACGACTTGTTGTTGCAATCTAAAGTTTCTGGTTTGACTGGTTTTAACTCCGTTTTCCAAAACGTTGGCGCGATTGAAAATAAAGGATTTGAATTTGCAATTAACGGAGCTGTTATTGACGGAGAACAATTCAAATGGAATACTGGAGTAAACCTTACTTTGTTGGATAATAAAATTAAAAAATTGAACAACGATGGTGAAGAAATTGGAAGAAATCATATCCTAAAAGAAGGCGAAGCAGTTAGCACATTATACCTAATTAAATTTTTGGGTGTAGATCCTCAAACAGGAGATGCTAAGTTTGATGATGTAAACAAAGACGGAATTATTGATTTCTCTGACAGACAGATTGTTGGAGGTGCAATCCCAACTTATTATGGAGGTTGGACTAACAACCTTAGTATAAGCGCTTTACATTGACAGCTAACTTTTTGTTCTCTGGAGGAAATAAAATATTCAACCAAAGTAGACACGTATATGATAATTATGGTTTTACAAAAAGTGGTATTCCTTATTCAAATATTAGTGAAAGAGTATATGATAACTACTGGAGAACTCCAGGTCAAATCACTGATGTGCCAAGACCATCAACAAAAGCTGGACAAATGCAACGTTTTAGTACTCAGTATTTAGAAGATGGAGATTACATTCGATTAAAAACTTTAAGTCTTGCATATAAATTCCCTTCTAACTTAATCAATACAATTGGTTTAAATAATTTGTCTTTATACGTTCAAGCACAAAATTTATTTACACTAACTGATTATTTAGGCTTTGATCCAGAGGTATCTACAAATACTTCTTCTCAAGAAGATTTGAATGTTTTGCAAGGAGAAGATTTTGGAACTTTAGGTCAGGCAAGAACGTTTACAATAGGATTAAGTACAACATTTTAAAATTTAAAATCATGAAAAAAATAAATATATATGCATGTTTATATCTGTTACTTGCCTTTACTTTTTTAGGTTGTGATGACGTATTAGAAACGAAATTGGATTCCGAAGTTCCAGTAGAAAATGCCATAACAGATGCCATTTCATTAAAATCTGCTGCAGTTGGATTATACGATATAATGCAAAGTGGAACGTATTATGGAGGCGAATTTATATTGGCTCAAGATTTAACAGGGGGTATCGCTGATGCTACTGGTTTTCAAGAGCGTTTTGCACAGCTGGATAAAGCTATTGTACCGCCATCTAACGCCTATATTCAAAACAACTGGGTGGATGTGTATAACTTGGTAAACGCTAGTAATTTGATTTTATCAAAAATGAATGAATTACAGCTTGTGGATGATAATTCAAAAGGGACAGCGCTTTTTTGTAGAGCATTAGGACATTTTGATGCATTGAGACAGTTTGGACAATTTGCAGACCTTAACTCAAAATACGGTATCCCTCTTTCTACTAGTTATGTGGATGCAAAATCAGCTTTAGGAATTTCAAGATCAACTGTAGCACAATCGTACCAACAAATTATTACCGATTTGAATGATGCCATAGGATTATTGAAGTATGATACTAATCGATTTGGAATCACAAAAGCTGCTGCTGAAGCACTACTTGCTAGGGTGTATTTGTATAAAGGGGACTATGACAATGCAATTATTTATTCAAGTAAAGTGATTGCAAATACCACTTATAAATTGAATACCAAATACAATGATATTTATGATGTGGAAGGTTCAAACGAAGCTATTTTTGAATTACAATTTTTAGGTACTGATGGAAATAGTTTAACTGGATTAATATCAGTATCTCCGCCTGAAGTTTCTGCCGATTATAGTAATTTTTTCGCACCAATGGATGATGATAATGATCCAAGAAGCTACCGTTATTATGATGATGGCAAAGTAGTTTATGTTGACAAGTACGGTACAAATAAAAATGTAATTGACGGAAATTCTATTATTATCAAGCTATCTGAAATATATCTAATTAGAGCAGAAGCTTTGGCTAAGAAAACGCCAAATGATTTAACATTAGCTTTAGCAGATTTGAATGTGATTCGTAAAAGAGCTTTACCTTCAAAACCATACACTATTACAGATGTTCCAAACCTAGATGCTTTTATCACCATTTTACTTGATGAAAATGGAAGAGAATTAGGTTTTGAAGGGCATAAATGGTTTAGTCTTGTTCGTTTAGGAAGAGCAACATCAGAATTGAATATTCCTGCTTTTAGAACGGTTTATCCTATACCTCAAAATGAAATTACTGTTGCCAAAGGTGTTTTAGAACAAAACCCAGGCTATTAAAAATCTCAAAAGAAGTTACTAATTCGGAATTTATTTGATTAAATGGATTCCGATTAGTTCCTTCTTTCTTTCAAAAAAAAAAAAATGACAAAACATACACCATTCGCATTATGTATTCATGGAGGTGCAGGCGTAATAACTCCCGAAAATCTTTCGGAAGCCGATAAAAAATTAATAAATGCTGATTTAATGCTTGCCTTGAATTCAGGTGAAGAAATTTTAGTAAAAGGGGGAAGCGCCATAGATGCAGTTGCAGCTGCCGTAGTAGTATTAGAAAATAGTATTCATTTTAATGCTGGAAAAGGAGCTGTTTATACTAGAACTGGCAAACATTTACTTGAAGCATCCATAATGGACGGTGCTACTTTTAAGGCAGGAGCAGTTGCTAATAGCAAGAGAATTAAAAATCCTGTTTTATTTGCAAAAAGTCTATTAGCAGACGAAAATATAGTATTACTTTCGGGTAAAGGTGCAGATAAATTAGCGGAAGAAACCAATCACGAAATGGTTGAAAACACTTATTTTGATACTAATTTTAGAAAAGAACAACTTATTGAAGCTCAAAAAATTTCAGAAACAGGGACCTATTTAGATCACACGAATCTAAAAATGGGAACTGTTGGAGCCGTTGCTATTGATAAGCAAGGAAACATTGCTGCAGCAACTTCTACAGGTGGAATGACAAATAAATTAGATGGACGTATTGGTGATACAGCTATTATTGGTGCGGGCACATACGCTAACAATAAAACATGTGGAGTATCTTGTACTGGTGTTGGTGAATATTTTATTAGGGCAACGGTTGCTTCGATGGTCTCTAATTTAATGGAATATGGACACAAAACACTAGAGCAGGCAACAGAAATAACAATTAAGGAACATTTAACTCAATTGGGAGGCGAAGGCGGATTAATTGCAATTGATAACGAAGGAAATGTGAACTTTTCCTTTAATTCTCAAGGAATGTATCGTGGATATGTTAGTGAGAAAACAAATGAGAAGAAAATCTATATTTGGGATAACGAAGAAATATAATATTTATCAATCAAAATGAGCATGGCCGTGATTTGGTTGTAAACATCAATAGCGGCTATGTATTTCCATAGTCCAAAAAAAAGTATAGATATGAAAAATATTCCAATTTTTATTTTAGCGTTTTCGCTTTTTCAAATTTCTTGCCAGTCTAAGAGCGAATCTGGTAAAAAACAACCTATTTCTGAATTAGAGAAGCAATCTAAAAATAAAGCTCTCGGGAAATTATTTATTATTGGAGGGGGAAAAAAGTCAGATGCTTTGATTTCGGAATTGATCACTTTAAGCAAACTCGAACAAGAAAAATTCATGATAATCCTTCCAATGGCTAGTGAAGAACCTGATTCGGCGGTTTATTATACTGCAAAGCAGTTTATTTCGTTAGGTGTTCGTCCAGAGAAGATAAAATCTTTTAATCTTAATCCAAAGAATCAAACAAAGGGGCAAATCGATTCTCTTAAAACCGCAAGTTTAATTTATATTACGGGTGGTGATCAGAACTTGTTTATGAAATCTGTTTTGAATACTTCAGCTTATGATGCTATTTCTACCGCTTATCAAAATGGAACAACCATTGCAGGAACAAGTGCTGGCGCAGCTGTGATGAGCCAAAAAATGATATCGGGAAATGAACTGAAACATCCAAAATATACAGGAGATTTTCGTGCCATTGAAGCTCAAAACTTTGAGATAAAAACAGGATTGGGTTTACTCCCAAACGCTATTGTTGATCAGCATTTTATTCGTCGGATGAGGATGAATCGTTTATTAGCTGTAGCGCTGGAAAATCCAGATCAAATAGCAATTGGAATTGATGAATCTACTGCTATTATAGTAGATGGCGACTCTGCAACGGTTTGTGGCGATTCGCAGGTAATTTTAATTCAGAACAGTGAAAAGAAAAGTATTCACACAAAAAGTGGATTATTAGGCGGTAAAAATATCAAGTTAGAAATCCTTCTTTCGGGAGAAAAATTTAAAATATAAAAGATGAAAATATTAGAAAAATTCCCAGACACAATCACTATAATTTTGGCTATAACTGTTCTATTTATTGGCTTAACATGGATAATTCCAGCGGGAGAATTTGACAGATCTATTGTTAACAATACCGAAAAAATTATCGCAGGCTCTTATAAGCATGTAGAAGCGATTCCTCAGGGTATCGAAGCATTTTTAGTTGCTCCCATCAAAGGATTTATTTCGGCAGCACAAATTATTGCTTTTGTTTTTTTGGTTGGAGGTGCTTTCGCTATTATAAACACTACCGGAGCGATAAATGCTGGTTTATTTAATGTAATTCAATACAGTCAAAAAAGGCCCAAATACAAAATTTTAGTTCTTCCTTTTTTAATAATATTATTTTCATTTGCAGGAGCTACTTTTGGTATGAGTGAAGAAATTTTAATCTTCATTTTGATTACTGTTCCTATGGCAAAAGCAATGGGATATGATGCAATAGTTGGCGCGGCAATACCAATTGTGGGTACAGGCGTTGGTTTTGGTGGCGCATTCAGTAATCCTTTTACTATCGGTATTGCACAAGGTATTGCACAAATTCCAATTTTTAGCGGAATGGAATACCGAATTTTTGTATGGTTTGTTTTGACCAGTATTGCTTGTGCAGTAATAACTCAGTATGCATCGAAAATCGAAAAAAATCCCAAGAAAAGCTTATTGTTTGGTATTAACAATGAGAATGAAAAAAGTAATATTGATACTTCAGATTTTGATTTAAATAGTTCTAGAAAGCTCGTTTTGGTGGCTCTTTTGGCTTCTATTGTTATCCTTATTTATGGAGTAAGCAATTACGCTTGGTACATTAATGAAATTGCGGGTTTATTTTTAGCATTGGCTATTTTTGTTTCCATTATTTATAGAATGCCTATATCTAAGGCTGTAGATGCTTTTGTGGATGGAGCCAAGGATATGATGACAGCCGCTTTGGTAATTGGTTTGGCAAAGGGACTTTTAATTATTTCACAAGACGGGAAAATAATAGATACAATTCTAAATTCAATTGTAACCATTACCCAAAATACGGCACCAGTAATTTCTGCTGTATGTATCTTCTTTTTTCAATCCTTTTTGAACTTTTTTATTCCGTCAGGTTCTGGACAAGCGTCTTTAACGATGCCTATCATTATCCCAATTTGCGATGTGTCAGGTATCAGCAGACAGATGGCAGTATTAACTTTTCAGCTAGGGGATGGTCTTACCAATCTCATAATTCCAACAAGTGGCGTTACGATGGGGGCTCTTACACTCGCCAAAATACCATATAGTAAATGGTTTAAATGGATGTTACCAAGAATGTTAGTGTTTTTAATAGCGTCGATGTTGTTGTTACTTCCTCCCTTATTCTTATTTAAATGGTAAAAACAAAAAAGATGAAAACAATTATATGTATTAGTTTGCTGGCATTATGTTCATGCGCTTCAGACAACGATTCAAAAGAGCCTGAGTCAACGCTGCCTGAAGCAGTCGTGCCTAGAGTTAAAAACTACACGTCTTATTTTGCTGGAAATAAAACCGACAGTAAAAACAAGGCACTTGGTGGAATTTGTTTGATGGGAGGTGCTACAGAGAATGATGAAGCGATGAAATGGTTCCTAAAAAGAGCAAATGGAGGTGATGTTTTAGTTCTAAGAACTTCGGGTACTGATGGCTATAATTCTTATTTGTATTCTTCATTAGGAGTAAAAGCAAATTCTGTTGAAACTATTCTTTTTAAAAATAGTGCCGCCAGTTCAGATAGTGAGATTCTTGTTAAAATAAAAAATGCTGAAGCCATTTGGTTTGCTGGTGGTGACCAATGGGACTACATTTCCTATTGGAGAAATAGTCCGGTTTCAAAAGCTATAAACGATGCAATTGCACAAAATAACATTGTTATTGGAGGCACAAGTGCAGGAATGGCAATTCAAGGAGGTTTTTATTTTTCTGCTCAAGAGGGAACAATAACATCTTCAGAAGCATTACAGAATCCTTTTGATTCAAAACTAACGGTTTCTAATGAATCTTTTCTTGATAATTCTATTTTAAAGAATGTGATAACAGATACTCATTATGATAATCCTGATAGAAAAGGCCGACATATAGCATTTATAGCGCGTATTATAACGGACTATGGTATCTCAGCCAAAGGGATTGCCTGTGATGAATATACATCTGTTTGTATTGATGAAAAAGGAATTGCAAGAATATTTGGAAGCTATCCCGCAAAAGAGGATGTAGCCTATTTTATAAAACCAAACACAGATATTCCAAATAATAAACCTGAATTGTGTAGTCCTAACAAAGCTTTAGAATGGAATCTCAATAAAAAAGCTATTACTGTGTATGAAGTTAAAGGAACTAATGACGGTAAAAACACTTTTAATCTAAACAATTGGACGGAAGGGAATGGAGGAATTTGGAAAAACTGGTATATAGAAAATGGCACATTAGCAGAGCGAATTGCTCTTTGATATGTATAATAAACTTCTCTATAAATTATCTGATTTGTGGACGCTAAAGATCATTTTTTTATTTTTTAAGTGTTAACCTTTAAGATGTCTTAGCTATTCTAAAAGAAATATCCGTTTATTATTGGAGATATTTTTAATTGGTTTTTTCTCAGATTAGAAGGATAATTGATTGAGAGGAAGTAGAATGGATTTTTTTTATAATTATTAATAATCAAATATTTAACAAATTTACAATGGAAATAATTTTAGAGCAATGGGGTATTCTTTGGCAGGATATTATTAATCATCCAGGAGCCTCATTAGCAATAATTGGAAATTTAATTATTATTGAAAGCTTGCTTTCTGTAGATAATGCAGCAATATTAGCAACAATGGTCATGGATTTACCAAGTGAACAACGGGATAAAGCTTTAAAATACGGAATATTTGGAGCCTACTTTTTTAGAGGAATAGCAATGCTTTTTGCAGCATTTTTAATTAAAATATGGTGGCTAAAACCTATTGGTGGAATTTATTTACTTTATCTGGCTTATGATTATTGGAAAAGCAAACATGCTGAAGATTTTGATAACGATACATTAGATAAAAGCAGTAATTGGCTCTATAGAGTAACAGTTGGTTCTCTGGGAACGTTTTGGGCTACCGTAGTTTTAATCGAATTAATGGACATGGCCTTTTCTATAGATAATGTATTTGCAGCAGTTGCATTTACCCCAAACATAATTTTAGTCTGCATAGGCGTATTTATCGGGATTTTAGCCATGCGATTCATTGCACAATGGTTTGTTACACTTATGGGGAAATATAGCTTTCTTGAAACGGCAGCATTTGTTGTAATTGCATTATTAGGACTCAAATTAACTTTTTCTTTATGGGAACATTTTTATCCGGAAAGTGTAATAAGTGTATTTTTAGGAAGTCATACTGCTGATATTGGCATCTCTGTTTTAACAGTTGCTATTTTCTTTGTCCCGATTTTAACTTCACTATTTTTTAGTTTTCCTCAAAAGAAATTAAATTCTTAGAAATTGTCTGAATATAAAGATGTATAGAGAAATCAGATTTTAATTTTTTTGCGAAATGTAATATAATATCGGTTTCCTGAAAGTTTAGACTAATTTGTTTTTAAGACATTTAATCGTTTAGATTTATCTTTTGAATTAGTGTTATTTATCTAAACAAAAAATGCCTGTATCATGACGATACAGGCAATTTTATAACTAACCAAAACCAAAGTAATAAATAACCAGTTTATTACATTGCAAAGATCAG
Source organism: Flavobacterium taihuense (assembly GCF_019351435.1). GTDB lineage: Bacteria > Bacteroidota > Bacteroidia > Flavobacteriales > Flavobacteriaceae > Flavobacterium > Flavobacterium taihuense. Next base: position 30,572 of record NZ_JAHWYN010000004.1, read on the forward strand.
CATAATGTTTAATTTTTGTTGTTAAGGAATTGTTATTACTTATTCGAAAAAAGTTAAGTTTTGCAAGTTGATTTTAACATATTAAAATTCTGAGTTTTTGTAAATTTAACTAATTGAAAATCAATGCTGTTTTATTTCTGAAAGAGTTAAATTGAAATTTCGGCTTACTTTTTGTCTTGCAGTGCAAATACTTTCTTTAAAACATCTGATGTTCTGGCATTGATATTGGTTCTGATGTTTTTTTCTTCTACGGTTATCATTTTAAACACACCATCAAGGGCTTTATTGGTCACATAATCTGTAATGTCTGGATTTACTTTGGATACGAAAGGGATTGTATTGTACTGTTTTATTATGGCTGTCCAAACTACATCTGCACCTACTTTACCGATTGATTTTTGAACGACAGGATTAAATTTGGCATAAAGCGGAGTAGTAGTTGCCGTTTGTAAATAAACAGTTGCAGCATTGTCTTTACCAAGTAAAATGCTTTTGGCATCGGTTATAGTTATGTTTTTGATTGCCGATACAAATATTGGTGTTGCTTCTTTTACGGCATCTTCGGCGGCTCTGTTTAAGGCTAAAATGCCTTCATCTGCTAATTTTGACATCCCCATTTTTCTAAGGGTTTTGTCCAATTTGGCTAATTCGTCCGGCATTAGAATCTTCACGGCCTCATTTTTATAAAAACCATCAGTCGCTGTTAGTTTAGATACTTGTTCGGTAACGCCTTTGTTCAATGCTTCTTTTAGTCCTGCGGCAATGTCTAAGTTGTTATTCGATTTTGTGACAGCATTGATTTTTTCGGTTGCTTTTGCAAAAATGTCTTTGAATTGAGCATTACTTATTGCAGGTAAAATAAAGAGTAGGACTAAGGCTTTTTTCATTTTATTTTTATTTTTTTCAAAAGTAGACAAACAATATTTACTAATGAAGAGCAATTTCCCAATGAAATGCTAAAAAATGATTGACTTCGTTTATAATAATCGGTTGAGTTTATTTATTATATTTGTAATATATTGAAATTAAGATGTTTATGTGTTTTTAATTAATAAAATTGCAATTTTTAAAAATGAAAATATTGGAATTGGAATTACTGTCGGATGATGTTTCAAAAACGGAAGCTTTTTATAACCAAGTTTTGGGATTGGAAACTTTATATAGAGATAATTCCAGTGTTTCATTCCGTGCAGGGGCTACAAAACTGACTTTTCATTCTTCCAAAAATGTAAAACCAGTTTATCATTTTGCTTTTGATGTACCCAATAATAAGCTATTGGAAGCTTTTTCTTGGATAGAAAGCAAAACCGCAATCATGTATGTAATTCCGCCCGATAAAATTGCCGATTTCTACAACTGGAATGCCAAGTCCTTTTATTTTTACGACAATAACGGAAATATTCTGGAGTTCATTGCGAGAAACGATTTGGATAACGCTTCTGAGAAATCGTTTGATGGCAAATCTATTCTGTCGGTTAGTGAGATTGGATTGGTTTCCAAAAATGTAACTGCACAATGCGATGAACTATTTGAGAAATATGGATTAACGCCTTATTCAAAGCAACCCAAATTACCCAAATTTATTGTTTTGGGTACCGTAACGGGACTTTTTATCCTTGTGGAAGAAAATAGGGATTGGTATCCAACATATAAGAAATCAAAATCATTTTGGACAAAAGTAGTTTTTAATCATGAAGGAGAAACCAGAGTATTGGAAGTCTCAAAATAAATAAAGTCAAATTAAGGAATGTAAAATCAATTTAGGAAAAAATGGAAAATCAAGACTATCAGCCATCACCGGGAGGTATTATGCAAATCGGATCTGGGTTTTGGACCTCAAAATTATTGTTGGCAGCAGTAAAATTTCAATTATTTACAAAGCTTGCTGAAAAGGAATCAATGTCGGCTCAGGAAATAAAGACGATGCTGAATCTGAAGTGTACTGATATTCATTTGTTTGATTTTTTGGATGCCTTAGCGGGATTAGGATTTTTAAATAGGGAAGGGCTTTTGGAGTCAGCAATTTATTCCAATAGCACCAATACGGATGCTTTTCTGGTTATAAACAAACCAGCCTATATTGGTGGAATGCTCGATATGCTGAATAATCGTTTGTACCAATTTTGGGGAAACTTAGAGGAAGGTTTGCTTACTGGTTTGCCACAAAATGAAATTAAGACAGGAGATGATAATTTATTTAATGAACTCTATAAATCGCCTGAAAGATTATTGGAGTTTATCAATGCGATGGGTAGCATTCAGATAAGAAATTTTAATGCATTTGCCCAGCAGTTTGATTTTTCAAAATACAAAACTTTGACCGATGTTGGCGGATGCGGTGCAGTATTGTCTACTACAATTGCTAAGCACCAGCCTCATATGAAGTGTACCAGTTTTGATCTTCCGGTTGTGGAGCCTATTGCAAAAGAAAAAATTGCAAAGACATCTTTTTCGGATAGAGTTACAACCGCAAGTGGTGATTTTTTTGCCGATCCATTTCCAAAAGCTGATGTTATCGTCATGGGGAATATACTGCACGACTGGGATGAACCTAAGAAATTATTGCTTCTTCAAAAAGCATATGATGCCCTTCCCGAAGGCGGTACATTTGTAGCCATAGAGAATATTATCGATGATGAGCGATCCAAAAATGTTTTCGGAATGATGATGAGTTTAAACATGCTTATTGAAACCGGAACCGGTTTTGATTATACTTTTGCCAGTTTTAATAAATGGACAAAAAGTGTGGGTTTCAAATCGACATCAATTGTTCCTTTGACAGGGCCTGCAAGTGCGGCGATAGCTTATAAGTAATTTAAGAGTAAAAAAATCTGCTGGATCTGAAAAAATCTGCGTAAAAAATTAGCACGCAGATTTTGTAGATTTAAAAAAACGTTTCTATTTCCTAAGAGAATACAACCGTTTTGTTATTATAGACCATTGTTTTTCGCTCGGCATGTAATGTTACTGCTCTAGCAAGTACCATTCGCTCCAAATCACGTCCTTTCATGATAAAATCCTCTATTGAATGGCTGTGGGAAACTCTCGAAATATCCTGCTCAATAATTGGTCCTTCATCCAGTTCCGCTGTGACATAATGGCTTGTGGCACCAATAATTTTTACCCCACGCTTGAAAGCAGAATGATAAGGTTTGGCCCCTGGAAATGCCGGTAAAAAGGAATGGTGAATATTAATAATTTTGTTTTTGTAAAGCGCAATCAAATTTGGAGTGATAATTTGCATATAACGAGCCAAAACAATAAAATCAATATCAAATTTTTTTAATAATTCAATTTGTGCCTTTTCACCTTCTTCCTTGTTGTCTTTCGTAAAAGGAACATGGAAGAACGGAATGTTAAATCGCTCGGCAACCGGTTTTAAATCTTCGTGATTGCTGATGATTAGCGGAATTTGAAGTGGCAGTTCACCCGCACAAAAACGACCCAGAAGGTCATATAGGCAGTGGTCATATTTTGAAATAAACAAAGCCATTTTTGGTTTTTCATTCTGAGGATACATATCCCAAGTCATGTTAAATGGAGTAGCCAGATTGGTTTGAAAGTGACTTTTTATAGCTTCAATATTCCAAGTGTCTTTACTGAACTCGCATTCCAGTCGCATAAAAAACACATTTTCGTCGGCATCAACATGCTGGTCCAGATAAGTGATATTTCCATCAATCGAAGCAATATAATTCGTTACCGAGGCAATAATAGCCTTTTTGTCTTCGCAATGGATAAGTATGGTAATTTTTTGCATTTGTTTAAAATTTTCTAAAAATAATTAGGAGCTAATCCCGCTGTACACTGCAAGTCCTCATTGATAAAACTGTTTTTCTAAGCTCCAAAAAGAGCTTCTTTCAGTCGCTTTTTTGGAGCAAGGAAAACGAGTTACATCCATTCCGGGCTTTTCGTTTCCATCGGGGCTAGACCTCGAAAATACCAATTTTTTCCGAAAACTAAGCTCGTTTTCTTAATAAAAAACAATGTTATCATATTTTGTGTTTTGTGTTATTTTTAATGATTTTTATTTTAAAATTTATGTAAATTGCACCCTTAAATTATCATATTCATAAAATGGAATTAGTAAAACCGTATGTCCCTGTTAATAAAGTAAGAATTGTAACTGCCGCATCACTTTTTGATGGTCACGATGCAGCGATTAACATAATGAGAAGGATTATTCAGTCCACAGGAGTTGAGGTAATTCATTTGGGACATGATAGAAGTGTAGAGGAAGTGGTCAATACCGCCATTCAAGAAGACGCCAATGCCATTGCTATGACTTCCTATCAAGGCGGACATAACGAGTACTTTAAATATATGTATGATTTGCTTCAAGAAAAAGGAGCGGGTCATATCAAGATTTTCGGTGGAGGTGGAGGAGTAATCCTGCCCTCGGAAATAGCCGAATTGCAAGCTTACGGAATCACCAGAATTTATGCGCCAGATGATGGACGTGCGATGGGATTGCAAGGAATGATCAATGATTTGGTGCAGCAATCTGATTTTCCTATCGGAGATAAGTTAACGAATGAACTGGATTTAATAGAAAATAAAACACCTACTGCTATTGCTCGTTTAATTTCGGCTGCCGAGAATTTTCCGGAAATAGCAAAACCGTTTTTTGATAAAATTCATTCCAAAAATGAAACTTCCAAGATTCCGGTACTTGGAATCACAGGAACAGGTGGTGCAGGAAAATCATCATTGGTAGATGAATTAGTACGTCGTTTTTTAATCGATTTTCCTGAAAAAACTATCGGATTAATTTCTGTCGATCCTTCGAAAAGAAAAACGGGTGGAGCATTACTTGGAGATAGAATTCGTATGAATGCAATCAACAACTCCAGAGTTTATATGCGTTCGTTGGCAACCCGCCAATCCAATTTAGCACTTTCAAAATACGTAGCCGAAGCCATTCAGGTTTTAAAAGCTGCAAAATATGATATCATCATCCTTGAGACTTCAGGTATTGGTCAATCCGATACGGAGATTATGGATCACTCCGATGTTTCTTTATATGTAATGACACCTGAATTTGGTGCTGCAACCCAGTTGGAAAAAATCGATATGCTTGATTTTGCTGATTTGGTAGCCTTAAACAAATTTGACAAACGCGGTGCTTTGGATGCTATTCGCGACGTAAAAAAACAATACCAACGCAATCATAATTTGTGGGAGGTAAACCCTGATGAAATGCCAGTTTATGGAACAATTGCTTCTCAGTTCAATGATCCAGGGATGAATACGTTGTACAAATCCATAATGGATAAAATCGTGGAGAAAACCGATTCTGATTTGAAATCGACTTTCCAAATCACCCGTGAAATGAGCGAGAAGATTTATGTTATTCCACCACACAGAACGCGTTATTTGTCAGAGATTGCCGAAAGTAACAGAAAATATGATACTAAGGCGTTGAGCCAAGAACAAGTGGCCCAAAAATTATACGGTATATTCAAAACCATAGAAAGTGTTTCCGGAAAAATTCCCGTAATCAATAAAGCTGGAATTGATGAAGAATCAGTATTGCCGAACGCTTTAGAATCCGAAAAACCGGGTGGAGCAGAGAATAAAATCTTTTTAAATCTTTTACTGAATCAATTTGATAAAGTAAAAATGGATTTAGATCCGCACAATTGGAAAATGATTCTGACTTGGGATGAGAAAGTCAATAAATACAAAGATCCTGTGTATACTTTTAAAGTACGTCATAAAGAAATAAAAATGGCTACGCATACAGAGTCCCTTTCGCACTCGCAAATTCCAAAAATAGCATTACCAAAGTACCAAGCTTGGGGTGATATTTTGCGTTGGTGTTTGCAGGAGAATGTTCCTGGTGAATTTCCTTTTACCGCAGGATTGTATCCGTTTAAAAGAGAGGGCGAAGATCCGTCACGTATGTTTGCAGGTGAAGGTGGACCAGAGAGAACCAACAAACGTTTTCATTATGTGAGTGCCGGACTGCCAGCCAAAAGGCTTTCTACTGCTTTTGATAGTGTGACTTTATACGGAAATGATCCGCACATTCGTCCTGATATTTATGGAAAAATTGGAAATGCCGGGGTTTCTATCTGTTGTTTGGATGATGCCAAAAAATTATACTCCGGTTTTGATTTGGTGCATGCCATGACATCGGTGAGTATGACTATTAATGGGCCAGCACCTATGCTGCTTGGGTTCTTTATGAATGCCGCTATCGATCAGCAATGCGAAATTTATATAAAAGAAAATAATCTTGAAGCCGAAGTTGCCGATAAGATTAACGAAATCTACAAACAAAAAGGAGTAGAACGCCCACATTATCAAGGCGATTTACCCGAAGGAAATAATGGTTTGGGATTATTCCTTTTGGGAGTAACTGGAGATCAGGTATTGCCTTTGGAAGTGTATAATGAAATTAAAGAAAAAACACTTGCGCAAGTTCGCGGAACAGTTCAAGCTGATATCCTAAAGGAAGATCAAGCCCAAAATACCTGCATTTTTTCGACTGAATTTGCGTTGCGATTGATGGGTGACGTTCAGGAATATTTTATTGCAAAGAACGTTAGAAATTTTTATTCCGTTTCTATTTCGGGATACCACATTGCAGAGGCTGGGGCTAATCCGATTACGCAATTGGCTTTTACGCTTTCAAACGGTTTTACTTACGTGGAATATTATTTGAGCCGTGGAATGGACATCAACGATTTTGGACCAAATTTATCGTTCTTTTTCTCGAATGGTGTCGATCCAGAATATGCTGTAATTGGTCGTGTCGCACGTAAAATTTGGGCGAAAGCCATGAAAATTAAATACGGAGCCAATGAAAGAGCTCAAATGTTGAAATACCATATTCAAACTTCGGGACGTTCATTGCACGCACAGGAAATTGATTTTAATGATATTCGTACGACTTTGCAAGCTTTGTATGCGATTTATGATAACTGTAATTCCTTGCATACCAATGCTTATGATGAAGCGATTACAACTCCTACGGAAGAATCTGTTCGTAGAGCAATGGCAATTCAGTTGATTATCAATAAAGAATTAGGTCTGGCCAAAAATGAAAACCCTATTCAAGGTTCATTCATCATTGAAGAATTAACAGACTTGGTTGAAGCTGCCGTTTTACAGGAATTTGACCGAATCACAGAACGTGGAGGTGTGCTTGGAGCTATGGAAACGATGTATCAACGTTCTAAAATTCAAGAAGAAAGTTTGTATTATGAAACCTTGAAACATACAGGAGAATTCCCAATTGTAGGGGTAAATACATTCTTGAGTTCCAAAGGTTCTCCAACGGTAATTCCGGCCGAAGTAATTCGTGCCACTGAAGAAGAAAAACAATATCAAATTACGATGTTGGATAATTTACATCAGTGTCATGAGGTTCTGGTTAAAGAACATTTGAATACACTACAAGAAGCTGCTATCAAAGGTGAAAACCTATTTGGACATTTGATGGAAGCGACAAAAGTTTGTTCGTTGGGACAAATCACCGAAGCTTTGTTTGAAGTGGGAGGTCAGTATAGAAGAAATATGTAAAGAAAGCAGTTCTGTTTTTGATTACAAATTAGTAGAAAGACCCTTTAAATAAAGGGTCTTTTTATTTATTTTATTTTTATAAATTAGTGTTATGAAAAATACCTTTTGTTACCTTTTTATACTTCTCATTAGTATTTATAGTTATTCTCAAGAAAAACAGTCACTGCCAAAAGGAGTGATTGTTGATTCGGTTAAAATAGCAAATACTGATAATGAATCTTATGCCGTTTATTTGCCAAAGCAATATAAGAGAGAGGTGCCTTCTGCGATTGTATTTATTTTTGATCCCGGAGGAAAAGGGAAAGTGGGAATTGAGCCTTTTGTTTTGGCTGCTGAAACCTATAAATATATTTTGGTATGTTCTAATAATTCAAAAAATGGACCAACTGATGTGAATTTAGAAATCGCAAATCGTCTGTTTGAAAGTGTGTCAACGGAATATAATTTAAATCCTTCGGAGCTTTATATTTCTGGCTTTTCAGGAGGAGCAAGATTAGCGGGCAGTATGGCTGTTTCTTCGGTTGCTTTTCAGGGCGTAATTGCTTGTGGAGCTTCTTTTAATGCGATAGATAAGTTCGCTTTGCAAGATGCTAGTTTTTCATACGTGGGAATGGTAGGAGATACCGATATGAATTATCAAGAAATGATCCAAAATGAAGAATGGTTGAATAAAATGATGGTAAAAAACACTTTGTTTGTTAGTCATCAAGGTCATACTTGGCCATCACAAAAAGAAATGCTTCGTGCTTTTGATTGGTTGGAAATACAAGCTTTTAAAAATAGCATTAGAAAATCCAACGCAACCACTATTAAAAAAATCTATGATGAGAATTTGAAAATAGCCGATAGCTTAAAAGGAAAGAATGAAATGATTGCGGCAATTGCGGAGTATGATAGATGCAATGCTATTTATGACAATAAAGAGGGAAAAATAAAAACGACTATTGAGGCAATAAAAAAATCTAAGGGATATAATGTTCAAATTACAAAAAGAGATGAAATATCAGTTTTGGAAAATGAAATGAACAATTTAATTTTAGATCAATTTGAAAAAGAATTGAAAGTTGCCAAAAGCGAGGGTAATTTTAAATTCTGGAAAACAGAATTAAAAAAACTCGAAGACAGAAAGGCAAAAAGCAAAGATATTGCAATTAAAAATATGGTTGATAGAATACAATTTATGACCAAAGCATTGGTTTATGAAACAGCACAAGAAAGTAAAAGAAATTTTCAAAATGACAAATTACTTTATTGTAAAGAATTGGAAAAAGTGATTCAAGTCTATGGTAAAATGTAATAGTTTTATAAGTCAAGTCAGTACAAGACAAAAAAGCAGCTCCTTTATGAAGCTGCTTTCTAATAACTATTAATTTTCTTGAATTAGTAAGTTGAAAATACCTTAATTAGTTAGTAACGATATTTTGATCTTTCATTTTTAGATCCGTTTTTTGTACTTCAGCAATTGATTTTCTAGATAATGTTGAAACTTCATTTGCAATAATAATTTGGTGAGTAACTTTTTTTGAATTCGTTTCTACTTCCAAAAAGTAAACACCATCAGGGAATTCTTCAAGGCTGTATGTTTTTGAAATCCCTTCTTTCCCAGATGCCACTTCAGAATAGATCACATTATGGAATTTGTCCGTGATAGTTACATTCGCTTTTTTAATTTCATTTACTGAAAAACTAATTTGTTTGCCATTTCCTTTTGATACATTTAGTAAAAAATCACCATTGATTGCGTAAGTGCTTACTGAAGACATCGCTACTAATACTACTAGACTAAGTTTTAAGATCGTTTTCATATATTTTGTTTTTAAATTTAATAATTAAAATTTCTGTTGCTAAAGTATAGCTATAGTTCAATTGATAACACAACTGAATTTTCCAGTTTGTATGTTATTTTGTCTTAACGAAAACGATGTATGTTAAATTTTGGTAATATAGAATTGTTTTTTGGTAAATTTGAGTAGTTTTTAAAATGGGTCTAATGAAAAAAATGAATCCTACGCTCGAAATTATTACTCCAACTTTTGGTAGCTCTTTCTCGTTTTCCAGGTATGTTGAGAATGCCAATTGTAAATCGGATCTTTGGCATTATCATCCCGAAATTGAATTAGTTTTTGTCAATGGAGGTTCTGGTAAAAGACAAATAGGAAGTCATATATCCTATTATTCAGATGGTGATTTAGTTCTTATAGGAAGTAATTTGCCTCATTGTGGATTTACAAACGAGGAAACAGGTAACAAAAATGAAACGGTGATCCAGATGCGACCGGATTTTTTGGGTAATGATTTTCTGGAAATTCCGGAGTTAAAAAATATTCAGCACCTTTTGCATAAAGCAAAAGGAGGAATTGCTTTTGGTTCTGAAACCAAGAAGATAATTGCTTGTAAAATAGAAGAGATGGAAAATCAATCTACTTTTGACCGGTTATTGAGCATGATTAGTATTCTGAATACTTTGGAAACCAATAATGAATATACTATTTTGAATGCCGATGGTTTTTCATTGGAATTACAAGTTCAGGATAATGACAGAATCAATGTAGTCTTCAATTATGTAAAAGACCATTTTCAGGAGCCTATTCAACTTGATACTGTTTCGAGTATGGTGAGCATGACAACACCTTCATTTTGTAGGTATTTCAAAAAAATAACCAATAAAACATTTACCACTTTTGTAAATGATTATCGTTTGGTTCACGCTTCAAAACTCTTGTCGGAGAATACCAAAAGCATTACCGAAATCTGTTATGAAAGCGGTTTTAATAATTTTAGTCATTTTAATAAAACATTTAAAGCGTTTACCGGAAAAAGCGCTTCACAATACAGGCAGGAATTAAAGTCTTTTATGGAGTAATTTGTTCATTTTGATATTACAAAAACAAATCAATTTTAAAGTAAGCAGCTGTAAATAAAAGGATTGTTTTTTTGTATTGGAATCAATTAGTTATCGTTTTCTGTATTTATTTTTGGAAATTGTATATTTACATTTCATCAAAACAAATAAATAACATGAAAAAAATATTAATAGTATGTATTGCATTTTTATTTGGTAATACCATATTGTCTTTTGCATCAACAGTTGATACTTTGCAAATCCCTAGTGTTGCTATGAGTAAAACCTACAAAGCTGCTGTGGTTTTGCCTAATTCTTATGCAAAAGGGAAAGCGGTTTATCCAGTGCTTTATCTTTTACATGGCGCTTACGGTCATTTTTCGGATTGGTTGTCAAGTACTCCCAATAAAAATACAGTTAAAAATTTAGCCGATCAATATAATATTATTATAGTGATGCCGGAAGGAGAGACTTTTAGTTTTTATCTTAACAGTCCGGTAAATAAAGGCAGTCAGTTTGAAACCTATATAGCTGAAGAAGTAATTCAAAAGATTGACAAAACGTATCGAACGGTAAATGATAAAAAGGGTCGTGTCATTGCAGGGCTTTCTATGGGCGGGCATGGAGCTTTGTCTCTGTCGGCCAAACATCCCGAATTATTTTGTGCAGCAGGAAGTATGAGTGGAGCTGTAGATATGGGAACAATGTTAGGAAGGGAGCCAAATGATCAAGTTATAAAATTAATGCAGCCTGTTTTTGGTGACCAAAGCAATAATCCTGATTTATACGCACAAAATGCTGTACTAGGGATGGTTGATAAAATTAAAGCCAATAAACTACCATTAATTATAGATTGCGGGGTTGATGATTTTCTTATTGAACTGAATAGGGAATTGCATAGAAGATTAGTTTATGCTAAGGTTCCTCATGACTATACTGAACGTCCAGGGGCACATACTTGGGAATATTGGGAAAATGCTTTACCCTATCAGGTTTTGTTTTTTAGTAAAATATTAAAAAATAATGGAGTTCTAGTTAATTAAATAATTATTGAAAATGAAGAAAGTGTTTTTTAGTCAGAGAAGCTTCTCGTGTATGAGTTTTCGTTTTTAAAGTGTTTATTTTTAATTGGATACAAATAATTGGGCTGGAGAAAGAATGAACTTTTAATAATGAATTTAGGTGTTTTTGTTTATTATTTTTTGTATAAACCAAAAACTTTTAAATTATTTTCAAGAATATTATAAAAAATATTTTTTTTTGGCTTGATTTTTGAAATACCTTTATAGAACTTTAAAACATAAAAAAAATGAAAAAAATAATTACACTTTTGGCAGTTATAGGAATGTTTGGTTTTCAGAGCTGTGAAGGACCAGAAGGGCCTCCGGGAGTTCCTGGACAGGATGGAATAGGTGCAGCTGCATTTGACATTGTAAATCAAGATTTATTTAAGGAAAATGATAACGTGTATTCTGTGTCTAATACTTTTTCAGATGAGGTTGGTAGTGATCTTCATGGCTCAGATATGGTTTTGATTTACAGAAAAAGTGGATCTACTAATACAAATCTTCCTGTTTGGCAACTTATACCACGAAGTATTTATTTCCCTAATGGAGACGTGTTAGATTATGATTTTGACTTTACTGTAAAAGATTATATTATCACTGCTAATGGGAATTATGCTTTATTGAACAGACCTGATTATGTTTTAGGTCAGACATTTAGGGTTCTTATTGTTCCTAATGAATTGCTTTCTTCTATAAATAAAAATAATTACAATGAGGTAATTTCAGCTTTAAAAATAAATGAAAATGAAATTAATAAAATAGATTTGTAAGTATTTTTTAAATATTTATAAAAAAAAGGGAATCGTAAGATTCCCTTTTTTTATTTAGTGATTTCTAGGTTTATTAATTTTTGATAATTTTTTTTCTGAATTTGTTAGATTTGTTTTCAAGTTCTAATATATAGATGCCTTTTGGTAGCGTTGAAATGTCTAGTCGTATTAATTCATTGTCAGATTGATTTGGGTCTTTCGAAATTACTATTTTTCCTGTTGTATCAATAACTTTTACTTGAAAAGAAGATATATTATCAATTCCATTTACAGTTATCATTGAAATGCCTGGATTTGGATACACTTTCAGAATGTTGTCATTCACTTCGATTTTTTTATTTTTTTCATTACTGATTTTAGCTGTTTGATTACTGTAGTTTACACTTACTGAATTGCTGATATTATATAAATTTGTTCCATAGTCTAAGGCTAGTCTTCTATATTTGATTATCCCTACATATGGTCGTCGGCCATTAGTAGATCGAATAGGTGTGTAATCTTTTCCAGTTGAATTTCCAGTTGAATTTCCATTTAAATTTCTAGTTGAAAAATCATTCCAGTCTATTCCATCCGGTGAGCTTTGCCATATATATGCAGTTGAACCAACTAAAATTGTACCAGTTATTGGATTTGGATTTGTGTTATAATATGCAGTTTGATCGCAACAAATGGTATTATTGATGTCTTTATTGTCTATTGGATATACTGTTATTTTATTGCTTGTGGAACATTTTCTGGAAATTGATTTGTCTGAAGGATTTTCCACGACTAATCTTCGGTATTCTATGCCTCTAGATTCTGATGGAGGAGTATAGTTCGCTTGGGTAGCTCCTGGTATATCATACCAACCATATAAGGCGAGTCCCTCATTAATGTTGTTCCACCATAGAGGATATATTGTTCTTTTTTGCCATTGATAATTATTTAAAAGATTTGTGACAGTTCCAGTTGCAGTGTTGTGACTTTCAGATGCTTGATTTCCAATGATAGTTCCTGGATTTTGTCCTAAAGGGACATACATGTTTTTACTGATTTCATTATTAACGTAAAGTCTAGAAAAATCGGATAAAAATTTAGAAACTGTTATGTTCATTTTTTGAGGTTCGAGTTTAATCGTTCCATTTGTGAAAATTGTTCTTTGTCTGATAGTAACGGTGTTGTATAATATCCAGTCATTTCGCTCAGATAGTACAATATTGCCAGAGCTGTCTACCCAATCTTTGGATGCCGCATCATAGTAATTTACAAACCTTGGAAGCAAAGGGGTGCCTCCGTATGGAATAGTTTGTGTCGCATAATTAGGATCAGATGGAGGGGTATTTATATTAGGAATTGTTTTTACAATTGGAATATTTACACTTTTATAAATTGTACCTGTGTCTGTTTTGTATTCCGAATATATATAACCTCCAGTTTCATCAAATTGTGCTGGATTTAATGTAATATTAAAAGTTCTTCCTGCAGAATTTCCTCCATTAAAAAGAAGATTTCCTCCCGAACCTCCATCTGCTGTAATTGGAGTAGAGATCTTATTTTTTTGATAATATATATTTATGGTTCCGTAATTGCTTTGAGGAACTGTAAAAAGTACTTCAGTGGCTAAAGAAATATTTGTAATTGCAGAGGGGTGTATATTTATCGGGTCTGAACTATTTACAGAAACATTGTTAACCACTAAAGAATTAATTGATACTGTTTGTCCAAAAGATTTTGGGTTGCAAAATAGAATGAATAATAGAATGAGCATAATTTTTTTCATGATGGAATTTTTATAATTAGGACACGAAATTACTAAAAAATATTGCACATATTTTATTTTGTAATAAAAAATCTATATTATAATGTAGTTTTTTTTCTATTTTTTGTAATAGAATTATTCTTGAGTTAATTTAAAAAACTATATAAAAAATAGTTGCGTTTGTATTTATTGTTTTAATTGGTATAAAAAAAGGAAATCGATTGATTTCCTTTTTTTATGCTTGCTCATTTTTGGTTATTAAAAGCTCCTATTTTGTCGTTTTTTCATTCTTGCTTATTTGTAAAGAAACCAGTACACCAATAATAAGTGTCAAAGCAATAAAGGTCAATGACGCCCATTCGGGAATTTCGATGTAATCATGCAGTAACATTTTTAATCCGACAAAACTTAAAATAGCAATGAGACTATATTCTAAGTGACTAAATTTCTCGAGCATATTGGCAAGGAAAAAGTACAAAGATCGCAGGCCTAATATGGCAAAAATATTGGAACTAAATACTAAAAAAGGATCGGAAGTGATGGCTAAAATAGCAGGTACACTGTCTACTGCAAAAACAACATCCATTACTTCAATAACAATTAATGCCACAAATAGTGGAGTAGCTGCATTACCTTTGTCGGTTTTTATGAAAAAATGCTCTTTTTCGGTATGTGTTGAAATCGGGATTATTTTTCCTAAAATTTTGTAAACTAATGATTTTTTGGGGTTAAACTCCTCTTCGTCTTTGGTGAAAAGCATTTTCATGGCTGTAAATAATAAGAATGCTCCAAAGACATAGGCGGTCCATGTAAATTTATTGATTAACAATACCCCGAAATAAATCATTAGACCCCGAAAAACAATTGCTCCTAATATTCCCCAAAACAAAACTCTGTGTTGGTATTTTTTTGATATTTTGAACGAAGCAAAAATTAAGGCAATTACGAATATATTATCAATGCTTAATGATAATTCAATCAGATAACCTGTTATGAATTTCATTGCCGCAACAGAGGGTTTCAATTGAGTTGGATTTAATACATAATCAGTGGAGTACAGCCAATATACTACTCCAGAGAAAAGCATAGACAGGGTAAACCAAATCGCGGTCCATTTGCTGGCTTCTTTGGTGCTGATAATATGTGGAGTCTTGTTGAATACACCCAAATCGAGTGCGAGAATTATCAATATCAATACAATAAATAAGATCCAAACAGTCATAATGGTATTTGTTTTTAATTGTACAGCAAATGTAAATTTGATTTTCTAATTTAGGGCAGTTAATTCTTGAATATATAGAAATTTATTCCAAAAAAAAAGTGCTCTCAATTACGAAAGCACTTTTTTGGTTTAATTTGGTTATGATTACAATGCTGAATTTACAGTTTTGATAATTCTTGCAGCAATTTTGTATGGATCACCATTAGATGCTGGTCTTCTATCTTCCAACCATCCTTTCCATCCTTTTTGAACAGTCATTAATGGAATACGGATTGAACATCCTCTATCAGATACTCCGTAAGAGAAATCGTGGATAGAAGCAGTTTCGTGTTTACCAGTCAAACGTTGGTCGTTGTAAGCTCCGTAAACAGCAATGTGCTCAGCAGTTACAGGACGGAAAGCCTCACATATTTTCTCGTAAATTTCTTGAGAACCACAAGTTCTTAATACATTGTTAGAGAAGTTAGCGTGCATTCCAGAACCATTCCAGTCAGTATCTCCTAGTGGTTTTGGGTGGTATTCAATATAGTAACCGTATTTTTCAGTCAAACGGTCTAATAAATATCTAGCAACCCAGATTTCATCACCTGCTTTTTTAGCTCCTTGTGCGAATAATTGGAATTCCCATTGTCCACAAGCAACCTCTTGATTTATTCCTTCAAAGTTGATTCCAGCAGCGATACATAAATCAGCATGCTCTTCAACTAATTTTCTTCCGTGTGTGTTTTTACCACCTACTGAACAGTAGTACATTCCTTGTGGTGCAGGGTAACCTCCAATTGGGAAACCTAATGGTAATAAAGTTTTAGTATCCATTATGAAATATTCTTGTTCGAATCCAAACCAGAAATCTCCGTCATCTTCGATAGTTGCTCTACCATTTGATGAGTGAGCTGTACCATCAGCATTCATAACTTCAGTCATTACTAAGTAACCATTGATACGAGTTGGATCTGGATAAATAGCTACAGGCACTAATAAACAGTCAGATGAACCACCTTCTGCTTGTCTTGTTGATGAACCGTCAAAAGACCAGTTTCCGATTTCTGCTAAAGTTCCTTGAAAATTTTCGTGTTCTTCAACTTTAGTTTTACTTCTTAAATTTTGTGTTGGTTCGTAACCATCTAACCAAAGGTATTCTAATTTTATTTTAGCCATAATATTATAATTTTTTTTTGATTTTTTTCTGATGCAAATATAAAATAATTTGTTTACGTCGTAAAATTGGGGGGTAGTTTTTATTTGGGTAGTTTTAATTTTTGATATTACTGCATTTTAGGAGGGGTATAATTAAAAAATTGCAATTTTATAGAGGTATAATAGTTAAATTCGTAATTAGCTGGTTTTTAATATTAATTATAAGTTAGGATTTTTATTACTATAATTTGAAAATTAAGCTATTGAAACATTTTTTTTGCTATTACATCCATCTCAATTGAGTGTTATTTATTAATGAGTGCTTTAATTATTTGTTTAGTAGAATAATTTATATTTGTATACGTTTAATAGTGATTATTAATTTAAGATTTATGATATGTCATCAATTCGTTTTCAAGCTTTAAAAGAAGCTTCAAATAGAAAGTTAGTAGAGTTTCAGGAGACAGGAAGAAAATCAGTTCTCTTTGGAGCTAATGTGTTCAATGATAAGGCTATGAAGCAATATTTGACTTCAGATGCTTTTAAGGGAGTACAGGGTGCGGTTCAACACGGAACTAAAATCGATAGAAAATTGGCGGACTATATTGCCATGGGAATGAAAGAATGGGCTTTGTCTAAAGGTGTAACCCATTATACGCACTGGTTTCAGCCTCTAACTGGAACAACAGCAGAAAAACATGATGCTTTTTTTGAAACCTCTTATGACGGAAGCGATCCATTGGAAAAATTTGGAGGAGCTCAATTAGTTCAACAAGAACCAGATGCGTCCAGTTTTCCTCATGGTGGAATAAGAAATACATTTGAGGCTCGGGGATATACTGCTTGGGACCCAACTTCACCAGCATTTATATTTGGGACAACTTTATGTATCCCTACTATTTTTATTTCATACACAGGCGAAGCATTAGATAATAAAATTCCATTATTAAGGGCTTTATCTGCTATGGATGAAGCAGCGACCGAAGTTTGTAGATATTTTGACAAAAATGTTAAAAAAGTGACTGCTACTTTAGGTTGGGAACAAGAGTATTTTTTGATTGATAAATCATTGGCTAATTCTCGTCCGGATATTGTTATGACAGGAAGAACCTTGTTGGGACATACTTCTGCTAAAGGGCAACAGCTCGATGATCATTACTTCGGGTCAATTCCAACTCGTGCTTTGACATATATGAGGGATTTGGAACAAGAATGTATGTTGTTGGGAATACCGGTAAAAACACGTCATAACGAGGTTGCTCCTAACCAATTTGAATTTGCTCCTATTTTTGAAGAAACCAATTTGGCCGTAGATCACAACTGTTTGTTGATGGATGTGATGCAAAAAGTGGCAGAGCGTCATGATTTAAAAGTTTTGCTTCATGAAAAGCCTTTTAAAGGGGTGAATGGCTCTGGAAAGCACAACAACTGGTCATTGGCTACTGATACCGGAGTAAACTTGTTGAGTCCGAGCAAAACGCCAATGACTAATTTACAATTTTTGACTTTCTTTATCAATACTATTAAAGCGGTAAATGATTATGAGGCTTTATTGAGGGGTTCTATCGCCACTGCTAGCAATGATCATAGACTAGGAGCCAATGAGGCACCACCCGCAATTATTTCGGTATTTATTGGTGAGCAATTAACTAAGGTATTAGCTGAATTAGAAGGAGTTTCTACTGGGAAATTGTCTCCAGAAGAAAAAACGGACTTGAAGCTAAATGTTGTTGGAAAAATTCCAGATGTTCTGTTGGATAATACCGATAGAAACAGAACTTCACCATTTGCATTTACCGGAAATAAATTTGAGTTTAGAGCTGTTGGTTCATCTGCAAACTGTTCGAATGCTATGACTACTTTGAATACCATTGTGGCAAAACAGCTTAAGGATTTTAAAATTGCAGTTGATGATTTAATCGAATCCAAAGACATGAAAAAAGATGATGCTATTTTCAATGTTTTGAGAGAATACATCAAACAATCTAAAAAAATTCTTTTTGAAGGGGACGGTTATAGTGAAGCTTGGCAAAAAGAAGCGGCAAAAAGAGGGTTGAGTAATTTTAAAACCACTCCGGAAGCTTTGAAAGCGAGAGCATCAAAACAAGCTATCGATTTATTTTCTGAAATGGGAATTATGAATCAAATAGAAGTTGAAGCCCGTTATGAAATTGAATTGGAAGAGTATACCAAAAAAATACAAATTGAAGGTAGAGTACTAGGTGATATATCGAAAAATCATGTAATTCCTACAGCTATTAAATATCAAAATACATTGATTGAAAATGTAAAAGGATTGAAGGATATATTTGGTGCTGATTTCGAATCGATTGCCAAAGAACAAATTATTTTGATAAAAGAAATTTCAGGACATATTGAAGGCATTAATTCTAAAGTGGAAGAGATGACTGAAGAAAGAAAAAAAGCCAATAATTTGATTGATGCACATGCAATGGCAGAGGCGTATTGCAATAATGTAAAACCTTATTTTGAAATCATCAGAAATCATTGTGACAAGCTTGAGTTATTGGTTGATAATGAACTGTGGACTTTGACTAAATACAGGGAATTGCTTTTGACGAAGTAGTTCTTTGTTTTTTATAAAATTTAAAAAGGTTTTTCTATTTAGGAAAGCCTTTTTTGTTTTGTGTTTGAATAATTGATTCCTGTGATGTTGTATTTGATTGAACGGAATATTTAAGTTACAAAAAAAGCACCCACTTGTGGTGGGTGCTTTTAAAATTAAATTAGTTTAAGATTATCTAGAAGAAAGCACTTTTTGCACACTGTTTCCTCTATTAGTACTTACTCTCACAAAGTAAACTTCAGCTTGACCAGTGTATGGAATATTTAGCAAAACTACTTTGTTTAAATAACCGTTAGCATCATGGTTTGACGCTACAATATTACCTTGTGTATTGAATACCTCAATTTTTACATCAGTAACATATTTAAAATCATAACTGATGGTAAGTTGGTCTTTGAAAGGAACCGGATACGCTGTAAAAGAGCTAGTGTCACTTACTTTAGCAGTACTTGTTGTGGTATTGATAATGGTGTTATCAATTGGTGTCACACAAACAAGCGGTTCAATACCATAACCTACAAATATTCTGCATTCATCAAAAGCATTATTGATTAAATCAACTGCATCAGCAATTTGAGTCAATGTCAAGCCATTTGTGCTTCCGCCTCCCAAAGCTTGATTTGCCAAAGCAAACAATCCTTGAACGGTTTTAGGTGAAATTGCATTTATGACGGCTGTAGGTATTGAATAATATTTATACTCGTTGATTACTGGAGTCAAACCGCCAGGTGAACATTGTCTAGCTTTAGGTATATCAGAACCACAACCTCCTTCTGGTACAGCAACTGCAAAAGTTCCCGGTTTCAATTCGAAATTGCCAAGTTGGCTATTTATACCTATATTAAGACCTAAAGCAATGGTTTGAGCCAATAAAGTATTATTGATTTTTCCATTTCTCAAGTAATTTGGAGGTAATTGATTTATTTCGTAATCGAAAGGAGCCAGTACTTTACTACTACCACCTCCAGGCATTACAGTTATAAGAGCATCTATATCTGTTGAATTATTCATAATATAAACAGAATGTCCAGATGAACCTATAGTCATAGTGCCTCCATAAGAAGTCAAGGCTTTTGCGATAAGTCCTGCTGTAGTGAATGGTTTTCCGTCAGCACATGACATACCACCAGGGTTACCATAGTATCCTTGAGTATAGGTACATAACGCATTGGAACAAATAGTTGGAGTTACGGTCAAACAATTACTGTTTTCGGAACACGCAACACCATTGAGTGTTGAAGTTGCGATTCTGCGGTAATTTGTTATTACAGATACTGATTGTGGATCGTAAGTTGCAGATGTAGCTCCTACGATATCACTCCAAGTACCATCACAACCAGTTGTACTCATTTGCCATTGATATGAAATTACTCCACCATTTGTGGTGCTTCCCACAGTTGTACTGGTAAAGGCTACTGCATCAAATGGAGAACAACCTGTTTGGTTTCCAGCGATTGTGCCAGGAGCAATATCATTTGGTGTCACAGTCAAAACATTACTGTTGCCTGCGCAACCCACATCAGAAGTGGCTACTCTACGGAACCAAGTTTTAACGGCTACTACAGGTGCATCATAAGTTGCTGAGGTAGCTCCCGCAATGTTAGTGAATGTTGTTCCATCAGTACTGCTTTGCCATTGGTAGCTTATTGTTCCGTGGTCAGAGCCAGGAGTAACGCTTGTAAAGGCTGCAGGATTAAACGGAGCACATAGCGTTTGGCTTCCGGCAATTTCACCGGGAACAATTCCGGTTGGAGTAACAGTCAAACAATTACTGTTTGCGGAACAGGCAACACCATTGAGTGTTGAAGTAGCGACTCTGCGGTAATTTGTTATTACAGTTACAGCTG
>NZ_JAHWYN010000004.1:51393-176412 GCF_019351435.1 Flavobacterium taihuense
GTGTTGAAGTAGCGACTCTGCGGTAATTTGTTATTACAGTTACAGCTGGTGGATCGAAAGTTGCAGATGTAGCACCTGCGATATTTGCCCAAGTACCATCACAACCCGTTGTACTCATTTGCCATTGATATGAAATGACTCCTGCTCCTGTAGTACTTCCTGCTGTAGTGTTGGTAAAGGCTACGGCATCAAATGGGGAACAACCTATTTGATCTCCAGCGATTACTCCAGGACTTACTGGGTTTGGAGTTACTGTCAAGCAATTACTGTTTGCAGAACACACAACATTATTGAGTGTAGCGGTAGTGACTCTACGGAAATTAGTTATTACGGATACGACTCCTGCATCATAAGTTGCAGATGTAGCCCCTTGGATGTCAGTCCAAGTACCGTCACAGCCAGTTGTACTCATTTGCCATTGATATGAAATTACTCCACCATCACTTGCACTTCCTGCTGTAGTGTTGGTAAAGGCTGCAGGATCAAATGGAGAACATAATGTTTGATTGCCTGCAATGACACCAGGATTTACGGTGTTTACTATTGCAGTAACCTGAGTTCTTGGACCTTCACAGCCTGAACTACTGGTACAACTTACCCAATAACTGGTAGTTGTAGAAATAGTTGGGCTATAGGTGAGTCCCTCATTAACTTTTGTACCATTTGTAGCAGCATCATACCATTTTAGAGTTCCTCCAGTACAGCCATTAGCGGAAAGATTTACTTGTACCGGGCCAGGGCCGCATACAGTAGCTCCTGTGGTACTTGGAGCATCTGGTCTGAAATTCAAATTCAACTGAATAGGAGCTCCAGGAAAATCTTTTAATTCAGATTGAGATGAACTTCCAGAGGATCTTGTTCGAATAAACAATGTGCTAATTGAAGTGCAGGGGTTATTTAGGTATGTTAACACCTGAGTAAGATTTATGGCTCCTTCAGCCCATTGATTTGGAGCATAAACGCCTGGGTTTACTCCATAAGCATCAAATGGAACTGTAGTGGTTACATTATTATTGGTGCAAAAAATGAATCCAGGAAAAACAGTATTAGGAATAACTACATACTCATAAGCTGAACCTACTAGTTTCCATTGTCGTATTACAACAGTTGCATCACCACCACCTTGGGTAAACTCAATAGTGATCAATATGTCACCAGGGGTACGGCCACCAGTTGCATCAGGAGCTGCGCTATGAAATACACCACTACCTCCAGTAATTGGAGCAACACCCGTAAAAGGGTCAGGAGGCCCGTAAGTGGCCCCAGTCATCGTTAAGGGAGCTTGTAAAAATTCAAAATCAATATAGCTGCTACCATTAGTAACTTGGCGGTCACCAGCAAATAGACACCATAAATCAGTTGCTGATCCTGAGACTCCTCCAGCAGGGGATGGACTAATAAAGGTGCCAGATGCATCTGTTACACCACCTTTAATACCTGGATCACCATAACTAAAATGAGCTCCACAATTTTGAATTTCATTTTTGTTAGGAGATGTTCCTGCTCCCCAAGAATAGGTATTGGGATTATCGTTTATTTTATTGGAGAGGGTGAATATCGTAAGATCATCTATATAGCGATCTTTTATCTGATAAGTCACGGGAACACTCTGAGGAGTGGGGGGATCTGTAACAGGGCTTGGTTTATATAGAACATTACCTGAAATAGGATCAATCAATCCATGATTGATGTTATGCATATTAGTTGCATTGTTTGGATCATAAGCAGGACTGCCTGGATTATATCGATCATCAAACAAATCCCCAACTTTTTCAAAATTAGTACCAATAGGCTGATGAGCCCAAAAGTCTCCATCAATTGCATCTCCACTCACTGGGGTAGACACAGGAACAATTCCTTTAATGTTTTGAGCGCTAACGGTCGTGTAACCAGTCATAAGAATGCCCAAAAAGACTAATGGCAAAGCTAGCTTTTGATGCCAACTGGTTAGCCAAAGTTTTAATACTTGATTTAAAGGAAATGTGAAATTAGATTTTGAGAATCCTGTTTTGAAGCAACAGGAAAAAGCGAAACAATATTGTTGCATGCTTTTTATCGTAAAAGGAATAATTTTTTTCATATCAGTATGGTTTTTATGACCATAGTATCAATAAGAAAAGATTAGTAGATATTGGGTTTTCGAAAAACCAGAGAATGTTGTTTCATATAGTATAGTTTGGTTAGGTGAAATTTAAAAAAGGGCACTCCTTTTTTAAGGAATGCAGCTTTTAAATCAGGAAATAAAACACAACCCTCATAAATTCATTTATGAAGTACACGATCATCAAAAAGACATTCTATTGTGGGGAACAATAATTAAATTCTTTTTCTAACAAAATTTGTTTTAAAAAATCAAAAATTTTAATTTCAAAAAATGCTTCCAAAAAAATGAATTAATGCAAAATAGATTAAAAACTGAAAATGTGTCTTTAGAGAAAACAGCACTTGCAGCAAAATGACAAACTTCAAATTAAAATACTGAAGTCTAAGATCTTATTCTTAAATAGTTTTGTTGTTTTGATTGTTTTTTGCTTTTTTTATTCAAATATTTCTATTTTGAAACAAACTAAAATAATATCAATGCATTCAACTGTCAAAGAATAATAACCAATTCATTTATTTACCTTATGCTCATCCTTTTGGATGGGCAAAATCACTTCTAAGAGTGACGGTATAAAATTAATTAATAATAAAAAAATAAGCTTTACAAATCGTTAAATCTCCGACTATAGGATCAATATAAACGACAAAATACGACCAAAATGCGAATTGGCTTACATGTAAAATCTAAATAACTATTCATTAAAAATTAACATAACTTATTAATAATCAGATAAATACGTGTTAATAAATTTTTACAAAAACCAAAAAATGTAGAATAATTTAGGTTTAATCAGTATCTAAAGTATTTTACCTTAAAAACGGCAATATTTTAACTTAAAAGCTGCTTTATTTAAGAGTTAAGCGCAAATCAAAATTAATTCAGAAAGTATTGATTAAATATATTTTGTATAAAGGGTTTTTACGACAAAAGGGTTGTGTATTTGAATCGAAGTTTGTTTAAAAACGGTATATAGCACAAAAAAAAACCTTAACTTTACTCAACTTTCAAGTATAAGAAATGTATTTAAATAATTGATCATCAATTTCTTGAAAATTAGGCCCCTTATTATATTCTTATCATTTCGTTAATTAATCGAATTTATTGTTCAATTAAAATAACTACTTCCGATGAAAATAATACTAACAGGTGCGACAGGTGTTTTGGGTTCTCAGATTATGTATGAAATCCTCGAATTATTTATCAAAGAATCTATTGATGGCAAACTTATTTTGATTTCCAGAAGCAAGAAAAAGAGAACTGCTTTGAATAGAATAAACAATTTGCTTACCAGTACTTATGCTCCGCAATTTCTAAAAGACATAGGAACTACAAAGCTCGACGAATATATAGAAATTGTAGATACCGATTTAGACTCGGTTAAAGAAAGCTTTTCAAATAAAATAGATGGAGCTTATTTTATTCATTCGGCTGGATATGTCAATTTATCAACAGATGAGGAACATCGCGATAAAATATTTGAAGAGAATACGAAGATTACCAAATTCATTTTAAATAATTTTCATCATTTTATCAAAAAATTCATTTATATCGGAACTGCCTTTTCTTCTGGTGAGCGTTCAGGAATTGTTGATAATGATTTTCATAATCTCGGTTTTGTTCCCAAACATCGAAACGCATATGAAAACGCAAAATTTCATTCAGAAAAATTTGTTGCACAACGATGTAAAACTTTAGGATTGCCTTATCAGATTTTGCGTCCAAGTGTTATTTGTGGGAAAATGTTAAGTGATGAAAATAAATATTTTATCTCGAAATACATGGTTTTCTATCTATTGGCCAAATTTTTTTATTTTGCGGCCCAAAGAAAAACGGAACAGGAAAATGTCCGCTTTGCAATCAACAAAAAAACGGGGCTCAATATCATTCCGGTCGATTATGTGGCCAAAGTGATTGTTTCTGTGTTTAGAAGAGACGATATACAGCAGCTCAATATAGTGAGTCATAAAAGTCTAAACCTCGTGAAAGGCTTAGAGTTGATTATGAAAGAAGTTGGATATAACAATTACACTATTATAGAAGACACACCCGATTTTGAATATCAAAACACTACCGAAAAATTATATTATGAGAGTATAGGGAAGCACCTCAAACCTTACCTTGTTTCTAGTGCCAAACAATATAACACCTCTTTATTGAATTCTATTCTAGAAATCCCGGTACTGGATGACGAAACATTTACTCAATTGATCCGGTATGCCAAATTGCATAAATTTAAAGACGTTGAAGTGTAATTTAGTTTCTTAATTAATTCAAGTTGCTGGACAATCCAATAAGTTTTATTGTAAATTTGAGGAATAAATCCCCAAATTATGAAGTTTTTAATCACGTTGCTATTTAGTTTTACGGTTTCCTGTGTCTTCGCTCAAGAACAAATTTCATTTTTTTTTGATAGTGATAAGTTTGTTTTGCAAAAAAACGAATTATTGAAATTGAACCAATGGCTGGTAGCGAACAAGGAAGTTAAAGTTGTTGGTGCTTATGGTTTTTGTGATGAAGAAGGTTCAGTAGGATATAATGATACTTTAGCCAAAAAAAGAATCGATTATGTATTTAATGCCATTAAAAACAAAGTAAAAATTAGAGAAGATTTCAAGACTAGAAATTTCGGAGAGCTGCATACATCGTCTGCTATTAAGGCAGAAAACAGAAAAGTTACGCTTTATTATATTCTGCCAAAAGATTTTGTGAATGAAGAAAAAATAATTGGCTTTAGGAAAGCAGTGGTAGTAGAAAAGAAAAAACCAAACATAAAATTTTCGGATATTTATATTTATGAAAACCCAGACGGTTCTACAGCAAACATTAAAGTAGACACTGTTTTTATGAAAAAAGTTAGTGTTGCTAATGTAGGGGAAAAGATTAAACTGGAAAGCATGAATTTTTTTGTAGACACTTTTGCGATTATGCCTCAATCCAGATCGGTTATGTTTGAACTGTTGGCTGTAATGAAAAGTTGTCCAAATTTAAAAATACAAATTCAAGGACATATTTGCTGTGTGCAAAAAGATGTTAGGGATTTAAGTACGCAAAGAGCTAAAGCCATTTGTAAATTTTTAGAATATAATGGTATTGAGAAAAGCAGAATGACCTTTGTTGGTTATGGAAGTACAAAACCATTGTATCCTTTACCCGAAAAAACAGAAGCAGAACGCGAAGCAAATCGTCGAGTAGAAATTGAAATTGTAGCTAATTAGAAGAGAATTTCAGATTTCAGAATTAAGATTTCAGATTTCAGATTTCAGAAATTTGCCATTATAATTGCCATTAAAATTGATTCCTTATATAATTGTATAATTGTTACATTAAAATTATCTTTGCCCAACATACACACAACTAAAAAAATGAGTTCAGATACTTCAAAAAGATATGCACAACGCGGTGTTTCGGCATCCAAAGAAGATGTGCATAACGCCATTAAAAATATTGACAAAGGTTTATTTCCTCAAGCATTTTGTAAAATTGTTCCTGATTATTTAACTCAGGACGAAGACTATTGCTTGATTATGCATGCAGATGGTGCTGGGACAAAATCTTCTTTGGCCTATATGTACTGGAAAGAGACAGGAGATATTTCGGTTTGGAAAGGCATTGCTCAAGATGCTTTAATCATGAACATTGACGATTTATTGTGCGTAGGTGCCACCGATAATATTTTGCTTTCTTCTACTATTGGAAGAAATAAAAATGTAATTCCAGGCGAAGTTTTATCTGCTATTATTAACGGTACCGAAGAACTCATAAAAGAATTGGATTCTTTTGGAGTAACTATTCATTCCACAGGTGGAGAAACTGCCGATGTTGGTGACTTGGTGAGAACCATTATTGTAGATTCTACCGTAACGGCTAGAATGAAACGCTCCAAAGTAATTGATAATGCGAATATAAAAGCAGGTGATGTTATCGTTGGGTTGGCCTCTTTTGGTCAGGCTACTTACGAAAAAGGCTATAACGGAGGAATGGGAAGCAACGGACTAACCTCTGCTCGACATGATGTATTCGGCAACTATTTGGCCAACAAATATCCAGAAAGTTTTGATGCGGCTGTTCCTAGTGAATTGATTTATTCCGGTCAAGTAAAATTGACTGATGCTGTTGAAAATTCACCAATAGATGCGGGTCAGTTAGTGCTTTCTCCAACAAGAACTTATGCGCCTATAATCAAGAAAATTTTAGACAAATATACATCGAAGGAAGTTCACGGAATGGTACACTGTAGTGGAGGTGCACAAACCAAAATTTTGCATTTTGTACAAAATCTTCACATTATAAAAGATAATTTATTTCCAGTTCCGCCTTTATTTCAATTGATACAAGAACAATCCAAAACGGATTGGAAAGAAATGTATCAAGTATTCAACTGTGGACATAGAATGGAAATATATGTACCGGAAAACATTGCACAAGATATTATCAGTATCTCAAAAGCATTCAATGTCGATGCCCAAATCGTGGGTAGAGTAGAAGATTCTGATTCCAAAAAATTAACAATTACTAGTGAGTACGGTACTTTCGAGTATTAATATAATAAAACAATACTATGTACGAATTGCTATTTTGGAAATACTTGGACGAAGTTTATTTGAATCATCATGAGGTGTACGAAGCTATTGACGACCAGCAAGAAGTTGAAGGTCTTGAAGAGCTACCTATTACTGTTATTATGAATAGAATTAATTCCGTGTTTTCAACTTGGGAAAAAGTAGATGAAAACAGTTGGAAAAATCCAAATGGCAAAGGAGCTTTTCATGTAAAAACAACTCCGCAAAGTGTTAAAATAGATTGTTACGGTACAGAGGGTAAAACTATGAATTTACTTGTAGATACCATGGCCGAATTCAAATGTCCGCTCTACGATCCTCAAGTTCCAGAGCGTTATGATGAAATGACCGAGTAATATTCCAGGAGCTTCATCCAGCTATCCATTACAAGTCCGCGCATAAAATACCATTTTTTCTAAGTCATAAAAGGAGCTTCCTTGGTCGCTCTTTTATAACAAGAAAAAATAGTTTTTTATACTGTGGGCTTTTCATTTTATCTGGGCTATGACATCAGTGGGTATTTGTAAAAAGGCTGTAATTTGTCTTTTTTTTATACATTAGCAAAAAAAAAAAAAGATAATGCCAACTTCTCAATTTCCCCAAGATGTTATACTCGAAGACGAAATGGTTTTGCTTCGTGCTCTTCAAGCAACTGATGTTAATAATCTATTGGATATTTCACTCCATGAACCCGAAACCTGGGAATACTCTTTAGTTCGCGCCAATGGAAAAGAAAATCTGGAAAACTATATTCAAATTGCTCTAAAAAATAAAGAAGATCAAACCGAATTCCCTTTTATTGTTTTGGATAAAAAATCGGGAAAATACGCTGGAAGTACTCGTTTTTATGATATCAATATGGGCTTCAAAACCCTGCAATTGGGGTACACGTGGTATGGTAAAGATTTTAGAGGTACTGGCCTCAATAAACACTGCAAATACCTTTTACTACAATTTGCATTTGAAACATTGGGAATGGAGCGCGTAGAATTTCGTGCCGATAATAACAATCAACGAAGTATTGCAGCCATGAAAAGTATAGGTTGTAAAGTAGAAGGTGTTATGCGTAGCCATATGCCAACATTAGGCAGCGATGTTCGTAGAGACAGTATTATATTGAGTATTCTTAAATACGAATGGTTTGATGAGGTCAAAGAAAATTTGAAATCAAGATTATAATCGATTTTATTACAGTCGCTAGTTGATAAAATTTGTAATGCTTATGTGTTTTAAAATTGTATTTTATTTTAGAGAATACAATTGGTTTATTTTTGCCTTGTTCATCTTTATAAGTACCTCATAAAGTATCTTCTTGTTTATTTAAGGTTAGAAAATGTTTTTCTTTGGTTTCTATCCTGGTATTTATTGCTTTGATAACAATAACATCATGGGTAGCAGACGTGTGTTTTATTTCTCCAATATTATATTTGACCATTTTGGTGCCTTTAAATTCAAGGTAATGATTCATGATGATTTTATTACAATCTTGCGCAATTATCACAGAGCAATTTTTAAAATTGCTGGAGTTTTCATCTGAGCATACGCCATTTATATTTGCAGGTGGAGCATCTGTTTTTAAAGCACATGAAGATATAATCGTAGCAAGGGTTAGAATAGCAATAGTCTTTTTAGATAAGACTTTTGTTTCGTATTAGTTCTGATTAAAAAGCAAAAAAAATTAGTATGAATTAAATTAGGTTAGAATCCCTATTTGGGAAACTGATGTAAAAAGTAGTTCCTTTTCCTTCTTCGCTTTCAACCCAAATTTTACCCTTGTGTTTGTCTATGAATTCTCTACATAAAATTAAACCCAACCCTGTACTAGGCTCGTCGTCAGTTCCAATTCGATTGTTTTGTCCATCCAGGTTGAATAAGTTTTGAATCGTTTTAGGGCTCATGCCAATACCATTATCGGAAACAGTTATAATTGTATTTTTACCCTCCTGCTTTCCTTGAATAGTAACAGCTCCATTTTTTTGGGTGAACTTTATTGCGTTTAAAACGACATTACGAATGATCGCCTGTAACATGTTTTTGTCTGCAAATATCTCTATGGAATTTGGTATGTTAGTGCTAATATTTATTCCTTTTTTATCAGCGTTGTTGTTTAATGTTATAATACTGTCCAGAACAAATTGTTTTAATGGATATTCTTGTGGATCAAATGGAATTAGATTTTGCTCCATGCGGGACCATTCCAATAAATTTTCCAAAAGATTAAAAAGATTTTGGGCAGAACTTTTCATGTTAATAGCCGCAAATTTTATTTCATCTTTTGACATAAGATCGATATCTTCGGCCATTAACTCGGTTAGTCCCAAAAAGCCGTTGAAAGGGCCTCTCAAATCATGTGCTATAATAGAATAAAATTTATCTTTTTGAGCGTTAATATTAGAAATTAATATGTTTTTTTCTTTAAGGAGTTGGTTGTTTTTCCTTTTGGATACGTATAAAAAAAGAAAAAGTCCCAGTAAAGCGGCAACGGAAATAGATATTGTAATTAATAAATAGACTTTACGGGTTTCACTATTTATTCTAAGGGTTTGAATTTCTATTTGTTTATCCCTTAAGTCTATTTCTCTTTGGAACTTAACATTAGCTAACTTTTTTTTACTTTCTTTAGAAAAGATAGAATCTTTGATCTCGGAATATTTTTCAAAACAGTCTAATGCTACAGCAAAATTACCTTTGACTTTATTTACTTTGGACAGATAAAAATAAGTTTCCTGTATGTCTTTTAAGGAGTTGTATTTTTTGAAGTTTTGTAAAGCATTTTCAAGTAAACGAATGGATTTCTCAATATGTGTATTTTTGTCATTCTTGTATTTGTCATCTTGTGACATCAAGTAATGGGCTCTCCCTAGATCATAAATGTTATATGTATTGAACAAACTTGAAACGTCATCATAAGTAGCGATTGATTTGTTTAACATTTCAATCCCTTTTTCGTAATTTTTTAGGTTTATATTACAGATGCCTATATTAGAAAGATTTAACCCTATTCCTTCAATATCTTCAAGCTTTTTGTTTATTATTAGTGCTTTGTAAAAATAGTTTAGCGCATTTTTATATTCCTTTTTTTGCAGATAGACATCACCAATATTGTTTAAAAGCAAAGAAACATTTCTTTCTTTTTTTGACTGATAACTTAATCGTAATGCTTTATTATAAAAAATCAGTCCTTCCGGATAGTTTTTAAGGTCAATGTAAATTAATCCGAGGTTGTTGAATATGCTAATTAATTTTGTTTTGTCATTCAGGTTTTCAAAAATTGTTAGTGCTTTATATAAATTTTTCAAAGCATGGGCATAGTCTGATTTTATTTCATACGCTGTGCCTAAATTTCCATAGGCATCTCCAATCAGTTTTTCATTTTTTGTTTTTTGAGCATAATAAAGTCCTTTTTTGGCATAATTGATGGCTTCATCAGGACCTATATATTCGGAATAAGAAGAAAGTTTTGTTAATAAAAGAGCTTTATCAGAATCGTTTTTTGAGTTTCTCAATTCTAGTTTTAATGAATCAATAGTTTTGTAGGCAGCATTTTGTGCTGAAATTGGAGTAAAAGAAAGTATTAAAACAAAAAAGATAAGTAGAGTAATTTTTTGAATCATTCAGGTGGTATTTTTTTCAAAAATACACTTAATTATGTAATAGCATGAGGAAAATTAAAATAAAATATGGAGCCTTTATTTACTTCACTTTCTAGCCAGATTTTGCCTCCGTGTTTTACTACAAATTCTTTACATAATATCAGTCCCAATCCAGTACTTGGCTCACCATCGGTTCCAATTCGATTGTTTTTTGCATCAAGTTGGAATATGTTTTTGACCATTTTGGTATCCATTCCTACTCCCGAATCGATAATTGAAATGACAGTATTTTTTTGGTTTTCTCGAGCTTGTATTTTTACTGTTCCATTTTTTGGGGTGAATTTTAGAGCATTAGATAAAATATTTCGAATGACAGATTGTAAAATGTGGTAATCTGCAAAAACCGAAATATTTTTATCTATATTAGTTTCAATTAGGATGTTTTTTTTGTTTGCAGCATCTTGTAAGGTTGCAGTACATTGTTTTACCGCTTCGGTTAAATTTATTTTTTGTGGTGAAAATGGAATTAAACCCTGTTCCATTCTAGACCATTCTAATAAATTTTCTAGCAGTAGGTTCAAGTTTTTGGCTGAATTTCTCATGTTTATAGCGGCAAACTGGATTTCTTCCTTGTCCATGTCATCTATGTCTTCGGCTAATAGTTCAGTCAATCCCAGAAAACCATTGAATGGGCCTCGTAAATCATGGGCTATGATTGAGAAAAATTTGTCTTTTTGTTTATTGATGTTGGATATGATTTTGTTTTTTTTCTTTAATTTTAAATTTATTTTTCTTTTGGATAAATACAACCACAGAAATAAACTGAGCAAGATTATTACTGTTGAAATTATGGTGTATAATAAGTAAACTTTTGCAGAATCACTTTTTATTTTAAGATTTTGTATCTCTATTTTTTTATTTCTGAGTTCGATTTCTCTTTGCGATTTTAGAAATTCTATTTGTATTTTGTTTTCATTTGAAAAAATAGAATCGTTAAGATTTGAACTTTTTTCAAAAAACGCAAGTGCTTGTTCTGTTTTTTCATAAGCTTTATAAATCTTAGATAAATAAGAATAGGTATCTCTTATGTCGATTAGAGATTCTTCCCTTTCAAAGATTTTTAAAGCCTCATTAGTATAGTCTAAGGATTGCTGTAAAAGTTGATTTTTTTTTATTTTATTTTGTTCTGCAATTGCAAGATAATAATGGGATATGCCTAGCTCCAATTTATTATAAGCATTGAATATACTTGAGTCATTATTATAAATTAAAGCGGATTTGGTACAAAATTTTATAGATTTTTTATACTCTTTAAGGCGGTTTAAAGTAATGCCAATATTGGTGTAGTTTAGTCCAGCTTCGTAACTGTTTTTTTCAAACACATTCATTTTAATGGCCTTATCGAAGTAGTATAAAGCTTTTGCGAATACTTTCGCTCTCAAATAGACATCTCCAATATTGTTTAAGTAAGTAGCAATTGATTTTTTGTCGTTTATTTCTTGACTGGATTTTAGTGCTTTGTTATAACAAGATAATGCTAATTTGTAATTTTTAAATTCAACATAGATTGTTCCAAGACCATTATTTGTTTTTGCAATACCACTTTTGTCGTAAAGGCTTTCATATATGTGAAGCGATTTATAATTGTATTTTAATGCTTTTGGGAAATCAGATTTTAGTTTATAATAGACGCCAAAATTATTGTACGAAAGAGCTATTCCTTTAGTGTAGTTTATTTTTTTTTGAAAGGCTGTAGATTGATTTGGCATATTGTAAACTTTTTTTTGAGTCAATATAATAGTAAGCGGTAGATAAGCGATTCAATAGATCTATTTTTGTGGTATCTACTGTTGTTTTATTTAAAAGTACTTTTAAAGAGTCAATTTCTTTTAGTTGGCTTTTTTGAGAAAAGCAACTTACAATTACAAGAAGAAAACTCATTAAAAATATAACTTTTTTCATTTTGTTTATTTTTGAATGCCTAAATGAGATTGACTGTATTGTTTTTTTTGGGGAAGCTAATATGAAATGTAGATCCTTCCCCTTCTTCACTTTCTACCCAAATTTTACCACCATGTTTTTCTACAAATTCTTTGCAAAGAATTAAGCCCAATCCAGTACTAGGCTCGCCATCGGTTCCAATTCTATTCGATTTGACATCAAGTTGAAATATGTTTTTGAGTATTTTGGCATTCATTCCTATTCCAGTATCGGATATGGAAATGGTGGTATTGGCATCATTTTCTTTTCCTTCAATGTTTATAGTTCCTTTTGTTGGAGTAAACTTAATAGCGTTTGACAAAATATTTCGAATTACTGCATGAAGGATATTGTTGTCTGCATAAACTTTTGTGTCCTCTGGTATTGTGGTGTTTATTTTGATTTCTTTTTTGTTGGCAGCGTCTTGTAACATGCTAACACATTCCGAGGCTACAGTGAGTAGTTTGTTTTCTTGTAGCAAAAAAGTAATTAAACCCTGTTCCATTCTAGACCATTCTAATAGGTTTTCCAATAAATTATTCAGATTGTGTGCTGATCGTCTCATATTGATGGCCGCAAACTGAATTTCTTCTTTGTCCATGTCATCGATATCTTCGGCTAGTAATTCTGTCAATCCCAAAAAGCCATTAAAGGGACCTCGCAAATCATGAGCAATGATCGAGAAGAATTTGTCTTTTTGTTTATTGATATTTTGTATTTCTTCGTTTTTGTCCAATAACAATTGATTTGTACTTCTTTTGGAAACATACAACCAGAAAAATAACACAAAGAGCAAAGCAATTGAAATGGTCATGGTAACTAACAAATATACTTTTCTGGAATTACTATTTATTTTAAGTTTTTGAATTTCAATTTGTTTGTCTCTTAAATCGATTTCTCGTTTGGATTGCAAATTGGCTAGTTTGTTTTGGCTTTCATTTGAAAATAATGAATCTTTAATAGTATTGTGTTTTTCAAAATAATTTAAAGCCTCGTTGAAATTACCTTGTTCCTTTTTAGTTTTGTAAAGTTCAAAATAGCATTTACTTAATCGGTCAAACATGCCTATTTCTGAAAATAGATGGAGAGCCTTATTTAAGTATTTAAAGGACTCAGCTAATAATTGTTTCTTATTTGAATTTTCTAAAGCCATTTTTTGATATGAAATTCCCATTTCAATGTAGGTATTTCCAATGTTATAAGTTTGGCCTTTATCGTAGTTGTTTAATGCTTTTTTGAAGTAGTAAATACTCTTTGAATATTCTTTTAGATCGGAATAAATTTTTCCAATTTTGGAGTAGCAGTATCCTAAACCATTTGAATCATACATGGAAAAGTTTAAGTCTTTTGATTTATTGTAATATTCAAGAGCTTTAGCGTAATTTTTTTTATCGGAATAAGCTACAGCAATATTATTTAGGTTGTAAACCATTAAAATTTTATTGTTTGTTTTTTTGTTAATAGCGTAAGCTTTATTGAAATATGCAAAAGCTTGATTGTATTTTTTTATTTCAACATTAACTAATCCTAAATTATTATAAGCTCCAGAAATACCATTTTGGTCTTTTAAATCTTCATAACTGGATAATGATTTGTAAAAATAGTTAATGGCTTTTGGGTAGTCTGTTAGTACCCATTGGCATACTCCAAGATGATCATTTGCCAACGCAATTCCTTTTTTCCAATGAATTTTTATGGCTAATCGAAGTGCCGCTTCTCCGTATGGAATTCCCTCTTTAGGGTTGGTATAAAAGTAGCTGCTGGCAATTCTATTTAGAATATTGATTTTGGTTGTGTCGACGGTAGATTTTTTTAGTAATTCCTTTAATGAATCTACTGATTGTGAATATTGTTCTTGTTTGGATGATATTCGTTCTAATGTTTTTATTGAAAGGGCAACATATTTTTTTTTGTTTTTTGCATCTGCCTGTGACATCAAAAGATATACATTGCTCAATTGCCTGAGTGTGTTGTCAATGTTTTCAATTTGATTTTTATCGTATTTCTCTAAAGCTTTTGATAAATAACTTAGGGCTTTTGAGTATTCTTTTTTAGTTGAATAAATTTCGCCAATACGACTGAAGCAATAGGCAAGGCCATTATTATCCTTTAAGTTTTCATTTATTGTAATAGATTGGCTGTAATGGTAAAGCGCTTTTGAATTGTTATTTTGTTTGAAATATACATCAGCAATATCATTGTAGTTGTATACCATTAAGCGTTTATTGTCGCTAAGTTGATTTATTTTTAATGCTTTATTGAAGTACGAAAGAGCTTCTGGATATTTTTTTTGTGCCAAATAGACGAGTCCCATATCTTTGAGTGTTCCCGAAATCGCTGATTGGTTCTGTAGTTCTTTATATAGTTGCAAGGCTTTCTGAAAATGGCTTAAGGATTCTGTATAATAGGATTGAGTTAGGTTGCAAATACCTAGGTTCTTATTTGCTGTAGCAATCCCTTTTTTCCAATGTATTTTTTCGGCTAACGCTAATGCATTTTTCCCGTAGCTTATCCCTTCTGGAGCATTAGAATATTTATAAATTGCTGAAATTTCGTTAAGTATTTTGATTTTGGTCGTATCAATGGTCGTTTTCTGAAGTTCGATTTTTAAAATGGCTATAGATTGTGAATTTTGGTTCTGGCCGTAAATTAGGTTTCCTGCTATTAGTAAACCAATTAACCATTTATTTATTTTATAAAAAGTATTCATATCTGTTTGCTATATTGTTATTTAAATCTTTTTTTAAATTTAAATAATGATTTACTGATGTGATTCAATAATCGCACCAAAATAAATAAATATATCGATTTTATTGCTTTTTTTATCGATGAAAATCATTTTTTTATTTATTATGTAGTAATATCGCTATTTATTTTTTTTTGAAATTTATTTTATAAGAAATAAGGTTTATTTTTTTAAATCATCTTAGAAAAACATTCAATTTGATACTTTGTTTTAATTTGATTTGCAAAGAATTTAGATTATGCTAATTAAATGGATCACAGGTGAAAATATTTAAAGTCTCTTTTTGACAGTAATTTTTTTAGTAGAGCAAATTTTCGGTTTTAATAGTATAACTATAGAGTTGCGATTTAGTAATTTTTAGTCAGGATTTGTTTGTTTTAAATAAAGGGATGAATTGGTTTTGTCTTCAAAAAATACAGTTCCCTTAAAAAAACAATATCTTTGCGAGCTGTAAGGAGGAAATAAATTAAAACAAACAACAATGAAAATAAACCCTAAAAACGGAATTGATAAACTCATTTTCGGAATGAAACAAAATGATGTTATTGCTATTTACGGTAAACCCAATAAAAATTACAAAGACGAAGATGATAACGTGATTTTTGTTTATAATGAACTTAAAATTCGCTTGACTTTTTACCAGGAAGAAGAATTAAAATTGGGATATTTAGTAGCTTCAAGTCCAAATTTGGAGTTGTTTGGGTATAAAATAATCAATAGAAAAATAACGGATGTCAAAAAAGATTTGGCGCAAAAAGGGATAACCAAATTTACGCAGGAAGAATTTGATACTTTCGAAAACTACTTTAATGAAGAGAATTGGATTATTCTTCAAACCGAATTTGAAGAGGTCGTTAAATTCGAAATTGGAGCAATAATCAATGACAAAGACGAATTTGACTGGAAGTTTAAAAAATAATGCCGATTGTTTTGTGTAAAAAACCCGACAGATTTTAAAAAAATTGTCGGGTTTATTTTTTTGCGTAATTTTTAGGTTTTATTGATTTATTTTTATCAATTCCACTTCAAAGATTAAATCACTTTTCGGAGGAATAGCACCTGGATAACCTCTTTCGCCATACGCTAAAGTATAAGGGATGTAAAATTTGTATTTCGCACCTTCCTTCATCAATTGAAGCCCTTCTGTCCAGCCTTTAATTACTTGATTTAAATTAAAATCAATTGGATCTCCACGTTGAACACTGCTGTCAAAAACTTTACCATTAACAAAAGATCCTGTATAGTGTACTTTAACATTACTTGTTACCGTTGGCATCACACCTGTGCCTTCTTTTAAGACAATGTATTTTAATCCGCTTACGGTTGTTTGACCATTAGCAAATTCTTTTAGAGCAATTGCATTTGCAGCAGCTCTTTCATTCTCTTCTTTCTCAGCTTTTAATTTTTCTTCAACAGCTTTATTTCCATAATAGCCGGTAAAGACTTTAGCGGCGTCAAATTTCTTGGCTTGATCTCCTTTTCTAGTGATAGTAATTTTTGTAATGACATCATCTTGCGCAATGGCATTTACAACTGACATGCCTTGTGTTACTTGGCCATAAATGGTATGTTTTCCGTTTAGCCAAGGCGTATCTTTATGAGTAATAAAAAATTGACTTCCATTGGTCGCAGGTCCAGAATTGGCCATAGCCAATACTCCAGCTTTGTCAAATTTTGAATCAGTAAATTCATCTTTGAATGCATAACCAGGGCCTCCTGATCCATTGCCATCCGGATCACCACCTTGAATCATGAAGTCTTTGATGACTCTATGGAATTTTAAACCATCAAAAAATGGTTTTCCTTTTAGTTTTTCGGAGGTTACAAATTGATTTTTGCCTTCGACCAACGATATGAAATTAGCGACTGTAATGGGCGTTTTTTTATAAAACAATTCAACGGTTATATTTCCTTTGTTGGTTGCTATAGTGGCAAAAATGCCCTCGGCAGCAACAGGAGCTTTTACAGTTGATGTAGTTTTTTTAGTTGTAACCGCCTTTTTTGTATTTTGTGCGTGTAAATTAAACAACCCTAAAAAGAGTAATAATGCGATTTTAGATTTCATTTTATAAAATTTAAGTGTCAATTAGTTTTGAATTAGTTTGGCATTTTTTCCATTAACTCAATCTCAAAAATGATATTGGTATTTGGCGGGATTACATCTCCTGCTCCAGCTTCTCCATAAGCAAGATGTGAGGGAATAAAGAGTACAGCTTTGTCTCCAAAACTCATTTTTTCTATTCCTTCAATAAAACCAGGAATCAAACCGTCTTTTCTCCCGGCTTGAAAAGGTATTGGAATATATTGTTTTGCTGCAGCTCTTGCTGGATCAAACTTTCCAAAAGTTTTAGATACATCTTCAAGACTTGAATCAAACAAAGTTCCATTTTCTAAAAATCCGGCATAATGAATGTATATGGTAGAACCCATAGCTGGTTTTTTGCCACTTCCTTTTTTTGTAATTACATATTGAAGTCCAGTTGCTGTTTTTGCAGATTTGTTTTTTAAGGCTACAAAAGAAGTTGCTTTTTGTTCACAAACCGCTTTGTATTTGGCTTCATATTCTTTTTTGGCTGCTGCTTCAGCGGCTACTTTTTGTTTTTGACTTTCAGATTCTATTTTGAAATAGTCATAAAAAGTTTTTTTTGCATCAAATTTCTTAGCTTCTTCACCATTTCTAATGATAGATACACTTTTTATAAAATCATCTTGTTCTATTTTATTTACTACTTCAAGATTGTAATTCACTACATGGCCAAAAATGGTGTGTTTTCCATCAAGCCATGGTGTTTCTAGATGTGTGATAAAAAATTGGCTGCTATTGGTTCCAGGTCCATTATTGGCCATGGCCAAAATGCCTCCTTTGTCAAATTTTAAATCAGAAAATTCGTCTTTGAATTTGTATCCAGTATCTCCAGATCCTGTTCCTAATGGATCACCAGTTTGAATCATAAAATCTTTGATAACTCTATGAAATTTCAATCCGTTATAAAACGGTTTCCCTTTCAAAGTGTCATTGACGATAAATTCATTTTCGCCTTCTGCCAATGTTATGAAGTTAGCAACAGTTACTGGGGCTTTTTTATAATCTAATTCTAATAAGATACTTCCTTTGTTTGTTTCTATTTCGGCATATAAACCATCGGGTAAATTGTTGTGTTCTTTGTTACAGGAAATTAAACTTGTAATTACTAGTAGTGCAAATAAAATGTTTTTTTTCATTCTGCTTTTCTTTTAGTTTGTTAACGTATCTTTTATAGTTGATTTTGGTTTTATAGGTTTTATTGGTGTTGGCGTGATGGCTTTTGCAACAACATTGGGTTGGATTTGCGAATTATACTTTGATTCAGGCATAAAATCGCGCAGTGTTACGGTACAAAATAAAGGTTGATTCGTTCCTATTTTATTGTTATCACCATGGTAACCATATCCCATGTGTGAGGTAAAAAGAAAGTGTACTTTCTCTGTTTTGCGCATTAATTTTATTCCATCTCTCAATCCCATCATAATTTCCTGTTTATCTACCTTATAGATTTGAGGTTCTAATTCTTCTTGAGAATAAATAATATTGCCTTTTAAATCTTTTATTTCATAATCAAAAAAAGCAATATCTCCTTTTTTGGGAGTTAGACTATCGGTTAGATTTCTGGTTTCATAATAATACCAATAGCCTTTTTTGGAGGCTATGTATTTTTTGGTAGGATCGCTTTTTATCACAGCTTCGATTTGGTCTTCTTCTCCAGCGATCATTTTTTTATTTCGGGCTATTGATTGTTTCATGAAGCTTCCAGATGATTGTGAAATTGGTTTTCTGGCTTCCTGGTGTTGTTTGCAACCTGTGAATAACGCAGTAGCAAATAATACAATTAGTAATACTTTGAAATAGTTCATGGGCTATTATATTTTTAAATTTTGTACTAAACTTTCAAATTTATGTAATGTTTCTTCCATCGAAACTTCTGATTTTCCACCTGCCGCATTACTGTGGCCACCGCCTTGAAAATAATCTCTGGCAAATTGATTTACATCAAAATCACCTTGTGAACGGAAAGAAATTTTGATGATTCCTTCTTCTTTATTTTCGATGAAAATAGCGGTAAAGACAATGCCCTTTATACTTAAACCATAATTGACAATACCTTCGGTATCCCCTTTTATATAATTGAAACTGTTTAATTCCTCTTGTGTTAATGAAGTGTAAGATGTTTTATGATCCATCATCACTTTCATGTTTTGCAATGCTCTTCCGAGTAATTGCAAACGGTTATAAGAGCTATTATCGAATAATAATGTTGGGATTAAACTGTTTTCAACTCCAAGATCAATCAATTCGGCAATGATTCTGTGGGTTGTTCCAGTGGTTTTTGGGAATCGGAATGAACCAGAATCAGTCAGGATTCCGGTGTAGATGCAAGTAGCTATTGTTTTATCAATATCTTGCTTTTTTCCTAAAAAGCAAATGAAGTTATACACCATTTCGCAAGTAGAGCCAAATGCAACATCCGAATAGGTATAAGTAGCATAGTCATCTGGCCTTTGATGATGGTCTATCATGATAAAGGGAGTGGTAAGTTTTTCTAAAACCTGTTCCATTTCGCCCACTCTGTGAAGTGCATTAAAATCCAAAGTAAAAATAAGTTCAGCTTCTTCAAGGATTTTGGTACAAACCTCTTTATTTTTTTCGTATATTTTAACCGAATCAGAGCCTGGCATCCAAGCTAGGAAATCGGGAAAATCATTTGGAGAAATCACTGTTGGATAGTGATTGTTTTTTAATAAAAAATGATATAATGCTAATGTTGAACCCATGGCGTCTCCGTCTGGACCTCGATGCGGAATTATGGCAATTTTTTTTGGAGTTGATAATAACAACTGTATCGCTTGTATGTCGTGTGTATTCATAGTTTGCGAAATTACATTTTTTAAACTAAAAGTTGAAATCATTTAAGAAATTAACAAATTATATAATTTTAGAAATATTTCAATCCTTTTTTTCTAATACTTTGGTATAGAATCGCTTTTGGACCTTTCACAATTTGAGATTTGTAAATGCCAATCGAACCTGAAAAAAAGTAAGAAATGATGCAAGCTATTCCAATGTAAACACCACTTTCCATACCAAAAAGTTCCATTCCCATAACTGTACAAGCGATAGGAGTGTGAGTCGCCCCCGAAAAAACAGCGACAAATCCCATTCCGGCTAATAAAGCTATTGGCAAAGGAAAAATTACAGCCAAGGCACTTCCCAGTGTAGCTCCCACAAAAAAGAGTGGGGTTACTTCGCCTCCCTTAAATCCAGCTCCAAGTGTAAATCCGGTAAAAAGTATTTTTAAAAGAAAATCATACGGCGCATTATAAATAGAAAAAGCGTTTACAATCATTGGTACTCCTAGTCCAATGTATTTTGTGGTGCCAATACAGTAAATCGTTATGGCTAATACAACACCGCCAATGAAAGGTCTTAATGGTGGGTATTTTATGTTCTTGGAAAATAATTTTCCCCAAAAATGGGTGCTTCTTGCAAAAAGTAAAGCGGCTAATCCAAATAAAATACTGGCAATACTTATCCAAAATAAAATGGTAAAATTTATTTCGGGAACAGCGGGGATACTATAGTGAGTGTGCTTTATTTCCCAGAATTCAACAGTATAATATGCTATGTGGGCTACCAGAAAAGAAAGAACAATGCCTCTGAAATTAATTTTGTTAAAAAAAACAACTTCCAAAGCGAATATTGCTCCCGCTAGCGGTGTTCCAAAAACCGAAGCAAAACCAGCACTGATTCCCAAAATAATCAATGTTCTTCTTTCAGAATGATTCAGTGTGAAGATTTTGGAAAACAAATCGGCAATGGCACCTCCCATTTGCACAGCAGTGCCTTCTCGGCCCGCTGATCCTCCGAAGAGATGCGTGATCAATGTGCCCACAAGTACCAATGGAGCCATCATAAATGGAATCTTTTTCTCGGGTTTGTTGTATTCTTCCAAAAGCAAATTGTTTCCTTTTGCGATTTTGGAATCAAAATAGTAGTAAAGATATCCAATAAGTAGACCACCAAGAGGTAAGAACCAAATAATCCAATTGTTGTGATTCCTAACTTGGGTAACATACTCTAATGAAACCAAGAAAAAGGCTGAGGCCGAACCAGAAAAAATGCCTATCAAACTACAAATGAAAATCCATTTGATAGTAATAGGCATTAGTTGTTTTATTTTTTGAAAATTCATCGATTGCAATACTTTTTGAAAATAAATTTTATGCTAAAGTATTACAATTCGTATTATATTTTGAATTATTCAGGTGCAATTGCTGTAAATTCAATTTCTACCAAATATTCTGGAGCAACCAATTGATTGATGCCATAAAACCCTGTTGTAGGTTTGATGTCTTTAAAAAAAGTGGCATGCGCTTTTGCTACAGCTTCAAAAGTAGAAACATCCGTAGTGAATATTCGGGTACGAATTACGTCTTTCATTCCTGCGTTAAGATCTTCTAACACTTTTTCTACTCTTTCTAGGATGTTTAATGTTTGTGCATAAGCATCATCCGCCTTTACTTTTTCAGTATCAATTATGGCAACAGTACCTGATACTTCAATGATGTTTCCAATGCGAACTGCACGACAATACCCCATTTTGTCTTCCCATGGTGAACCAGTTAAGATGTTTTCTCTTTTCATTATTTAGTTTTTTAGATTTGTTAATTGCTCTTCACGGTATTCCCCGAATCATCGGGTTTTCTGTTAAAGTCCGCAATTTATAAAAATTAGAATTAAAAAAAAGGCCTCTATTTGTAGTAGAGGCTTTCTGGGAGGTATATTTCTTTTTTATAACAAAATAACCGGGATATTTTAATTTCTGTTAGTTCATTTCACGGAGTTCGCCATAATATTTTTTTAATTCATCTGAATGCGATTTATAAGCGCCCAGTTCGATGGCGACAAATTCTTTGTCAAAATTTGGGTTTGCATTCAGTCTATGTATAGCTGTCTTTTCTTTTTCAGCAATCAGTTTTTCTATTTTTTTGTTTGTTTTGGCACTGGATAGTTTTCCATAATCATAATCAACTTCATAAGCCGATTCTTTGGCTAGGAAATTATTGATATCAGATCCAGTTCCACTATACTTAATTGTTTCCCTAAAATGATTGGCATCCATCGTAATTTGTAAATCATATCCTTTTTTGAGATAGATTTTGAAATATTCAGTGCCATCAAATAATAAATACAAACCATCCTTTATAGATGATAGGTCAGCTTTGAAAAGGCCATCGTTATCGATATCTATTATTTGTACTGTATTATAATCGGTGTCTTTAATGTAGAGATGATCCCAATTTCTGTTTTCTATTTTTGCTTGAAAAAGCACTTCATTTTTGGTTTGTCCACTTGCATTAATAAAAATTAATAACAAGCAGGTACTAAATAAAAAAGTCTTCATTTTTAAATTTATTTATTTTTTTTCAAATCTATATTTTAAATTAAATAAAAGGAAAAAAGCTGTATGATTAAAAAGGTATTAAATTGTTAAGGATTTATACTCAGTGGTTTTGAAGATGGAGTTTTTTTGTTTTTTTTAAATTTAGAATATCTTAACAAGCCAAAGGGAATAAATTATGTTAGTTTTGTGATTTTATAAGTGCTGTTTTTTTATTTTTGGAAATGTTTTAAAATAGAAAACCTACTTTTTTAATACTATGAAGCAAATTTATTTATTTATTTTTCTAATAGGTTTTACAACTTGTACTTATGCTCAATTTGAGTCTAGTACAAAGTTTAAGAGCATTCCACCAGCTACTATAAAACCAAAACCCGAAAAAAAGGAAACTCCGCCGCCTACTGATTTCCCAGTTATTATTCCACCCAATGTTTATAAAAATCCAAATCCACCGAATGCTATTACGGATTATAAATTAGAAATAAAAAGTGAAATTTCTATGATCCCAAAGAATGAGTTTATCAATCCCGGGGATGAAATTAGAGATAAGTTAAACAAAAAAACAGATCGTCAGGAAGGAATTGCTTACCGTCGTAATCAAAGTTTAGGTACTTATAAAACCACATCAGTTTCTGCACAGGTAATGTATCGAGATGCACAATTTGTTGATGGTGATTTAATTCGGGTTTACTTGAATGGAGTTGTTATTCAGTCTCAAGTGTATCTGGACAGTAATTTTAAAGGATTTGAAATTGCTTTACAAAAGGGATTTAATAAAATAGATTTTGAAGCGCTAAATCAAGGAGATTCTGGTCCAAATACAGCCGAATTCAGAGTTTATGATGATGATAAAAAACTGGTTTCGGCTAGTGAATGGAATCTGGGAACAGGTTTTAAAGCTACCATTATTCTTGTCAAAGAATAGTTTGAAACTTTTTTGGAGATCAATTAAAAAGGATCTGCAGTAACTTTAAATTTCATATCCGCTTTTATGGTTGTCTCTTGAGTCAAAGTTTCCTTTGTAGTTACAGTTGTTCTTATTTTATAACTGGAAGCCTTGATGTATTTGTCTAATTTTTGAGAAGTACAGGTTAGAATGATTGTATTTGTAGTTGAACTAATATTATCTTGAAAAGCTAGTTCTATTTCATCATCTGCGGTTGTGGAAATGTACATGTGAACCGATTTCAGAAAACTAAATGTTTTATCTGCAGGACTTGTGATACTCAATTTTAATTCTTGTAATTTTACATCTTTGACTAAATTTGCATTGGTATTGTTGTTCTTAAATTCAGATGTAGAGTTCGTGGTAACATCAGGAGTAGCTACTTCAAAAGGTGAATTAAAAGGGAGTCCACTATTTATTTTGAATGTAGTTTGA
Organism: Flavobacterium taihuense; assembly: GCF_019351435.1. GTDB lineage: Bacteria > Bacteroidota > Bacteroidia > Flavobacteriales > Flavobacteriaceae > Flavobacterium > Flavobacterium taihuense. The sequence goes on from NZ_JAHWYN010000004.1 coordinate 75,193, forward strand.
TTCGAAATGGTGAAAGTTAATAATTGATCAACTGCATTACACGAAATGACTAGCAGCGATAATATCGCAATAATTGTAATTTTTTTAGATTTCATTTTAGGTTAAGATTTAGGATTTGGATTTTTTTTGCGAATATATGCTATAAATGGAAAATTCAATTCTATCTCATAACGGTATTCGAGTTGAATTATTATAGTGGCTGGGTCCAGAGCATACAAGTTATTTTAGTGTAAATGGATGGAATGTCTTCCAGCTATGCCAATATTCTTGATAGGCTTTTATCGGTTTAAGGTCTCTAATTAAAGGGTTTCTTGATTGGCCTAGAAAGGTGTATTCGTTTTGACCATCATTTAAAACAGTGTTTGTCAAATTGAATTTTTGTTCTTTACTGCTTCTTTCGAAAGCAATAAAACTCGTATTATCATTAGCCAAAATCAATACAATAGGTTTGTTGTTGATTACATCATAAATGATTCTTTTCTTGACAAAATCATTCCAGTCATAGGCTTTGCTTTGATTGTCAACTGTAATACCAACAATCCATGATTTGTCTTTCCACGAAAGCGTGTCTCTCCTTGTTAGATTTCCTTTTCTTCTGCCGGATTCATAATTGCTTAAACTATCATACTCGGTTTTGAAGCCTTTATCCATTTGCATAATTAAACTTTTTGGATTTAAGGCTAACCATTGCTTCAATGACATTTGGCGGCTTGGTAATTCAGGTAATGATTGCCCTTTTAAAGTTCCGGCAATAGCTTCACCAGTAGCTTGTCTCCACCAGCTTTTGGTTGTTTGGTCTTCAAACATTGCATTAAAATGATCCATACCGACCAATCTGAAAGTTTCTTTTGTGCCATTTACGATTGGTTCAAAAACACGTCCAGATCTGCAAACTGTACAATACGTTACCAGTATAGGATGTTGAGCAATGGTATCAAATACCTGATGGTGATATCCTAAAAATTGTATCGGATAAGCTCTTGATTCTCCTTTATATGTTATCCCAATAACAATTCGACTTGTATTGATTTTACTTTTTGAAGCATCACTCATTTTTAGGTTATGGGTTTGGAGGAACATCGAATCTGCTGCCATGACATAATTTGTGGCATAACCAATTCCTATAGCGATAACAAAAAATATAAGGGAGAGAATTTTGGATTTTTGAAAGGCAGCTTTAAAACCATAAAGTAACATTAGTATAAAAACCAATCTAAAAATCCATCGCCATGAATATAAAAAATAAGCCAAATCAATACTGTTCATTTCTTGACTTCCGGGCATTGGCATTATGAAATAAACATTTGCAATTTCAAACAATACTATTCCTAGTATGCCTAAGTAGTAGATTTTTTTTGCCATAGTACATAGATTTGGTTTTAATTAATAGTAGGTTTTGTTTTTTTATAATTAGTTGTAAATTGTGTATTTTTTCTTTTTTGTTGCTTTTTCTTGAATTTTTTTAACTCTTTTGCTTAAAATAAAGAAAAGTTATTCGATAAAAATAAAATAAAAATTTTTCAAAATACAATTTTTCAAATCCGAATATATAAAGTATTTTTGCGCATGCAACACAACGTACTTATTTTAGATTTCGGATCGCAATATACACAGCTTATTGCGCGTAGAGTTCGCGAATTAAATATATTCTGCGAAATTTTTCCTTACAATCATTTTCCGAGTGATTTATCAAGTTATAAAGCCGTAATTCTTGGAGGAAGCCCTTTCTCTGTCAGAGGAGAAGATGCACCACATCCAGATTTATCACAAATTAGAGGTAAACTACCAATGTTAGCCGTATGTTACGGTGCGCAATATTTATCTCATTTTAGTGGTGGTGAAGTAGCTGCTTCCAATACTAGAGAATATGGTAGAGCCAATTTGTCTTATATCAAAGAAGATGAGATTTTCTTTGAAGGTGTTTCTGAAAACAGCCAAGTTTGGATGAGCCATAGTGATAGTATTAAAGCATTACCAACTAATGGAGTGAAATTGGCCAGTACACATGATGTAGAATATGCCGCTTACAAAATTGAAGGGGAAACTACTTATGCCATTCAATACCATCCTGAAGTTTTTCACTCTACGGATGGTTCAAAAATGCTGGAGAATTTCTTGGTAAAAATTGCCCACGTCCCTCAAAATTTCACACCAAATGCTTTCGTTGAAGAAATAGTGGCTGAAATGAAAGAAAGAATCGGAAACGACAAAGTTGTTTTAGGTCTTTCAGGAGGTGTAGATTCAACAGTGGCAGCGGTTTTATTGAATAAAGCAATTGGTAAAAACCTGTATTGTATTTTTGTTAATAACGGATTGCTTAGAAAAAATGAATTCCAAAGCGTTTTAGATCAATACGAAGGAATGGGATTGAACGTGAAAGGTGTAGATGCTTCTCAACGTTTCTATGATGCCTTGGCCGGAGTTACTGATCCTGAATTGAAAAGAAAAGCAATTGGTAACGCCTTCATCGAAGTTTTTGATATTGAATCCCATCGTATAGAAGATGTTACTTGGTTAGCCCAAGGAACTATATATCCTGACGTAATCGAATCGGTTTCGGTAAAAGGACCATCGGCAACTATCAAATCACACCATAATGTGGGTGGTTTGCCGGATTATATGAAATTAAAAGTGGTTGAACCTTTGCGCATGCTTTTCAAAGATGAAGTGCGTAGAGTAGGAGCAACTTTAGGAATTGATCCAGAATTGTTAGGAAGACATCCTTTTCCAGGACCTGGATTATCCATCAGGATTTTAGGAGATATTACTTTAGAGAAAGTGCAAATTTTGCAAGATGTTGATAAAGTCTTTATCGATGGATTAAAATCTTGGGGATTGTATGATAAAGTTTGGCAAGCAGGAGCCATTTTATTGCCTGTAAACAGTGTTGGTGTTATGGGAGATGAACGTACTTATGAGAAAGTGGTTGCACTTCGTGCTGTAGAATCTACAGACGGAATGACTGCTGACTGGGTACACCTTCCTTATGAATTCTTGATGAAAGTGTCGAATGATATTATCAATAAAGTAAAAGGAGTGAATCGTGTTGTTTACGATATAAGTTCAAAACCACCAGCAACAATTGAGTGGGAATAATATAATTTTTTTAACATTAAGTCGTTACATTTGTAACGACTTAATTTTTAAAATTATATTTATGAAAGGACTTTTAAGAGTTTTATTATTTATCGGTTTTGTTTCTAATGTCTCTTTTGGACAGCAATCTGCAACAAAACACACTGTTTTAAAAGGCGAAACAATCCCCCAAATCGCTCAAAACTACAACACTACTCCTTCTGAAATTTACAGACTTAATCCAGAAGCCCAAAACGGAATCGCAGAAAACCAAATGCTGAACGTTCCAGAATTACTTCCTCAATCAAAAAATACAATTACTCATATTGTTGCCCCAAAAGAAACATTGTTTGGTTTGTCGACCAAGTATAATGTAAAAGTAGAAGCCATCCAAAGTGCAAATGCTGTAGCTTTAGCCAATGGATTACAAGTAGGACAACAATTAGTTATACCACAAGATACTACTCAGAAAACAGAAACTGGTATTGCAAAAAACACTCATTTAGTTCAGCCTAAAGAGTCATTATTTAGTATTGCCAGGCTTTATAATGTATCTGTTGAAGATTTAGATAAAGCTAATTCGGCTATTTTAAAAGACGGATTGCAGGTTGGACAAGAAATTAAAATTCCAAATAAAAAGAAAACGCTTGACGGTAGAATTAGAGTTATCAATGCCGAAACTGTTTTTTATGTGGTAAAAGCAAAAGAAACCAAGTATTCAATAGCGAAACAATTTGGAATTACTGTAGAACAATTAGAATCCCAAAACCCAGAAATTGTAAATGGATTGACCGAAGGAAATAAATTGGCCATCAATGTAAACGAAGTAAAGCCAACCAATGAAAATGAAGAATTAATGCTTGCTTTGGCAGAAAAACAAGTTGTGGTTGAAAAATCCAAAGCTAATACCAAAGAAATTAATAGCCTAAAAGAAAAACTAATATTACAAGAAGAAATCAATCAAAAGGTGATTAATGTAAATGGTCTTTTGGTAAATCTAAAAGAAATTGACAATACCAAAGAGGGTTCTGCCGAAAAACTTAAAATGGTTTTGGAAGCCAATAAAAACATTCAAGAAATTCTTTTGGTTAAATTGGATTCTTTGGTAAAGACGATGGGTAAAGATTTAAATGATTTAAAAAAAACAGAATTGGTTGATCTTGATGAATCGATTCGTTTGCAAAAAATATCCAATGAGAACATTCAAAAAACCAATGAATTGTCGCAACAGCTTAAAAAACAATTGGCCGAAAACAGAAAAGTATATTCCGGTTTGATGGATAAAGCGGAGCGAATTGTTGTAGAAGAAAATCAAGAATACAAAAAAAGTATTCGAGAAAACAGCAAAGCAAAAACGGCCGATGAAAAATCTGTGAAATTGACTCCAGTAGATTTGAAAAATATGGAAATGGAACAACGTGTTAGGGATTTGAATAACATTAAGCTGATTACGAAACTGGATTCCTTAAATAGAGAAAGCAAATCTGAATTAAATCTGCACATCAGTAAGGCAACTTTTTATAGTAAACAAGCTCGGTTGTTTGACGATAATTTGGCCAAATTGAAAAATCAAAGTTACCAAAATAAGGCTTATGAGTCTCAAAATAAAACCGCAGCTAAAACAGGAGTGGCGTCTAAGACGCTTACTTTTGATCAAATGAAAAATGAATTGGCCAAGCAACCTACTAAAGTTAAAGCAATTAAAATTGAAACTTTGGATAATATAAAGGATTTAAAAGCAGGTTACTATGTCATAATTGGGACATTTGAGGAAGCAAAGGAAAGAGATGCTTTTATTAAGAAATTAATTGATTCGGGTTCTTTGGATGCTAATTTTTTTTATAATATGAATGTACTGGCCTACAACGTTTATTCTAAGATTGCTTTTACTAAAGAGGAAGCTCAATACGAGTGCATTCAAAAGCAAGGGAAGCCACTTTTTGAAAAAATGTTTATCGCTAATGTAATCAGTGAAAACATAATTAAGGAATAAATTAACAGCTCGAAAAGGAATATTTGCCATAAACACAGTATTTTTACTGCACTAAAAAACACACATGAACCCCACTAATATGAATTATTTTTCAGTAGTATTTTGTACTATTTTATTTTCAGTAACCTCGAGTTTTTCACAAGAAAAGATAGATAAATACGTTGTAGGTAAAGGAGAAACAGTGAGCCAAATTGCTCAAAAATTTAAAATCACTCCTTATGAAATTTATAAACTCAATCCTGATGCACAAAACGGATTGAAACCCAACAGCGTATTGCTGATTCCAAAAAGTAATGGGAAAAGTAATGTGACTTCATCAAAAACGGCTAAGCAGCAGCCAAAAACACATTTAGTGGTTGCTAAAGAAACCCTATTTGGAATTGAAAAAAAATACGATATAACGGATGAAGCTTTGAAAAAAGCCAATCCAGATATAGAAAAATACGGTTTACAAGTAGGTCAGATTTTGAACATTCCTTCTAAAAACACTTCTAAAACCAGTGTTGTTGCAAAAAATGTGGTGGTTTATCATACAGTGTTGCCAAAGGAAACCAAGTATTCGATCGCTAAACAATATGGTATGACAATTGAAGAATTAGAAAGGAAAAATCCCGAGATTGTAGCTAATTTAGCTGTTGGATATGAGTTGTTGATAAAAGGAAATGGGTCAAAGCCTGTCGCCAAAGTTGTTCCTGCCGAAACAAAAGTTGTAAGTGAAAAACATGTAGCTGTCAGTGTTCCTGAACCAGTAAATTATATTGATTATACGGTGAAACCAAAAGAAACATTTTATAGTTTATCAAAAATGTTTGGATTGACACAACAGCAATTAATTGAATTGAATCCTGCTTTATCCGCGGGTGTTCAAGAAGGAATGGTTTTAAAAGTGCCATCAAAATCAAATCAAATCGCATCGAACTCAGTTAAGCAAAAAGTAGTTTTAACTAAAAAAAGCAGTGACATTAAAAAGACTTTGGTATTGTTACTACCGTTCAATATTGCAAAAAATGGAGGAGATACTATCAGTTCTAATGTGAATCGATTGAATAATGATAAATTTCTAAATATGACTTTGGATTTTTATTCGGGAGCTTTGATGGCAATAGATTCTGCTAAACAAGTTGGTGTTGTTATGGATGTGAAAATTTTTGATTCCAATGAGGCAAAAACAACTTCAAGCGTTGCTTCTATTTTTAGTGATAACAATCTTGCCAATGCAGATGCAGTAGTTGGACCATTTTATCAAAGTAATGTTGAAAAAACGGCAAGTTTGTTTGCGCAAAATAATGTTCCAGTGATTTCACCATTGTCTAAAGATACTGGTAATCCGATGCCCAATTTATACCAGTCTATTGTGTCGACAGCTGTTTTGAAAAGCGCCATGTTTGATTTTATGAATGCTAAACAAGGCAATGTAATTGCAGTGATTGACAAGAAAAAAGAAACGATAAGAAAGTACATTTTAGAAAACCAAAAAGAGGTTAAAATTGCGCCATTAACTGCAACAGGAGGTTTGGATGTCGAAAGTTTTAAAAAATTATTGGTAAAGGACAAAATTAATTATGTTATTTTGGAAACTGCTAATACGGGAATGATAAAGTATACCATGAACACCATGCTCGGTGTAATGGCCAATTATCAAGTGCAATTGGTAATTTTGGAGCCAAATGAAACTTTGGATACTGATGAAATCAGTTTTGAGAATTTGACTAAACTGCATTTAATGTATCCTTCCGCAACTCGCGAGAATACCTCTCCAGAGGCTCAATTATTCATGCAGAGTTATAGAAAAAAGAATAAAGTCAATCCAAGTACATTTGCTATCCGAGGTTTTGATATCACTTTTGATACCATGATGCGTTTGTCTCAAGATAAAACCTATCAAGAAACTGCTGAGACTATGATAACCGAACAAGTGGAAAATAAGTTTGAATATCGTAAAAAAGAAGAGGGAGGTTATGTAAATAACGGAACCTATATCTTGTATTATGATACTGATTTGACTATTAAAGAAGCAAGGTGAAACTAGTTTGCAGTATTCAGATTGCAGATAACAGATAACTCGTAACTCAAAATTAAAATGACTTCAAAAGTAACTTATTTGGGAGATTTAAGAACTTCCTCTATACACATACAATCGGGTAGCGAAATCTTATCCGATGCACCAGTTGACAATAATGGAAAAGGCGAAGTTTTCTCTCCAACAGATTCAGTTGCCAATGCTTTGGCTACGTGTATGATGACGATAATGGGAATAAAAGCGAGAGACTTGAATGTTGATTTTAAAGGCTCAACTGCAGCGGTTACTAAAATCATGAATGCCGAACCAAGACGTATCGGAGCAATTGAAATTGTTTTTGAAATGGTTGGAGTTTTTGTGCAAAAAGATAAAACGATTCTGGAAAGAGCAGCGATGACTTGTCCTGTTTTCTTGAGCTTGAATACTGATATTGACAAGCGAATTGTTTTTAATTGGAATTAAATTAAATTAAGAATATAGAAAACAGAGTATAGGATAAGGAATTCTTCAGTACGTCTATTCTCTATTTTCTATTTTTTTAAAAATGGATCAAAACCAGAAACAACTCATAAAACTAGCGCACACCAAAATGCCCTTTGGGAAATACGGAGGCTGGTTTCTTATCGATATCCCCGAATATTATATTGTTTGGTACAGTAATAAAGGTTTTCCAAAAGGAGAATTGGGTGAACAGTTGAAATTAATTTACGAGCTAAAACTCAATGGACTCGAAGAATTAATTCGTAATATAAAAAAGAAATATCCAAAACCTTAATTGGATTGTTAATTTATTTGGAATTTTCTAATGTTAGATTAAAGTTGTTTGCTAATTAGCCAATAATCTAATAAGTCTAAAATTCTAATAATTGGACAGTCTAGTATTCCAATTAAATTTGTACTTTTGCGACGTTTTTTACACAACTACAATACAAACAACAACAGAATGAATCAAACGAAATATATTTTTGTTACAGGCGGTGTGACTTCTTCTTTAGGAAAAGGAATTATAGCGGCATCTTTAGCAAAATTGTTACAAGCAAGAGGGTACAGAACGACTATTCAAAAATTTGATCCTTATCTCAATGTTGACCCTGGTACTTTAAATCCATACGAACATGGCGAATGTTATGTAACTGATGATGGAGCGGAAACTGATTTGGATTTAGGACATTACGAACGTTTTTTGAACGTACCTACTTCTCAGGCAAATAACGTCACTACAGGTAGAATTTATCTTTCGGTAATAGAAAAAGAACGTAGAGGAGAATTTTTGGGTAAAACGGTTCAAGTTGTACCTCATATCACAAACGAGATTAAAGAAAGAATGCAATTGCTTGGTAATTCAGGTGATTATGATATTGTTATTACCGAAATTGGTGGTACTGTTGGGGATATAGAGTCTTTACCTTATATAGAATCAGTTCGTCAATTGGTTTGGGATCTAGGGGAGCATAATGCAATTGTTATTCATTTAACATTGGTTCCTTATTTGGCAGCTGCTGGTGAATTAAAAACAAAACCAACACAACACTCTGTAAAAACTTTGATGGAAAGCGGAATCAAAGCTGATATCTTGGTTTGTAGAACAGAACATGAGATTTCTGATGAAATTCGCAATAAATTAGCCTTGTTTTGTAATGTAAAAAGAGAGGCAGTTATTCAATCTATTGATGCTTCTACAATTTACGAAGTTCCAAATTTAATGTTGGAAGAAGGATTGGATGTGGTGGCTTTGAAAAAATTGGATTTGCCTAAAAAAGCAGCTCCAGATTTAAAAAACTGGAATACCTTTCTACGTAGATTAAAATTTCCAAAACATACCGTAAACATTGGTTTGATTGGGAAATATGTGGAAATGCAAGATTGTTACAAATCAATTTTGGAGGCTTTCATTCATGCAGGTGCTACGAATGAAACCAAAGTAAATGTGATTTCGATACATTCTGAATTTATAGATGCAGAAAATATTAAAGAAAAATTATCTGGATTAGATGGAATTCTTGTAGCTCCAGGTTTTGGAGAGAGAGGAATTGAAGGTAAAATAGAAGCAATTCGTTATGCTCGTGAAAATAAAGTTCCTTTTTTTGGAATTTGTTTGGGAATGCAAATGGCGATTATCGAATATTCTAGAAATATTTTAGGTTTGGCTGATGCAAATTCTACCGAAATGAATGATAAAACTTCGAATCCAGTTGTGAATTTGATGGAAGATCAAAAAAATGTTACCGATAAAGGTGGAACAATGCGTCTTGGAGCCTGGAAATGTGATATCACACCTGATTCATTGGCATTTAAGATCTACGGAAAAACATCTATATCAGAACGTCACCGTCACCGTTACGAATACAACAGTCAGTATGTGAGTCAATTGCAAAAAGCAGGATTGATTTCTTCAGGTGTTAATCCAGATACAGGTCTTGTAGAAATTGTAGAATTGGCAGATCATCCTTTCTTTATTGGAGTACAATACCATCCTGAATATAAAAGTACCGTAGCCAATCCACATCCAATTTTTGTGAGTTTTGTTGCAGCAGCCGTAAAAGGGAAAAAGAAATAAAAGTAAAATAGATTTTCAAGGCTTTGATAATGTTATAAAATGTAACATTAAAGTTGTTTTGAAGACTAACGGATTCAGTTTCTAATTTATTTAAATTTAGGAAGACGAAAAACAACAATAAATAAAATGGAAGAAAAAAAATTAGACCTTAACTCGGTTATAGGTATTGTGTTGATAATTGGTATTTTTATATGGATGATGTACCAAAACAAACCATCAGAGGCAACTCTTGCTGCAGAAAAGGCTAAAAAAGAATTGGTTGCAAAAGAAGCACAAGCTAAAGCTGCAGCGGTAAAACCTGTTGTTACTGCTACGGCTGTTGTAGCTGGTGATTCTACACAATTGGCCCAATTGCAAAAAACGTTAGGTGGTTTTGCTTATTCTGCAACTTTGCCTTCAGCTAAAAATGATGTTACAACAATCGAAAATGATTTTGTAGTATTAAAAATTGCTAACAAAGGTGGTTATATTGTAGAAGCTACTTTGAAAAATTTCGAAAAATTCAAAAAGAATTCAGGGCAATTGGTTTCTTTGATTAAAGACAACAATGCCGATTTGAATATTCAATTGCAAACAAGCGATAATAGAGTTTTAAATACAAAAGACTTGTATTTCGAGCCTACATTGACTAAGGTTGGTGCCGATCAAGTGCTTTCAATGAAATTGAAATCTGGAGCTAATGAGTATTTAGAATACAAATACAGTTTGAAACCAAACGATTATATGGTTGGTTTTGATATTCGTTCCCAAGGTTTAAACAAAGTTTTGAATACGGCTAAACCATTGGATTTACAGTGGAATTTAAAAACGTTTAGAACAGAGAAAAGTATTGCTATAGAAAACAGGTTTACCGAAATTCATTATGAATATGAAGAGGGGAAAACCAATTATGTAGGCGACGGAAATAATAAAGAAGAGGCTCCGGATAAAGTAAGTTATGTAGCATTCAAGCAGCATTTTTTCAGTACTATTTTATTGACTAATACTCCGTTTGCTAAATCGGTATTAAAGTCGAATAAATTAGTTGTTGATGAAGCTATTGATACAACCTATATTAAGCAATTTAATGCAAATGTTCCTTTAGCTTATACAAATGGTGAACTGGATTATAAGATGAGTTGGTATTTTGGTCCTTCAGACTATAAAACTTTAAAAGCATACAATAAAAATTTAGAGAAAGTTATTCCGCTTGGTTGGGGGATTTTTGGTTGGATTAATAAGTTTATATTCATTCCATTATTTGGATTTTTAAGTGGTAATATATCTTATGGAATTGCAATTATAATTTTTACGATTATCATTAAAATTGCGATGTCGCCCATTACCTATAAATCATTCTTGTCTCAGGCCAAAATGAAAGTACTGAGACCAGAGATTACTGAATTGGGGGAGAAATTTAAAAAAGACCCAATGAAGAAGCAACAGGAAACAATGAAATTGTATAATAAAGCGGGAGTGAATCCTATGGCAGGTTGTATTCCGGCTTTGATTCAGATTCCATTTATGTATGCTTCATTTCAGTTTTTCCCCTCTGCTTTCGAATTAAGACAAAAAAGTTTCCTTTGGGCAGATGATTTATCTTCATATGATTCTGTTTACCAATTACCTTTTCATATCCCGTTATACGGAAGTCATATTAGTTTGTTTCCTATAATGGCGGCAATAGCTATTTTCTTTTACATGAAAATGACATCTGGCGACCAGCAAATGGCTGCTCCTCAACAAGAAGGAATGCCAGATATGGCTAAAATGATGAAATATATGATCTATATTTCACCAATTATGATGTTGATTTTTTTCAATAGTTATGGTGCTGGATTGAGTTTGTATAACTTTATGTCCAATTTAATTACTATCGGTATTATGTTTGTAATCAAAAATCACATAGTTGATCCCGATAAAATTCATGCTCAAATTCAAGAAAACAAGTTGAAGGAACCAAAAAAACCGGGTAAATTTCAGCAAAAATTGCAAGAAGCTATGGAGCAAGCCGAAGCTCAAAAAGCAAAAGACAAAAAGAAATAAAATTAGAAATAAATAGAAAAGCTCCTAGTAAATAGGAGCTTTTTCGTTTTTAACAAATTACATTAACAACCAATTAATTATATTTATTAAAACGTGGGTAGTAGCACTTTGTCTAATACATGTATGATTCCATTGGAGCATTGAACATCGACTGCAATGATATTGCAATTTCTGCCGCTCACATCCAGCAAGCGTGTAGGGGTAAATTTTACGGTAATATCTTGTCCTGAATAAGTGGTTACAACTTGATCATTTGTCAATTGACTTGATGGTACATTAGCACCAGCGACTACGTGATATTTTAATGTTTTTTCTAATACATTGGCAGGAATTGCAGCTAATCCAGAATAATCAGTTTCTGTTAAGAAAGCTCCAAATGCATCATTTGTTGGTGCGAAAACGGTAAAAGGTGAACTTGCAGTTCCAGATAAGATACCAGCAAATCCTGATGCAGGATTATAGGTTAAAGCCGCTACTAATGTTGTGAAATTTGGGTTGGCAGTAGCGTGATCTACAATAGTAGGAAGCCCTATTACTGCATCTACAACATGTATAATCCCATTTGTTGCCATGATATCAGCAGTAACCACTTTAGCTACTCCATTTAGTTTTACGCCGGATGAAGTGTTGACATACATACTTAGAGTATTGGTGGTTGATGCTCCACCTTTGGCCATAGTTTTTATGTAACCCGTTGTTAAATCGGTCGATTTTACTTTGCCACTTACTACGTGATTGAGCAATATTTGTGTTAGAGCTTCTTTTGGGACGTCTTTGATTGTTGCGTAGGGAGTGGTTTTGAGGAAAGCGGTAAATGCAGCATTCGTTGGTGCAAATACTGTATAGGGACCAGTTCCTTTTAGGGTCGACGTTAAATCAGCTTTTGTTAATGCTTCAACTAACATTGAGAAATCGGCATTACTTGACGCAATTCCCGTAATAGTATTATCTGCAACAGGTGTTGGAGTTGTGTCGTCATCATTGTTGCATGATGTGCCAATAATTATTAGAAGGGCTAAAGCTATTACCTTTTTGAATTTCAATAAATTTTTCATGATATTAATTGTTAAGTGTTGATTATTAGTTGATTATTGCTTAACAAAGCTAACTATAATATTTTTATTTTGTTTATAGTTATTAAAAAAAAATTAAACAATTAATGATAATTTATGTTTTTATTTAATTTTGTTTAAGTGTCAATTTTGATTTGTAACTTTATAATTAATGCGTTGTATTTTAGTTATTTATGATTTTTCGTTGGCTTTTTACTCTTCTTTTTTGATTTATGTTTTTTTTAAAATATTAAACAAAATTTAATTTTTTTTGTTTCTTTTTTTTTAATGAATTCCGATACGTATTGAGATACAATTATAAAGTCTGTTATGATTTTTGATTATTAAGTTTTGTGTACTTTTATAAAATAATAGCGGCTTGTCTTCTTATTGTTTTTTTAATAATTTAATTGAAATTGTATGTTAACTATTTTTAGAGTGATAATCCTTTTTTTTTGTTTCCAAAATGTTTTTTCCCAAACTGAAAATAATCCAGTAGATGCAAATGGAAAAAAGCATGGTGTTTGGAAAGGATTTTACGAAGAATCTGGTAGATCCAGATATGAAGGAACTTTTGAACACGGTAAAGAAGTTGGTGTTTTTAATTTTTTTGACGATACAAAAGCGAAATCAACTATAGCCACAAGAACTTTTAATGAAAAGGATAATTCATGTTATACAATTTTTTATGATCAGAACAAAAATGTTGTGAGTGAGGGTAAAGAAGTCAATAAATTACGTGAAGGCCCATGGAAATACTATCATAAAGCTTCAAAAGCAATTATGACATTGGAGAATTATAAAATAGGAAAACTTGAGGGTACACGAACAGTATATTATCCTAACGGTAAAATTGTAGATGAAACCATTTATAAAAATGGATTGAAGAACGGTGTCTATAAAAAATATTCGGAGAAAGGTATTGTTTTGGAATATAGTTTTTTTAAAAATGGCGAGTATGAAGGCGAGGCAATATATAAAGATCCAAATGATCTTGTCATTGCGAAAGGGATGTTTAAAAATGGTAAAAAAGTTGGGAAGTGGCAATTTTTCGTCAATGGGAAATTAACCAGTGAAGAGAATATGGACAAACCTAAAAAACCGCAATTAAAAAGGGATAAAGTAAAAATTGATTAAGGTCTTTGGAATTGTGGATTGATTTCTTATGGCATTAGTTCGTGTTATTGTTGCATTGTTTTCATCAATCCTGATGTAGCTATAAGTAGGTTTATTATTTGTACTTTTGCAAAAGATTAAAATGTAAACAATCAATTTTTTGACAATGAAACGTGTAGTTGTAGGTCTTTCGGGAGGTGTAGATTCAAGTGTTGCAGCTTATTTGTTGCAACAACAAGGATATGAAGTTATAGGTCTTTTTATGAAAAATTGGCACGATGATTCGGTGACAATTTCTAATGAATGTCCTTGGTTGGAAGATAGTAACGATGCTTTATTGGTTGCTGAAAAATTAGGTATTCCTTTTCAGACAGTTGATTTAAGCGAACAATATCAAGAAAAAATTGTCGATTATATGTTTAGTGAGTACGAAAAAGGGAGAACTCCAAATCCTGACGTACTTTGTAACCGCGAAATAAAATTTGAGGTTTTCATGAAAATTGCCTTAAGCCTTGGTGCCGATTATGTAGCTACTGGTCATTATTGTCGAAAAGGTGAAATAGAAGTGAATGGTGAAAAAGTATACCAGCTTCTCGCAGGTGTTGATAATAATAAAGATCAATCTTATTTTTTATGTCAATTGTCTCAAGAACAATTGTCAAAAGCATTGTTTCCAATTGGTGAATTGACAAAACCCGAAGTACGCGAAATAGCTGCTCAAATGGAATTGGTTACTGCCGAAAAGAAAGATTCACAAGGATTGTGTTTTATTGGCAAAGTACGTTTGCCTGAGTTTTTACAACAAAAATTGCAGCCGAAAGAAGGCACAATTATCCAAATTGATAAAAATGATTCGGTGTATTCATACGATATGCAAAACGAATTGTCCGTTGAGGAACAATTACTTTTTGCTTCCAGAAAAATGCCTTATACTCCAAAGATGGGTAAAATAATGGGAAAACATCAAGGAGCTCATTATTTTACGGTTGGTCAAAGAAAAGGACTTAATGTTGGCGGAACTACTGATCCATTATTTGTTATAGCCACAGATGTTGAAACCAATACCATTTACACAGGGTTGTCCAGTATGCATCCCGGTTTATTCAAAAAAGCGTTGTTTATAGAAAAATCTGAAGTACATTGGATTCGAGAAGATTTGGCTTTGGCCAATGGAGAAACGATGGAAGTAATGGCTCGCATTCGTTACAGACAGCCTTTGCAAAAAGCCACCTTGTTTCAATTTGAAACCGGTATGTATATTTCATTTGAAGAACCACAATCTGCCATTACTGAAGGGCAGTTTGCCGCCTGGTACCTAAATGATGAGCTAATTGGTTCTGGGGTTATTTCTTAAATCAAAATCTTAATTCTGGCAAGACATGAAAAAAATAGTGTGTTTTATTTTGTTCTTTTCCTGTTTTGTGGGGTTTTCTCAAGAAGATGCTTGGGTGTATTTTAATGCCAAAAATAATTCTCAAACATATTATGACAATCCTTTGGAAATGCTTTCGCAAAAAGCGTTAGACCGCAGAACCAAGCAAGATATAGTTTTGGACTTCAAAGATATTCCGATTGATAAAAGTTTTATTAGTCAGGTAAAAGCAGTGTCAGGAATTACGGTCTTGGCACATTCCAAATGGTTGAATGCTTTGCATATTCGCGGGACTCAAGCGACAATCAATTCTTTAAAATCTTTTTCGTTTGTGGATAAAATTGATTTTGCCAATAAATCACTCAATACCACTGGAAGGAAAACAACTGAAGACAAAATAAAAGTTGTTACTAAAGCACTGGAAACAAAAGTTGATTTGACTTATGGAAGTTCAGCAAACCAAATACAAATGCTTCGTGGTGATGTTTTGCATCAACAAAACTATACGGGTTCAGGTAAAATAATTGCGGTTATGGATGCCGGTTTTCCAGGTGTTAATACTACTCCACCATTTCAGCGGTTAAGAGACAATAACCAAATTTTGGGTGGTTATGATTTTGTGAATAGAAATGCCAATTTTTATATAGGAAACTCACATGGTGCTATGGTTCTTTCTTGTATGGGAGGTTATAAAAGCAATGCTCTTGTTGGGACTGCTCCAGATGCTTCGTATTATTTATTTATCACAGAAGATGCTTCCTCTGAAAATCCTGTAGAAGAATCCTATTGGGTGGAAGCAGCAGAGAAAGCGGATAGTTTAGGAGTCGATGTTATTAACACTTCATTAGGCTATTTTGAGTTTGATAATACCACTTACAACCATACTTATACTGAAATGGACGGAAAAACGGCATTTATGACGAGGGGCGCTGAAATTGCTTTTTCTCGCGGAATGATAGTTGTGGCTGCAGCGGGGAATGAAGGAGCAACAGTAAATCCTCATATTGCAGTGCCTGCAGATGGTATTTCGGTACTCACGGTGGGCGCGGTAAATGCTACAAAAACGGTAACTAGTTTTAGTTCCATCGGCTCTTCATTTGACGGAAGGGTAAAACCGGATGTTATGGCACAAGGGGCAGCTGTTGTTTTATCGGATCCTTCGGGGAATATAGTAACAGCGAATGGAACTTCGTTCTCGAGTCCGATTACAGCAGGAATGGTGGCTTGTTTGTGGCAGGCGTTTCCCAATAAAACCAATCGAGAAATTAAAGATTTAATTATAAAATCAGCCGATCGATATAGTATTCCTAATAATCAATATGGGTATGGAATTCCAGATTTTAGCTTGGCTTTGTCCAACGGATTAGGAGTAAATGATTTTTCAAAAAATGATGTTTTTGTGTATCCTAATTTAACAAGTGATTATGTTACTTTTTCTATATCGACTACTTTTCGTAAAGGAATAATTAGGTTTTATGCACTAAATGGACAAAAAGTTTTGGAGAAATCAATCACTGATGAGTTTTTATTAGTATCTCTAAGAAACTTGCAATCAAGTGTTTATATTTATAGAATGGTCTGTAATGGAATCGTTATAACCGGAAAGATTATCAAGCAATAGTTCTAATAAGAGATTCTAAGAAATTAGTATTTTTTTGGAATGCTCAAAAATGGATTTAAATTAGATAAAAAATGTCTTTTTTTTAATCTTAGAACCTTAGTATCTTAGCACCATAGAAACTTTTTATATGAACAAAATTACAAGCCTTTTCAACATTAAATATCCTATTATTCAGGGAGGAATGATTTGGAATAGCGGTTATAAACTAGCCAGTGCCGTTAGTAATGCAGGTGGTTTGGGCTTGATAGGAGCGGGTTCTATGTATCCGGAAGTATTGAGAAAGCATATTCAAAAATGTAAAAAAGCAACAGATAAACCATTTGGTGTCAATGTTCCGATGTTGTATCCCAACATTGAAGAAATAATGAAAATTATTGTTGACGAAGGGGTTAAAATTGTTTTTACATCAGCGGGAAATCCTAAAACGTGGACTCCTTTTTTGAAAGAAAACGGAATAACAGTTGTGCATGTAGTAAGTAGTTCTCTTTTTGCCTTAAAAGCCCAAGATGCGGGAGTAGATGCTGTTGTTGCCGAAGGTTTTGAAGCTGGTGGACACAATGGGAGGGAGGAAACCACGACTTTTACTCTAATTCCGATGGTAAAAGAAAAAATTTCGATTCCGCTAATTGCTGCGGGAGGGATTGCAACGGGTCGTGGAATGTTGGCGGCGATGGTTCTTGGGGCAGATGGAGTTCAGGTTGGAAGCCGATTTGCCGCTTCATTGGAATCTTCTTCACATCAAAATTTTAAACAAACCATTCTTGAGGTTCAAGAAGGTGGTACTCAATTAACTTTGAAAGAATTGGCTCCTGTTCGTTTGATAAAAAATAAATTTTATCAGGATGTTCAACAATTGTATGAAAAATGTCCTAGCAAAGAACAATTAACCACTTTATTGGGAAGAGCAAGAGCCAAACGAGGAATGTTTGAAGGAGATTTAACGGAAGGTGAATTGGAAATTGGTCAAATAGCGGGATTAATCAAAGAAATATTACCGGCAAAAGACATAATCAATTCGATGATAGCGGAATTTGAGGAAGCAAAGCAAGAAGTAGTTTTTTTTGATTTTTAAAATGGTTATATTTGTTATTACGCAAAATTTTATAATATGGGTAAATTAAAAATTGGATTTCTATTACTGTTTCTCTTTTTGGGATTAAATCGAGGATTTAGTCAAAACTATAAATTCAAAACCACAGGTTTGAGCGTTTCTGTAAAAGGAGAAAACGGTAAATTTGGAGATTGGAGCGAATTAAAACCTGTAAGTATAGTGGTTAATTTGGATTCAAAAAAAAATAGAATTGTTATTTATTCAGAGGTAATTCAGTTGTTTGAAATTGTTGAATATCTTCCTACTGAAGAAAATGAAACCGATCTTGTTTATCCATTTGTTTGTAAAGACAACAATGGAGAAGATTGTACGCTGTCTTTTATTACTAGAAAAAAACAACAAAATAGGAAACAGTTGTACGTCAAATATGATAATAGGGTGTTAGCTTATAATATTGTCAATTTTGAATAAAATTGATTTTGGTAAGTTTTTTAAGTCGTTAAATAAATTACTATTTTCTACTATTTTTTAATTCTAATTTGCATTGCATAATCATAAGGGTCTAGTGGTACAAAGACAATGTTTTCGGATTTTACAAAAGGTAAATAGGCTTTGATTTTCTCGGGGGTAAATCGTTGTGACCAAAACTTTTCTTTGGTTGCTGTGAAGCTGTCGTTAGCATTTGTAATTATTTTCATTCCCATTTTGAGGTAGGATTGCTCTTGTTTTTTTCGGGTGTTGTTATTGTCGATGTAACAGGCGCCAAGGATTATTTCCCCGTTTGGCTGAAGCAATGAATAAGCTTTTGAAAAAATAGCCGTGAATTTTTCATTCTTCGATAAATCTAATCGTTTGCTAGAATCATTATACTCGCTAAAAGGAAATTCTTCTGGATAAAAATTACCTGGTGTAAACCACGTGCAAATAATCAAATCATATTTTTTTTGCAATTGGTCTAAGTTTATTGCGTCTAGTAAATGTACTTTTAGTTTGTCTTCGATTTGTAATTCTTTTGCCGTGGCTTGTGACAGTTTTATGCAGGCTTCGGCATTATCAGTGCCTTCGAAACTTTCTATCATTCGCCACATTTCTGGGATAGCGCTCATATGACGGGCTATTCTGGCACTTCCTATTCCGATGTCTAATAACGATAAAGGACTTCCTTTTTTTAGATATACTTCGGAGATGACTTTTTTGAGTTCCGTAAATTCGGCCCATTGCGCTTGTAATAAATCTTCGGATAGATATTGATCGTCAAATGATTTTTGGACGGTATTTTCGTTATCGTACATGTTCATGGTCAGCGGTTTGATGCTCAAATTTAGTATTTATTTTCTTTTTTTTGACAAATAAAATGAATGTTTTGTAGTGAAAAGACAAATAATATAAGAATTTATTTGTTTTTTTTTGTCCTTTCCTTAAATTATGAAAACTAAGGTTTTTATTTTATAATTAGTGCTTGATAGCAGTGAGCGTGAGGGATAGAACAAGGCGCCATGCGCTCGTGATAGCCTGACCGCAGTAGGGAAAGAGGCCGATTACCCACAAGATAAGTTAGGCCTGTTTTCCTAATGGGGTCACGCCCTGATAATTTTGATGATTTGATAATTTATGATTAAGAATAGATTAATTTATTGCTTTGTATTTTTTGTTTTACGGTTTTTTTACAAGATAAAGTGTATTTTTGTGTACCATTTAAAATGTATTATGAGAAAAATTGTTTTGTTTTTAGTATGTGTTTTTGCTATTCATAGTCAAGCACAACAGCGACCAAAGTTGGTTGTTGGAATTGTTGTAGATCAAATGAAAATGGAGTATTTGTATCGGTTTTCGGATGATTTTTCTTCCAACGGTTTTAAGAGACTGATGGGGAATGGCTTTACTTTTTATAACATGAATTATAATTATGTACCTACATTTACGGCTCCTGGTCATGCTTCTATTTATACGGGTACCACTCCCGCAACGCATGGAATTATTGGAAATGATTGGTACATTCGTTCGGCTGGCAAAAGCATGTATTGTACAGATGATGCCAGTGTAAAAACGCTGGTGGAAGGTACAGAAAAGGAAGGCGCAATGTCTCCAAAAAATCTTTTGAGTACTACGATTACGGATGAATTGCGAATGGCAACAAATTTTAATGGAAAAGTAATTGGTTTGAGTATTAAGGATCGTGGGGCTATTTTGCCGGCGGGTCATTTTGCGAACTGGGCATTTTGGTGTACTAAATCAGGGGCGTTCATTTCAAGTAGTTTTTATGGAGATAAAATGCCGGATTGGGTTACTCAGTTCAATGCTGAAAAGAACTATATGAAATATATCAATAAAGGATGGAGTTTATTGAAACCAGTTGAAACCTATAACGAAAGTTTGCCTGACAATAATCCATATGAAGGACGATTAGATAAAACTTTGCCTCCTGTTTTTCCTTATGATTTGAATAAAATTTATAAAGAAACTGGAATGGAAGTTTTAAAAACAACTCCATTTGGAAATGATTTTTTGGCTGAATTGGCGATGCGAGCGATAGATAAAGAAGAATTGGGAAAAGATAATACTACTGATTTTTTGACAGTAAGTTTTTCATCAACTGATTATGTAGGACATACTTTTGGTCCAAGGTCTATGGAAATTCAAGATACTTATTTGCGTTTGGATCTAACCATTGCTTCATTTTTGGATTATATGGACAAGACTGTGGGCAAAGATAATTATTTGGTTTTCTTGACTGCCGATCATGCTGTTGCCGAGAACCCTATTTATTTGAAAGATCACAAATATAATGTAACGAACGTACCTTCAAAGGAAACTTTTAATGCACTTACTAAATTTTCAACGGATACATATGGGGTTAATTTAGTTATGAATTACTCTAATTTCAATGTTTTTCTGAACAGAGATCTTATAAAGGAAAAAGGACTGGAACTAATTAAAGTGAAACAAAGTTTCAAAGACTTCTTGATGACATTAGAGTATGTAAAAAGAGTATATACTCAAGAAGAGATTTTGGGGGCTACCGGTCAAGATTATTATTTGAATTTTATTTTTAAAGGATATGATCCTAAACTAAGTGGAGATCTTGTTATTCTTCAAGGTACAGGATATTTGGAAAGTATTGAAACTGGAACTACCCACGGAACTCCTAATAGTTATGATACCAATGTACCATTGATTTTTTATGGTTGGCACGTTCCAAAAGGGGAGTCTAATAAGAAAGAGTACATTACAGAAATAGCTCCGACACTTTCTAAAATGTTAAAAATTACGGCACCAAACGGAACAGAATCCGAAGTTTTAGAAGAATTGTTCGTTAAATAATAATTTATTTTTCACATAACTTAAATCCCATTCGCTTCTGTGAATGGGATTTTTAGTTTTATTGCTTTTTTTCTTATTTTTGAAATAGTGTTTTAGAATTGAACACAATTAAATTTGAATTGTTTAATTAATCCAGGTTTTAAATATGATGAAGATTATCAAAGTATTTTTATTGTTATTTGTAATCAGTATAGTTTCATTTTTATTGTATATAAAGTTGGCTTTGCCTAATGTAGGAGAAATGGAATATCTCAGTGTCAAGCCTACAGCAAGCAGATTACAACGCGGAAAGTATTTGGCTAATCATGTTTGTGTTTGTGTAGATTGCCATTCAACCAGAAATTGGAATGAGTTCTCAGGGCCATTGTTAGATGGGACTCTAGGAAAAGGAGGAGAAGTTTTTGATCAAAGATTTGGTTTCCCGGGTAGTTTTTATTCTAAAAATATAACGCCTTCCGGCATAGGTGATTGGACAGATGCGGAAGTTTTAAGAGCAATTGCCTGTGGGGTTTCTAAAAATGGCAATGCGTTATTTCCAGTAATACCTCATCCTCATTTTGGGCAAATGGATAAGAATGATTTGGAATCTATCATTGTTTATTTACGAACGTTAAAGCCTATTGAAAATAAAGTTCCAGAATCGAAAGCTGATTTTCCAATGAATTTTGTTATTAATACGATTCCAAAAGAGGCTCGTTTTTCGAATAAGCCAAATGAAAATGATGCCGTTGCTTACGGTGGCTACCTATTTAATGCTGCTTCTTGTTCTGAATGCCATTCGAAACAAGAAAAAGGAAAACCAATTGAAGGCATGGAATTGGCAGGTGGTTTTGAGTTCCCAATGGTGACTGGTGGTATTGCACGTTCGGCTAATATAACTCAGGACAAAGTTACTGGAATTGGCAAATGGACAGAAGCTGATTTTGTTAGACGTTTTAAGTCATATACCGATAGTACTTATGTTCCTAATAAGATTTCAAAAGGACTTTTTAATACGGTTATGCCTTGGACCATGTATGGAGGGATGAAAGAACAGGATTTAAAAGCAATTTATGCCTATTTGAAAACGATAAAACCGATACACAATAGTGTTGAGAAATTTACAAATCCTTAACGTTGCATATAAAAATAATCCCGAAACTTTGATGGTTTCGGGATTGTCTTTTTTAAACTGTTGCTGTTATTTCTACTGGCAATGGAATCTGATTTTGAAGTAAGTCTTCAAATTTTTCGTGTGCTCTGATTAAATAGCCTTGTCCATTCATCCATAAAACCTCTGCAGGTTTGTATCTTGAATTATAATTGGAAGACATTGAGAAGCAATAAGCTCCAGCATTACGGAAAGATAAAATATCACCTTCTTTAATTTCAGAAATTCTTCTGTTGGTTGCAAAAGTATCTGTCTCACAAATATATCCTACAACAGAGTAAAAACGTTCTTTTCCTTTTGGATTTGATATGTTTTCGATAAAATGTTGTGAACCATAAAGCATTGGTCTAATCAAGTGATTGAAACCACTGTCTATACCTGCAAATACAGTAGAAGTTGTTTGTTTTACTACGTTTACTTTAGCCAAAAAGAATCCAGCTTCACTTACTAAAAATTTACCTGGTTCGAAAATCAAAGTCAAATCTTTTCCGTATTCAGCACAGAATGCGTTGAATCTTTTTGATAATTTTTTACCTAGTTCATCAATATCAGTAGCAATATCATCTTTTTTGTAAGGAACTTTGAATCCACTTCCAAAATCTAAAAATTCTAAATTTTTGAAGTTCTTAGCAGCGTCAAATAAAATTTCCGCGGCATATAAAAATACTTCAATATCTAAGATGTCAGAACCGGTATGCATGTGAATACCTACAATATTCATGTTTGTATTCTCAACAATACGAACTAAATGTGGTAATTGATGTACAGAAATACCAAATTTACTGTCGATATGACCCACTGAAATATTGGCATTTCCACCCGCCATTACGTGTGGGTTGATACGAATACAAACAGGCACATGAGGGTGTTTTGCGCCAAATTGTTCCAATATGGATAAGTTGTCAATATTGATTTGTACTCCCAAGGCGTGAACCTCTTCAATTTCTTCGAGAGAAACACCATTTGGAGTGTAAAATATTTTTTCTGGTGCATAACCAGCATGTAAACCTAACAGTACTTCTTGAATAGAAACAGTATCTAATCCAGATCCCATATCTCTCAATAATTGGAGTATGGCAACATTAGACAATGCTTTCATTGCGTAATTGATGCGTAAATTAGGTACTTTAGAAAAAGCCTTCGTTAATCGATTATACTGTGATTGTATTTTTTCTGCATCATACACATAAAGTGGACTTCCAAATTGTTCTGCTAAGTGTAGTAAATCGTTTGCTTGCATCTTGATATTGCTTATTATTTTTGACAAATTTATTATTCTTTCGTATTACGACCAAACAATTTGTTGTTATTTAACAAATTATAACAAATTGTTTAAATTATAACAAATAGTTCTTATTTGTGCTTTTTTTTAACTTTAATTAAAAACTAGGTTCTGTGTTATATATTTAGTATGAATACTTATAATTGGTGTAAATACCGATTAATTAACATTTTTTTTATAGAATAATTATATTTTTAACTAAGTTTATAATCTGATTGATTTAAAAAAAGAAATCCCTTGATAAAAATGATATCAAGGGATTTTATAAAATTATTTTAATTGTTATAAACTAGGGAGATCACCATTACCTTTTGTTGGTAAATTAGTGAATCCCATTAAATATAAATCAACTTCTCTCGCTGCTTCACGCCCTTCAGATATTGCCCATACGATCAAAGATTGACCTCTTCTCATATCACCGGCAGTGAAAATATGCGGGACATTAGTTTGGTATTTTGTTGCTTTATAATTGCTTCTTGCGTCAATTTCTAGGCCCAATTGTTCTGCTAATGTTTTTTCTGGACCTGTAAATCCAAGAGCTAACAAAGCCAAATCGCAAGGCCAGATTTTCTCAGAACCTTCTTTTTCGATAAGTTCGGGTCTTTGTCCAGGTGTCATTTTCCATTCCACTTCAACGGTTTTCAATCCGACTAATTCACCTTTTTCGTTAGCAAGAAATTCTTTAGTATTAATTAACCAGTTTCTGTTGCAACCCTCTTCGTGTGATGAAGATGTTTTTAATTGCAACGGCCAAAATGGCCATGGTGTAGATTCGCTTCTTCCTACTGGAGGTTTTGGCATGATTTCAAAATTAGTCACTGATTTTGCTCCGTGTCTGTTTGAAGTTCCTACGCAATCTGATCCAGTGTCTCCACCACCAATAACGATTACATCTTTTCCGGTTGCTAATACTTGATCTTCAATTTTTTCTCCGTACAATACTTTGGTTTGTTGCGTCAAGAAATCCATAGCTTGAACAACACCTTTACTGTCGGCACCTTTAGTTGGTAAGCCTCTTTTTTCAGTTGCTCCGCCGCATAATACGATAGAATCGAAAGCTTTTAATTCTGCTACACTAAAATTAACTCCTACGTTTACATTCGTTTTAAAAGTGATGCCCTCTGCTTCTAATACTTTTACTCGTCTGTCGATAATTCCTTTTTCTAATTTGAAATTTGGAATTCCATAACGTAATAAACCACCGATTGCATTGTCTCTTTCAAAAACAGTAACCGTATGACCCGCACGATTCAATTGTTGTGCAGCAGCCAATCCAGCTGGGCCAGATCCAATCACGGCCACTGTTTTTCCTGTTCTTTTCTCTGGAATTTGAGGTTTAATCCAACCTTCAGCAAAACCTCTTTCGATTATATTTTTTTCAATATTTTCAATTGCAACAGGTTCACTGATAATTCCTAATACACATGACTTTTCGCATGGGGCAGGGCATAAACGACCTGTGAATTCAGGGAAGTTATTTGTAGATTGCAGAATTTGCAATGCACTTTCCCATTCTTCCTGGTGTACCATGTCATTAAAATCAGGAATTAAATTTCCTAAAGGACAGGCACTATGACAAAAAGGAATTCCGCAATCCATGCATCTGGAACCTTGTTCTTTGATTTTTTCTTTTGTTAACGGAATTGTAAACTCATTATAATTTGATACTCTTTCTAGAACAGCAACGTTACTTTCGTCGGCTCTATTATATTCTTTAAATCCACCTATTTTACCCATGATTATTGTGCTATTAATTCTTGAATTTGCTTTTCTTCTGCCAATCTTTGTAATGCTTTTTTGTAATCTGTTGGCATTACTTTTATGAAATGCTTGCTTTCATTTTCCCAATCTCCTAAAAGACGTTTTGCTAAAGGGCTATTGGTGTACATCGAATGATTTCTGATCAAGCGTCTTAATTTGGCTAAATCTTCTTCTTCCAATGTTTCTAAGGCAACCATTTCCATATTGCACAATCCATTTTCAAATTTCTTTTTGTCATCATAAACATAAGCAACACCACCACTCATACCAGCAGCGAAGTTTCTACCTGTTTTTCCAAGGACAACTACTGTTCCACCAGTCATGTATTCACAACCATGGTCTCCAATTCCTTCAACAACTGCTGTTGCTCCTGAATTTCTAACTGCAAAACGTTCTCCAGCCATACCATTAATGTAGGCTTCTCCAGTAATTGCACCATAAAGTGCCACGTTACCAATGATGATATTGTCTTCAGGTTTGAAAGTGGCAGTAGGAGGGACTTTAATAATTAGTTTTCCTCCAGAAAGTCCTTTCCCTAAATAGTCATTACAGTTTCCGTGAATTTTGAATGATAATCCATTAGTGGCAAATGCTCCAAAACTTTGTCCAGCAGAACCTGTAAAGTCAACAAGAATTGTATCTTCCGGTAATCCTTGAGCACCATATATTTTTGAAATTTCATTACTCAAAATTGCACCTACTGAACGATCCGTATTTTTGATGTCAAAAGTAACTCTGGTTCTTTCTTTTCTGTAGATAGAAGGAATAGCCGCTTTAATGATATCAAAGTCAAGTACGTTTTCTAATGCGTGGTCTTGAGTAGTGGTATTATGGTTTGGAACTGTTTTTGCTTTTTCTGGTTTATAAAGAATGGTAGATAAATCCAATCCATTTGCTTTATAATGTTTAATCGCTTTGTTGACATTCAATTTTTGCGATTGTCCAACCATTTCTTTCAATGTTCTAAAACCAAGTTGAGCCATAATTTCTCTTAACTCTTCGGCGATAAAATACATGAAGTTGATAACGTGTTCGGGTGTTCCTTTGAAATTTTTTCTCAATTCAGGATCTTGTGTTGCAATACCTACTGGACAAGTATTCAAGTGACAAGCTCTCATCATGATACATCCAGAAGCTACAAGAGGAGCTGTTGCAAATCCAAATTCTTCTGCTCCTAGCAATGCCGCAATAGCTACGTCACGTCCTGTTTTTAATTGTCCATCACATTCTAAAACCACACGACTTCTTAAATCGTTCAAGATTAAAGTTTGTTGCGCTTCGGCAAGACCAAGTTCCCATGGAATACCGGTGTGTGTTAATGAAGTTAATGGTGCAGCACCAGTTCCTCCATCATATCCTGAAATCAAGATAACGTCTGCTTTTGCTTTGGCAACACCGGCAGCAATAGTTCCAACACCTACTTCAGCAACTAACTTAACGTTAACTCTTGCTTCACGATTGGCATTTTTTAAATCAAATATCAATTGAGATAAATCTTCAATAGAATAGATGTCGTGGTGTGGAGGAGGAGAGATAAGACCTACGTAAGGAGTAGAGTTTCTTGTTTCTGCAATCCAAGGCACAACTTTTTCACCAGGTAATTGACCTCCTTCTCCAGGTTTTGCACCTTGAGCCATTTTAATCTGAATCTCTTGGGCGTTTGTCAAATAGTTGATAGAAACTCCAAATCTTCCAGAAGCTACTTGTTTAATAGCACTGTTTTTTGAATCTCCATTCATTTCTTTTTGGAAACGTTTTGGGTTTTCTCCACCTTCACCAGAATTAGATTTTCCTCCAATTCTGTTCATGGCAATCGCTAAATTCTCATGAGCTTCCTGGCTGATAGAACCGTACGACATTGCTCCAGTTTTGAATTTTTTAACGATTTCTGTCCATGGTTCTACTTCGTCAATAGAAATAGGGTCAAGATTGTTAAATTCAAATAAACCTCTTATGGTCATCAAGTTTTCACTTTGATCATTTACCATTTTAGAGTATTCTTTATAGCTTTCTGGGCTATTCAATCGAACTGCTTGTTGTAATTTTGAAATGGTAGTTGGATTGAACATGTGTTTTTCACCATTTCTTCTCCATCTATATATTCCACCAATTTCTAATGGCAACAGGTTTGCAATTTCTGATTTTGGAAATGCATTTTGGTATCTTTTCTTAACTTCTCTTTCAATTTCCATTAGTCCAATACCTTCAATTCTAGAAGGAGTGTAAGGGAAATATTTTGAAGTAAATGTCTTGTTTAAACCTAAAATCTCAAAAATCTGTGCAGCTCTATAGGAATGTAAAGTAGAGATACCAATTTTATTCATGATTTTTAGAATCCCTTTTGCAATTGCTTTATTATAGTTTGTAATTGCATAATCCGCTTTTACACCTGTAATAAATCCTTCGTTTACTTGGTTATGAATGATTTCATTTACCATATAAGGATTGATAGCGCTTGCTCCGTAACCAAATAGTAAGGCAAA
Source organism: Flavobacterium taihuense (assembly GCF_019351435.1). Taxonomy (GTDB): domain Bacteria; phylum Bacteroidota; class Bacteroidia; order Flavobacteriales; family Flavobacteriaceae; genus Flavobacterium; species Flavobacterium taihuense. Next base: position 103,072 of record NZ_JAHWYN010000004.1, read on the forward strand.
ATGATGTGGTTCGCGTGGTTCGGCGGATTCGATTATAATACCAAATTTCGAACGAACTTTTAGAATGTTCAAAGAGTGGTGAATATAAGAAGTAGCCAATAACATTGGTATTGGAGCGAATTCTTTGCTTACTCCTCTGTCCGAAAGGATAACAATATTACATCCTTCAGAAACTGCTTTGAAAGTAGCTTGTACACATTTTTCTAAAGCACGCTCTAAACCATTAACACCTTTTTCTATTTTATATAAAGTAGAAATGGTAACCGATTTGAAATCAGAATGGTCAATGTTTCTTATTTTATCCAAATCCTCATTAGAGATAACAGGATTTTGAATTTTAATTTTTTTACAGTGAATATCGGTGATGTCAAAGATGTTGTAATCTCCTCCAATTGCCAAACTTGTGTCTGTAATTATTTCTTCACGAATACCGTCCAATGGAGGATTGGTTACCTGTGCAAATAATTGCTTGAAATAGTTGTATAACAATTGAGGTTGATCTGATAACACAGCAAGAGGAGTGTCATTACCCATAGAACTTAATGCCTCATTACCTTGAGCCCCCATCGGATTAATGATCGTTTTTAAATCCTCAATTGTGTAACCAAACAAACGTTGTCTGGTTTCAAAATCAATTTTTTCTGTTGGAATTGGATTGTTCGTGTAAGGAATTTTAGCCAATTGCAACAAGTTTTTATCCAACCATTCTCTATAAGGACGTTTAGTCACTACAGAATGTTTGATTTCTTCATCTTCTATAATACGACCTTCGTTCATGTCTACAAGGAACATTTTTCCTGGTTCCAATCTTCCGTGTTGTACTACATCTTCTGGTTTTATGTCAAGAACACCAATTTCTGATGACATGATCACAAATCCGCTTTTGGTTAATGTATAACGAGAAGGACGCAATCCATTTCTGTCTAATAATGCTCCAATAACATTTCCGTCTGTAAATGGAATAGAGGCAGGACCATCCCATGGTTCCATGATACAAGCATTGTATTCGTAGAACGCTTTCTTCTCATCTGACATGGTTTTGTGTTTTTCCCATGCCTCAGGCACAACCATCATCATAACTTCCGGTAAAGAACGTCCAGTCATTAATAACAACTCAACAACCATATCCATAGAAGCTGAATCTGATTTTCCTTCTAAAATGATCGGGAATAATTTTTTTAGATCTTCTCCAAAAACATCACTTTTCATCAATTCTTCACGAGCACGCATTCTGCTCACGTTTCCTCTCAAAGTATTGATTTCTCCATTATGACACATGTATCTGAATGGTTGTGCTAAATCCCAGGAAGGAAATGTGTTTGTAGAGAAACGTTGGTGAACCAAAGCCAATCGGGTCACTAAGTCGCTATCTAATAAGTCAGTGTAGTATCTGCTGATGTCTTCTGGCATCAATAGACCTTTATATATAATAGTAGTAGTAGAACAACTTGAAAAGTAAAACATATGACTTTCCGAAGTTCTTGAATTACGGATCGTGTGTTCAGCAATTTTTCTAGCCAAAAATAATTTGGCATTGAATTGTTGTTCTGTAATATCTAAGCCGTTTTTGCCAACAAATACTTGTTTAACGGTTGGTTCTTTTTCTGCTGCAATCTGTCCTAAATTAGAAACATCAACAGGAACATCTCTCCATCCTAATACAGATAGATTTTGATCTTTTATAGCGTCTTCAAAAGTTGTTTTGCAAAAGGCAACTTGATTCGGACTTTTAGGCATAAAAACCATTCCTACAGCATATTCTCTAACTTCAGGGATTTCAAAATCACAAACTTTCTTAAAGAATGCGTGTGGAATATCAAATAAAATTCCAGCACCATCTCCAGTTCTTCCATCAGAACTTACTGCTCCACGATGTTCTAACTTTATAAGGATATCTAGAGCCTTATGAATAATGTCATTAGACTTAATTCCGTTCAAATTACATATAAATCCTGCGCCACAATTGTCGTGTTCAAATTCGGGTAAATAAAGGCCTTGTTCTTTAACTCTCATGCTTGATATTTTTTTTTACAAAATTAAAGATTTCGTAACATATATTGAGTGAATAGATCGTTTAGGTTCTATTTTTGTTATAAAAGTAAAAAAAGGATGTATATTTGATAATAATGCTGAGTTTTCCTTTCTGAATTGATATATCTTCAATAAATATTTTTTTAATTTTAGAAAACCTTTAATTTTTGTAATAAATATAGGATTATACTTTTTGTGGTTAATTATTTTAACAAAAACACTGAGAATTTTTAAATTTATTATACTATAACGATTGAGATACAAGAATCATTAATTTTTACTTTTATCTGTTATTATAATTAAAAAAAATTTCAATTAAATTAAATTTTGCTATTTTTGTGCCACTTTTATTCTGAAATAGATTCAGAATCCAGACAAATTCTATATTATGAACATACACGAATATCAAGGAAAAGAAATTTTAGCTAGCTATGGAGTTCGCATTCAACGCGGAATTGTAGCCAATAGTCCAGTAGAAGCTGTTGCTGCTGCAAAACAATTAACTGCCGAAACAGGTACAAGTTGGTATGTTGTAAAAGCCCAAATTCACGCAGGTGGTCGTGGAAAAGGTGGTGGAGTTAAACTTGCCAAAGGAATTGACAAAGTAGAAGGAATTGCTGAAGAAATTATTGGAATGCAATTAATTACGCCTCAAACTTCTGCTGAAGGAAAAAAAGTGCACAAAGTTTTAATTGCTGAGGATGTTTATTATCCTGGTGAAAGTGAAACTTCTGAGTTTTATGTTTCTGTTCTTTTGAATAGAGCTACAGGGCGTAATATGATTATGTATTCTACTGAAGGTGGAATGGATATTGAAGAAGTAGCGGAACATACTCCACACTTAATTTTCACTGAAGAAATTGATCCATCTGTTGGATTGCAAGGTTTTCAAGCAAGAAGAATTGCTTTTAACTTAGGTCTTTCAGGAAATGCTTTCAAGGAAATGGTTAAATTCATCGATTCATTATACAATGCTTACATTGGTTCTGATGCCTCCATGTTTGAAATCAACCCGGTTTTAAAAACTTCAGATGATAAAATTTTAGCTGTAGACGCCAAAGTAAATATCGATGATAATGCTTTATACAGACAAAAGAAATATGCTGATATGCGTGACGTTCGTGAGGAAAATCCAATCGAAGTTGAAGCAAAAGAAGTAGGATTGAACTATGTAGATCTTGACGGTACAGTTGGATGCATGGTAAATGGTGCTGGACTTGCAATGGCAACTATGGATTTAATTAAGTATGCTGGTTTTGAACCTGCAAACTTCCTTGATGTAGGTGGAACTGCTGACGCAAAACGTGTTGAAACTGCTTTCCGAATTATCTTGAAAGATCCAAACGTAAAAGCAATCCTAATCAATATTTTTGGTGGAATCGTTCGTTGTGACCGTGTGGCACAAGGAGTTGTTGATGCTTACAAAAATATGGGTGATGCTATAAAAGTGCCAATTATTGTTCGTTTGCAAGGTACTAATGCTGCTATCGCAAAAGAATTAATTGATAATTCAGGAATGCCAATTTTATCGGCTGTTGAATTCCAAGAAGCGGCTGACCAAGTAAAAGCAGCACTTTCTTAATTAGATAAAATCTATATATTGAAAATCCTGAGTGAAAGCTCAGGATTTTTTGTTTTACATTTTAAACCATCAACATTTTACATAACATTTGCATTCAGATAATACAATACTAATTGTTTAAATTCTGTTTTATTTTTTACAACAAAGAATTCTGTTTGGTTTTTTAAATCCATCAAAACCCCTTGTTCTAAATGCACTACAAAATCAGAAGTTTTATTTTTGAAATATATTCTAAGAATTACACAACCTTTCTCTAATAAAGTATCAAGATGATATATTTCTATATTATTCAAATGTTTTTTAAAATGTTCAGGATTGCATTTGATTGGTTTTTTTGAATTTAAATTTGAAGATTTAATTCCGTTGCAATAGTTGTATTTTGAAAAGGAATACAATTCAATTTTTCGAATGTTTTTCCAATTATAGTTTTCTTGGCTAAAACTTATGCTAAAAAATAGGAATGTAAATAGAACGGAATAAATTAACTTCATCAGATTATTTTATATTTAATTCATAATCATTAATCAGTACACTTGGTGATAGATCTAGACGTACAGTTAAATTACGAATCATTTCCACAGTTAATTTTCGTTTGCGATTCAATATTTCTGAGACTCTGCTTTTTCCTCCGATCGCATCAACTAAATCAATCTGTTTTAGTTGCATTTCCTCCATTCTTATTTTTATGGCTTCAATTGGATCTGGAGCTTCAATTGGATAATGTGTGTTTTCATATTCATCTATTAATATGGCAAGAATTTCTGCTTCATCACCTTCAGGAGTTCCAATTTTAGCATCAAAAAGGAGTTCGAATCTTTTTAACGCAATTTGGTAATCAGTTTCTGTTTTTATAGGAGTAATTTTCATTTTCTATTTTTTTTAAATTGTATTGGCGTCTATTTTATCATACTCGGAATGAGTTCCAATAAACCGTATGAAAATCCATTGTCTTTCAAAATTAAATTTTGCCACCAAGCGGTGTGAGTTGCCTTTTATATTAAAAACAATTCTGCTCTCTTTTAGAATACTGGCGTTCACATAACTTTGTTTTACATCAATTGGATTTTTCCAATTAGCATTGATTGCAGTGTCATACCAAGTTTTTAGATATTGTTCAGTTTCAGGATGTTTTCCCCAATAATCTCTCAATGTTCCTTTTACAAATATTCTTTGCATATTTATTTGAAATTATTTAGCAAAGATATTTATAAATTCTCAATTTGGGAACTTTTTTTAGAATCTATCTTACTGCGGGAAGATTAGTTTTTTTTATATAAACAAAACGACTTTGGTCATAAAATAAAATTATCGCAAGAATTCAATTATCTTAAAAGGATGAAATACCTTTACAGCTGACTGGGTTTTATAATTCTAGTTCGAATACTCTTAAAGAAATGAAACTTTACATACAAAATAATTTTACAACCGAACTGCCTGCTGATCCAAGCGAAATCAATATTCCGAGACAGGTTGAGCAAGCCTGTTTTTCTTATGTAGAACCAAAAAAAACTTTCAATCCGTCTTTAATTCACGCTTCGGTTGAGGTGGGCAATTCTTTAGGATTGTCTGAGGAAGATATTCATTCAGATGATTTTCTAAATACTTTTTCGGGGAATACCATTTATCCAAAAACAAAACCATACGCTTTAGCTTATGCTGGACATCAGTTTGGAAATTGGGCAGGGCAATTGGGTGACGGTCGTGCCATCAATCTAACCGAAGTGGTACATAATGATAAGTCATATACATTACAATTAAAAGGGGCAGGTCCTACGCCATATTCTCGCACAGCCGACGGTTTTGCAGTATTGCGATCTTCAATACGAGAGCATTTGTGTGCAGAGGCTATGCATTATCTTGGTGTCCCGACAACGCGTTCACTTTCGCTAATGCTTTCTGGTGATCAGGTAATACGCGATATACTCTATACTGGAAATCCGGCTTATGAGAAAGGAGCCATAGTTTGTAGAGTAGCTCCTTCGTTTATTCGTTTTGGTAATTTTGAATTATTTGCTTCAAGAAAAGATCACACTACACTTCAATTATTAGCGGATTATACCATCAAACACCATTTTCCGAATATTAAAAGTGAAGGTGTCGAAAAATATCTAGACTTTTTTCAAACGGTAACTCAGACTACTCTTGATATGATTGTAAATTGGCAACGAGTAGGTTTTGTTCATGGCGTTATGAATACTGATAATATGTCAATTCACGGCATTACGATTGATTATGGACCGTATGGATGGTTGGAAGATTATAATCCCAATTGGACTCCAAATACAACCGACAATCAGCACAAAAGATACCGATTTGGTAATCAACCCGATATTGCCTTGTGGAACTTATACCAATTAGCCAATGCTTTGTATCCTTTGATAAATGAAGCTAAACCGCTTGAAACTATATTGAATGCTTTTGGCAGTGATTATCAAAAGGAATATTTGAATATGATGCGAAATAAACTCGGATTAAAAACAGCAAAAGCGAATGATGCTATTTTAATCGAAAGTCTGACGGAATTACTTCCATTAGTAGAAACCGATATGACAATTTTCTTTAGAAATCTGAGTAATGTTCAAAAAGGAGATACTCTAGAAGTTGCATTGGATAAAATTAAAGAAGCTTTTTATAATGAAAAAGCCTTTAATGAATCTATTCTGGATAAATGGCATCTATGGTTAGAACATTACAGCAATCGAATCAATCAAGAACTTTTTAGTGATAATGAAAGAAAAGAACAAATGAATTTAGTAAATCCCAAATATGTACTGCGAAATTATATGGCGCAGCTTAGTATTGATGCGGCGGATAAGGGAGATTATTCTTTACTGAATGAACTGTTTGAATTGCTTAAAAAGCCTTATGATGAACAATCCGAAAATCAAAAATGGTTTGCCAAAAGACCCGATTGGGCCAGAGATAAAGTGGGGTGTTCTATGTTAAGTTGTAGTTCGTGATTTTGTTTTTCCAAAAATAATTTTTGAAAATAAAAAAGGCCTGAACTCTCATTCAGGCTTCCATTTTATTATTTTCCAATCTCTTGAATCGAGTCCGATTCGTAAATTGTAAATCCTTTGTTGTTTTGTTGGGCTATTGTAAAAAGAGCCTTGGCAACTGTGGCACTTTCTATAGGCTTGTATTTTTTCATATTTCCAACAAACATAAAAGAGAATGCTTTCATGAAAAAAGTGCCTACTTTTTCACCCAATCTGAATTCTGTTCGATTGCCTAAAAGGAGTGAGGGTCGCAGAATACTCACTTTTTCGAGTGTTGAAGCTTTAAGGAAATTCTCAATTTCACCTTTCGTTTTCAAATAAAAATTAGATGAAGTTGCGTCCGCCCCAAGTGACGATATAATCAAAAACTGTTTTATTTTTTTCTCTGTAGCAATTTTTGCGAACTGCATTGGATACTCATAATCCACTCTTCGAAAAGCTTCTTTGCTTCCAGCTTTGTTTATGGTTGTTCCAATGGTGCAAAAGAAATCATCACCTTCAACCAAATCGTGATAATTTTCGGGTTTGTCAAAATCAATAATGTGTTGCTTTAATTTAGGGTGTTGAATGCCTGTATCTCTTTTTACGAAAGTGATAACCTTTGAATACTGATCACTTTTCAAAAGAAGCTGTAGTAGTTGTGAACCGATAAGTCCAGTGCTACCTATTATTAAAGCGGTTTTCAAAATGGATTACGATTTTTTGTTTTTTCCAAAATTGTATTTTACTTTCTCTACAACTGGTGTTTTTGAATTCCCTTTTGGATATTGTTTTTTTGCAGGTTTTTTTGCTGCAGTAGATTTTCCAGGAGCTTGATCACCTCTTGCTCTTTCTTCATCTTTTGCTTTTGGTTTAAATTCAGCTCTTTTTGAATCGCTTTCTTTTGCTGGAATTTGAGCTTTGTGTTTAGCCAAAACATCATTCGGGTTTTTAGGATTTTCTTTGGTCCCTCTCAAATGAATTACTAATCCGTTTAGAAAATTACGCAATACTTGATCGCCGCATTCCATGTAGTTTTCGTGTTTTTCATCACGAAAAAAAGCACCCAATTCTGATTTTGTAATTCTAAAATCTACTAATTCCAGAATTTCAACTATTTGATCATCGCGCAACATCAAGGCTACCCGAAGTTTTTTGAATATATCGTTGTTTGTCATTTTTATGTATTTAAAGTGCAAAGATAAGCATTTACAAAATGAATTTCCTGTTATTGTTTTTTTGTCAGTAAAAACACTTTATCAATAATTTGAAATTCAATTTAAATTCAATTATTTTTGGGTGTTGAAATGAGATTTAATCTTTTTTAAAAAATCTTTTATTATAAATGTCCCAAAGACTAGTGTTAATTATGAAGAAAATTATAGTAAGTTTCGTTCTCTTTTTTGGTTTAATGTTTGTGCAAGCTCAAACAGGTCACGAAATCAAAATTAATTTGAAGAATTGTAAAGATACAGTTGCTTATCTAGCCTTTTATCAATTCGATAAATTATATATATCTGATACTTGCAAAAAAGTGGTCAATGGGAATATTGTTTTTAGAGGAAAGAAAAATTTAGACAAAGGGGTTTATTTTTTGCTTAGTCAGGAAAAGGGTAATTATTTTGATTTTATAATAGATGATCAATCCCAAAGGCAACAAATTAATTCCGATAAATCCAATTTGCTTGACAATTTAAAAGCAGTTAATTCGAAACAAAACGATAATTTCTTTAACTATATTCGTTTTGTAACAACCAAAAACAAACAGTTTGATGCTTTTAAAAAGAATATAAAAGAACAAAAAAAGCCAGATTCTACAGCACTTTTGGCCAAGGAATTCAAAATTTTGAATGACGCGATTCTAGAAAATGATTTGAATTTTATTGACCAAAATAAAGGAACTTATCTTTCTGATATTATCAATTTAAAAACTGAAAAAGCAACCAAAGATATTCCAAAAGCTTCAAATGGTAGGCCAGATAGTATTTTTGCTTATCATTATTACAAAAAACATTTTTGGGATGGTGTCAACTTTCAAGATGATGCCATGTTATATAACCCATTTTTTGCCAATAAGGTTAAGCAATATTTTAATGCAGTGGTAGTGCAACACCCCGATTCGATTTGTGTGGAAATTGATCGCATGATGCTAAAAACCAAGCAAGGTACTAAAATGAATATGCTTTTGTTAGCCTATTTTACTTCGACATATGAAATACCAAAAATAATGGGCATGGATAAAGTGTTTGTTTATATGGTTAATAATTATTTTAAAACAGGCAAAGCCAATGGTGTTTATGACGATAGTGTAATCAAAATTATTATTAATAGAGGTAATGTTTTAGCGCCATTGCAACTCGGTAAAACCGCTCCAGAACTCTATATGATTGATATTCCAGGTCATGAAAAAATTTCAAAAATGGGTTTTGATAGTGCTAAAACTAGCGAAGAAATAACCAAAATCTATTATGAAAATAAATTAGAAATTGAAAAGTCCTACGTGACTTTATCTAGTATAAAAGCTGATTATTTGATTCTGCTTTTTTGGGATGTTGACTGTGGTCATTGTCAAAAAGAAGTGCCAAAAATACTGGAACTATATCACGATTTATTGAAGGAAAAGAAAGATGTCAAAGTTTTTGGGGTGTACACCCAAAACGAATTTGATAAATACAAGAAATACATCATTGATAATAAAATTGATTGGATCAATGTCTATGATGGGGTTCATATCAATAATCTCAAGGATAAATACGATGTTGTGACAACCCCCGTGATTTATATTCTAGACAAGAATAAAGTGATTAAGGCCAAAGGAATTGGTTCTGAAGCCATAAAAAGTATAATTACCCAAATGGAAAAAGAATATTCTAAAAAATAAAGTTTTAAGATTTTTGATTAACGATTTAAGATTTTTAGATGTTGTGAAAAGCTAAAATCGTTAATCAAAAGCAGGTCTCTACTAAAAAATTAAGATAAAATATAAAAAGTCTTTTTAGGTTTTGTCATTTCGACCTTTTGGGAGAAATCATATCATCTGAGTCACGTGATGAGATTTCTCCTTCGTCGAAATGACAAAATTGGGTAATTTTTATTGTTTTAAAATCAAAAATATCAATACCCCAGCCAAAGAATAGCATCTGCAAAGCCATCTCTCCATAACTTTTCATTGTGATGTCCTCCTTTTATAACTACTTTTTTGTTTAAATGCAGACAGTAGCAGCGGTTTGTATTTAACAGAGTTTCCATATGATTTAGGTCGGTTACCATACTGTCATCATCTCCTTCCGAATCACCGCAGAGAAAATAAATTTTGGCTTTTAGTTTTTTACTGTTTACCATATAATCATTTATATCTTTTCGGTTAATCCAAAAAGCAGGAGAGAAAATACCCGCTTTACCAAAAACTTGGGGGTATTTTATAACAGCGTAAAAAGAAGTCAAACCGCCCAAAGAACTTCCCATAATAGTCGTGTTTTTGGCATTTGGTTTTGTTCTGTACTTTTTGTCGATTTCAGGTTTTAAGGTATTAACAATAAATTCGAGGTATTTATCGGCATTTCCACCACCGTACTTTTCGTTTTTATATGGAGTTAATTCTTCCAGTCTTTTTTCGCCTCCATTTTCGATACCAACAACGATTACTTGTGTATTCAAACTATCTAACTTTTCATCCACGTTCCATTCGCCGGCAAACGAAGTTTTTGTATCAAATAAATTCTGAGCATCATGCATATAAATGACCGGATATTTTTTGGTTGAAGTTTCGTAATTTTTAGGTAAGTACAGCCAAATCTTTCTGCTTGTTTTCAGTTGGGGAGCTTCAATAATAAACGTGGAAACCTGTTTGGAAGCAGTGCTTTCTTGAGCTGTTGTTTTATTAAGAAATAGAAGAAGAGGGATTATGTAAATTAATTTCAAGATGATTTAATTTTTAGATTTAGAAAAAAAAAGAATATTTTAGCTAAAATATATAATTAGTATGGATACACATGAACAAAAAATCAATTTATTGGCAGAGATGATTGCATTTTCAGTTGTTGATGGAAGATTGCATGAACGAGAATACCAGTTTGTTTGGATTGTTGCTCAAGAACTAGGTATCAGTAAAAAAGAATTTAATGAGTTGTTTCATCAAGAATTACGAGCAGACGTTATAAAATCGGAATTTGAAAGAATTCAGCAATTTTATCGTTTGGCTCTATTGATGCACGTTGATGGGGTGTTGCATCAAAAAGAGGAAGAAGCTATTCGACAAATTGCTATCAATATGGGATTGAATCCAAGCGCCACTAATCGTATTCTTAAATTAATGAATACATCTCCCAGTACTATAATTTCTCCACAAGTGCTAATGAATCATTTTCAGGAGCAGCTTAATTAATGAATTTTTGCTTGTAGAGATTTAATCTCATCACGTAGTTTTGCGGCTTGCATAAAGTCTAAATCTTTTGCCGATTTTTCCATGGCTTTTCGTTTTTCACGAATGAGTTTTTCCAAATCGGGTTTTGATAGATAAGCTGTTTCAGGCTCGGCAGCAATATTCATAATATGTCCCAACTCATATTCTACCAATTTGTTATTGGTAAAAGCACTTTCTATTTTTTTGTTTAATGCTTGTGGAACTACATTGTTCTCGGTATTGAAATTGATTTGTTTGGTTCTTCGATAATTGGTTTCATCAATAGTTTTTTGCATGCTATTGGTGATTTTATCTGCATACATTATCGCTTTTCCGTTTAAGTTTCTGGCGGCACGACCTATGGTTTGGGTGAGTGAACGATGGCTTCTCAAGAAACCTTCTTTATCGGCATCCAATATGGCAACCAATGAAACTTCAGGTAGATCCAGACCTTCACGTAACAGGTTGACTCCAATCAAAACATCAAACAATCCTTTACGTAAATCTTGCATGATTTCAATGCGTTCCAATGTATCAACATCCGAGTGAATGTAGCGACAACGAATGGAAACTTTCGTCAGGTATTTGGCCAGTTCTTCGGCCATTCTTTTGGTCAGAGTGGTGACCAAAACTCGTTCGTCCAATTCGCATCGTTGCTGAATTTCTTCGATCAAATCATCAATCTGGTTCAAGCTAGGACGTATTTCAATTATAGGATCTAATAAACCTGTTGGGCGTATCACTTGTTCAACATACACACCATCACATTTTTGCAATTCATAGTCGGCAGGGGTGGCAGAAACATAAATGACTTGGTTTTGCATCGCTTCAAATTCGTCAAATTTTAAAGGACGGTTATCCATTGCAGCGGGTAAGCGGAAGCCATACTCCACTAAGTTTTCTTTTCGGCTTCTGTCGCCACCGTACATCGCTTGAACTTGTGATAAGGTTACGTGACTTTCATCAACAACCATCAAATAATCTTTTGGAAAGTAATCCAATAAGCAGAAAGGTCTTGATCCTGCTTCTCTTCCGTCAAGATAACGCGAATAATTTTCGATTCCGGAACAATAACCCAATTCTCGAATCATTTCCAAATCAAAATTAGTGCGTTCTTCGAGACGTTTGGCTTCCAAATGTTTGCCTATTTCTTTGAAATAATCAACTTGTTTGACCAAATCCTGTTGAATTTCCCATATTGCATTTTGTAACACATCCGGTGAAGTTACAAACATGTTGGCGGGATATATAGTAAGTTTTTCGAATTGCTCAATGACTTTGGATGTTTTTACATCAAAGCTTTCTATTTCTTCAATCTCATCCCCAAAAAAGTGGATACGGAAAGCATCATCGGCATAACTTGGGTACACTTCGACAGTGTCTCCCTTTATGCGAAAATTTCCTGGTGTAAAATCGGCTTCCGTTCTGGAGTAAAGACTTTGAACCAAACTTTTTAATAATCTGGTACGGGAAATCATTTGGTTTCTTTCTACGGCAATAACGTTTTTTTGAAATTCTACAGGATTTCCAATACCATAAATGCAAGAAACAGAAGCAACCACCAAAATGTCTCTTCGGCCGGAAAGTAGGGAAGAGGTAGTGCTTAAACGCATTTTTTCCAGTTCTTCATTGATGGATAAATCTTTTTCAATGAAAACACCTGTGACGGGCATAAAGGCTTCGGGTTGGTAATAATCGTAATAGGATACGAAATACTCTACGGCATTGTTGGGAAAAAACTGTTTGAACTCTGAATACAATTGAGCTGCCAAGGTTTTGTTGTGTGCCAAAACCAATGTAGGACGTTGTATTTCTTGAATAACATTTGCCACTGTAAATGTTTTCCCAGAACCAGTGACTCCCAGCAAAGTTTGAAATTGTTCTCCTGCCTCAAGGCCTTGAACTAATTTTTCAATGGCTTGTGGCTGATCGCCTTTAGGTTGGTATTCGGATACGACTTGGAAATTCATTTTATCTAGTTCTATGGTACTAAGTCGTAAAGATACAAAGTAAATGGCCTATTAAAAACCTAAAACTTCCAAGCTTTTTGTTGTGCTTCGGTCATAAAAGTCCAAGCGACGATTCGGCTTGTTTTCTGACCTTGAGCCATTTCTATTGTTCTATGGATGGCTGCCACATTGTTTAAGGTTTTGTAAATGGTATTCAAATTGGATTGTTTGGATACTAATGTTGTAAACCAAAGACATTGCATCGGATATTTGGCACTTTCAAAAATCATTTGCTTGATAAACCCCAATTCACCACCTTCACACCACAATTCTGCATTTTGTCCACCAAAATTGAGTACTGGTTTTGTGGTTTTGGGAGTATTTGGAGTCAGATTGTTTACTTTTCGAACACTGCTTTTTGTTGCTTCTTCGGATGAAGAATGAAAAGGAGGATTGCAAATCGTAAAAGTAAATCGATCTTCAGGAGCTATGATATTTTTGAAAATAAAACGAGAGTTAACCTGTAATTGCAGACTTATTGCTTCTGTCAATTTTGGATTTTGTTCTATGATTTTTTTGCAATTTTGAATCGCATTTTCATCAATATCAGTACCAACGAATGACCAGCCATAAATGGCATTACCGAGAATTGGATAAATGCAATTGGCTCCTATGCCAATATCGAGACCTACAACAGTTTCACCTTGAGGAATCACACCATTGTTTGTTGTTGCCAATAAATCAGCCAGATAATGAATGTAGTCAGCTCTACCGGGAATGGGCGGACATAGAAAATCCTTTGGTATATCCCAGTTTTGAATATCGTAGTTGGTAATTAATAATGCATTATTAAGCGCTTTTACCGCATCGGGATTGCTAAAGTCAATGGTTTGTATGTTGTGTTCATTAACAAAAACAAATTTTCCTAATTCGGGGTGATTTAGTGCTAATAGTTCAAAGTTATATCCAAATCGGTGAAGATTTCTTGGATGTAAAGTTGTCTTTTCGGTATTCTTTATTGATTTCATTTCCTAAATTTCGCTGCAAAGATAGTCAATCCTTTTTTGTAATCAGTAAAACACTTGTTTACAGTTGTTTTTGTTTGCATTTAAAATAATAGTAAATGAAAGTTATTGATATGTAATGGAATAGGCTTTTTGTTTTGGAGTAACAAAATTTGAGTTAATTTAAAAGAAGTCACTTTGTGCCATTATTTTAAAAGTAGTATGTTTTTTATTTTCAGCGTTTTGGAAATAACTGTCTTGCTAATCAATACATTCCATTAATAATAAATCACCATCGCTGTGGCTGATTGTAACGATACCATCCTGTGCTACTTCATTACTGCTTCCGGTTCTGTAACCCATGGTTAGGGTGTCATTTTCTAATGGATACACTAAATTTTTAGAGTAGATGCCATTTACAACTCCAATAGGAATTAATGAAATAGGTGTGCCTGCAGTATACCATTTTTCAAATGTATTAGGTAGCAAGAATATTTTGGAGTGATCGTCGAGGATGACAATTTTTATTAAATTTCTATAACGCACGATATTCGTGAGATTTGTAATGGTGTGATCGGCTCTTCTTCCGGTGGCCCAAACTACGTTTACGGCAGGGATTTTTCTTTCGATTAAATAATCTAAAGCTTTTTCTAAGTCGGTTTTGTTTTGATCCGGTGTGTGAACAATTTCTAATGGATATTGTGAAGTCAGGTATTTTTCAGGATTAAAATTTCTATCAAAATCTCCCAAAAGCACATCGATTTTGATGTCCAGTTCGATGACACGTTCTATTGCTGAATCCAGAACAATTACTAATGGAGACCATTCGAGTAGTTGTCCTAATAATTCTGGATGGCAAGCGGCTCCGTTTGCAATTATTAAAGCAGGTTCTTGGTCGTCGCGAACGATATGGTGTGAAGACATTTGATTTTTGATTTTAGAGTTCTGATTTTAGATTTCAGAATAAAGCGGATTGAATAGAAAAATTAGATTTTTTGTAAATGTATGAAAAATTTAAAATCAATAATTGTTAATCTTCAATCCTTAGCCCAGATGGGAATGAAAAGCCCGGAGTACAAAAAGCTAATTTTTCTTGTACTAAAAGAGCGACCAAAGGAAGCTCCTTTTAGGATTTAGAAAAATAGTTTTCTTGTACGAGGACTTGTAATGGAGAGCTGGATTGGCTTCTTATTGTATTACATAATTTTTGAAATCGACTTCACTTAGAGAAAAATAACCCAAAGCATAGTTATCGATATTATTTTGATTAACGATATTTCCTCTCACGGTTGCGGGAGGTGTTTGAAAAGGACTTCCTCCGCCGGAACTGCTGGCTATAGAAATTATTTTATTCATATAGTTGTAATAATCTTGCGAAATTCCATAATGGGTTATGGCAATGTTTGTTCCTTGCTTTAGATCAGAGTCGCTGAAATTCCATGCTTTTTCGTTCCCGTTTGTATATTGGTCGCCGATGACTTCGTAACTTGGTGCTTTATAGATATCGGGAAAAAATTTGACCATGTAATAATTTTTGGCCAGAGGATCTTTGAACGAAACTTCAATTTCATAATCTTTGCCCGAAAAGCCTCCATTGCTTTTTTGTGCAATGTTATCGATTGGAGTGACGGATTGCATTGTTTCGGTTGCCGTATAGGTTTCGCCTTTATAGATAATAGTTAAAACATAAGTTTCGCCAATAACAGGATCGAAATTAGTGCATTGGTATTCGCCTGCATTGGCTATTTCTGAAAAAACGAAATTAGTATTTTCGCTGTTTTTTATGGAAACACTGGCGCCGGACACTTTTGGAATTACAGCGCTGTAAAAATCGGTTGTGGTGGATAATACTATTTTTTGAGACGAACCATCAGTTCCTTTTTGCCAATTAATGGCTGCGTCGATTACCAATCTGGGAGCGGCGGTATTCAAATCGACATTGATAACATCCTCGCAACTGGCGAGAAAGAATAAGGTAAAAGCGAGGGAAATATATTTGGCGATTTTCATGACTTTAGAATTTGAAATTATAGCTTACAGATGGCACTGCTCCGAAAATAGACAATTTAACCGCTTCATTTGCACCAGTGGTTTGGTTTTCTCTGAAGCTTATAGATGCGGCGTTTTTTCGATTATAGACATTGTAAATACTGAAAACCCATTCGCTTTGCCAGTCTTTTCTTTTGTCGGGTTTAGGGACATAAGTTGCCGATAGGTCTAAATGGTGGTATAGCGGCAGGTTGTTTGCGTTTCTGGCACCATAACTGGGTATAACGATGTCTTGGTACTGGTATTGACCATTTGGAAAAGTTACAGGTTGTCCGGATTGTAAAATGAAATTCCCGCCCAATGTCCATTTTGGATTTAGGTTATATGTGGTGGTTACGGCCAAATTGTGTAATTTGTGATAACCGGATTTGTACCAATTTCCATTGTTGATTCCTGTTTCATTTGGAGTTCTTCCTGGAGTTTGTTGTTCTGAATTGGATAAAGTGTACGAAATCCAACCATTTAATTTGCCTGTGTTTTTGCGCAACAACAATTCTAAACCATAAGCCCTTAGTTGTCCATTGAGAATTACTTGTTCGATGGCATTGTTTGCAATTAAATCGGCTCCGTCTATGTAATCAATTCTGTTTTTTACTTTTTTATAAAAACTTTCCACTTCTAAGGAGTACATATCGTCCTTGAAATTTCGGAAGTAGCCTATTGCGACTTGATCTGCAATTTGAGGCTTGATATATTGGTCGCTCGGTGTCCAAATATCCAGAGGAGTTGGCGATGCCGTATTTGAAACCAACTGCAGGTATTGTACCATTCTATTATAGCTCGCTTTTATTGAGGACTTTTCATCTAAAACATAAGAACTAGAGAAACGGGGTTCAAGATTCGAAAAGGAGGTAATCACGTCGTTGTAACCGTAAGATTTGGTGCCAATAGGTACTCCTTTTTCGTAAATTTTAAGTTTGTCATTAAAAGTTACCGCTTGGTCGTTTTGGTATAAATTAACTGTGGAAGCTCCCAATCTGTAAAATAGACTGTAACGCAAACCATACATAAAAGATAGTTTTTGTGTGGCTTGGTGTTCTGCTTCCAGATAAAGGGAAGGCTCAAATGCATTTTTCTTGTCTAATTGATTGTAATTAATACTCGAATTGGCATCTGTTGGTTTGATGGTTCCTGGATTGAATTTATAATAAATAGAATTCAGACCATAGTTTAATTTTATTTTGTCGTTCAGATAGTATTTCAGATCGTATTTGAAATTGAAGTTTTTGATACTCGATTGCCAATCAAAACCAACTGACGACAAGGTTAAACCATAGTAATAATCACTAAAAATGGCGGATAGATTGGAGAAATGCCTTTCGGAAAATAAATGATTCCACCTCAAATTGAAGGTGCTGTTTCCATAAGTATTTTGAAACTCTTTGCTTATATTGAAAAAATCCCTTCCGAAATAACTGGAAACATAAAGGCTATTGTTAGCGTTTAATTTGTAATTCAATTTGGCATTCAAATCGTAAAAGGAAGCTGAGTTTTTATTGTCAGTCAATTTTAAGAATAGATGTGCGTAGGAAGTTCTGGCGCCTATCAGGAAAGAGCCTTTGTCTTTTACAATAGGTCCTTCAGCTAGTAATCGGCTTGAAATTAGGCCAATACCGCCATTCATGTGAAAAGAATTGCTATTACCTTCTTTTTGGTAAATATCCAAAACGGAAGAAGCTCTTCCACCATAATGTGCTGGAATGCCTCCTTTGTACAATTTTAAATCCTTGATGGCATCGGGATTAAAAACTGAGAAAAAACCAAAAACGTGAGAAGAATTAAAAATAGTGGCTTCGTCCAATAAAACCAAATTCTGGTCTGCACCACCACCGCGAACATTAAAACCGGATTGTCCTTCGCCAGCGTTTGTTACTCCAGGAAGCAATAAGATCGATTTCAAAACGTCAGTTTCTCCCAAGACTACCGGCATTTTTTTGATAGTTGTCATTGAGAGTTTGTTGACACTCATTTCAGGAGCTTTAATATTGGTGCTTTTTTTATTACTGGTCACCACAATTTCTTTCAATTGTTGCTCGCTGCTTACCAATTTAAAATTCTTTTTGATGTTTTGCGATAATTGAATTTTTTCATCCACATTTTGAAACCCCATAGAAGTAATTTGTATGGTATAATTTCCTTTCGGCAGGGTTATCGAATAAAATCCGTATTCATTGGTTGCTACACCTGTTTTTAATTCAGGGATTGCAATATTTACACCAATTAGCGTTTCATTACTGTTGGCATCGGTAATGGTTCCGCTTAGGGTGAATTTTTGTTTTGCCTGTTCGTTTGAGTCTTGCGAAAAGGAGGTTAATGATGTAAATAATAGCAGAAATAAATAAATAATTTTTCTTGAAATCATTGTTTTTGTTTTGAATTACAAATGTCATTAAATTAGGAGTCAATTCGTACATAACAAATGTTAATCTATCGTTAAGATAATGAAGCTTTTTTAACTAAAAAGAGTTTTTTTTGTGTCGTCTTTACAGAAATAAAAATTTAGATTAGGAACATTTTATACATTCACATTTAATAACTGATATTGCCTCTGTTTTTTTTTCAAGACTTTAAAAAAAAAGCACCCGCTTGTGACGGATGCTTTCAAATAAAAATTGGGTTGAATTTATCTTGAAGAAATTATTTTTTGAGTACTACTACCTCTGTTAGTAGTTAGTTTTACAATATAAACTTGCTCTTTGGTAGTATTTGAATTAAGATTTAGTGTGATTTCTTTGTTCAAATAACTGTTGCTGTCTTTTTTTGAAAGTACTAAAAGACCATGAACATTAAAAACTTCAATTAATACTTCAGAAGAATAATCAAAATTATATCTGAGAGTAAGTTGATCTTTGAAAGGAATAGGATAGGCAGTAAAACCTACTTCTTCAGCTTTTTGAGTAGCCAGTTCCTCTTTCGGAGCAATTGATTGAGTCATTTTTTCCGAAGATGATGTTCCGCATGTGTTCGCATCTGAATAACAGCCATTGTTTTGTACAGTAACCCAGTACCCAGATCCTGCAGGAAAACCATTAAATGTTATTCCATTAGTGGCATCTTGTGAAGTAGCTGTATAAGA
The DNA here is from genome assembly GCF_019351435.1 of Flavobacterium taihuense. GTDB lineage: Bacteria > Bacteroidota > Bacteroidia > Flavobacteriales > Flavobacteriaceae > Flavobacterium > Flavobacterium taihuense. The sequence goes on from NZ_JAHWYN010000004.1 coordinate 122,143, forward strand.
AGAGGATACTAAAGGATTTCCATTTTTTGTTAATGTCGTAATCTCGGCTTCATTTTTATCTTTTACTATATAAGTGGCTCCACTAACTACACTTGAAAGAGTAATACTAAAAGTGTTTTCATCACAAGCAGGTGCATTATAAGTAACATTTGGTGCGGAAGGATTGCTGTTCACTGTTATTGTAGTTTCTGCTGATGAGGAACATGCATTAATGTCGGTGATAGTTACTGTGAATTTCTCATTATTAACGAATCCTGTTACTGTTGGACTATGTGAATTTGTACTAGTTATGGTAGCGCTTCCGTTGCTTGTCCAAGACCATGATGTAGCGTTGCCTCCAGTTTCATTTAACGTGAAACTTGTAGTACTTGAACAAACAGGGCCATTGTTCGTAGCCACTGCAGTTGGCAGCGGATTTACCACAATATTAATTGTACCCGTACAGCTGCCATCAGCACTAGTATAAGTAATCGTTTTTGTTCCTGCTCCGCCAGCATTGGAAGGTGTAAAATAGTAAGGGCCGGTACCACTAACTCCCGATCCACTAAAAGTACCTCCACTTGGTGTTGCAGACAAGAGATAGGCTGTTCCATCGTCAGCGCATTTTGCCGAAATTGGTGTAATATCGGTGGTGCCAAAATTTAGATCCACAGGAATAGGAGTTATGAAATCTTTGAGTGCAGCAGTTGAAGCAGCTGAAGCCTTTGTTTTAACCCATAGTGTTTTTATTTTGAGTCCACTGCAGCTTGAACCTCCGAGCGTTTGATTTATTAGGTAAGTGACATTGACTGCAGCTTCTACAAATGCGTATTGTTGGTATGTATTTGTACCGAATACGGAATATGGTACATTAGTTTCAGCACCCTGTCTGTTTGTTTCAGCAAATGCATTCGTTGCTAATTGTGGTAAAGTTACTAGTTGGTATGACCAAGTATTTCCGGTTAGTTCCCATTGATAAATATATACATTTGGTTTTGAACCTCCATTGGTATATTCCATTGAAATAATTATATCGTCTTTGGTTCTACCACCTCCATTTTGTTTACTTGCCAATGGAGTTCCCGTAAATGTTCCGTTGGTATTTTGTACAATGGTACCTTGCAATAATTCAAAGTCAATGTAGCTAGTTCCATTAGTAGACAAACGGTCACCAGATATAAAGATCCATTGATTATTACTGGGATCACGAGATACATGATACAATGCATTATCAATATCATTTTTATCAGGTGCCGAATTAGTAAACCATTTTAAAGCCGAAACATAATCATTAAATTTACTTCCATTTGTAAAAATATCATCATTGGATCCATAGGGTTCTTCTGAATCCACACGTCCACTGGTTTGGGAAGTAGCCGGTGCTATGGGATTGCCTGAAATGTCAAAAACAGATCCACCGGTACCATTAGATCCAGGATACCAATCCCCTTGATTGGCTGTAAATGGGCTAGGACTAGTAGGTGTATTAGCTCTTAAGCCTCCGTCAATAGCCAAACCTCCAGTTGGTGGATTCACATTGGCAAACTGTGCGAAAAGTTGTGTAGAAAAAAAGAGCAAAAATAGCAAAGTTTTCATTGCTATATTTTTAAAAGAGGGCAACATTCTTTCATACCACGTCGATTTTAGAACCCCGATATTTAAATACTGGTTTGCAGAGTGTTTGTTTTGTAGTTTAGGGCTGAAATGAAATGAATCAGGTTTAAAAAAAACTAAAGGAGAAATGTTGTTTCTTTTTGAAAAATAGCCTTTCATTTTATCGGATAAAATATCGAGAAACTCGAAAAATGTATTCTTTTTCATGATACTAAAGTTTTAACACCATACTTGTTAAAAAGCAGGAAACAAGTAGACTTGGAAATGCAAACTTGAAGAAATACCAAACATCTTCACAAATAGATTCATGAAGTACTCCATCATTAAAAGGTGTTTTATTTTGGGGGAATAAATAAACTTTTATTAACCGAAAGGGCTTTTAAAAAAAACCTTAGTTTAAATTAATAAATAAATATTGGAAAAACTGAAAGCTTACTGATTTGGGTGATATTGCTGTCAGACAACTTTAAACACCTTCATATAAATTTATGAAGTACTCCATCATCAAAAGGATATTCTACTGTGGGGAGCAATAACTAAATTCTTTTTTTACCAATGAACTGTTTTGTAAAACAGTTTTAAATTCAATTATTTTTGTAGATTAAAGTTAAGCAATTAGTTTGAAAACCGACAAATAGAGTCTCATAAATCTGATAAAAAACAGCAATATCCGATGAATAACTTTTAAATTAAGAAAACGCTGTTGTTTTTATTTTGTTGATTATAAGTAAGTTGTGTTTTATTTGTGTCGTTTTGTTGTTAAAAAACTAAAATTGTAATACAGAATTATTCCGTTGTCCACTATTTGCAATTCTAGGATTGTTAATCGAGCTATATTAAAATTGATATTTACTGTATTAGATAAATTTGTAAAAGGTATAATTTACAAAAAGGATTTTATGAAGCTATATTTTGTGAATTGTAAAAAGGTTTTCAGCCTTTTTCTTTATTTTTCATTTTGTTAATTTATTGATGTAATGTTCATAAATGTGGCAAATTTAAATTTTTGATAGGCTATAAAGGAGGTTGCTTTTATTTTTTGTTTCTTTATTTTTTCTGATTTATTCTAATACAGCGCATTCGAAATCTTGGCTGTAGATAAGATCAATTATTTGTACTTCGGATAAAGTGTTGCTCACGATCCTTAAAACACAATCAATATCTTCCTGGTCAATATTCCATTGATGGATTCCGGAATGATCATCCAGTAGATTGCTTACTTTTTGTTTGTCAACTTCTGTCTTTATATTGGTAGCAAATACCAATATGTTCTCTAAATGGTTTTCCATGGCTAAACTCTTTTTATAGTGTCAATGCTTTTAGTACCAATTCAAATGCTTCATCAGTTGTTTTTTGGGTGAGTTTAAATGGCCCTCCTCCAAAATTTTTACCTTCATTCTCAAAACGCAACAAAGAGTAGAGAGGTCCATAGGCAACACACCAGAATACTTCTGTTGAAATGGGAAGTAATTCTTTTTTATCAAGAGCATTTTTTAAAAAATCACTCATTATGATTTTAAAATCGGATAGACTTTCGTGCAAAATGTAGTCTCTATAACTGGAATGGCTCAGGAGTTCCCAACAGGCAACATTTGATGGGTATTTTAATGCAAATCGTGCTCTGTTTTCCCATTGTTTGCGTAAACCTTCTTTGAAAGGCATTGTTGGCGAGAAATCTTTGACCATTTCATTGAAAAAATTTTGTCCAATTTCAATGCCTATTTTTTTTATCAAGTCTTCTTTGTCTGTGTAATAAATATACAAAGTCGCTACCGATACACCACTTTCTTTTGCCAATCGATTCATTCCGAAGCCTTCTATGCCAAGTTTTACAAGCATTTCTATGGCTTTCTGTTTGACTAATTCTTCTTTATTTGTATCTCTTGTTCGCATTGTTTTATTTTATAACGAAGCAAATATATTATTTATAAATGAATGTTCGCTTATTTATGGATAAAAATTATAAAAAACACAAAACTGGTATTTGCAAAAAAAAAAAGACAACCGTTTCCAGTTGTCTTTTGAATATATAAAATAGAATGAACTATTTGAATTATGCTATTTTTGCTAAAATACCATTGAAAGTATCGCTTGGACGCATTGCTTTGTCTGTCAACACTGGATTTGGTTGATAGTAACCACCAATATTTTGAGGCTTACCTTGAGAACCAATTAATTCGGCATTAATTTTAGATTCGTTTGCAAAAAACTCAACAGCTATAGGAGTGAAGATTGCTTTCAATTCAGCGTCTTTGTCTTGAGCTGCCAAAGCTTCTGCCCAATACATTGCCAAGTAAAAGTGAGAACCACGGTTGTCAATTCCACCCACTTTACGTGAAGGCGATTTGTCAGTAGCTAAGAATTTTTCGGTAGCTACATCCAAAGTTTCGGCCAAAACCATTGCTTTAGCATTGTGTAAAGTCTGTCCTAAGTGTTCTAATGAAGCACCTAGAGCTAAAAATTCTCCAAGTGAATCCCAACGTAAATAACCTTCTTGAATAAATTGCTCTACGTGTTTTGGTGCCGATCCTCCTGCCCCAGTTTCAAACAATCCACCACCATTCATCAACGGAACGATAGAAAGCATTTTGGCTGAAGTTCCTACTTCCAGAATTGGAAATAAATCAGTCAAATAATCACGTAATACGTTTCCGGTTACCGAGATAGTATCCAATCCTTTAATGATACGCTCCAATGTAAAGTTAGTAGCCTCAATAGGATTTAGGATTTGAATGTCTAAACCAGTTGTGTCGTGGTCTTTTAAATAGTTGCGAACTTTAGTGATTATTTCTCTATCGTGTGCTCTGTTGTTATCCAACCAGAAAACAGCTGGAGTATTAGATAAGCGAGCTCTGTTTACAGCTAGCTTTACCCAGTCTTGAATAGGAGCATCTTTCGCTTGACACATTCTGAAAATATCGTTTGCTTCTACATCTTGTTCCATCAAAACGTTTCCGTTTGTATCGACTACACGAACAACACCATCTGCTTTCAATTGAAATGTTTTATCGTGAGAACCGTATTCTTCTGCTTGTTGCGCCATCAATCCTACGTTAGGAACACTTCCCATTGTGGTTGGTACAAAAGCACCATGTTTTTTACAAAAATCAATAGTAGCAGTATAAACACCAGCATAACATCTGTCCGGAATAATCGCTACAGTATCCTGTTGTTTGCCCTCTTTGTTGTACATCTGTCCAGAAGTACGAATCATAGCAGGCATAGAAGCATCTACAATTACATCCGAAGGAACGTGAAGATTAGTAATTCCTTTATCTGAATTAACCATTGCTAATGCCGGACCGTTCTCGATAGCTTGTGCAATTGCTGCTTCTACTTCGGCTTGCATTGGATTTCCTGCTATTTTTGCATAAACATCGCCAAGACCATTGCTGGTATTGATGTTTAATTCTGAAAATAAGGCAGCATATTTTTTGAATACATCCGCAAAATAAACTTCTACTATAGCTCCAAAAATAATCGGATCAGAAACTTTCATCATTGTAGCTTTCAAGTGAACCGAAAGTAAAATGTTTTGTTCTTTAGCCTCTTTGATTGTTTTGGCTACAAATGTTTTTAAAGCATTTAGGTGCAAAACAGAACTGTCGATAATTTCTCCAGATTTCAAGGGAGTGCTTGCTTTTAATACAGTGGTTGTACCATCTTTGGCTACAAATTCGATTTTCACATCGGTAGCATCAGCCAAAGTTAATGATTTTTCACTTCCGTAAAAGTCACCACTTTCCATAGAAGCTACATGAGTTTTTGAATCAGCAGACCAAGCGCCCATAGAATGTGGGTTGGCTTTTGCGTAATTTTTAACAGCTTTTGGCGCTCTACGGTCTGAATTTCCTTCACGTAAAACTGGATTTACTGCCGATCCTAAAATTTTAGAATATTTTGTTTTAATCGCTTTTTCCTCTTCGGTCTGTGGATCTTCTGGAAAATCAGGCAAAGCATAACCGTGTGATTGTAATTCGGCAATAGCAGCTTTCAGTTGTGGAATTGATGCTGATACATTTGGTAATTTTATGATGTTTGCTTCAGGGGTAGTAGCCAATTGACCCAATTCCAATAAAGCGTTTTTTGTTTTTTGATCTTCCTTTAAAAATTCCGAAAAATTTGAGATGATTCTTCCGGCAAGTGAAATGTCTCTAGTCTCTATTTCGATATCCGAAGTAGCAGTAAATGCCTGGACAATTGGTAGGAAAGAGTAGGTTGCCAATAAAGGAGCCTCATCTGTAAGTGTGTAAAAAATTTTAGCTTTTGTTGTCATTTTTTTATTTTTTTTAATCTAAATCACAATTTATTTAAGGCCTTTTGTAGAATTACATCGTTTGAGTTAAGGCGGGCAAAGATAAGAAATGCAGTTGTAATAGCGGTTTTATTTGTATATAAAAAAATAAATTTAAATATATATTCTGTGATATTTTTAATTTGATATTTTAAGTGCCATTTGATTCTTAAATTATAATTTTTTATACTATAAAATTATCAAAAAAAAAGTCCCAATCTCGATTTTCATCGGTTGGGACTTTTTTATCATTAAAGAAATAGCGTAAACTATCTTCTTTTATCTCTAATCTTAGCTTTTTTACCAGTAAGTTCTCTGAAGTAGAAAATTCTAGCTCTACGTACAGCACCTTTCTTGTTGATTTCAATTTTTTGCAAAGCTGGCAAGTTTACTGGGAAGATACGCTCAACTCCAATTGCTCCTGACATTTTACGAATTGTAAAGGTTTCTGTGTTAGCAGAACCTCTTCTTTGAATTACAACACCTTTAAAAAACTGTGTTCTTGTTTTTTCACCCTCTTTAATTTCGTAGTAAACTGTGATTGTGTCTCCAGCTCCAAATACAGGGAATTCTTTTCTTGTAACAAATTCGTCTTGAACGAATTTCATTAAATCTGCCATGATGTTTTTTTTATTATGGTTTTAAAAAGAGCAACATTCGCGGTTTTCGCCAGAGGTTGGTCTAATGAGGGTGCAAAAGTAAAAAATAAATATGAATTATAAATTATAAATTATAAAATATTTTGGGCGAAAACGCATAACTCATCATTATTTTTCTTCTAGTAAATCTGGTCTTCTGTTCTTCGTGTGTTCGTAAGCGGTATCTTCCCTCCACTTGTCAATTTTTGCAAAATGGCCACTCAATAAAACCTCGGGAACTTTCCAACCTTTATAATCAGCAGGTCTTGTGTAAATTGGGCCAGAGAGTAATCCATCCTGAAAACTGTCTGTCAATGCCGAAGTTTCGTCACTCAAAACCCCAGGGATCAATCGGATTAAAGCGTCAGATAAAACCAAAGCACCCAATTCTCCTCCTGATAAGACATAATCGCCTATTGAAATTTCTTTGGTGATAAAATGATCACGTACGCGTTGATCGACTCCTTTATAATGCCCGCAAAGGATGATAATGTTTTCATACATCGACATGGTGTTGGCCATTTTCTGGTTTAGCGTTTCGCCATCGGGAGACATATATATGATTTCATCGTAGGTTCTTTCGCTTTTCAAGTGCGTGATGCAAGCATCTATGGGCTGAACTGTCATCACCATTCCGGCCCCACCTCCAAAAGGATAATCGTCAACACTTTTTTGTTTGTTGGTAGTATAATCTCTTAAATTATGAAAATGAACCTCTACCAGTCCTTTGTCAATGGCGCGTTTCATGATAGAAGCTTCAAACGGACTTCTTAATAATTCTGGTAATACGGTAACGATATCAATTCTCATGTTGCTTTTTTATGAACAGCAAAGGTATAAATTTTTTAACCTAAAGCTACAAGTCTTTAACGCACAAAGCTTGGTATAATTCTTTGCGGACTTTGCGGTTAGATTCAAGCTAACTAAAACTCCATTCTTTATAACTCATCTCTTTTTCAATTTTTTCTTCAATTTTTTCAGAGAGTTTTTGGTTGAAATCAATTCCGGTGATTTGTTCAATTGTCTCGATTGTTGTTGCAAAAGTGTAAAGTGGAGCATCCGATTTTTCATTGGGAACCAAAAACGGAATCATAACCAATCCATCGTTTTGAACCCGAACCACGATTTTAAAAAAATAATCGGGAACCGAGACTTCTTCCGTGCCAATGGTCACCAAGTTATCGTGTAAAATACTTCCGGTTACTATAAACAGCGCTTTGTATTTATCAGCCCAATAGCGTATTTTCTGCTCGAGTCGATTCCAAATACCAGCATTAAATGCTCTGTTTTGAGGTGAAACGTTCGAGGTATAAAAAGTCTCATTGTATGCTTCTTCAGAGAATTTCATATCCGCTGCAGGAACCAAATGTCCTTTGTCGTATCCGGTATCTTTATAATTTCTCCAGTGTGCCGAGTCCGTATCAACCAAAGGATCTTGTTTGAAATAAGGTCTTTCAAAATGATGCTGATGTTGGGATTCTGCTACCAAATAATAGGCCGCCCACTCCGCTTGTTCGTGTTCTTCGGAATACGACAGAAAGAAATGTTTATGTCTAACTATAGTCATAGACGAATTTTTTTTTAAAGGTTTGTAAACTAAACTCCAAACTGTCTCAAATGATGATCCGTATGTCTCCACATCAATTTGTTCCAATCTTCATATGTCATTTTGCCCCAAAAAGGGTGATGCATAACTTTGATAACTTGAGTTCCTTGTGCAAATTGGGCAATACTTTCTGCAAACTCATTTCGACTTGATTCAAAATCATACGAGTTTTCAAATTTAAATTCGTTGGCCGTAGGGCTATTTTTTCCAAAGTCAGTATTAAAAGCTTTGTTTTTTAGCATTCTGCCCAAAAGACGCATCAGAAAATTGATTTTAAGCCCTTGTTTACCAAATGCAACTGGATGGTGGTGTTACAATGCTTGCACATTTGGTCCACCGTCATTTTACCCCACAGCGGTTTACTCTCTGCTGTAAGCGAATTTATTCGGGCAATCATAGCCGCATTATCTGCTTTGTCATATATTGAACCCATTTTTTTTCGGTTTAAAGTGTAAACAAATATAATCCATTGCGACCAAATATGCTATCAAAACACTATTGCCAAAAAGAATAAAGATCGTACTTATTAGGAGCAATTTCCTGCTGTTCGTTTCAAGCTTCCTAGTAGCCTTGTTTTTTCTAGGACAAAAAAGGAGCTTCCGTTGGTCGCTCTTTTTTGTCCAGAAAAAATTACAAGTCTCCTGCGCAAGGCTTTCCACTTCGATCAGGGCTAAGCTGTAGGGGAATTTAGAATTGTTAAAAAATATTTTCGTTTCATTGTCATGACTAGTATTTTTTTGTAGTTTAAATCCACTATATTTACTTTCGAATTATTATAAAAGTTCAATTAAAAGTTTTTTAACTTACGTTGAACTTCGATTATAAACAAAAATTTAAATCCTCATTTAATTAAATTCTTAAACTAAATCAAAATGACAAAGAGATTGTTTATTTCAATTGCATTAGTACTGATAGTAGGTTTGTCTTATTCGCAATCATCAGATGATTTTGCAAAGAGTATATACGGTAGGAATCCCAAAGCAGGACATTATGCCAAAATCAATGGATTCAATATGTATTATGAAACGTATGGAGAGGGAGAGCCTTTGCTTATTATTCATGGAAATGGGGGTTCGATTAATAATTTTATATACCAGATTCCCTATTTTGCAAAGCATTATAAAGTAATCATAGCTGATAGTAGAGCGCAAGGAAAATCAATTGACACAGGCGATGCCTTAAGCTATGAGATGATGGCAGATGACTTAAATACATTACTGGATTCACTTCACATAAATTCTTGTAATGTTATAGGGTGGAGTGATGGGGGAATAAATGGTTTGCTATTAGCAATTAAGCACCCTGATAAAGTAAAAAAACTGGCTGTTACTGGAGCCAATTTATGGCCAGATGCGACAGCTGTAGACTCCAAGGTCATAGATTTAGTTGTAAAAGAACAAGATATATTGTCTAAACAAAGTCCAACGGCCGAGACTAAGCATGCAATGAAATTAATGAATCTATTAATTAATGAACCGCACATTTCATTGGAACAATTAAATACTATTAAATGTCCGACTCTTGTTATCGGGGGTGATCATGATGTGATTCTTCCTATGCACACCTTGTTGATTGCTCAATCCATTCCAAAATCATATTTATGGATAATTCCTAATTCAGGACATTCAACACCTATTTTCTATAAAGATCAATTCAACAAAGCAGTTTATGATTTTTTTGAAAAGCCATTTAGAACTATAGATGGTCCAGATCGGTTTAATTAAATAATTTAAAGTAATTTATATTTTTTAGTGTGATATTATAAAAGACCAATAAATAAAATTAACATTTAAAAACTCATGATAATTACCATAGACAATACCCTTAAACTGGAATTAATAAATGAAATTCATGCACAACCCATATTTGAAATGGTTGATGCTAATAGAGCTCATTTAAGACCTTGGTTGCCTTTCGTAGACCGAATGCAAACGGTTGAATTTGCAGATAATTTTGTAAAAGGAACGATGCAACGCAATAACGATGGAAACGAATATGCTTTTGTTATTATTGAAAATGCAAAAGTAATTGGCCGAATAGGAGTGTATAAAATAGACAGTCAAAATAAAATTGGAGAAATTGGATATTGGATTATTGAAGGATTTCAAGGAAAGGGGATTGTCACCAAATCCTGTAAAGCCATTATCGATTTTTGCTTTTCGGATTTACAGCTGAACCGAATCGAAATTAAATGCGGTACAGGAAATTTCAAAAGCAAAACTATTCCGGAGAAACTAAACTTCACTAAAGAAGGAGTGATTCGACAAGGCGAATTGCTGCATGATAGGTTCATCGACTTGAATTTGTACTCCCTTTTGAAAGCGGATAGAAAATAATGAAAAGGATAATAATAATCTCAGCCACATTTTTGTCATTAAATGTTTTTGGACAGGGTAGGTTTCAATCTGAAAAGGAACCATTTCTTAAAGTTGTTTACCTAAATGAAAATTCTGTCGAAGAAAAGCCTGCTTGTTTTTTAAATGGAAAACACATTGACGAAAGTGTTCTTAATACTTTGCAACCAGAGGAAGTTGAAACTATAAAGGTTGAAAAGGAGGATGTTGAAATTGATAAAGTTAAATATTTTGGCAAAATTATTATTCAGACAAAAGAGAGTTACGAACCAATCTTTCTTTCATTAAATCAATTGAAGTCAAAATATACAAACTGTAAAGAAGGAGTAACTATTTTTGAAATTGACAATGAAGTAATCAAAGCAGATTATGATAAATATTCAGTTGATGCCAATTTTATATTGAAAATCACGGTAGATAAACTTGAGAACTCTATTGAAAATTTTAACTTAAATGTTGTAAAAATTTACACTAAATCGGAGGAGAATATTAAAAATGAAAGCCAAATAAAAATCCGCGGTTCTGAATAAGTATCAACAAGTAAATAATCATTAGTTTCATGTTGGGAACAACTCATTGTTTTAAAATGTATTTACCTTGATTCAAATCCTCAAATTTTCTCATTCTCTAAATTTATTCGTAAATTTGCACCTCAATAAAAATTAAATACAATGGAAAACGGAATATACGCTAAATTCAACACCGCAAAAGGGGCGATTTTGGTAAAACTAACACACGATTTAACTCCTGGAACAGTTGGTAACTTTGTTGCTCTTGCTGAAGGAAACATGGAAAACAAAATAAAACCTCAAGGACAAAAATTCTATGATGGTTTAAACTTTCACAGAGTAATTCCTGATTTTATGATTCAAGGAGGATGTCCTCTTGGAACAGGAACAGGAGATCCAGGATATAAGTTTGATGATGAATTCCATCAAGATTTGCGTCACGATGCACCAGGTGTTTTGTCAATGGCAAATTCAGGTCCAGGTTCTAATGGTTCTCAGTTTTTTATCACGCACATTGCTACTCCTTGGCTAGATGACAAACATACTGTTTTTGGAAATGTTGTAGAAGGACAAGATGTTGTTGATGCTATTGCACAAGGCGATGCATTAGAATCAGTTGAAATCATCAGAGTAGGTGAAGAAGCTCAAAAGTGGAACGCTATTGAAGCTTTTGTTGGTTTAAAAGGAGCTCGTTTGAAAAAATTGGCCGCTTTGAAAGCTGAATCTGAAGCAAAAATGGAAACATTAGCAGCTGGTTTCGAAAAAACAGAAAGCGGTTTGCGTTACCAATTCATCCAAAGAGGTTCTGGTAAAAAAGCAGAAAGCGGTAAAACGGTTGCTGTTCACTATGAAGGTTCATTGGAAAATGGTAAAGTTTTTGATTCATCGTACCCAAGAAAAAAACCAATCGAGTTCAGATTGGGTCAAGGTCAAGTTATTGAAGGTTGGGACGAAGGTATTGCTTTGTTGCAAGTAGGAGATAAAGCTCGTTTTGTGATTCCATCTGACTTAGGTTACGGACCAGCAGGAGCAGGTGGTGTTATTCCACCAAATGCTACTTTGATTTTTGATGTAGAATTGATGGACGTTAAATAGTCTTTATTTATATTCACTGATTATAAAAATAAAAAAAAATCCCAAAACGTGAGTTTTGGGATTTTTTTTATTGGTGTTGATTAGTTTTTTTAGTAAATACTATAACTTTAAAAAGGTAATTAGATCTTTGTTTAATTTGTCTTTTTCTGTGTAGAATAATCCATGGGGAGCATCTTCGTAGATTATATACGTATTGTCTTTTATCAGTTTTGAAGTTTTATCCGAAGATATTTCGATAGGAACAATTTCGTCTGCACTGCCATGAATGATTAGTGTGGGAACCTTTATTGTGTGCAGTTCGTCTCTAAAATCTGTTGTAGAAAAAGATTTTGCACACTCTAATGTGGCACGGGGAGATGCAAATGAACATAACATTCTATAGTACTCAAGCAATGGAGTACTTATAGGCTTGTTTGTAATGTCCATTGGTTTATTTGGAATGTTTACTCCAAAAAATAGTTTGCCGAAAATATCAATAAAACCAATTCTGTCGTCTTTAATTTTTTGTGCTGTCGCTTCGTTTTTTTCTTTTGGATGTCCTTCAGGATTGTCTTTTGTTTGTAGTAAAAAAGGAATTATAGAAGAAATCAATGCCGCTTTTACCACTTGTTTTCCACCATAACGACTAAAATATCGAACAACTTCTCCTCCTCCCATGGAGAATCCCACAAGTGAAACCTCTTTTAATTCTAATTGTTCAATTATTGAGTTTAGGTCATCCGTCAGCGTATCATAACTATAACTGTTCCAGGGTTGGGACGATTTGCCAAAACCTCGACGATCATAAGCAATTACTCTAAAATTATTTTCGACTAATGATGCAATTTGGTATTCCCACATTTCATTAGACAGAGGCCATCCATGAATTAAAATTACAGGTTTGCCTTCTCCGTAATCTTTCAGGTAAAGCTTTACATCTGGAGCAGTTTCTATATATTTATCCGTATTAAGAGTCAAAATAGAAGCATTGGATTCTTTTATGAACTCATCTGGTTTGATTTGAATATTTTCCATGTTTTATAAATTATAAAGAACCTATTTTGTTCTACGGTAAAATTAGAGCGTACTTTTAAAAAAAAGTTATATAATTTGGTTGTATAGTTATAAAATTGATATGTTTGTTTCTATTAAAAGTACAATCATGGATTTAAACTGGTCAGAATTTGAAAGGGTAGAAATGCGAGTGGGCACTATACTCGAAGTTAATGATTTTCCTGAAGCTAGAAAACCTGCTTTTCAACTCACCATAGATTTTGGTTCTGTCATTGGAATCCGAAAAACATCGGCGCAAATAACCAAGCGATACGCCAAGGAAGTTTTGGTGGGAAGACAGATTGTGGCTGTCGTCAATTTTCCTAGAAAACAAATCGGAAAGTTTATGAGTGAATGTTTGGTGCTTGGTGCGGTAGGCGAGGAGGGTGATGTGATTTTACTAGCGCCCGATTTTAAAATAGAAAACGGATTGCGAATAGGGTAGTGTTATGAAAATAAGACTACCCTTTTTATAAAAATTATTGTTTTTTTTACTTCTCAATAGGTAAATCAGTTGAACCCCATTCGGACCAAGAACCATCATAAATGGCTTTTGGATTATCCGAAATCAATTCGCAGGCCAATAAGACAATACAAGCAGTAATTCCTGATCCACAGGTAAAAAATAAAGGTTGATCGTTTATTTTTAGGATTTTCTTTAGCTCTTCTTTTGATTTGTATTTTCCATCTTGTTGTAACTCTGTGAAAGGAATATTAATGGAGCCGGGAATATGTCCGCTTCTTAAGCCAACTCTTGGTTCTTCGAGAGTGGCATGGAAACGGTCTGTTGATCTGGCATCCATCAATACTGCTTCTTTGGTAGTAATGTTTTTCAGAATCTGCTCTTTGTTTTTGATTAATTCAGGCTGAAATTTAGCTTCAAAATCTCCTTTTGGGTAAGTTGGCTGTTGTTGTTTTTCGGTTGGATATCCTTCTTTAATCCATTCCGGCAATCCTCCATCCAATACAAAAACATTGGAATGTCCCATCGCTTTGAACATCCACCAAGCTCTTGGGCTGGAATAAATTCCTAAAGTGTCGTAAACTACAATGATACTGTTTTTGTTGATGCCTAATTTTTGACTTTCGGCAGCGAATTGTGCTGCAGAAGGGAAAGTATTTGGCAACGGATTGCTGGTGTCACTAAAATTATTTTTGATGTCAAATAAGCGGGCACCTTTTATTTGTAAATCGGGATTTTGATTCTCTAGATTAGATTGGTTTTGGTCTAATCTTGCCTCAAGGATGATTAGATTTGAATCGTTTAAATGTTGTTGTAACCAAGCTGCGGAAACTATAGGATTTGTCATTTTAGTTGTTTGTTTTTGTAGTTATATTCTAAATAAACAGTATTTAATTTTAAACATATAAGTATAAAGTTATAGTTTGTCAAAACAGTGATTTAAAGGGAATATAAGCTAAAAAAATCTTTATAGGCTTAAGTGTCTTTGCTTAAATGAACTTTTGATTTAACTCGATTTTTTTAAAATTAAAAACTTATATGACTTATATGTTTACCAATATATTTGACGAAATGCTGTTACTTATAGAATTAAGCGATTTTTGCAATTAATTGTTGTAAATAGTTTTGTCCTTCTTCCCAATATTCAAGATTGGAATCAGAGTTGATGTGTCCTTTTTGGCCGACGTTTATAAAATCACTTCCCCAATAAGCGGCTAATTCTTTGGCTCTTTCGAGCGACATATACGTGTCGTTTTCGGTGCCAATAACCATTGATGGAAAAGGAAGTGCTTGTGTTGGAATGGGTGAAAAGTGTCTTAGGAAATCGGGTGTGTGTGCTGGAGAATCTACATCTGCGGGAGCGACAAGCATAGCGCCAATGATGTTTGGATTGTTATTTTGGGAAATCCAATGCATCACTAGGGAAACTGCCAGACTATGAGCCACTAAAATGGTTGGTTCATCTATTTGTTGAATGGTTTTTGAAAGTCTTTCAAGCCATTCCGCGAGTTGAGGTTCGTCCCAATTGTCTTGTATGACTTTTGTTGAATTGGTAAATTTTTGTAACCAAAAGCTTTGCCAGTGTTTTTCGCCAGAATCACCAAGTCCTGGAATGATTAATAAGTGCGGGGTCATTTTTTGAGTTCTTTTTTTAGGGAAACAATTCTTTGAATTTCTTTGACAACTAATGGGAAAGCGGGTTCGGTCATATTATGTCCAAAACCTTGTAATTCGTACAAAGTCGTCTGTTTATGACCTGTAAGTTTCATCATTCGCATCATATAAGCGTTTTCTTCGTAGCGTCCCAACATTTCTAATTCTCTATCGCCTGTAATTAGCAATAAAGGCGGAGCATCAGCGCAAACGTGATATAACGGTGCAAACTCATCAACTATGGGTTGAGTGTCTGGAATACCTCTTTCTTTTCGGATTTCAAAATGGGTTATAGTTTGAGCGCTTAACGGAATCAATCCTGCTATTGAATTGGCGTCAATTCCATCAGCTTTTAGCCATTTTTTGTCCAATCCCACCATCAATGACAAATACGCACCAGCTGAATGTCCCGAAACTATAATTAAAGAATCGCCCCCACCATAAGTGGCAATATTCTTGAATGTCCAAGCTACGGCTGCTGCAGCATCTTCAATGCATTTTTGAGCCTTTACTTTTGGGGATAGTCTATAATTTACCGAAACCACACAAAATCCTTTGTCTTTGAGTCCTTCGGGAAGTTCTTTGTTTCCTGAGGTTAAACCACCACCGTGAAACCAAATTACTGTGGTAAATCCTTTGGTGTTTTTTGGGTAATAGATATCGAGAACACAACGTTCCTTGATGTACGCATCACTATTGGCTGTGGCTTCGTTGTAATAAGGGATATTGGTAACGGTGGTATATTCTGTTTTTTGGGCAGAAATTAATGTTACAGAAAGTAATAATAGTAACGAAATAAATATTTTTTTCATTTTCATTTTTTATTTGAAACCATAAAAGTACAGAATTTTTTACGTTGTCTGTATTGGTTCTTATGAAAATGTAAAGCTGTTATTTAGCCCCGATAGTAGTGGCATCCCGATTTAGAAAAACAAGGCTTTTTTGCCGTAGTTTTTGTTAATCGGGAATATAACGGATAGCGGGACTGAACTTGATGAAATGCAAAAATGTCTGCTCCAAAAAAAATCCATCAACCGAGGCTGATGGATTTTCTATATTTATATGGACTGCTAAAAATTAAGCATCCAAATCTACTGTAGTTCTGCTGGCGATTTCTTTGTAGGTTCCGTTTACTAATTTCTCGCGGATGGCTTCAAAAGCTGTAAGTGTTTCAGCAATATCTTCCAATGTGTGGGAAGCAGTAGGAATAACGCGCAATAAAATCATTCCTTTTGGAATAACAGGATAAATCACGATTGACAAGAAAATACCATAATTTTCTCTTAGGTCGTTTACCATCACCATCGCTTCTGGTACACTTCCTTCCAAGTAAACTGGAGTAACACAAGTGTTTGTGTCACCAATATTAAATCCTTTGCTTCTCAAACCATTTTGCAAAGTATTTACGTTTTCCCATAATTTGTTTTTCAATCCTGGGTTGTCACGCAACAATTGCAAACGTTTCAAAGAACCAATAGTTTGAATCATTGGCAATGCTTTGGCAAACATTTGAGAACGTAAGTTGTATTTTAAATAATCGATAATATCTTTATCTGCAGCAACGAAAGCACCAATATTCGCCATTGATTTTGCAAACGTAGAGAAATAAACATCAATTCCGTCTTGGCAATTTTGCTCTTCACCAGCTCCGGCACCTGTTTCTCCAAGTGTACCAAAACCGTGCGCATCATCTACAAGCAAACGGAAATTGTATTTTTCTTTCATCGCTACAATCTCTTTCAGCTTTCCTTGTTGCCCGCGCATTCCAAAAACACCTTCGGTAATAAACAAGATACCACCACCAGTTGTTTCGGCTAATTTTGTAGCACGATCCAAGTTTTTCTCCATGCTTTCGATGTCGTTGTGCCTGTACGTAAAACGTTTTCCGCTATGCAAACGAACACCGTCAATAATACAAGCGTGAGCGTCAACGTCGTATACAATCACATCATTTCTGGTAACCAATGCATCGATGATAGATACCATTCCTTGGTAACCAAAATTCAATAAATAAGCAGATTCTTTCATTACAAAAGCAGCTAATTCATTTTCTAATTGTTCGTGATATTTAGTGTGACCACTCATCATACGCGCTCCCATTGGGGCTGCTGCACCATATTCTATCGCTGCATCCGCATCTGCTTTACGCACTTCCGGATGGTTTGCAAGACCTAAATAGTCATTCAAACTCCAGTTCAAAACCTCTTTTCCTTGAAATTTCATTCTCGGTCCTAAGTCTCCTTCTAATTTTGGAAATACAAAATAACCTTCTGCTTGTGATGCCCATTTTCCTAATGGACCTTTATTGTTCTGGATTCTTTCGAATAAATCTGTTACCATAATATATATCTGTATATGCTATTAATTTTAAGTCCCGTTCCGAAGTTTCGGAATCGGGAGCAAAAATAAATATTTATAATGTATTAGCACCTTGAAAGTATATTTATTTTTCTAAAACCAAACCATTATAAATAGCAAAGCCGTCATTCTGAGCCAAGTCGAGGAGGAGGAGCTTTTTCCTGCTGTGCATTACAAGCTCTCCGTCATAAACTTTTTTTTCTATTGTGCCGTAAGGAGCTTCTTCCAGTCGCTCTTGCGCCACAAGAAAAAATAGGTTTATTCCGTTGAGACTTTCCATTTCCATCAGGGCTAATGCGGTAATCAACCATTTTTTTTCAATAAAAACACGTATATTTGAATTAGGTATAATAGAAATGGCAATAACAATTGCAATATCAATTTGAAAATCTAAAATCTGAAGTCTAAAATCTGCAATCTAAAATTTAAATTAGGTATGTCCCAAAATACAAAAGAACTAAAACTTGCCGTACTTATTGATGCCGACAATGTTCCCTACAGCAATGTAAAAGGAATGATGGAGGAAATCGCCAAATACGGAACTCCAACCACCAAGCGTATTTATGCCGATTGGACAAAACCCAATGCAAACGGTTGGAAATCGGTTTTACTAGAACACGCCATTACACCTATTCAGCAATATAGTTACACAGTTGGTAAAAATTCTTCCGATTCAGCCTTGATTATCGATGCGATGGATTTACTGTATTCTGATAAAGTGGATGGTTTTTGTATTGTTTCCAGTGACAGCGATTTTACCAGGCTGGCTATTCGATTGCGAGAGTCGGGAATGAAAGTTATTGGTATGGGCGAGAAAAAAACACCGAATCCCTTTATTGTTTCCTGTGACCGATTTATTTTTATTGAGGTCTTGGAAGGAGCAATCAAAAAGAAAAAGCCTAAACAAATGGCTTCAGCTTCTTCAGTTGAGACTAAAGGCATTAAGAAAACTTCTGAAAAAGAAATTCCCGAAAAAGAGACTGCCATTAAAATCGACAATAAAACCATCGAACTGATAGAAGATACCATCGATGCCATTGGAGACGATGACGGTTGGGCTTTCTTAGGGGATGTAGGGAATCTAATCGTGAAGAAAAAACCAGAGTTTGACCCAAGAAGTTACGGTTTCAATAAACTTACACCTATGCTCAAATCGCTAACCGATATTTTAGAAATAGACGAAAGAGATTCCGATAAAAAAGGAATCAAACATGTGTATGTAAGATTGCGTTACACTTAAAAATAACCCACAAAAAAAAGGAGAGCTTTTCAAGGCTCTCCAATTTGTAAGTTCTGATTTATCATTATCTAGCTTATACTTAAATTCGGTATAGCTGACTATTGAGATGCTTTTTCTAATACTGTAACAGTTGTGATATTATACCTCAAGTAATTAATCAAAACTACATTCAAAGTTACAATTTATTTTAGTTAAAATATTTATATTCAGTATTTTAACTTTATTTTAACGCCTCTTATTTTATCCGAAAAAACAATTCTTTCTTAATTCTTAAATTATTAATTGAATCAGTTGTTTATTAGAGCGTGGTAAACCAATATATTTGCACTCTTGGATACTAAAAAACACCAACAAATGAAAATTGTTTTCGCCACCAATAACAAAAATAAAATCAAAGAAATACAAAGTCTGCTCCCCCAAAGCATTGAAATCATTAGTTTGCAGAGTATCGGATGTTATGAAGAAATTCCTGAAACCGCAGATACGATTGAGGGAAACGCTATTATGAAGGCCAATTATGTGACCGAGAAATACGGCTATGATTGCTTTGCGGATGATACTGGACTTGAAGTAGAGTCACTGAATGGTGAGCCTGGAGTTTTCTCAGCTCGATATGCGGGTGAACAAAAGTCTACTGAAGACAATATGGATAAATTGCTTCTAAATTTAGAAAATTCAGCGAATAGGAATGCTCAATTTAAAACCGTAATTACTTTAAACTTGAAAGGAAAGCAATATCTTTTTACCGGAATTGCCCGTGGCGAAATCACTTTGAAAAAAAATGGCAATCAAGGTTTTGGTTATGATCCCATCTTTAGACCCGAAGGCTATCAGGAAACCTTTGCCCAACTTTCCTTAGAAACCAAAAACACTATAAGTCACAGAGGAAAAGCGACTCGAGAATTGATTGATTTTTTGGACCAAATTTCGCGATAAAATCTGTTTGGAATATTGAATAAAAGCTGGGGGTATTTTTTTAAAATGAATATTCTGAAGAAATTTTTAACCAAATGATAGTTACAATAAAATATAGTACATTTGAAATGCGTTATAACTTTTCACTCAAATAATTCATTATGTTCAATGTCAAAACTTTAATTGCAATTTCTTTTTTTTTAATTCCAACAATTCATTATGGACAACACACAGATGAGATTAATTCGAATAGACCGGGCGAATCCATGTCGGCTTTTGCAGTTGGAAAAACAGTTTTGCAAATTGAGACAGGGGTGTTTGGTATTCAAGAAAGTCATAGTTTGTCAAAGTATGATGCCAATGGTTTTGGGATTGATATGGAAGTTAGATATGGTGCTTTTCTTGAAAATTTAGAGTTCATCGCAGATGTTCAATATGTAAATGAGACTTTTACGTATCCTATGCAAGTTGATGAAAGAGCCGATTTTAAGCAATCTGTTTTGGGAGCTAAATATTTGATTTATGATCCAAATAAAGGATATAAAAAAGAAGTGAATCTATACAGTTGGAAGGCCAACCATAAATTCAATTGGCATCAAGTAATTCCTGCAGTTGCTGTTTTTGCAGGAGCCAATTTTACAGGAGCTGATAATCCATTTTATTTTTCTCCTGAATCAGCAATCTCTCCAAAAGTGGCTGTTATTTTGCAAAACCATTTAGGTGACGGTTCTTGGGTTTTTGTAACCAATATCATTTCCAATTACATCACGACAGATTATCCTAGTTTAAGTTATATCTTAACTTTGACCAAAGGGATTAATAAAAAATGGTCTGCTTTTGTTGAAAACCAAGGAATAAAAAGCGATTTTTACAGTGATGCCATCGTTAGAGGTGGAGCAGCTTATTTGATTAACAGAAATATGCAGGTTGATGCTTCCATAAGTACTAATTTTAAAGATACTCCTTCGGTTCTTTATGGAGGTGTCGGAATTTCATGGCGATATGATGGACGATACAAAGAGGTGCATCTTTTGACAAAAGAAGAAGAAGCTGCCGAAAAAATAGCAAAAAAAACCAAAAGTAAAAAAGGGTTTAAAAAAACAAAGAAGTAATAGCAACTCCCCATAAATACAACAATGATTACCATTCAAGAAGCCAAAACTAAAAACGAGTTAATCGAGTTTATAAGATTCCCTTTTTCATTATACAAAGACAATCCATATTGGGTTCCACCCATAATTGCCGATGAATTGGAAACATTTGATAAAACCAAAAATCCAGCTTTTAATAGCGCCGAAGCCAATTTTTATGTTGCTTACAAAAACAATCAGATTGTAGGTAGAATTGCAACAATTATCAACTGGGATGAGGTTAATCATCAACAGAAAAAGAAAGTTCGTTTTGGTTGGTTTGATGTTATTGACGATATTGAAGTTACCAAGGCTTTACTTGAAAAAGTATATGAATTGGGACAAAAGAATAATCTGGAATATGTAGAAGGGCCAATGGGATTCTCGAATCTGGACAAAGTAGGTGTTTTAACCGAAGGTTTTGACGAGCTGGGAACGATGATAACTTGGTACAATCATCCTTATTATGCTAACCATTTTGAAGAATTAGGTTACGTAACCGAGAAAGAGTATGTCGAAAATAAATTCCCTTTTGCAAATGCAAAACCAGAATTTTTTGAAAAAATAAATGAATTGGTCAAAAAAAGATACCAACTCAAGCCAATCAATTTTAAATCGACCAAAGCGGTAATGCCGTATGTCGATAAAATGTTTGATTTGTTTAATGAATCCTATGCTAGTTTGTCTTCGTTTGTAGCGATATCTGATGTTCAAAAAGAGTATTTCAAGAAAAAATACATCAGCTTTATAAACCCAGAATACATAAAATATGTGGAGGACAAGGATGGAAATCTTGTAGCTTTTGCAATTGTGATGCCTAGCTTTTCGAAAGCGCTTCAAAAAGCCAATGGTAAATTATTCCCTTTTGGATTTCTTCATTTATTAAACGCAAGACGTAATAGTAAGGATGTCGTTTTTTACCTTATCGGAGTACATCCAGAGTATCAAAACAAAGGGGTGACTGCAGTAATTTTTAGTGAATACCACAAGACTTTTACTGAGAAAGGAATTGAAAACTGTTTCAGAACTCCTGAATTGTCCGACAATATTGCTATTCAATTGATTTGGAAAAATTTTAATCCAGTGATCCATTGCCGAAGAAAAACGTTTAGAAAAGAACTTTAAAATAAATACTTAGATTTCCGTTTTAAATAACAAAACCGACAGAGTTTCCTTTGTCGGTTTTTTGTTTTTTATCTTAATCTTATTTTAAATATCGTCAAATTCGATATCGGTAAAACTGGAGGTGCTAGGGATAATGTCTTCACTGTTTTTATCTAAAGCATATTCTTTTTTGAAATCTTTTTGGTGTCTTTCAGAAATTACTTCTTCTCCTTTGTGGTTTAAAACGTAAGAAGTCATTTCTTCTAAAATTTCTGAGAACGCTGTAAAATCTTCCTTATACAAGTAGATTTTATGTTTTTTAAAATGAAAAGATCCATCTTCTTCAGTGAATTTTTTACTTTCGGTAATCGTAATATAATAATCATCAGCTTTGGTAGCTCTTACGTCAAAGAAATAGGTTCTTCTTCCAGCTCTTAAAACTTTTGAAAATATTTCTTCTTTTTCTAACATATCATTTTCTCTCATAATCTTATCGTCATTTTTTTATTTAATAGCAATCAAAAATCTTAAAAATATATGTATTATACAACAATTAGAGCAATTCTTTTTCTGAAAGTTGCTTTAAATAAAGCGCTGCATAATATCCTTCTTGGTTTATTAATTGATTATGAGTGCCTTGTTCAATTATTTTACCGTCTTCAAGAATGATAATTTTATCGGCATTTTTTGCTGAAGAAACCCTATGACTTACAATTATAGTGGTTTTATTCTTGCATATTTCATAAAGATTATTCAGAATTGCTTCCTCGGTTTCGGTGTCTACAGCAGATAAACAATCGTCAAAAAGTAAAATAGCTGGATTTTTTATAATCGCTCTTGCTATCGAAACCCTTTGTTTTTGACCTCCGGAAAGTGTTATTCCTCTTTCTCCTAAAATAGTATCATATCCTTTGTTGAAGCCAATGATGTTGTCGTGAACGACTGCACTTTTTGCGGCAGCTTCAACTTCTGAATCAGTAGCGTCTTCTTTTCCAAACTTGATGTTATTCTTGATGCTATCCGAGAATAAAAAGGCATCTTGTGGGACGACACCAATGCTGTTTCTTAAATCAAATAAGTTGAGTTGACTTATTTCTTTATTGTCAATCAAAATTTGGCCGTTGTTAATGTCATATAGTCTTGAGATTAAAGAAATAATAGTCGATTTTCCAGAGCCCGTTTTTCCTAAAATAGCCAAAGTTTCCCCTTTATTTACTGTGAAAGTTACACTTTGAAGCGCTTTGATGTGAGTGTCTTCATAAGTGTAACTCACATTGTCAAACGAAATACTTCCTTCTATTTTTGATCTATTGGTATTCTTGTTTTGTATTTCAGGTACTATTTTCAAGAACTCATTGAGTCTTTTTTGTGAAGCTTCGGCTTCTTGAACCATAGAGGAAACCCATCCTAAAGAAGCCACAGGCCAAGTAAGCATGTTGACATATAAAATAAATTCGGCAATGGTTCCAATGCTTTTGATGGTTCCGTGAATGTACATTAGACCTCCAAAATAAATTACCACTAAGTTGCTGACTCCAATCAAAGCAATCATCAGTGGTCCGAAAAGCGATTGTACTTTGGCTAAACTTAAACTTTTACTTTTGCTTTCGTTGGCCAAATCGGTGATTATGGCTTGGTTTTGATTTTCCAATGAGTACGCTTTTACAACTCGAATTCCAGAGAAAACTTCTTGGGTATAACTGGAAACTTTGGATAAAAACTGTTGGAATGTAGTTGACCTTTTGTTGATTTCAGAACTCAATTTAAAAATACAATACGATAAAACAGGTAATGGTAATATCGTGTATAATGTAAGACGTGGAGACACATTGTACATATAACCAATTACAATGGAAAAACGAATAAAGGTGTTAATAGTGTACATAACAGCTGGACCAACATACATTCTAACTTTCGAAACATCCTCGCTGATGCGATTCATTAAATCACCAGTTCGATTTTGTTTGTAAAAGTTTTGGGAAAGATTTTCGTATTGACGAAAGACTTCGTTTTTTAAATCAAATTCTATGTGACGCGACATAACGATTAGTGTTTGTCTCATCAGGAAAGTTAGAAATCCTGCTATTATGGTTGTGGCAATAATCAAGAGAATATTCGAAATTAATTGCTGACTTATAATGCTGGTGTCTAAAGCTTTACTTTTTGAAAATGCTTCAATTTCATTAAATGATTTGCTGATCAATTTAGGGGTAAACAGAGAAAATATTTGTGCGATTATGGTGATGATTATGCCAAGTAAAAAGCTGTATTTGTACTTAATGAAATATTTGTTTAAATAGCGTAATTCTTTCATGTTTCTGAGGATTCGGTATTGAATTGATTTTGTTTTTTGTTTAATGTTTAAATTTTAACAATTATTTTAAAAATTCTTTCATCGTGTTTTATTATTGAATTTTTATTTTTTGATAAATTTAATATGGTATATTTATTTTTTATGTATGTTTGGAATGTCTTTTTGATAAATTCGTAATTTTTAACTAAATAAAATAGTACTATGAATGCTACTGTTACCACTGGGAAAGAACTTCAAAAAATGGATCCGGTTTTTGGACAATTGTCTTTTAATGATCACGAGCAAATTGTTTTTTGTAACGACAAAGATACAGGTTTAAAAGCAATTATTGGTATTCATAATTCGGTTATGGGGCCAGCATTGGGGGGAACTCGTATGTTTAATTATGCTAACGAATGGGAAGCTTTGAATGACGTTTTGCGCCTTTCCAGAGGGATGACTTATAAAGCTGCCATTACAGGATTGAATATTGGTGGGGGAAAAGCAGTTATTATGGGTGATGCCAAAACCCAAAAAACTCCTGAATTGATGCGTAAATTTGGAGAATTTGTTCATTCTTTAAGTGGAAGATATATTACGGCTGAAGATGTAGGAATGGAAACATCTGATATGGATTTGGTAAGAGATGTGACTCCTTATGTTACCGGAATCTCTGAAGAAAGAGGTGGAGCAGGTAATCCTTCTCCTATTACTGCTTTTGGAGTGTATATGGGAATGAAAGCAGCCGCAAAACAACAATTTGGTTCGGATAAATTAGAAGGTAAAAAAGTATTGGTTCAAGGTATTGGCCACGTAGGTGAAACTTTGGTTGAGTATTTGACAAAAGAAGGAGCTCAGGTTTTTATAGCTGATATCAATGAGGAAAAATTATACCAAGTAGCGGCAAAATATAACGCAGAAGTATTTACAGGTGACGATTTGTATAGTGCTGATGTCGATATTTACGCCCCTTGCGCCATGGGAGCAACAATTAATGATGTTACCGTGAATAAAATCAAAGCAAAAGTGATTGCAGGTGCTGCGAATAATCAATTAGCAAATGAGAATACACATGGTTTGCTTTTGCAGGAAAGAGGGATTCTTTATGCTCCTGATTTCTTGATAAATGCTGGTGGAATCATTAATGTTTATGCTGAATTGGCTCATTATGACAAAGCAGAAATTATGCGTAAAACCGAGAATATTTTCAATACAACATTGGAGATTTTTGAATACGCTGTTGCAAATGGGATTACAACTCATCAAGCGGCATTGACTATTGCTCAAAATCGCATTGATTTAAGAAAAATAGAAAACGCTAAATAGTTTCTAATTTTTAATATTAAAGTCTCAGTTTACATTCTCATTTTGGGACTGCAAACTGGGGCTTTTATTTTGTATCCGTTAAAACCTGAGATAGGTACTGAAAACTATATCAAATAAAGCAGCTATAAATTTTCATTTAAGCGATGGAATTCTTAGTTTTGCAAACTAATTTAAAAAGTTCTTATAAGGTGGTAAATAGAAGACACATTCGCGTTAAAGTCATGCAATCCATTTATGCAATGCACCAAAATGGTTCTGATAATCTAGAAAAAGAAGAAAAGTTCCTTTTTCATAGTATTGATGCCATCCAAGATTTATACCTAATTATGGTTTCTTCGCTAATAGAAATTTGCAAAAAAGAGACGGTTTTTTTGCATTTGTCAAGTCAAAAGCATTTGGCGACCAAAGAAGAACGTAACCCAAATGAAAAATTTATCAAAAATAGTATTTTTCAAATTCTTGCCGAAAACAATTCCCTTAGTATCGCTTTAGAAAATCGTTCGATTAACAATTGGACATTAAACGATGATTATATTATCCTATTGCTTAATGCTATAAAAGAAAGTGATTTGTATGCTAAATATATGAGTAATACAGTAAATACTTTTGAGGAAGATAAAGATTTTGTTGTTAATATATTTACTGATGTAATTGTTCCTAATGAAAAATTATATGAGTATTTAGAAGACGATAAATTGACCTGGATTGATGATATTCCTTTAGTAAACACTCATGTTATTAAGCAATTAAAGGCTATAAAGCAAGGTGAGGACGATAATTTTAGAGTTCCAAAATTGTACAAAGACAATGAAGATAAGGCTTATGTCAAGGATTTGTTTAGAAAAACAGTTTTAAACGAGACAGAATTGGCAAAAGAATATGTCGATAAAACGCCAAATTGGGATAGTGATCGAATTGCCGAAATTGATACGATCATCCTTAAAATGGCTATTTGCGAATTCTTGAAATTTCCTTCTATTCCTGTAAAAGTAACGTTGAATGAATATTTGGAATTGGCCAAAGAATATTCAACTCCAAAAAGTAGTATTTTTATCAATGGTATATTAGATAATTTGGTTAAAGAACTTGAAGAGAACAAGAGGATTATTAAGATTGGAAGAGGATTGATGTAAAAGCCATTTGGAAAAATGAATTTCAAATTTTTAAAAAAGAATTAAATCTAAATTTCACAATAAAACAAAAAGATAATTAACAAAAACTAAAATTTAAATTATGGGACAATTGCAACAGTTTTTACCGTTTGTATTAATGTTTGTAGTCATTTATTTCTTTATGATCAGACCACAGCAAAAAAGAGCTAAAAACGAAAGAGAATTTGAAAGCACATTAAAAGTAGGAGATAAAATAATTACTAAAAGTGGTATTCACGGAAAAATTGCTGAACTAGGTGATTCTACAGTAATTATTGAAACTATGGCAGGTAAATTAAAAATGGAACGTTCTTCTATTTCTATGGAATTTAGTGCTACTTTGAATAAAAAAGCATAGTTAGAAGTTATAAAAATTAAAATCCCAAATTCCAATAGTTAAGGAATTTGGGATTTTTTTATTAGGCTATTTTTTGTTTTTTTTAGCTTTTTTAGCTTTAGCCTTAGCTTTTTTCTCTTTTGCTTTAGCTTTTACCTTTGCTTTTTTTGCTTTGTCTTTTTTTGCTTTCTTAGCCTTTTTCGCTTTTGCTTTCGCTTTTTCTTTTGCTTTCGCTTTTTTGGCTTTTTCTTTTTCTTTTTCTTTCATCTTTGATTTGTTTTTTTTCTTCTTTTTATTTTTTTCTCCCTCTTCAGAAACTGTTAAATCTTTTGCAGTATTAATTTCTTCTATTTTTGGGTCTTTAGCGTCACTTTTTACGACTCCAGTTGTAGGGGCAGTAACTTTGGCTCTGCTAGGTCTTGTTGTTGTTCTGGTCGCACTGGATTTTGAAACAGTTGACTTTGTAGCAGCAGTAGCTCTTGTAACTGTTGGTTTTGAAGCTGCTGGTTTTGAAGTTGCTGATTTTAAAGGAGTTGGTTTAACAATGGGGGCTTTTACCGCAGTCGGTTTTACAACGGCAGGCTTGATAACTTCACTTTTTATAGCATCTGGATTTACTGCTTTTTCTGGAATTACCTTTTCGTCTTTTTTTTCTATCATAATTGTAATTATTAATATGTTGTTTATTGTATTGACAATATAGAAAAACAAGGGGGCGTCTTTCGTAAATCTTTCAATGTTATTAAATTGTTAGATTTATATTAACAAATATAATGAATTATTTTATGCAGCAATGTTAAGGTTTTGCTGATTTTTAAATAGATACGGGATTCTTGAGAATGAAAAGCGCAGTATTTGGATGAAAAAATCCCAAATTCCGGTACGGTTGGAATTTGGGATTTGAGTTTTTATTAGAATTTTAAATTTACGGATTTACCTGTATTTGCCATTCAAACCGATGTTGTCTAAAATCATTGGTTTTATCTTTTCAATTCTGGAAAGTTTTGTTTCTTGTCGTTTTGCGGTTTCACTATCTATGAATTCCTTTTGTTTATATGGACTTAATTCTTAAAAAGCTTCTTTCATGTTGCTGTTGTTATTCAGTTCATTTTGCAGAATAGTTGGGATTATAATTGTCCCTTTTGATTTTTCGGGTTTAATTATTGTTCTCTGTTTTTCATTTTCGATAGCTTCCTTTATGTAGGCTAGGATTTCCGTTTCATTGATTTTTTCTGCGGATGTAAAACGGCATTTTCGTAATGATCTGGCTACTCCTTAATTAGCATTGGCCAAATGTTTTTTTTCGTCTTTTTAAAACACTCCATTGAAAAACAATAGAGTAAAGAAATTTTTGAATCCTCCAACGCCAATCACATTTTTATTATTCAGTGTAAAAACACAAATGCCACATTTGGTAGTTTCACCCAGGTTGGTTTTAGTTATTATTGCTTTTAAAATATCCAATCCAGTGTCCCAATGATTGACTTTGTTCATGTAGAAGGTGGGTTATCTACTTTTTGGTGTAGCTTCTTTTTTTAAATAGTTACCCTTGGCAGTCAATTCGGCAATTCTTACAATTACATTTACTGCTTTTTGCATGCTTTCTACTGGTACATATTCATATTTTCCGTGAAAATTATGGCCTCCAGCAAAAATATTAGGACATGGCAAGCCTTTGTAAGATAATTGACAACCATCGGTTCCGCCTCTAATAGGTTTTATAAGGGGTTTAATTCCTAGTTCTTTCATGGCACTTTCAGCAATGTCTACGATATGTTTTACAGGAAGAACCTTTTCTTTCATATTGTAATATTGATCTTTTACCTCTGTAATAACAATATCTTCTCCAAATTGTTTGGCAAATTGCTTATTGAATTTTTTAGTGATTTTGCCGATTAAATCTTTTCGTTTTTCGAATTTTTTCTTGTTGTGATCGCGAATGATTAATTCCAAAGTTGTTTCTTCAATACTACCGGTTAGATGGTGTACATGGAAAAAACCTTCGTAACCTCTTGTGTCTTGAGGAGTTTCATCTTTTGGGAGTTCATTGATAAAATCGTTGGCGATAAGCAGAGAATTGATCATTTTTCCTTTTGCATAACCTGGATGAACACTTTTTCCTTTAAAAGTAATTTTGGCTCCAGCAGCGTTAAAATTTTCATATTCTAATTCTCCTACTTGACTTCCGTCCATGGTATAAGCCCAATCGGCTGCGAATTTTTCTACGTCAAAATGATGGGCACCACGACCAATTTCTTCATCGGGAGTAAAACCAATTCTGATTTTTCCGTGTTTGATGTCGGGATTGTTGATTAGGAATTCCATAGCTGTTACAATTTCGGTAATACCCGCCTTGTCATCGGCTCCTAATAGTGTTGTTCCGTCTGTAGTGATTAAGGTTTGTCCTTTGTATTGTAATAAATCTTTAAAATAGTTAGGGGATAAAATAATATTTTGTTCTGCATTCAGGATGATGTCTTTACCGTCATAATTAGGAATAATTTGTGGTTTTACATGGGCTCCCGTAAAATCTGGAGTGGTATCAAAGTGTGAAATAAAGCCAATTGTAGGGACTTCATGATCTACGTTGCTTGGTAATGTTGCCATAATGTATGCTTTGTCATCAATGATAACGTCTTGTAATCCTATGGTTTTTAATTCTTCGACTAGTTTATTGGCTAAATCCCATTGTTTTGCTGTACTAGGTGTAGTTTGCGAGCTTGCGTCTGATTCGGTATCTATGGTTACATAACTTATAAAGCGATCTATTATATGTTGCATGGTCTTTTTTGGGTAAAGATAAACATTTTTAAAAAAGAGGTTGTTGCTTTTTCATGGACTTGTTGTAAATGTCTTTAAATAAAAAAATCTGCCTTTCGACAGATTTTTTTATTTAAAACGGTTAGGATTTGGTTTGGTTTATTTATTGGGGGATTAGTTTTATTTGGTTGCTTTTTCTGCTGCTATTTTTGCTTCAGCAGCAGCTTTTTTTTCTGCTTCGGCTGTTGCTTTTGCGATTTGCTCATCTAACATTGTTGATTTTTGCAATGCTAATTTTGCTGATTCAGCAAGTTTTGCGTCAGCTTCGGCTTTTTCTTTTTTAAGTTTCTCAACGTCTCTCGTTAACTTGTCTTGCGCTTCTTTAGCTTTTTCGGCTTCTTTTTGGTAAGCAGCTATTTTTTCTTTGGATATTTTTTCAGCCTCTTCAGCAGCTTTTTTATCAGCTTCAGCTTTTGCTTTAGTAGCTATGGCTTCTTCTTTTGCAACTTTTTCTTCAGCTTCAGCTTTTGCTTTTGCTTCGATAGCTGCTGTTTTTGCAGCTTCTTTAGCTTCAGCAGCACCTTTAGCTTCCGCTTCTGCTTTTACCTTGGCAGCTATTGCTGCTTCTTTTGCTGCTGTTATTTTAGCTTGCTCTGCTGCTTTTTTGTCAGCTTCGGCTTTTGCTTTAGCAGCTTTTTCTTCGGCTACTTTGGCTTCGGCTATTGCTTTTTTTTCGGCTTCGATTTTTGCTAAATACGCTTTTTCTTGATCCTTTAGATCTTGCATTTGCTTTTTAAAATCAATTGGAGCTGCTGTTGTAGCTGTAGAGCTTTCAGAATTGACTGTTTCATTTTTGGCTTCTTGGGCAAAGAAATTTTGAGAAATTACAAGAAGTACAATTGCAAATGGTAGTTTTAAATTCATGATTTAGTGGTATTTGGTTAGATTTTGGTTTAGTTTAAGAAAGACAAATATAACTTTTTTTTCATTTTTTTAACTTTTTTGTTAAAAAAATTTTTATTTTTTGTTAAGATGTGTTTTTTGTGATTTTAAATGTTTTTAGTTAAAAATTTGATTAGTCTATATTAATGCGATAAGTGCTCTTGAAAGTAAAAAAAAATCTGCCAGTTACGGCAGATTTTTGATAAAAAGGAAATGAGATTTATTCTCCTTTTTTAGAATTTTCTTTGCTTTTATTGGTATCCATCATTTCCATAAGTTTTAGTCCTAATAAACCACTCATGGATCCATCAGTACCGTTGCTTCCGGATATAAGTACGTCTGGAATGACTTTGATTTTTCCTTTTCCTATTTCTTCGGTGATTTTGTATTTAGTAAAGTTGTCACCACCCATTGCTGAAACTTGCAGTTGATACGCTTCGGCAGTTGATTTTCCAATAGCCATGATTTTCTCAGCTTCAGCTAGACCTGTTTTAGAGATTCTTTCAGCTTCAGCACTAGCAGTAAGTTTGGTTGCTTCGGCTTGTGCTCCGGCTCTTGCTTTAGTTGCTTCGGCTTCTGCATTGGCGCGCATTTTAGTTGCTTCAGCTTCTGCATTTACATTTAGTTTCAAACTTGTTGCATCTCCTTCAGCTTTTTTAACGGTCGCATCGGCAGTTCTTTGTGCAATTTCTACGCTTTGTGACGCTTTAACAATTTCTTTTTGCATATCGGCAATTGCTGTTTCTTTTTCCATTCCTTGACGTTGTTCTTGCGCCATTTTTTGGGTTTGATAGGTTTTTTGCTCTTCTTCGGCAATTTTTCTATCGGTCAGCGTTTTCATTAACGATTCAGGCGGAACTATATCCCCAATTAGGGTATCGACAGCATTGACATTATATTCGTCCAAAACAACTTTGATATGATTTTTGGCTGATTCCTGGCGTTCTTTTCTCGTGGAAAGAAACGAAATTACATCACTTTCCTGAGCTGAGTTTCTAAAGTAATTTCCAATGGTAGGCTCCAGAACTTGCGAAACTAAATTATTCATGCTTCCAAAACGGGCAATCACTTTAGGTGCTTCATTAGCAGGTACGTGGATGATTTGGGATACATCCAGATTAAAAGGGAAACCATCTTTGGAACGTACCGTAATGGTTGATAGGTTTTGATCTAGATTATGTGATTCACTTCTTGCATCGGCCCAATTTAATACTAAGTTAGTTGTAGGAACAGGTTCTAGTTTTGTAGTGTATTTATTGAGAGCGTATTTCCCAGGTCCAAAAGGTTCCATCCAAACACCTCGTTGTCCTTTTGAAACTATATTTCCATGCTTGAAGGTATCGCCGGTGACATCCTGTCCATCTTCACCAATATAGGAAATTACAACGCCAACATAACCAATAGGCACGTCGGTCATAGGGGTTTGTTCAATTTGAATGGCCCATGAGTTAATGTAATACGAACCGGCAAGCATTACTTGAGGTTGTAATCCACGGTTTCCTCCTTTTTTTAGGAATTGGTCAAAATCTTGAAAATTATTGTGCCCTTCTACAAATTTACCCGCAATTTGTCCAATTGGAATTGGCTCTCCATCCATTGCGGTTACAATCCCGACCATGTTTTCGGAGATAACAATTTGTGGGGAAATAACCACTTCAAATAAATGAGTGTTAATTCTATAGGATCCTGTAGTTACAAAGGCTGATTGTCTTCCTTTTTGACCACCATTATCTAAAAACATTGTAGCGTCCTGGAAATTATCTGAACTTACTTTTTGAGCAAGAATGCGACCTGTTGGGATTTCGGCGCCATCTTTACTCAATAACAATCCAATATTTCCTTCTGGAATGATAGTAAATGAAGCCATGTCTATAGCATATTGCCAAGGCCACATCGCCCAATACAATCCAGGGGCAAGTGTTTTGGCTTGGTATCCTGCTTCGCCTTTGGTGGCGATTATTCTGCCATCCGGCAACGATTTATCAGTACCAAACAGAACGAATTTTTTGGTAACTAACCCGATTTTATTTTCTGGAACGATAACCATTCCAAAGAAAACACGTAAAACAAATTTGTAAAAAAGGAAGGATAAAACAATTAAGAATATCCACCAATAGGTAAGAAAAAATAGCATGTTGGTTAAGGTTTAGATTACAAACATAATTTATTTTTCTCGTAGTTTGATTCTTATTTGGAACTATTTTTTGCTTTTTTTGGATTAAATTTTGGATTCTTTTCTTTAGTTTTTAAACATAATCAAATTCGAATTCATGTTATTGTTAAGTGGAATTTATTATCTAATTTGCACTTAATTAGGAATTAGTATATGGCGTTGTTTAATCGATTGAATTTAAAAGCAAAATCCCTTATTAATACAGGATTTGGTGCCAGTGCATCCAGTTATGGAGGGCGATTCATTAATAAAGATGGATCAGTGAATGCGGTTAAAAAAGGGATTGGATTTCTGGATAGAATCAGTTGGTATCATACCATGTTGGATATGTCTTCTTGGAAATTTCTTTCAATTCTTTTGTTGTTTTATATTACCATCAATTTTGTGTTTGCTTTACTTTATTTTGGCATTGGAATTGAGCATCTTAACGGTATCCAAACGACAGATAATGAATGGGTACAGTTTGGACAAGCGTATTTTTTTAGTGCTCAAACTTTTACCACAGTCGGTTATGGACATATCAGTCCAACAGGTTTTTATACAAGTGCGTTATCTTCTGCCGAGGCATTGATGGGTTTGTTGAGTTTTGCTATTGCTACTGGTTTATTTTTTGGAAGATTCAGTAAGCCTTCTATTTTCTTGAAATTTTCTCACCATGCCATCATTGCGCCTTTTAATGATGGGAAAGCGTTTATGTTTAGGCTAGCTCCTTATAAAAACACTAATTATATTGATGCCGAAGTGAATGTAACTCTCGGAATGCGAATTGAAGAGAATGGGGTTATGACAAATAAGTTTTACACTTTGGATTTAGAATATCAAAGAATAAATTCATTGGCGCTAAGCTGGACATTAGTTCATCCAATAACGAGTGAAAGCCCTTTGTGGGAATTGTCAGCTGCTGATTATGAGTCGATTTTGGGTGAAATTATTGTTATTATTAAAACATTTGATGATATGTTCAGTACTACCGTTGCGACTCGTACTTCTTATACTTTTAATGAAGTTGTTTACGGAGCTAAATTTAAAGCAATGTATTCCCAAAGTGAAAATCACCAAAGTACTGTCTTGGACTTAGGTTTGTTAAGTGCCTTTGATAAAGTTGCTATGGATTAGTTTTTAATTTTTCTTTTAAAATACGCACTCCTTCAGAAGCGATATTCGGAATAACCACGAGTGGATTCCTTAGATTTGGTATTTGAATTGGTTTTGGATCGATATAATAAATGGAAGTTTGTTTTTTTGTAAAATCAATTAGACCTGCTGCAGGATAAACTTGGAGAGAAGTGCCAATGACTGCGAAATAATCCGCTTGTTCTGTTATTTCTATTGCTTCTTCCAAAGCAGGTACTTGTTCGCCAAACCATACTATATGAGGTCGAAGTTGATTTCCTTGTTGATCAACATCTCCAAAATTTAAGTCATCTTGCCAGTCCAAGATATAGTTTTCATTTTTGGAACTACGTACTTTTAATAGTTCACCATGCAAATGAGTTACATTCGAACTTCCTGCGCGTTCGTGTAAATCATCCACATTTTGGGTGATGATGTAAACGTCAAAATTGTTTTCTAATTCGGCTAAAATTTGATGTCCAATATTGGGTTGTACTTGTTTTAATTGCTGACGTCTTTTGTTGTAAAAATCAAGAACCAACGTAGGGTTTTTTCGCCAGCCTTCGGGAGTGGCGACATCCATTACATTATGACCTTCCCATAATCCATCACTGTCACGGAATGTTTTGATACCGCTTTCTGCACTAATTCCAGCTCCGGTAAGAACTACTAATTTCTTTTTCATCTATAAATTGCATTAGAGTATAAAACTACTCTTTTTTAGTATTTTTGCCAAAAAAAGAATGTGCAATGATTGATACTGATTATCTAGATTTTTTGGAAAATATTTTAACTGATAACCGTAGAGAAAAATTTTTGAAAGTATTGAAAGACAGGACGAAACATTTCACCATTGCGGTTGAAGATGTTTTTCAGATGCATAATGCCAGTGCGGTGATGCGCAGTTGCGAGGTTTTTGGCATTCAGGAATTGCACGTTATCGAGGAGCGTTACGGTAAAAATATTGATAAAGAAATTGCGATGGGCGCACAAAAATGGGTTGATATTTCGACTTACGACAGTGTTATCAATTGTATTGATACTTTAAAAAATAAAGGCTATCAAATTATTGCCACCACACCACACGAGAATGACTGTTTGCTGGAGGATTTTGATATTTCGATACCAAGTGCGTTGTTTTTTGGAACTGAAAGAGATGGATTGTCAGAAGAAATTCTCAGGAGAGCGGATGGTTTTCTTAAAATTCCGATGGTGGGTTTTACGGAGAGTTTGAATATCTCGGTTTCGGCGTCGATTATTATTCAGAATCTAACGAATCGATTACGTGATTCAGATATTGATTGGCAATTGACGGAAGAAGAAATTCTAGTGAAACGGTTGGATTGGGCCAAGAAGTCGATTAAGGATATAAAGCGGATTGAAGCAAGATATTATGAAGAGAATCCGCAAAATTAAAATTCTATTTCAAATGTAAATTCAATTTCAAGGGCAATTACAAATTCTAAAACTTATAAAACTGTTTTAGTTTGAAGTGCGTTTTAGTTTTGCATTGAAATTTTAGGGCTGGTATTGTCAGTTTTATTTGTATTTTTGTTAAGGAAACAATACTAAGCGATAAGTTTCCAGTTTTTCCAAAATTGACAATTCGAATTAAATAAATTGAAAAAATATTTTAAATATCTGATTTCTCTCTTTCTGGTTTTTGGCCTGATGGTTAATGATTGTGATTTATATTCTCAATCCAATTCGGTAGATTATTATCAATTTTCGAGCGTAATTCTCAGAAGTGAATCAATTAATAAAGATTCCGAATTATATGTGTTCGGTGAGGTAAATTCGTCCAAAAAGGCTTCGTCTCCAATTTTATTTGCTTGCCTTGAATTTCAGGATATTCATAGTTTTCAAATTCCGGTTCTTTTAAAAACAAGAACACTACTTTATCAAGAAGTAAGTTCAATTGCATATCAATCCATCTTTATAAGTGAGGTGGTTACTTCGAGAAGCTTATATAAAAGTTTATACATAGTCTAGAAAACTAATTTTTCTAGATATTTATGCAATTCAATGCGTAAGATGTTAAGAAAAATGTATAATCATTTATCATTTACAAAATGTATAAGCCTAACAAAACACGTTTGGAGAAATCTAAACTGCCTATTCTTTGGGCAAAAAGAAAATTTATTCTAGTTATTACTGCACTTATGGTTGGAATGTCAAACGGTATGAATGACGGAGATGCTAGGATTAACGGTAATCAAAGCCACATTGAACAACAACATAAAAAAGATTGATTTTTAATGTTTCTAAAAACGCTGTAGAACACTTATGGAGAATATTCAAAATAAAGTTCTTGGTTTAGGTACGTGAGGGATTACTTCACTATACATTTATTTTCATAGTAGTTCAGTGAATTTCATTTGAAGCAAGCTACCGAAGTAGCGCGGATAGCCCGACAGCATAAAGAAAAGGGACCAACTCCAGCGTAACGGTGAGTAGGTCCCTTTTTTTATGGTGGCACGCCCAAATATAAGAGTAATTGTTTTTTATTTTTTCTTCAAGATTTTGTATTGTTCGTAGCAACCGCTTATGGCATCCATGATTTGAAGGTCGTTTGCGGATTTGATAAAAGCTTCGGAGTAGCTGCAACGGGTCAATATTTCGGCAATTTCATCTTGGGAAACACCCAATAATAATGAAATAGTTTCTCTGTCGTATCTGGTTTCCATAAGGTTTCTTACAGTGTCGTCCTTTCGCATTTCCCTTAGTTTTTTGAGCTGCTGTGGCCTTTTTCCAAAGAAATTATAAAGCATATCGGCGGGGTTGAAGATGGATCCTAATACTTTTCCAAAAGCATCGGGGGAGTATTGTCCAGCTTCATAACCTTGACCTAAGCCAGAAATGCTATAGCGGTAGTCCTCTTTTATTGGAATTAATTTAGAATCGATTTCGAGGTAGCCCGTTAAATAATAAGGACTAATGACTACTTCGTTTAGAGGGATTGCTTTTTGGGTAAGTTGGATGGTGGTTTTTTTGTTTTTAATCCAGTCATTGGTCACGCGAACACGCAAGGATTGAAAGCCAAGTAAGGTAATATGTAAGGTGTCGCTTTGGGTTACTGCTAGTTCAAAGTATCCTTTATTATCTGTGGTGGTTCCTGTAACTTGATTGATATTGATGATGTTAACATTCGCTAAAGGAGTACCGGTATTGTCGCTGATAATGGTACCAGAGATTTTTGTTGGGGTTCCAGTGGTTTGAGCAACTGAACTTATGGAGGTAACTAAAAATAAAAAAACTACAAAATATTTCATAAACTGATTTAAAACTTTAAAAGTAGTAAAACAGGATTAAATATTTTGTAGTTCCAGTATAATTATAAGAAAATTAACAAACTGAATTGTTAGTCTCTTCTTGGTCTTCTTGGTCTTGGTGAATCACCAAAGCTTTCAGAACGTCTTGGAGCTCTGTCAGATGAACCTTCTCTTGGAGCTCTTTCTGAAAAGCCACCTGTTCTTGGAGCCGATGCGCTTCTTGGTCCGAAACCACCTTCTCTAGGAGCAGAACCTCTGTCGCTTCTAAATCCGCCTGATCCTTCTCTTCTTGGGGCAAAACTTCCTTCTCTTCTTGGAGCAGAACTTCTTCCACCACCAAATCCACCACCAGAGCTTCTTCCGTTATGATCACGTCTTCCGCCACCGTCGTTTTTAGAAATTTCAACATTGATACGACGTCCTTCTAATTGTACGTTGTTTAATACTTCCATAACTTTGTCCGTATGTTCTGGATCTGTGTTAAAGAAAGAGAAACCTTCTTTTACATCTACTTTGAAAACGTCATCACGACCTAAGTCCAATGTTTCTTTCAAATAGTCTTTTAACGACATCCAATCGAAATTGTCTCTAGAACCAATGTTTACAAAGTATCTTGTAGCACCGCCATTGTTGTTTTCTCTTGGAGCACCGTCTCTATCGTCACGGTCACGTCTTTCTGATCCAGAAGATTGATTAGAGATATCTCTGTTTTTCTTGTAGTAAGCAATAAAACGATTAAATTCTACTGATACCATTTTCTTGATCAATTCTTCTTTTGTTAAACCTTCAAGAACATTGTTAATTGCTGGTAAGTAGTTGTCAATTTCATGATCAACTTCAGTGTCTTTAATCTTATTTGCTAAGTGCAGTAATTGAATTTCGCAGATTTCAATTCCAGAAGGGATTGTTTTTTCTTCGAATTTTTGCTTGATGATTCTTTCGATAGAAGAAATCTTACGCAATTCACTTTTTGTAACGATTACGATAGAAGTTCCTAATTTACCAGCACGACCTGTACGACCTGAACGGTGATTGTACGTTTCGATTTCGTCAGGAAGTTGGTAATTTACTACGTGAGTAATATTATCAACGTCAATTCCACGAGCTGCAACGTCAGTCGCAACTAGCATTTGTATTTGTCTTCCTCTAAAAGATTTCATAACACCATCACGTTGCGCTTGAGATAAATCTCCGTGTAAGGCAGCGGCGCTGTATCCATCTTCGATTAATTTTTCGGCAACCGCTTGGGTATCACGTTTTGTTCTACAGAAAACTACTGAGAAAATATCAGGGTTACAATCTGCTAATCTTTTCAAAGCTTCGTAACGATCACGGGCATTTACTAGGTAAAATTCGTGTGATACGGTAGCTGAACCAGAATTTTTTGTACCTACTGTAATTTCAATAGGATCCGTCATGAATTGTTTTCCAATTCGTGCCACTTCAGCAGGCATAGTTGCAGAAAACAACCATGTGCTTTTTTCATCAGGCGTAGTAGAAAGGATGTTTACGATATCTTCGTAAAATCCCATGTTCAACATTTCGTCTGCTTCGTCAAGGATGCAATAATTGATCTGAGAGATGTTTACCAATCCTCTGTTAATCATATCTTGCATTCTACCCGGAGTCGCTACTATAATTTGTGCGCCTCTTTTAATGTCTCTCGCTTGTTCTGTAATGCTAGCCCCACCGTAAACCGCTACCACATTAATACCTTTTTCGTATTTAGAGTAGTTTTTAAGTTCGTTGGTAATCTGCAAACACAATTCGCGTGTTGGAGATAAAATTAACGCCTGTGTATTTCTATTGTTGGCATCAATTTTCTGAATAACTGGAAAACCAAATGCTGCCGTTTTCCCTGTCCCTGTCTGAGCCAACGCAACTAAATCTGTGTCTTTTTCCAATAATAGGGGAATCGCTTTCTCCTGTACTTCGGTCGGATTCTCAAATCCTAGATCTAAAATCGCCTTCAGTAACGATTCACTCAATCCTAATTGTTCAAATTTATTCATATATATTTTTAAAATAGGGTGCAAAATTACTGTTTATAATCCATAAAAACTAATGCTATTTTAAGAATTGGGTTTTTATTAGCTTTTGATAATCAGAATATTAGATTTTATAATTTGCTTTTTTAATTTTAAAATTAATTTTTACTGTGAAATTATGTCGCGATTTAGGTCCTTTTGTTAAAAAAATATCTTAAAAATTGTTTTTAAGTTGTATAGACTTTAAATATTAGTGATTTTAATTCGATTAAAATCTTCGTTTACTCCCTTTTGACCACTTTATCCTTATATTTTATCATTTCTTTAAGAATGATATTTTCAAATTGCTCTGAAGTTTCGATATTGATTTATTAATTTTGCCTAAAAATTATTTGATTATGCAAACAGCCTCTTTTTCGGGTTTTATAGAAATGGTATTCTACATGATAGCTTTCTATTATATATTTAAATTTTTAGCTCGACTATTTTTGCCTTTAGTAGTAAAAAAGGTAGTGGAAAAAGCGGGACAAAATTTTCAGCAACAGCAACAACGTACTCAACAAACGACTTGGAAGAAAACGCCAAGTAATGATGAAATAATAATTGATACTGCCAATAGTAAAAATCCTCGCGAAACCAAAAAAGTGGGTGATTATGTCGATTATGAAGAGATTGATTAGTCTCTTGGTTTTTAAATAAGAAAATCCAAAATATAAATAACCCAAAACCATATCGAGTATTTAGTTTTTTTTTGTCGTAATATTAGACTTTAAAATCTAAACTCTAAAATCTAAACCCATATAATGAAGCAACTTCAAAAGTTCTTTCCGCACGCATTAGCCATACTTGGTTTTGTTATCGTTTCTACACTTTATTTCTTTCCTGTTTTGCAGGGAAAACAAATTTTTCAATCGGATATTGCCCAATACACGGGGATGGCCAAAGAACAAAATGATTTTAGAGCGACGCATCATGAAGAGCCTTATTGGACAAACTCTGCTTTTGGTGGAATGCCCACCTATCAATTGGGAGCCAAATATCCTCATGATTATGTGGGTGTTATCGATGACGTATTGCGTTTTTTACCACGCCCAGCGGATTATTTATTTTTATATTTTCTTAGCTTTTATGTTTTAATGTTGGTTTTAAAAGCCGATCCATTAAAAGCCTTTTTTGGTGCTTTGGCTTTTGGTTTTTCTACCTATTTAATTATAATACTGGGAGTGGGACATAATGCCAAGGCGCATGCAATTGCTTATATGCCAATGGTAGTGGCTGGTTTTGTAATGGTTTTTCAACGAAAGTATATTTTGGGAGGTTTGCTCACGATGTTTGCATTGGCATTGGAAGTAAATGCCAATCACTTTCAAATGACATATTACCTTCTGATATTGTTATTAATTCTTTCTGGATATTTCATTTATGAAGGAATCAAATTTAAGGAATATAAAACTCTATTATATTCACTAGGAACACTTATTGGAGCCGGAATTATTGCGATTGGTGCCAATGCTACTAATTTATTGGCAACATTGGAATATGCAAATTTTAGTATCAGAGGAAAAAGCGAATTGACGTTCAACGCTGATGGTTCCAAAAGTACTAGTGATGCAGCTATGACCCGAGATTATATTACAGAATATAGTTACGGTATTGCCGAAAGTTTTAACTTGATTGCACCGCGATTATTTGGAGGTTCCAATAATGAAAAGGTGGGGACGGACAGCAGTATGTTTGAGTTTATGATTTCACAAGGTGTGCCGGAAGCGCAGGCGACCGATTTTGTTTCGGCCATGCCAACGTATTGGGGAGATCAACCCATGGTATCTGCACCTGCATATATAGGGGCAGTGGTTTTTTTCTTGGGAATTTTAGCTTTGTTTATTGACGAAAGAAAAATTAAGTATGCATTCCTGGGGGGAGCAATATTAACCTTAATCCTTTCTTGGGGAAAAAACATTCCGGCATTGACCGATTTTTGTATCGATCACATTCCTATGTACAATAAATTTAGAGCAGTATCGTCTATTCAGGTTATTTTGGAATTGTGTTTTCCAGTTTTGGCTATCATGGGTTTGCAGTCTTTTTTTAAATTAGAAAAAGAAAAACAAACAAAAGCTTTGTTGCAATCTGGTGCGGTTGGTTTAGGGCTGATTATAGTTTTGTTTTTGTCTAAAAGTTTGTTTCAATTTTCTGGAGCCAACGATAGTTATTTTTTAGAAAGTTACGGTCCTAGTTTTGTAGATGCCTTAAAAGCAGACAGAAAATCATTGTACAGCGCTGATTTATTGCGTTCAGGATTTTTTATTCTAATTTCTGCAGGAGCTCTATGGTTGTTTGTGAAAAATAAAATTGCCCAAAACACTGCCATTATTTTGGTTGGTTTATTTATGGTTTCTGATTTGTTTTTTGTTGATAAAAATTATGTATCCAACAAAGATTTTATAAGTGCCAGAGAAGTTGAAGTACCTTTTCAGGAGACTCCTACTGATGCTGAGATTCTAAAAGACCCAACAAATTATCGTGTTTTTGATATTCAAGGATGGATGCAAGGAAGAACTTCGTATTTTCATAAAGCGATTGGTGGATATAGTGCGGTGAGACCAAAAAGAATGCAGCAATTATTTGATTATCAAATTGCGAAAAACAACACTGAAATTCTTAATATGCTGAATGTTAAGTATGTCATTCAAACGGATAAAGAAGGCAAGGAATATCCAATTATTAATCCGGATGCCAATGGAAATGCTTGGTTTGTAAGTCAGGTCGAATTCGTAAAAAATTCTGATGCAGAGATGAAAGCTTTGAATAAGTTGAATACTAAAAATACGGCTGTAATCAATGATAATGAGTTTAAGGGAATTAAAAATAAGACTTTCGTCAAAGACAGTTCGGCTACCATAATCCTGGATTCGTACTTGCCAAATGATTTGAAATACACTTCAAACAATTCAAAAGAAGGTTTAGCCGTTTTCTCTGAAATGTATTATGAGAAAGGATGGAAGGCACTTGTAGATGGCAAAGAGACAGAGATTATGAGAGCCAATTATGCTTTGAGAGCGATTGTGGTGCCGGCAGGAAAACATAGTATCGAATTCAAATTTGATCCTCAAGTTGTAAAAACGGGAAGTGTAATTACACTTGTCAGTTCTATTGGAATGTTATTTCTTTTAGTTGGTGGGATCTATTTTGAGAGAAAAAAAAGTAAAGAGGTGTTATAAAGATACATTGTCGAGATGCACTGTGGTAAATCTGTACTATAATCAACAAAATAAAGAATTGAAACCAGAATCAAAAAAAGTCCTTATTATAACTTATTATTGGCCACCGGCAGGAGGACCAGGTGTTCAGCGATGGCTTAAGTTTGTGAAATATTTACCTGATTTTGATATTCAGCCAATTGTTTATATTCCAGAGAATCCAACTTATCCAATAGTTGATGCAAATTTAGAAAAAGAAGTTTCAGAGAATGCTATTATTTTAAAGCACACTATTTTCGAACCGTATCAACTGGCTTCTTTTTTTTCAAAAAATAAAACCAAAAAAATTAGTTCAGGTATTATTCCAAACCAAAAGAAACAAACATTTCTGGAAAAGACATTGTTGTGGATTCGAGGAAACTTGTTTATCCCTGACGCACGAGTTTTTTGGGTAAAACCATCGGTTTCCTATTTGGAAAAATACATTGCCGAAAATAATATAGATACTATAATCA
Source organism: Flavobacterium taihuense (assembly GCF_019351435.1). GTDB lineage: Bacteria > Bacteroidota > Bacteroidia > Flavobacteriales > Flavobacteriaceae > Flavobacterium > Flavobacterium taihuense. The sequence goes on from NZ_JAHWYN010000004.1 coordinate 165,197, forward strand.
CTTCGGGGCCACCTCATAGTTTGCATTTGATTGGACTGATTTTAAAACAAAAAATAAAACTGACTTGGTTTGCCGATTTTAGAGATCCATGGACCACCATAGGGTATCATAAATCATTGCGATTATCAACTAATTCGGAACGAAAGCATAAAGCACTTGAATATAGAGTTTTGAATACAGCTGACACCATTATTGTTACCAGTAAAACAACCAAAACCGAATTTGAGGCAATAACCAATAAACCCATAGCGATTATTACCAACGGTTATGATACGGAGCCTGTAACAAAAGTTACTTTGGATTGCAAGTTTAGTTTGGCTCACATAGGCTCGTTTCTTTCAGAACGAAATCCAATTATTTTATGGGAATCTTTGAATGAATTGCTTCAGGAAATCCCTGATTTTAAGTATCATTTGGAGCTAAAATTAATTGGAGCCGTTAGCCAAGAGGTATTGGATACCATTTCACAATTTAATTTGAATTCGTATCTAAATAATCTTGGATATGTCTCTCATTCGGAGGCAGTGGCACATCAAAGAAATTCTCAGGTTTTATTACTTATCGAAATAAATTCAGAAGAAACGAAAAGTATTATTCCTGGCAAATTATTTGAATATATGGTTTCCAATAGACCAATTATTGCCATTGGTCCAAAAGATTCTGATTTTGCCGAGATAATAACGGGAACAAACACAGGAGTTTTTTTTGAGTATACTGAAAAAGTAAAATTGAAAAATACGATTCTCTCTTATTATAATCAGTTTTTGGAAGGGAAATTACAATCCTATGGTGTAGGTTTGCAAAAATATTCCAGAAAGAATTTGACCAAAGATTTGGCACAATTAATTAATTCAAAGATTTAAGGTTTTCCAACTTTAAACTTTTAAACCTTAAACTTTAAATTCCTATTAATGGGCATAGTATTAAATCAGTCATTAAAAAATACCATAATAACGTATATAGGTTTTGGAATTGGCGCCATTAATACGCTGTATTTATACCCAATTTTTTTGGGTGCGACTTATTATGCTTTGACTAATTATATTCTTTCGGCAGCCAACGTCATTATGCCTTTGTTTGCAATAGGTATGCAAAATACGCTGGTGAAATTTTATGCACAATACCAGACAGAGAAAGAGCGTTCTCAGTTTTTGTCTTTCACGGTTTTGTTTCCGTTGTTGATGTGTATTCCATTAGCCATACTTGGTTTTTTTTTCTTTGATGATATATTAAATTTTGTTTCAAAGAAAAATCCTGTTGTCAAAACTTTTATTTTGCTGATTCCGTTCACGGGTTTGTGTATGGCGTATTTTGAAATATTTTATGCGTGGGCAAGAGTTCACATGCATTCTGTTTTTGGGAATTTCATTAAAGAAGTGGGCTTACGTTTGTTTTCATTGATAACTTTAATAGGTGTATATTATCATTGGATAACTGTAGTGCAGTTTGTTTATGTTACTGCAGGTATTTATTTATTAGCATTAATAGTTACCATGTTATATGCTTTTTACATAAAAAGACCTGTTTTTCAATTTGTTATTCCGGAAAATGTTAAGGATATTTTGGTTTATACTTTCTATATTATTTTATCGGGTAGTGTTGCCAATTTATTATTGGATGGAGACAAAATAATGTTGAATCAATATATGAAGATTGAAAACATAGCTTACTATTCGGTAGCTACTTATATCGCTTTGGTTATTTCTGTTCCAAGTCGTGCCATGCATCAAATTGTGTATCCTATTACCGCAAAATTAATGCATGAAAACAAGCATGATGAATTGAATAATTTGTATAAAAAAACATCTATAAATCTTCAAATTGTAGGTGGATTTGTGATGCTTTGTATTTTTGTGAACATTAACCAGTTGTATGAAATGGTGCCAAAAGAATACAGTGGTGGAATTATGGTAGTCTTCATGATTGGTTTGTCTAAATATTTTGATTTGATATTAGGAAATAATAATGCGATTATTTTTAACTCAAAATATTATCGAGCAGTATTGTTTTTGGGAGTTGGGTTGGTGGTTTTGACAGTGGTATTAAACATGATTTTTATTCCATTGTTTGGAATTATAGGTTCCGCATTCGCAACTTTATTATCCATCACTTGTTATAGTTTGGCTAAATTACTTTTTGTTGTAAAGCGTATGCATTTGTATCCATTTACTAAACAAACATTGCATTCTATTGGAATAACGTTTGTGGTGTTCTTATTATTTTATTTTTGGAAGTTTCCAATAAATCCGATTATTGCTATTGGGTTGAAATCAATTTTGGTAAGTATTGTCTATGTATTTGTCAATTATAAGTTTGTTGTTTCGCCAGAAATAAATCAAACTTTAGATAAAGTTCTTTTAAAAATCACGAAGAATAAATAATTTCGATTGGAGATTTATGTTGTGAATTTCTCATTTTGATGAGTTTAAAGTTTTGTCGCTTAGTTTTTTTATATTTGTAAGTATAGTTTCTAATGTTAGATGCTTTTTTAGGAATCAATTGAAAACTTTTAGACGATGATGAATATTAAAACTGCACTACTGTATTTATTTTTTGGGTCTTCAATATTGTTGTTTTCCCAACCTCAAAAGAGTGGTATTTCAAGTTTAAAAAGTGATAAAACAGGAAGTGTTATGCTTCATCAAAATGCTCCTAGTTTAAAAGGTTATCCTATTACTCCTTTTAGAGATACCTTATTTTTCGTCTATAACAGAATAGGATCTTTTAATGCCGAGAATCGTGCTAATGCTATTACCAGCAGAATAGTATTGCTTTATAAAGATCCCTTTTTTAAGAAAGATTCATTGAAGCTTAGCAAATCTGACTTTGGTGTTGATATTGTTTATAACAGTGATTTTGTTGTAATGTCGGTTACTGATCTTGACGGAAAAACAATAGGGACCAGTAATTTTGCTTTGGCTCAAAAAAACCTTGCTATTATACAAAAGACTGTGCTTTTTCAAAAAGAAAATAATGCCGTTGAGAGTTGGTTAAAAAGGATAGGTCTTGTTTTGTTATTTATTAGCTTAATAGTTATAATCGTATTCGGAATCAATAAACTGTTTAAGTGGCTTCGAATTTTTCTTATCAAAAGACAAGACAGCTATTTTTCGGGATTAAAAATTAAGGAATCTTATGTTTTTTCACCACAAAGGCATTTGGAGTTCGTTTTAAAGATTGTATCGTTGGCTCGGATAGTCGTTTTAATTTTTACATTTTATATTTCTTTACCTGCAATTTTTAGTGTTTTTCCAGAGACAGAAGCTTATGCGACTACTCTTTTGAAATGGATATTTTCTCCTGCTAAAGCTGCATTGACGGGGTTTCTTGATTTCTTGCCGAATTTAATCTCCATATTGGTAATCGTACTATTATTCCATTATCTTTTGAAAGCTATTAAGTTTTTTGTCGATGAGATTCAGAAAGGCCAAATCAAAATCGAAGGTTTTTACAGTGATTGGGCAAAACCGACTTTTAACATCATAAAAGTCTTAATTTATGCCTTTATGTTAGTGATTATTTTTCCTTATTTGCCAGGATCTAATTCACCAATATTTCAGGGGGTTTCTGTATTTGTTGGTGTTTTATTTTCATTAGGTTCTTCAAACGCTATTGCTAATATGATTGCAGGATTGGTAATAACGTATATGCGCCCTTTTAAAATTGGTGATTTTATAAAAATTGGAGAGGTAAGCGGAACCGTTATTGAAAAAACTTCTTTGGTGACTCGTGTTCGAACTTCAAAACAAGAAGATATTACGATTCCGAATGCTACCGTTTTGTCAAGTTCCTCGATTAATTATTCGGCAAATACCTATAATGATTCCAATGGCTTATTAATCCACACAAAAGTTACTATTGGGTATGAAAGTCCTTGGAAAGATATTCATAAAGCGCTTTTAGAAGCTGCTTTTAGAACTGATTTACTTGAAAAGATACCAGTCCCTTTTGTGTTGCAAACCAGTTTGGATGATTTTTATGTTACCTATGAAATTAATGCCTACACCAAACAACCAAATGAACAACCTTTGATTTATTCAAAATTGCATCAAAATATTCAGGACTGTTTTAATGAAGCGGGTCTCGAAATTATGTCACCACATTTTAGTTCACTGCGTGATGGAAACAAAACTACTATTCCAGATAATTATCTGAATAAGGAATATGAGGCACCTTTCTTTAAGATAAAAAAAGAGGAATGATATTACTTTGAAATAAAAAACGTGTTAAAAGTTGTTTTTTTTTAAAAATTACTGTAAGTAAAGTATTGTTTATTTTGTGTTATAATATAGTGTAACGAGTATTTTTGCACATTTGAAAAAACAGCACACGCAATGCGTTGATAAACAGATTATTATGTTTTTTGATTTTAAATATCCCCATAAGTGGGTATTGCAGATTAGTTTGTTACGTTCTATCTTTACAATATTCTCAAGGATTTGTTTAATGCTTAACTAAATTAATATCAAAAGATGAAAAATCACTTTATTAATCAGGATAAATTAAATCTATTTACAATAGTTATTGCAAATAAAATTAAAGAGGGTTTTGTAGTTGTAGAGAGAAATGACAAAATGCCTTTTACCATTTTATATAAAGAAGGTAAAAAAGTCAATCATAGTTTAAATTTTTTGGTTTGTTGTGCTACACTTGGTATGTGGTCATTGCCTTGGCTATATATGACACAAGTTACTGCAAAAGATAAAAAAGTATTGATTGCAATCGATGAGGAAGGAATTATTTTTGAAGAAAATTGCTATATGGGCTAATAAATTTTATCTTCAAAAAGATTACGATAGATTTGATAAGTTGAACTTTGTTTCAAATATTGAAATAGATTGAATTGGTCTAAAACCATTGAATATGCGACAAATTTATATATAGCAGTTGGTTTTTAATTCATATGAGTTTAATTTATAAAGGGATAATGCATAAAAGAGTCACAACAATTTAATTGTTTTGTGACTTTTTTTTGAATTATATTGAAAATAATTTATAGTTTTTCTTTTAAATACTTAGCTGTAATTGATTTTTTATTTTTGAATATTTCTTCGGGTGTCCCTACAGCAAGTAATAATCCTCCATTTTCTCCTCCTTCAGGACCAAGGTCAATTACCCAATCCGCACATTTTATTAAGTCCAGATTGTGTTCAATAACAAGTATAGAATGCCCTTTTTCTATTAAAGCATCAAAAGAAGCCATTAGTTTTTTAATGTCATGAAAGTGAAGGCCAGTTGTTGGTTCGTCAAAAACAAACAGGGCTTTATCCTTAATTGTTCCTTTGACTAAAAATGAGGCTAGTTTGATCCGTTGGGCTTCCCCTCCAGAAAGCGTCGATGAGGACTGTCCCAATTGTACGTAACCCAAACCAACATCTTGCAGAGGTTGCAGTTTTTGGGTGATTTTTGTCTGTTTATTTTTTTCGAAAAAAACAATTGCATCATCAATTGTCAATGTTAAAATATCATGGATATTTTTGTCATTAAAGGTAACCTCTAAAACTTCCTTTTTGAAACGCTTGCCATTGCAGGTTTCACAAGGTAATTGCACATCGGCCATAAAGACCATTTCGACATTTATCGACCCTTCTCCTTTGCAAGTTTCACATCTTCCGCCATCAACATTAAAAGAAAAATGCTTAGCCTGATAACCTCTTACTTTTGATAGCTTTTCTTTGGCGTACAATTCTCGAATATCATCGTAGGCTTTTATATAAGTTACTGGATTGGAACGGGAGCTTCGACCAATAGGATTTTGATCTACATATTCGATGTGTTTGATATGTGAAAAAGAGCCTGAAATCTCACTAAATTGTCCTGCTTTTTCTCCTGCGTTATCCAGTTTTTTTTGCATGGCAGGAAAAAGGATCTTCTTGACAAGCGTACTTTTCCCACTACCAGAAACTCCTGTAATGACTGTTAAAACATCGAGCGGAAAAGTAACATCTATGTTTTGTAAATTATTTTCTCTGGCGCCTTTTATTTCTATAAAATTTTTAGAAGTTCGTCGTTTTTTTGGAACACTTATTTCAAGATCTCCATTCAGATATTTAGCTGTTAATGAACTTGATTTCAAAATTTCATCATAAGTTCCTTGGGCGACCAAGTTTCCGCCTTGTGTTCCTGCTTCGGGACCTATATCGATAATCATATCGGCGGCTTTCATGATATCTTCATCGTGTTCAACCACGATAACAGTATTGCCTAAATCACGAAGTGATAGTAACACTTTTATCAAACGTTCGGTATCTTTTGGGTGTAAACCAATACTCGGTTCATCCAGAATATACATTGAACCTACAAGGCTGCTGCCTAATGAAGTGGCTAAATTAATACGTTGTGATTCTCCTCCGGAAAGTGTTGATGAATTTCTGTTTAAAGTCAAATAATTTAAACCTACTTCGGTTAAAAAAGACAATCGATTGTTGATTTCAATTAGTAATCGCTTGGCAATTTGTTTTTCGTATTCATCTAAATTGATGTTATGGAAAAACTGAACTAAGTGTTTGATTGGTAAATCGACCAAATCAGAAACTGTTTTTTCGTTTATTTTTACATAAGAAGCTTCAGGCCTTAAGCGTTTTCCTTTGCAAACATGACATTTTGTTTTTCCTCTGTAACGAGAAAGCATCACTCTATTTTGGATTTTATAATTTTTCTCTTCAAGTTCTTTGAAAAAATCATTTAGCCCTTGAAAGTATTTGTTTCCTGTCCAAATCAAGTCTTTTTGTTCTTCAGTCAACTGAAAATAGGGTTTATGAATGGGAAAATCAAATTTATAGGCATGGTTTACCAATTCGTCTCGAAACCAGCCCATGCTTTCACCTCGCCAAGGGAATATGGCATTTTCAAAAACAGATAGTGAAGTATTGGGAACTACTAATTCGGCATCGATTCCTATAATGTTTCCATATCCTTCACATACAGGACAGGCTCCATAGGGATTGTTAAAACTAAATAAATGAACATTGGGTTCTAAAAAAGTAATGCCATCCAATTCAAAATTATTGGAAAACGAAAGCCTTTTATCTGAATTTAATTCTTGTAAATAACAAATTCCTTTTCCTTCGAAAAATGCAGTTTGTACTGCGTCTGACAATCTATTGTAAAATTCTTCCTCGTCTTTGACAATGATTCTATCAATGATTAAAAGGATGTCTTTATGGTCTAAAGTATGTTGTTCAGCAAGGGTAAAATCATCTAAACGAACCATTTCATTGTTGACTAAAATCCTTGCAAAACCTTGTTGTAATAAGACTTTTAGTTTGTCCTCTAATTGTCTTCCTTCTTCCAGATGAATAGGAGCGAGGAGTAGCCATTTGCTGTCAAGCTCAAATTTTTTAACTTCCGAAACTACATCGGTAACGGTATTTTTTTTGACTTCTTGCCCAGAAACTGGAGAATACGTTCTACCAATTCGGGCAAATAATAGCTTGATGTAATCATATATTTCGGTTGAAGTTCCTACAGTAGAACGTGCATTGGTAGTGTTTACCTTTTGTTCTATCGCAATAGCCGGCGCAATTCCTTTGATGTATTCTACTTTAGGTTTGTCTAATCTTCCCAAGAATTGTCTGGCGTAAGAAGATAAACTTTCTACATAACGGCGTTGTCCTTCGGCATACAAGGTATCGAATGCCAAACTGGATTTTCCGGATCCCGAAAGCCCTGTAATAACTACAAGTTTATTTCTGGGAATAGCGACATCTACATTTTTTAAATTATGTACTTGTGCCCCTTTTATTATGATGTTTTTCTTTGGATCGAGTTTGGAAATATCAATTGGCATACTAAAAATGAATTTCCACAAAAGTACTCAATTTTAAAATGGGAATGGGGGAAGAATTAAATGCAATTATTAGTTTTTTAGGTTAATTTTATGGAGTGATATCCAGTTTGAATTTTATTTATTTTAGATCTGATGGGTATAAATAATTAAAATAAAAGTTTTTAACTAAATAAAAAATATAAGAATATATCGAAAAGGATTATTTAACCCAATTCTTGTGTTTGCATAACAATGGTTTTCTCTGATAAAGTAAAACATCATATAAAGTTTATAAAATCTATATGGATAATAAGTATTTACATTGAACTGCTCTGGATAGTTTTAAAATAATGTTTTTAAAACTGTATTTTTAAAATTAGATTAATATAAAATTTATTGTTAATTAGTCTGTAAAATGTGTTTTCTGTATCAATGATTGTTTTCATTGTGTTATGTGTAATTATAATAATTCAAGTTATAATCAATATAATTGCCGATATCATTTTTTTTTGTTATAATTATTAGATTTTATCAATACAACGTTTTCGTAAAAAAACTATACATTACCCCTACATACATCTAAAAGAGGCTTATTTGCAGCAATTTTGACATGTTGTTTTAGTTTCGCTAAGAGTGTTTAAAACACTATAAATAGGGGTTAAATTGTTTTATTAATCCTTTTTTGAGAACTGTATAGTTTTTGTTTACTAGTGTTTTTAAGTGATGTTTTATTTCATGACTAACTTTAAAAAACTAAAAACAATAAATATGAAAAAATTTACTTCGTTGATTTTCTTTCTGCTTTTTGCATTAAGTTATTCACAAAACGCACCTATTACCTTTGAGACAGGTCAGCATGGTGAAAATTGGACTTTTTCCAATTTTGGCAATGGCGCCAGTCCATTAGGTTACGAAAAAGTTGTAAATCCTAGCAAGACAGGTATAAATACTTCTGAAACTGTTGGTAAGTTTACAGCCTTGTCTACAACAGCAGACGGCGCTGCAGCTTGGGCTGGCTGTGAATCTAAACACGGAACTGATTTAGGTACTTTTAAACTAAACTATTCTAATTGTACCATAAAAATAATGGTTTACAAATCGGTTATTAGCGATGTTGGGATAAAGTTTTCAGTAGCTGATGGAGGTTCTACAGGAGAACTGAAAGTTCAAAACACCAAAATTAATGAATGGGAAGAGTTAACTTTTGACTTTTCTGGAAAAATTGGTCAAGCAACTTCAGGAGCGATTGATCAAATTGTTTTCTTTATGGATTTTAGAGATAGAACAGATCAAAGTGTGAGTTATTTTGATAACGTAACTTTTTCAAAATCTTTAATTCCACCTCCTGTAGTTGCCTGTGATGCCATCTTAACGGAGGCGCAACAAGGTTCATTTACGACAGGTTACAAAACTAAATTTGAAACGGTTGGAACAAATGTGAATATTTCTTTTGAATTATTGGATCAAAAAGATGGATTGGTTGTTGGATTATGGAGAGAAACTCCATTTGAAGATATTCCAATGACAAACAACCCCGTTGGATCTAAAATTTTCACCAAAACAATTACGGGACAAACACCTGGTGATGTGATAAGTTATGCCTGTAAATTTGCTTATGCAGGAGGACAATCGGTAACCAAATATATAAAATATGAAGTTGGTAGTTTCTGTGATGGCATTACACCTACTAGTCCAACTGCTGCTGCACCTACGCCTACTGTTGCTGCACCAAATGTCATTTCGCTTTTTAGCAGCGGTGCATATACCGATTTAGTTGGAACTAATTGGAATCCAAGTTGGGGTCAATCTACCGTATATGAAGAGGTTCTTGTTTCTGGAAATGCTACCAAAAAATACTCTAACTTCAATTACCAGGGCGTGGTACTGCAAAGTCCTGTAGATGCTTCCAATATGGCGAAACTTCATTTGGATGTCTGGTCTCTTGATTGTACTGCTTTGAAAGTGTTTTTGGTTCCTACTACTGGTGCAGAAAAAAGCATTACTTTAAATCCTACATTGTTAGGTTGGAATTCGTTTGATATAAATTTGGCTGACTACACAAACGTAGACACGAAGAGCATTAAAGAATTGAAGTTTGAATCAGTAACAGCTGGAACAACGGTTTATATTGATAATATTTACTTTGCAAAAGATGTGAATGCCTCGTTGTCAATGAATGCACCAGTTACTTTTGAAGCTGGGGATCATGGATCTTCTTGGACATTTGCAAATTTTGATAATGGAACAGGACCTGAAGGATACGAAAAAGTAGCCAATCCTGATGCTGCCGGAATTAATACATCAGCAACAGTTGGTAAATATACGGCTACCGTTGCTGGAGCTCCATGGGCTGGATGTAAAACGAATGATATAGGTAAGTTTACTCTAGACACTAAAAACTCCTTGGTGAAAATTATGGTTTACAAAACCGTTATCAGTGATGTTGCAATAAAATTTGCAGTGGCTGATGGGGGGTCGCTCGGAGAGATTAAAGTTAAAAATACGAAAATCAATGAATGGGAAGAGTTAACATTTGAATTTTATAATCAAATAGGAAAAATTCAATCTACTGATATAGTAACAATGATGATTTCATTGGATTATCAAGCTAGATCTACTGAAAATGTATCTTATTTTGACAATATTACTTTCTCAAAAACTTCGGTTGCTTCACCAGTGCAAATTTGTGATGCAGTTTTAACCGAGGCAAGCCAGGGCTCTTTTACAACGGGATACAAATCAAATTTTGAAACTGTTGGGACAGATGTAAATATTACTTTTGAACTATTAGATCAAAGAAATGGCCTTATTGCCGGTTTGTGGAAAGAAAGTCCTTTTGAAGAATCTGCAATGGTTAATGAACCAGCTGGAAGTAAAATATTCAAAGCAAAATTAACCGGTCAAAAAGCAGGATCTTTGATCAGTTATGCCTGTAAATTTGCTTATGCAGGAGGTCAATCGGTAACAAAATACATAAAATATGAAGTGGGGACAGCTTGTACTGGTACACCACCAGTGGTTACAGGGCCAACGCTTCCATTAGATTTTGAAACAGGAACGTTTGCTTTTGTAGATTTCGACGGAGGTGCAGTTACTACAATTGCTAATCCAGATAAAACGGGTATCAACACTACTGCTACAGTTGCCAAAATGGTAAAAGGAGCAGGAGCACAATGGGCTGGAAGTAAATTAAAAATGGCTTCTCCAGTTGATTTTTCTACAAAAAAAATAGTTAAAGTAAAAGTTTGGTCACCAGTTGCTGGTAAAAAACTATTATTAAAGTTTGAAGGAGCTGGAGCTGCATTCGAAAAAGAAGTAGCTACAACAGTTGCCAATACTTGGGAAGAATTAACTTTTGATTATACAGGAGTTGCAGGAGTAAACAACTTAAACGATAATATGGTTTTCATATTTGATTTAGGAACTGTAGGAGATGGAAGTGTCAATT
>NZ_JAHWYN010000004.1:176504-308346 GCF_019351435.1 Flavobacterium taihuense
AGTTACTACAATTGCTAATCCAGATAAAACAGGTATCAACACTACTGCTACAGTTGCCAAAATGGTAAAAGGAGCAGGAGCACAATGGGCTGGAAGTAAATTAAAAATGGCTTCTCCAGTTGATTTTTCTACTAAAAAAATAATCAAAGTGAAAGTTTGGTCACCAATTGCTGGTAAAAAACTATTATTAAAGTTTGAAGGAGCTGGAGCAGCATTCGAAAAAGAAGTAGCTACTACAGTTGCCAATACTTGGGAAGAATTAACTTTTGATTATACAGGGGTTGCAGGAGTAAACGACTTAAACGATAATATGGTTTTCATATTTGATTTAGGAACTGTAGGAGACGGAAGTGTCAATTCGACTTATTATTTTGACGAAATTACACAACCAGGAACTACGCCACCTGTGGTAACAGGACCAACGCTTCCATTAGATTTTGAATCAGGAACGTTTGCTTTTGTAGATTTTGACGGAGGTGCAGTTACTACAATTGCTAATCCAGATAAAACGGGTATCAATACTACTGCTACAGTTGCCAAAATGGTAAAAGGAACGGGTCAGCCATGGGGAGGAAGTAAACTTACGTTGGCTTCTCCAGTTGATTTTTCGACTAAAAAAATATTCAAAGTAAAAGTTTGGTCACCAGTTGCTGGTAAAAAACTATTATTAAAGTTTGAAAGCCCAGATGGTAATTTTGAAAAAGAGTCAGTTGGAGTATCAGTTGCCAATACTTGGGAAGAACTTACGTTTGATTTTACGAATGTGAGCACAACTAATACGGCTTCTGATATGGTTTTCATCTTTGATTTGGGAACTGTAGGAGATGGAAGCGCCAATTCAACGTATCTTTTTGACGAAATCACACAATCAGCTGGTTCGGGTTCGGTTACGGGGGCAACTCTTCCGTTGGATTTTGAAGCCGCTACTTATACTTTTGTAGATTTTGATGGTGGTGTAAGTGCTAAAATTGCTAATCCACAAATTAATGGTATCAATACGAGTGCCAATGTAGCCCAAATGGTAAAAGGGGCAGGAGCAATGTGGGCTGGCAGCAAAATTAAAATGGCTGCGCCAGTAGATTTTACAACAAACAAATTGTTTAAAGTAAAAGTTTGGTCGCCAGTTGCAGGCAAAAAGCTTCTATTAAAATTTGAAGGTACTGCTGGGAATTTTGAACAAGAATCTACAGGGGTTACTGCTGCAAATACTTGGGAAGAATTGACTTTTGATTTTACAAATGTTGCTACCAATAATGTTGCCGATTTTATGGTTTTTATATTTGATTTTGGAACAGTAGGAGACGGAAGTGCTAATTCTACCTATTTATTTGATGATGTCAAACAAGCGTCAATTCCTGTTGAGCCATCTACAAATTATTTGGTTTCTTTTGAAACAGGTAGTGTGATTGGTGCTTGGAATTCATTTGAAAATCCGGGTCAAACTGGATTTGAATTTGCAAATAATCCTTCAAAAACAGGAATTAATGCTTCAGACAAGGTGGGTAAATTTACGGCAGTGCCAACAGGACAACGTTGGGCTGGATGCGAAACTGCTGGAGGAAGTATAGGGACATGGGAACTAGATGCTACATCTACAACGGTAACCATGATGGTGTACAAGTCAGTTATTAGTCCAGTGGGGATTAAAATGGCAACAAAGTACAATGGTACAACTTTTGAAATCAAAAAGAATAATACGAAAATTAATGAATGGGAGTTAATGACTTTTGATATTTCTCCATTTATTAAAAGTGGTGATGCAACAATGATTAACAAATTTGTTGTTTTTCCAGATTTCAGATCAGATACAGATCCAGTTAGAAGCTCAGATGTAGTTTTGTATTTTGATGATATTAAATTTTCGGCCAAAAAACTATTTGAGCCTGACTATGTTGCTCCTCCAGTAGAAAATCCTACTGTTGCAGCTACAAAACCTCCTGTACGTAATGCTGCAGATGTTAAATCTATTTTTAGTGATGCTTATGCTGTTTACAAAGCAGGAAACTGGTGTCAATGTTGGGGACAATCTACTGTTGTTTCAGATGTTGTTATTGTTGCAGGTGATAATGCAAGATTATTAAAAGACTTTACTTATCAAGGAGTTACACTTCCTGATGGAGAGGTTTTTGATGTATTGGATATGAATAAGGTACATATTGATTTATGGTTTAATGATGCAAAATCAGTTAGTCTTGCTCTTGTACAACAAACCCCTGGCGGAAGTGTAGAGGCAGCACTCAAATTTACTCCTACAACAACAGGATGGAATAGTTTTGATGTTGATTTAAATTCTAGTACTTTACCGGGTGTTGATTTGTCTAAAGTGTTTCAAATGAAATTAACTTCTGAAAAGCAGGGATCAAATGTGTTTCTGGATAATTTTTACTTCTGGAAAGACGCCACTACGGTGTTAGCACAAATGGATTTGCCAGTTACTTTTGATGACGCTACTGTAGATTATTCATTATTAGGATTTGGTGGTGCCGAAGGTTCTACCATTGTAGCAGATCCGACATCGGCAACAAACAAAGTAGCTAAAGTGTTGAAACCTGCTGTATCTGAGACTTGGGCTGGAACAACTATTTCTGCAGCTGCAGGTTTAGGATTTAAAAATAAAATTCCTTTTTCAACAAGTGTGACGAAAATGAGTGTTCGTATTTGGTCTCCAGACGCAGGAACTATAGTTCGATTAAAAGTAGAAGATCATAATGATAAAAATCGTACAATAGAAACAGAAAGTACCGTTACTACTGCAAAAGGATGGGAAACAGTTGAGTTTGATTTTGCAAAACCAGTAACTGGGACAGCAGCTTTGAATTTAGGGTATACTTATGATAAAGCTACTATTTTCTGTGGTTTTGGTACTACAGGTACAGAAAAAATCTATTACTTTGATGATGTTAAAATGGTAGAAGTGGCTTTGGAGCCTGTATTAGGTTATGGTGTTGCTGCGCAGACCTACCCAGTAGGAAAACCAATTTATCCTTTGTCAATCAATAACAGTGGAGGTTTAGTGCCTGCAAATGGATATACAATAAGTCCAGCTTTACCAACAGGATTAAGTTTTGACACTACAACAGCTGTAATTAGTGGTACACCATCGGTATTGACTCTGGCAACAACGTATACCGTAACAGGTACAAATAGTTCAGGAAGCGGAAGTGCTACTATAAGTTTGAATGTTGTTCGTGATTTAAAATCAAATAACTTCACAATTGAAACAACGGGTGAAACATGTTTGGGTGAGAAAAATGGAGAAATAAATATTAAAGCTCTAGAATCTCATACTTATGTAGCAATTATTAATGATAAAAGCTATGAGTTTGCAACAAACAGTTTAAGAGTATTTAATTTAGCTCCAGGAGTTTATGCTATTTCTATTTCTGTTAAAGGAGAATCTTTTGTACAAAGCTTTACTGCTGTAGTGCCAAAAGGATCAACTATAACTGGGAAAATTAATAAATCATCTTTTAATAAACTGGCCGTCGTAATGACTGAAGGAACAGCTCCTTACAAAGTGTATTTAGATGGAGAAGAGCAATTTGAAACTCCTTTCTCTACTTTTATAGTAGATGTTAATAAGGAAAGTTTATTAGAAGTAAAAACGGCTAAACCATGCGAGGGTACTTATTCTAAAAATGTCGAGGGTTTACTAGATGCTTCTGCTGTATTTCCAAATCCAACTTCTGGAAGTTTTGAAATTGCAATTCCAACCAATAGAAAAGAGGTTGTTATAGATTTATACTCGTTGAGTTCTATGTTTATTTCAAGTAAATCTTATCCTTTAGAAAATGGAACTGTAAAATTAAGTCTTGAAGGTCAAACGGGTGGGATTTATATTGCAAAAGTATATTTAGACACTCCGTCCTATTTAAAAATCATAAAAAAATAAAGATGAAAAAGTTTATATATCTATCTATCATTAGTGCATTTCTAATCTCTTGCGGGAATGATGATGCGCCTGAAGAGACCCAAAATGTAGCGCCTACAACGCCAACATTAGTTGCTCCGGTAAACAATAAATTGTGTACCAATAATGCTGTTAGTTTTCAATGGGAAGTATCCGCAGATTCAAATGGTGATCCTATAATCTATCAAATACAAGTTGCGAAAGATAAAGATTTTACGCATATTGTAATGACAGCGGAAAGTTCTGCAACTTATCAAAATTTTACTTTAGAAAAAGCTACAGCATACTATTGGAGAGTAAAATCAACGGATAATGAAAAGCTATCAAGTACCTATTCAACTATTTACAGTTTTTATACATCGGGAGATGGTGTGGTAAATTATTTACCTTTCGCACCGGACCTTGTGTCTCCGGAATTAAATTCTGTTTTGAATGCAACTACTGCAAAACTCGAATGGACTGCAAAGGATGTTGACACAAAGGATGTACTAGTTTATGACGTGTATTTTGGAACAACAAATCCACCAACAGAGAAAATAGGGGTTGATCAAAGCACTTCAACTCTTGATGTCAACATTGTTTCCTCAAAGGAATATTTTTGGAAAGTTGTTGTTAAGGATGATAAAGGAGGAGAAACAATTGGTCAAACTTGGAGGTTTAGAACAAATTAAAGTTTTTTTTAAAAATTAATTCTTGTATTGTAAAAGCGTCTCGAAATTCGAGGCGCTTTTTTATTTTATAGTTGTTATATTAAATTTACCGCATTAAATGCAAAGATTATTATGTATTTCTTGGTTTTTTAGTCTATTTTTGTTTAGTGATTTGTATTTTTAATAATAGTTGAGTTAGTGCCAAATTGTTATTTAAACTTATTAAAATGAAATAATTTTCAATAAGTAGTCTTTAATCTAAATACCACATCTTCTTTGAAAACAAAATATACCCTACTGTTATTTTTTATATTCTCTGTAATTTTTTCGCAAGAGCTACCTCCAATTCTTAAATACGCTCCTAGCTTATATGGAGCGGGAAATCAAAACTGGATGATTTCCCAATCTCAAAATCAATTTATATATGCTGCAAATAATGTTGGATTATTAGAATTTAATGGTTCAAATTGGCAATTGTATCCTTCACCGAACGAAACTATTATTCGATCCGTAAAGGTTATTAATAATCGTATCTATACAGGTTGTTATATGGAGTTTGGTTTTTGGACACGACAAACGAATGGCAGATTACATTATACTTCTCTGAGTAAAGGATTGAAAAAACAAATGCTAAACGATGAGAATTTTTGGAATATTTTAAATTACGATCAATGGGTTATTTTTCAATCTTTGAATCGTATTTATATTTATGATTCTAAGACAGAAGCGTTCAAAATTATTGAAACAAAAAGTTTTATCACCAAATCATACGGTACAGATAATTCAATTTTTTTTCAAACTGTTGGCGAAGGATTGTTTGAATTAGAAAGAGGTAAAGCTCATTTAGTTTCAGATAATCCCATTTTAATAAAAAATAGAATTATAAATGTTTTTGAAATAAATGATGGATTGCTTGTTCAAACCCAATTGAATGGATTTTATAAAGTGGTGGGGAATTCAGTTTCAAAATTCACTACTGAAGCGGATTCTCAAATAGAAACCAGCAGTGTATATAGTAGTTTGATACTATCTGATGGCCGATATGCAATAGGAACTGTTTCTAATGGAGTTTTTATTTTGTCTAAAGAGGGAAAATTGCTATACCATATTTCTCAAAATAAAGGTTTAAGTAATAATACTGCTTTATCCTTATTTGAAGATGTGGATGAAAATCTTTGGGTAGGGCTGGACAATGGAATTAATTGCATTAATTTACATTCACCAATTAAAAGTTTAACGGACGATACAGGAGTATTAGGCACCGTTTATGCTTCAATATTATTTAACGGGAATCTTTATATAGGAACCAATCAAGGATTGTTTTATAAAAAATTCAATAGTAAAGAAGAATTTAAATTCATAAATGGAACCAAAGGTCAGGTTTGGTCTTTGTTTGAATATAAAGGTGCTCTTTTTTGCGGGCATGATTCTGGTACTTTTTTGATTGAAAATGTTACGGCCAAAAGTATTTTTTCTAGTTCCGGTACTTGGAAATTTGAGAAAGTACCTCATCATGATAACTTATTGTTACAAGGAAATTATTATGGGATATCAGTATTAGAAAAAGTTAATAATCAGTGGATTTTTAGAAATAAAATAAAAGGATTTGATTATTCTTCACGATTTTTTGAAATTACCAATACATTAGAAGTATATGTAAGTCATGAAAATCAAGGTATATTTAGATTTCAATTGAATAAAGAATTACAAGAAGCCAGTCCTTTTTTTTCATATAAATCTCCAAAAAAAGGCAAAAATTCAAGTTTGATTCAATTTAACAATGTTATTTATTATGCCTACAAAGAAGGTATTTATAAATTGAATCCCAAAACAAAACAATTCGAAAAGGACAATCTGCTGAGTTCTGTTTTTGAAAAAGATGAATACACGTCAGGCAAATTGATAGTCGATAACTCCAATAAGATTTGGCTTTTCTCTAAAAATTATATTCATTATTTTTCTTTAAGTAAATTAAGTAATCAGTTAAAAAAGAACGTTATACCAATTCCGGCTTCTTTGACTAACTCTATGTTGGGTTTTGAAAACATTTCACAAATTTCTAATTCAGTATATCTGATAGGAACAACAGATGGTTTTTATATGATTGATTTAAACGATTCGAGTTATAAAAGTTATACAGTTTCAATAAATTCTGTTTCAATTAATAAACAAAATGAGAGCCCTATTTATGGAAATTTAATAGACGAAGGGACATTTGAGCACAATTTTAATAATTTTACTTTTAACTATTCTATTCCGGAGTATAATAAGTATATCAATGCAGAATATCAATATTCTTTGGAGGGATTTCAAGAAGACTGGAGTGAGTGGAGTACTAAAACAGTAGTGAATTTTAAAAACTTATCGCCAGGTGATTATACTTTCAAAGTAAGAGCAAAATTTGCCAATTCTATTCTAAAAGAAGTTGGAGTTTATCATTTTACAATATTAAAACCTTGGTATAGTACTAATTTTGCTGTTTTTATTTACTTTATTTTGTTTTTGATTATGGCTCATTTTATAAATAAAGCGTATTTAAATTATTATAGAAAGCAAAGAGAAAAACTAATTGAAGAGAATAATCTATTATTAGAAATTCAAGAACTAGAAAACGAGCAAAAGTTAATGAAATTGAGAAACGAACAGCTTTCTCAAGATGTGGATTTAAAAAATAAAGAATTGGCTGTTTCAACTATGAGTCTGAATAGTAAGAATGAATTGTTGGCTTTCATTAAAGAAGATTTGAAAAAGTCGCCCGAAAATGGAAACATTAATCTAAAATCTGTAATAAGTACTATTAATAAAAATATTAGTGAAGAAGATTCATGGAGTGTCTTCAAAGAAGCTTTCGATAGTGCCGATAAGGACTTTTTGAAAAGAATAAAACTATTGCATCCTTCCTTAACTCCAAATGATTTGCGACTCTGTGCGTACTTGCGATTGAATCTTTCTTCAAAGGAAGTTGCTCCTTTATTTAACATATCCGTTCGTAGTGTAGAGATAAAAAGATATCGTTTGCGTAAAAAGATGGATTTATTACATGATCAAGGTCTCGTTGAGTATATCATGGAAGTATAGGTCGATGTTTCATTTATAAAATCACCTATACATTACCACAACATTAACGTGATAGTTGTGGTTTTTTTATGTACTGTTGTTGAAATAATATTTTTAATCTCTTATTATTTATGGGCTTTTTGTGATATATTGATAATTAAAACTGATTTTTTTTGTATTGTATGTTTTTTGTTGTGGTTGTTTTTAAGGAATCCTTAACGTTTCCTAATAAGTTTGTAACTCACTAACTAAAACATTTGAATTATGAAGTCAAATCATTTATTAATTATCTTTTTGCTTTTTTCAGCTTTTGGTTTTGCTCAAAAGAAGGATATCGCAGGAACAGTAAAAGAGCGAAGTACAGGTCTTCCTTTATATGGAGTAAATATTTCGGAAAAGAATTCTGGAAATACGGTTTCTACCGATTTCGACGGTAAATTTTTACTCAAAGGATTTACTCCTGGATCTACACTAGTTTTTTCTTATGTAGGTTACAAGACGCAAGAATATAAAACAACAGCAGACGTTTCTCGAGTGGATATCTTATTAGATGACGAAGCTAAGGCGTTGAATGAGGTCGTTGTTATTGGTTATGGTAATGTAAAGAAAAAACAAGTAACAGGAGCTGTAAGTGTGGTAAGTAGTAAAACTATAGAAACTCTTAGACCTGTTAAAATCGAACAAGCTCTTCAAGGAACCGTAGCAGGAGTAAATGTAACCACTGTTGGTGGAGCGCCAGGTGCAGACATTAGTGTTCGTATTCGTGGTATTTCTACAAACGGTGAGAACAGACCAATCGCAATCATTGATGGTTATCAAGGGGATATTAGTACTTTGAATCCTGGTGATATAGAATCATTGACGGTTTTGAAAGATGCTCAAGCCGCCATTTATGGAACTATTGGAGCAAATGGAATCATTCTGGTTACTACAAAAAGCGGTAAAAGAAATTCTAAAGCCAAAATTTCTTTTAATTCTTCAACTGGTATTCAAGAATCTAGTAGAATCCTGCCTACTTTAAGCGCTACTGAATATGCGTTACTATTAAACGAAAGCTATGCCAATGGCGGTAGATCATTGCCTTATCCTAATGTTTCAGGATTAGGAGAAGGAACCAACTGGCAAAAAGAAATTTTCAATCCTGCTCCAATCATCAATTATGATATGTCTATTTCAGGAGGTTCTGATAAAATTTCCTATGCTGTAAGTGCTTCTCACTTAAGTCAAGAAGGAATTATTGGTAGAGACAAATCTGGATTTGAAAGAAACACTGCCAGAATTTCATTGGGTGCAGATGTTACAGATAAATTGAAATTGAAAACCAATGCGATTTATACGATTCAATCTAGGAAAACAATAAATGATAATGGTTTGGGGTCTGTTTTATTCAATGCTCTGAATGTGCCTTCTACTCAAAGTCCTTATGATAATAATGGTGACTTTACTTTGGTACCAAGTACTGCAGGACTAGGAATCGAAATCATCAACCCATTAGCTCAAATTGAAAACACGTATAATGAATATGAACTAAAAAAACTGAACGGTAATATTGGTTTGGATTATAAGTTCTCAAACGCTTTTGTTTTGTCTGGTGCTTTGGGGTTTAATACTCAAAATGGACAAGGAAAGACTTTTGCAAAACAAATTTCTTACGGAGGAAAAGTTTTTGATGTAAACAGAAGTTCTGTTACTCAAAGTTCTCAATTCGATAATAATTATTCATTAGATATCTATGGTACATACTCAAAGAAATTTGGGGAACATAATGTAGTTGGTACTTTAGGGACAACAGTTTTTAAAGAATTTGGAAATGGTCTATATGCCACAGGATTTGATGTTCCTTACAACTCTTGGGATTTTGCAGATATTAGTTTGGCAAATGGTTTGCCTACAACTGCTCCAAATGCGTCTTATGTTTATGACGAAAGAAGATTATCGTATTTTGCAAGAGTACAATATGATTTCAAAGGAAAATACCTATTGTCTGCTATGTTAAGACGTGATTCTTCTACCAAATTTGGTCCGAATAATAGAGTTGGTTTCTTTCCATCAATGACTGCAGGTTGGATTGTTTCCGATGAGGCTTTCTTTGGGGGTAATGAAGGTATTGTTAACTTCTTAAAATTAAGAGGAAGTTATGGAGTACTTGGTAACGATCAAATTCCAAACAATGGATACGTTTCTCAATTAAATGGGGAAGCAACTTATGTTTTTAATAATACTATAACACCTGGTTTGGCCGCAGGTCAAATTCCAAATCCAAACTTAAAATGGGAAGAGGCTCAAAAATTTGATGTTGGTCTTGATTTAAAAATGTTTAATAACAAAATAAATATCGTAGCCGATTATTTTATAGATACTCGTGCGGATTTATTGATTCCAAATATACCAGTATCTGGAATTTTGGGTACCGCAGCTCCTGGCGCAAGTGCTCCTACGATAAATGCAGGAACTGTGAAAAATTCAGGTGTTGAATTTGCTATAGATTACAAAAACACTTTTTCTAATAAACTTACTTTGAGTTTAGGATACAATGTAACTTTCATTCAAAATGAAGTAACAGAAGTTAATAATGGAACTGGTTTTATTGAAGGGGGTTCATTTGGTGTAGGACAACCTGCTCCTTCACGAATGCAAGTTGGAAAACCAATAGGGTATTTCTTTGGATACAAAACCAATGGTATTTTTCAAAATCAAGCCGAAGTGGATGCTGCGCCTTCTCAAGTTGCATTGGGTGCCGAAGCACAAGCGGGAGATATTCGTTATGTAGATATTAACGGAGATGGAGTAATTAATACTTCGGATAGAACGGATATAGGTAGCCCAATAGCTGCTGCAACTATGGGTTTCAACCTACAATTGGATTATCATAATTTCGATTTTGTAGCGTACACATTTGCCTCTGTAGGAAATGATATGGTTCGTAATTATGAAAGAACCCTTACTGATGTAAATCGCTTAGATTATGTTTTAGATCGTTGGACTGGTGAAGGAACAAGTAATTCAGTACCACGAGTGACTACTAGTGCTACTTCTAATAATGTATTTTCTGACTATTTTGTAGAAGATGCTTCTTTTGTTCGTATTCAAAATATACAATTAGGTTATAGTATAGATCCAACTTATTTTTCCAAAGAGGGGATAAGTAAATTTAGAGTTTATATGGGAGTAAATAACCTATACACTTTTACAAAATACAAAGGATATGACCCAGGTGCATCAAATGGCGCTCCTATTGGTGGTGGAATCGATTACGGATTCTATCCAATTCCAAGAACGTATTTGTTAGGTTTAAACGTTAATTTTTAATTAGTAAAAAATGAAAAAGTATATATTTATTACAGTTACAAGTATAGCGCTTTTCTCTGCAATTTTCGTTTCATGTAGCGATAATTTCATAGAGCGTGATATTGAATATTCTATAGATTCTGAGAATTTCTTTAATTCTAAAAGCGATTATGATAAAGCATTAATTGCTGCTTATGACATGCTTCAATCCAGTTATATCAATGTTTTGATGGGGGAAATAGCTTCTGATAATACTTTAGCAGGTGGAGAAAGTCCAACAGATGTTATTGGTTTTCAACAAATTGATGACATGACGCATACTCCAGTAAATGACAATCTTAAAAATCTTTGGGATTGGATGTTTGCAGGAGTACAAAGAGCAAACTACATTTTGGAGTTTAAAGACAAAATTGATTTTGAAGGAAAAAATCAAATCATTGCCGAAACACGTTTTCTAAGAGCGTACTATCACTTTGAATTGATAAAATGGTTTGGTGGAATTCCAATGAATGGCGACAAAAGGTTCACTACTGGAGATGAAACTAAAGTGAAACGTTCTTCTGTTCAAGAAGTATATGCTTCAATCGAAGCCGATTTGATTTATGCTTCACAGAATTTATCACCTACGGCTTCCCAAACAGGGAGAGCTACCAAAGGAGCGGCACTAGCTTTACTTGGAAAAGCTTATTTGTACCAAAATAAATTTCCGGCAGCCGCTGCAGCTTTAGAACAAGTAATTGCTTCTTCAAAATATTCTTTGGTTTCAGACTATGCATCTATTTTTGAAATGGCTGGAGAAAATGGACCTGAATCTATTTTTGAAGTACAATATACCGATGTTGAAGGAGCCGGTTTTGGATGTTTGCAATGTAGCGAAGGAAATGTAGCCGTTGGATTTAGTGGAGTACGAAATTATACTGGTCCAAAATATACCTCTGGTTTTAGTTTTAATGTGCCAACCAAAGAGACTTACAATTCATTTGAAGTTGGTGATTCAAGATTGGATGCCTCTTTGTTAGATATTGCTACTTGGGCTGCCGATAATAATGCTACTTATGGAAAAGGAAATGAGGATACAGGTTATTTTAATCAAAAATACTTGCCAAGAGTAAGAAATGGTAATGCCGCTGGGGATTTGAATTTGACAAACCCTAATAACTACAGAGCGATTCGTTATGCTGATGTATTGTTAATGGCTGCTGAGGCTTTGAATAGAGGTGCTAAAGATGATACTAAAGCGCAAGGGTATTTGAACCAAGTGAGAGATCGTGCTTTTGGAGATACTAATCATAGAATATCTTCGGTTGGTGCTGCATTAACAGATGCAATTTGGAAAGAAAGAAGATCTGAATTTGTTGGAGAAGGGTTTCGTTTCTTCGATTTAGTTCGTACTGGTAAAGCGGCTGGGACAATCCCTGGATTTGTAGCTGGTAAACATGAATTATTCCCTATTCCTTTGCAGGAAATACAATTTTCTAACGGAAATTGGAGTCAAAACCCTGGATATTAAAAAACTATTATTATGAAAAAAATACATTTTATTATAAGTCTTTTTGTTCTGGCAATCGCAATGGGTTGTTCAGAAGATACAAGTACAGTTGATTTAGATGCTGTTAAAGCACCAACCAATATCTCTGCTTTGACAACTGTAACGCAGGATAATACAGGAAAAGTTACTTTCTTGCCAAAAGGCGAAGGAGTTTCTCAATATGAAATTTTCTTTGGAGATGGCACTACCGCAGCTGCTTATGTAAGCCCGGGAGAAACAGTTTCTCATGTTTACAAAGAAGGAGTGTACCAATCCAAAATTGTAGGGACTACATTAAACGGAAAACGTACAGAAGTGATCCAAGAAGTAGTAGTATCGTTCAAAGCCCCAGAAAATTTAGTGGTGGTTATTACAAACGACTTGTCCGTTTCTAAAAAAGTAACAGTTACTGCAAAAGCTGATTTTGCATTATTTTATGATGTTTATTTTGGAGAAGCTGGAAAACCAGATCCTATTTCTGCAAACAATGGTGCTTCTGTTTCTTATACGTATCAAGTTGCAGGTGTATATAAAATTCGTGTGGTTTCCAAAAGTGCGGCTATTAAAACAACCGAATATACAGAGGATTTTACAGTAACACTTGTAAATAAACCTTCTACTTCGGCTGCAACGCCACCAAACAGACAAGCTACAGACGTGATTTCTATTTATAGTTCAAAATATACAGATGTTGCTGGAACTAATTATTTCCCAGATTGGGGACAAGGTGGTCAAGGCAGTAGTTGGGCTGAATTTGAATTGAATGGGGATAAAATGCTTAATTATATCAAACTAAGTTACCAAGGAATTGCATTAGCTGATAATACCAGTATAGATGTTTCTGGAATGGAATTTCTTCACATGGATGTTTGGACTGCCGATTTGCAAAAAATTGAAACTTCTTTAATTAGCAAAACAAATGGGGAGAAACCAGTTGTAAAAGATTTGGTGGCTGGTCAATGGAATAGCATTGATATTCCAGTTTCAGCATTTACGAGTCAAGGATTAACAGTTGCAGATATCTTTCAATTAAAATTAGTTGGAACTCCTTGGGCTACAGGTTCTGTTTTTATTGACAATATTTATTTTTATAAAGCACCTTCTGCTGCTCAAACTATTCAATTACCTCTTGATTTTGAATCCAGTACATTGACATATGCTTGGATCGGTTTTGGAGCTGCTGATTTTGGTCCAATTCCAGTTTCGATGATCACAAATCCTGACAAATCAGGTGTTAATGTTTCGAATAAAGTAGTCAAAATCGATAAACCTTCAGGTGCGCAAGTATGGGCTGGTGCAAGTTTGAGTTTGGATTCTAAAGTAGATTTTGCAAAAGGAACGAAAATTAAAGTAACCGTTTGGTCTCCAAAAGTAGGTGCTAAGATTTTGTACAAAATGGAAGATTCAACTTCTCCAAAAGATGGAAATGGAAATCCAACCATTAATGTCGAAGTAGAGGCTACTACAACTGTTGCCAATGCTTGGGAAGTATTAACCTTCGATCTTACTAGTGCAGCATCTTTCAATTCTGCAAATTCGTATGACAAAGTGATTTTATTTCCAGATTTTGGAGTAGCTGGTGCTGGTTCTACTTATTATTTTGATGATATTAAACAATTCTAAAATTAAAGGAAAATGAAAAAAATAGTTTTAAATATAATAACCATTTTTAGTTTGCTACTAATGGTGAATTGTCAGGAAGATAATTATTCTTTCGGGGCATTAGATGCACCTTCTAATCTTAAGATAACTGCAGAAATAGTAGGTGTAACCGATCAAACTCCATTTGGAGACGGTTCAGGTAAGGTGAAGTTTACTACAACTGCAGATAATGCAGTTTCTTTCAAATATAGTTATGGAGATGGTGTTGTTGAGACTTCTCCAGGTGGAGTGGCAGAGCATGCTTTTACTTCAGTTGGGATAAATACCTATACAGTTACTATTATTGCTTCTGGAAAAGGTGGTGTTACTAGTAATACAACAGTTGATGTAAAAGTGATTAGTAATTTTAGTGACGAAAAATCAACTCAATTGCTTACAGGAGGAACTGCAACTGGAAAAAAATGGTTTTTGGCTGCAAATGAAGCTGGACATCTGGGTGTTGGGCAGAACGATGGTGATGCTACCAAAAATTATTATCCTAATTATTATCAAGCAGGTCCTTTTGAAAAATCAGCTACTTGTTTCTATGATGGCGATTATACTTTTGCTTTGGTAGGAGGTAAAATAGAGTATACACAGGATAACAAAGGAAATACCTTTTTTCACAATTCTTATAAAAGTGTTGCTGGCGGAACAAATGGTGGTGATGATGCCTGTTTACCTTATAGCACAGCGGGTAAAAAAACTGTGGCGTTAAGTCCTTCAACTTCTTTTGTTTCCAAAAACCCAGAAGCGGCTAAACAATCTGTTGGAACAGTAATGAATTTTTCTGATGGCGGTTTCATGGGCTATTATGCCGGCGCAACACAATATGAGATTATGTCGCTGACAGAGAACAGAATGGTAGTGCGTTTTGTACAAGCCAATAATGTTGGTTTGGCTTGGTACCAAACATTTACGACTACTCGTCCTGTGAATGTACCAACCGATACTACTGAATATACTACTTTGGATTGGGCAGATGAATTTAAAGTAAATGGTGCTCCAGATCCTACAAAATGGACTTATGATTTAGGGAATGGTAGTAATACACCAGCTGGTGCTGGATGGGGGAATGGTGAGAAACAAGACTATACTAATCTAGCCAAAAATGTATCTGTAGTGGATGGTGATTTCCTTAAAATAACAGCTATAAAAGAAGGTTCTGGTTATACTTCTGCTAGAATTAAAACTCAGGGACTTAAAGAGTTTACTTATGGAACTATCGAAATGAGAGTAAAAATGCCTGTTGGTTCCGGAACTTGGGCTGCTTTCTGGTCATTAGGAACTGCGCCTGTAACTTGGCCTGGAAATGGTGAAATTGATTTTATGGAATGGACCGGTAATCGTCCTTTTCAAACTCAAGGAGCTTTGCATTTTCCAGGAAATTCAGGAGGTAATGCAAAAGTAGGTGTTACTTCTCTTCAAGATCCTGCGGGTTTCCATACCTATAAAACGATTTGGTCTCCTAAGACAATTCGTTTCTTTATTGACGGAACGTTGTTCTATACGTTTAGTAATTCAGATACTTCATTGCCGTTTCATAAAGATTTCTATATGATCCTTAATCTGGCAATGGGTGGATCTCTAGGAGGTGAAATTGATCCTGCATTTACAAGCTCATCTATGCTTGTAGATTATATAAAAGTTTATAAATAACAAAATGGTTTAATACATCAATTACAAGTAGGTTGGCTTAGGCTAACTTACTTGTACATTGAATGTATAAAGTTAATCTCAATTTATAATCTAAAACAAGAAATTACCGTGCCTCAGTTCTGATTTTCAAGAAAGAATTAGGAGTGTATAAAACCATAAATTTCTAAACTAGTATTTTTTTCTAACAATCAATTAAACCAATTTTAATGTTTTTTAGATTCTGATTTTCATTTTTAAAAAACGTTCAAATTAATCTATAATTATGCGAAAAATTATTTTTTTACTTCTCTTTTGGAATTGTACATCCACTATTTATTCTCAAGCAGATAAGGTTACAATAGATCAAAGTAAATCTGGATTTAAACTCAAGATGAACGGACAAGATTTTATTGTCAATGGCATGAATTGGGATTATTTCCCCATTGGTAAAAATTACACTTATATCCTTTGGGAACAGCCAGAGGAAATGATCAAAAAAGCATTGGATAATGAAATGCCATTATTAAAAAATATGGGGGTAAATACCATTCGGGTTTATTCCGGTATTCCCAAAAAATGGATTGAATTTATTTATAATAAGTACGGAATTCACACCATGCTCAATCATCCATTTGGCCGATATGGTTTGTCAATAAATGGAGCTTGGGTTGCCAATACTGAATATTCAAACCCGAGTACTCACGAAGTACTTTTGAAAGAGGTTAAACAATTAGCCTCAGATTATAAAGATACCAAAGGCTTACTATTGTTCTTATTGGGTAATGAAAACAATTACGGTTTGTTTTGGGAAGGTGCCGAAACTGAGAATATTCCGGTGCAAGACCGAAAATCTACAGCTCGCGCTCAAGCGTTGTACCAATTGTTTAATGAAGCTGCCGTTGTTATGAAAACTATTGATAATTCGCATCCAATTGCAATTTGTAATGGTGATCTTCTTTTTCTG
The DNA here is from genome assembly GCF_019351435.1 of Flavobacterium taihuense. GTDB lineage: Bacteria > Bacteroidota > Bacteroidia > Flavobacteriales > Flavobacteriaceae > Flavobacterium > Flavobacterium taihuense. The sequence goes on from NZ_JAHWYN010000004.1 coordinate 193,181, forward strand.
GATTTAATAGCAAAAGAATGTCCAGATGTAGATGTTTTTGGAATCAATGTGTATCGCGGAATTTCTTTTGGTGATGTATTTGAAAGGGTGAAAAAAGAATATGCAAAACCTATTTTGTTTACTGAATTTGGTTCGGATGCTTTTAATACTATAACCAATAAGGAGGATCAAAATGCACAAGCAACTATTCTAAAAGGGAACTGGCTAGAAATTTATGAAAATGCTGCGGGTATTGGGAAAACCGGAAATTGTATTGGTGGTTTTACCTTTCAATTTAGCGATGGTTGGTGGAAAAGCGGACAAACAATAAATCTTGACATCCATGATCCTAGTGCTTCATGGGGCAATGGAGGATACGTTTTTGATTTTGAAAAAGGTAAAAATAATATGAATGAAGAGTGGTTTGGGATTTGTGCCAAAGGACCAATAAGCCAAAATGGAGTGTATCAGTTGCAACCAAGAGTGGCTTATTATATGTTGAAAAAAGTGCATCAGCTTAATCCGTATACCAACAATAATTCATTAAAGAAGCTTCAAAATAGTTTTAAGAAAATTAAAATAATTGAAACTTCAAAAAAGGCAGAATAAAGTAATTATAAAACACGAAATAAAAATATATAAAAGCATAAAAACATGAAGATAGTCGAATTAGAAGGAGAGAAATATTATAAAATCGAAAACCACGATACAATAAGACCTTTTTTTATGAGCATCGTGAGTGATTCCAATCATTGGTTGTTTATTTCAAGTAATGGTGGACTTACAGCAGGTAGAAAAAACGCTGAATTTGCTCTTTTTCCCTATTATACAGATGATAAAATAACCGAATTTGCAGATATTACAGGAAGTAAAACTATTTTTCAGGTTCTTACCGAAGGTAAAGTTTGGATATGGGAACCCTTTACAGAACGCTTTAATGAAAACTACAATCTTACCAGAAATTTATACAAAAACTTCTATGGTAACAAAGTCATTTTCGAAGAGATTCATAACGATTTGCAACTGACTTTCAGATACCAATGGAATTCCAGTAACCTTTTTGGATTTGTTAAAAAATCGGAGATTATAAACAACTCTTCTATTGATTATACTATTCGAGTATTAGACGGTATTCAAAATATACTACCACATGGAGTTGGCAGCGATTTACAAAATAGTACCAGTAATCTAGTTGATGCCTATAAAAGAAGCGAATTGAATGCCGAAAGTGGTTTAGGGATTTTTGCTCTGAGCGCCATAATCGTTGATAGAGCAGAACCAAGTGAAGCACTAAAGGCTAATATTGTTTGGTCATTGGGAATGAATAATCCAACTCATTTATTGTCTTCAAAACAACTTCCTGCTTTTAGAAAATTGCAAAAAATCACAGGTGAAACGGATATAAAAGGGGAAAAAGGTGCTTATTTTATTTCAAATGAATTGCATTTGCCCCGAAACAGCTCTAAAGATTGGAAAATTATTGCCAATGTAAATCAAAACCAATCTCAAGTGATTCAGCTATGTGAGTCAATTCTACACGATAAAACACTGGAAAAACAACTTATTGATGATGTTGAATTAGGCAAACAAAACTTAATTGCATTGAATGCGGGGGCAGATGGTTTGCAATTTACGGCTGATAAATTAATCGATACGCGCCATTTTGCCAATACGCTTTTCAATATAATGCGTGGAGGTATTTTTGACGAAAATTATCAAATTGGTAAAAAAGATTTTACACAATATTTCGCCAAAGCAAATAGTGAAGTATTTGAAAAAAATCAAGCATTTTTCGGAAATTTAAAAGAGGAGTTCTCTTATATCGAGTTGCTTCAATTAATCCAAAAGGAAGCGGATAATGATTTAGTAAGATTGTGTACCGAATATTTACCTTTAAAGTTTAGCCGCAGACACGGAGATCCAAGCCGTCCTTGGAACAAATTTTCAATCAATACCCGTAGTGAAATTGACGATTCAAAAATTTTGGATTACGAAGGAAACTGGAGAGATATTTTTCAAAATTGGGAAGCCCTAGCCTATGCTTATCCCAATTTTATTGAAGGTATGATTTCTAAATTCTTGAATGCTTCAACATTTGATGGCTATAACCCATACCGAGTAACAAAAGGAGGTTTTGATTGGGAAGCAATAGAACATGATAATCCATGGTCGTATATTGGCTATTGGGGGGATCATCAAATTGTTTACTTATTGAAGTTTTTAGAATTTATAGAAAAGTACTATCCTGGGAAACTAAATTCTTATTTTGATAAAGATTGTTTTGTATATGCTGCTGTTCCTTACAGCATAAAAGCGTATCAAGATATCTCGAAAAACCCAAAAGATACCATAGAATACAATTATGCTTGGGAGAAGAAAATAAATGAACGGAGAGCAAAAATTGGTGCGGATGGTGCATTAATCGTTAATGCTAACAATGAAATTTATCATGTAAATTTTATCGAAAAAATTTTGGCAACTGTTTTGGCCAAAATGTCAAACTTTATTCCAGAAGGTGGAATTTGGATGAACACCCAAAGACCAGAATGGAATGATGCAAATAATGCTTTGGTAGGTAATGGAGTGTCTATGGTTACACTTTATTATTTGCGCAGGTTTTTAAAAACTTTTCAAAATATATTAGGAACTTCCGAGCTGCAAAATATTCAATTTTCTACTGAAATGGTTGTTTTTTACCACAGTATTAGAGAATGTTTGTTTGGCTATGAAAGCGTTCTTTTGGGGAAAATAAATGATCAGAAACGTAAAAACATACTCGATAAATTAGGTGAAGCTGCTTCAGAATACAGATTGAATATATATAAAAATGGATTTTCTGGTCAAAAAAGAAGTTTATCCATCGATGATTTAAAGCAATTTGCAAAAGTAAGTTTAGCGTACATAGATCATTCAATACAAGCCAATCAAAGACCAGATAGATTGTATCACGCTTATAATTTAATGTCTGTTGACAATGATGGAGTGGTTGTTTCAAATTTGAGTGAAATGCTTGAAGGTCAAGTAGCCGTTTTGAGTTCAGGATATTTGGATGCAAAAGCCTCATTAGAAATAATAGATGCGTTAAGAAATAGTGCTTTATATCGTCCAGATCAAAACAGCTATATCTTGTATCCAAACAAAGAGTTACCAAAATTCTTAGAAAAAAATAACATCCCTAAAGCAAGTGTTGAAAAATCAACTTTATTGACAAAATTAATTGCGACTTCTAATAATGCAATTATCGATAGAGATGTAAAAGGAGATTATCATTTTAATGGAAACTTCCATAACGCAAATGACTTAAAAGCGGCTTTGATTCAACTTGAAAATGAAGAAGAATATCAAGTTTTGGCCAAAAATGAAGCGAATGAAATTCTTCAAATTTTTGAAGATGTTTTCAATCACAAGGCTTTTACGGGTAGGTCTGGGACTTTCTTTGGTTACGAGGGTTTAGGTTCTATTTACTGGCACATGGTTTCTAAACTGCATTTGGCTGTACAAGAAGTTATAGAAAAAGCGCATGCTGATCAAGCTGATGATACTATAATTCAAGCATTGTCTAAACATTACACTGCAATTGGCGACGGTATTGGTGTACATAAATCTCCAGAAGTATATGGTGCTTTCCCAACGGATCCCTACTCACACACTCCTTCACATAGAGGCGCGCAACAACCCGGAATGACGGGACAAGTTAAAGAAGATGTTCTCACTCGAAAAGGCGAGTTGGGTGTTAAAATAAAAGGAGGTCAACTTTCATTTGAACCTACTTTACTCAATGAAAATCAATTTTTGCAACAAGAGGAAAGCGTGAGTTTTGTTGATTTTGGTAACAAACCTTTTTCAATAAATTTAGATAAAGGAAGTCTAGCATTTACGGTTTGTCAGGTGCCAATTGTTTATAAAAAAGGAAATACGAATCAAGTTGAAGTGAAATACAAAGATGGTAAAACCGAAACGGCTTCCACTTTGACTTTGAATCATGAAAACAGTCAAAAAATATTCAACCGCACAGGCGAAATCACTCAAGTAACAGTTTCTATTAATTGCTAGTAAGATGAAAAAAATCAAAGCCATATTGGTCCTTTTTTTATTGACTATTTTATTTAGCAATTGCAAGAGCATGAATGCTGTGCCTGCTGAAATGACAGCCGAGAAAATACTGGGAAATCCCAATTATCTGGCTATGTGCTACGGAGGCTATAGAGACAAAACCAGAGATATTGAGCCTACCGTTTCTCAAATAACAGATGATTTAAGAATCCTTTCGGCAATGAATATCAAAGTGCTTCGGACTTATAATGTGCATCATACTGAAATTTCGAACTTATTGAAAGCGATAAGGATCGTAAAGAAAGAGAATCCGAAATTTGAAATGTATGTAATGTTAGGAGCATGGATTGATTGCAAAAATTCTTGGACATCAAATCCGCTTATTCGAAATGAAGACAGTGAACGCAACCCAGTAGAAATTGCCGAAGCTGTAAAACTAGCAAATGAATATCCTGATATCGTTAAGATTATTTCTGTCGGAAATGAAGCAATGGTAAAATGGGCATGGGCTTATTATGTCGAACCTAGTATTATATTGAAATGGGTGAATTATTTGCAAGATTTGAAGAAACAGCAAAAATTAGGCAAAAATGTTTGGATAACAAGCTCCGATAATTTTGCTTCTTGGGGCGGCGGGAGCAATGAATACCATGTTGAAGATTTGAATCAACTCATAAAAGCAGTCGATTATATTTCAATGCATTCTTATCCTATGCATGACACGCATTACAACCCGCAATTTTGGGGGATTTTGGAAGATGAAACACAATTGTCTGAACGTGAAAAAATTAATGCAGCAATGATAAGAGCAAGAGATTATAGCATTGCTCAATATAAGGGAGTATTGAATTACATGAAATCATTAGGTGTAAATAAGCCTATTCACATTGGTGAAACAGGCTGGGCAACGGTATCTAATGAGTTTTATGGGGATTCAGGTTCAAAAGCAACAGACGAATACAAATCGGCGCTGTGTTATAAACTCATGCGAGAATGGACGAACAAAGAGAAAATGTCTCTTTTTTACTTCGAAGCTTTTGATGAGCAATGGAAAGATAAAAACACATTGGGTTCAGAAAATCATTTTGGATTAATCAATCTTGAGGGTCAGGCAAAATATGCGCTTTGGGAAATGGTTGACAAAGGCGTTTTTAATGGTTTAACCCGTGATGGAAAACCCATTACAAAAACATACAATGGAAAAGAAGAATCGTTGTGGTTGGATGTTAAAACTCCTTCTACAGTATTAAAAAAATAACTAATACTGATACATTTTACTTTAAAATAAATTTCATCGATTATTCTTAATGCTAAAAGCGAAACAAAATTCAGAATAGTGCTAAAATATATAGACCAGATTAAAAAGATAATTAATTGTAATCTTCAGTTTTTAAAAATTAAATAATAAATAAATAACCCAAAATTCTCTAAATATGGAAAGTATTAATTTAAATCCCAAAAAAATGGTTCCTATGGGGCAAAAAATTGCCTTTGGATTAGGCATGTTAGCGAATCAAATGTTTCCTGCAGCTCTAGGTATTTTTATGGTTGTATTAGTGCAGGATTTAGGTTTTCCGGCTTGGATGTGGGGCATTTTGTTTTTTCTGCCTCGAATATTTGATGCTTTTATTGATCCGATTATGGGATTTATATCAGACAATACTCGTTCTAAATGGGGGAGAAGACGTCATTATGTTTTTATTGGAGCCATTATTATGGGAGTTTCCTTTGTTGTAATGTGGCAACTGTATAGAGAAAATGGATTGGATTATAATTTTATATTCTTTCTTTTTTGGTCTTTTGTATTTTATTTAGGCTTGTCCATTTTTAGTGTTCCTTATGTAGCTATGGGGTATGAAATGAGTGATGATTTTCATGAGAGAACCAATATTATGGCAATTTCACAATGGATTGGGCAATGGGCGTGGGTAATTGCTCCTTGGTTTTGGGTGGTTATGTATGACCCTAGTTGGTTTCCAAATGCAGATACAGCTACTAGAACTTTGGCAGTTTGGGTAGGGGTTTCTTGTATGATATTGGCTATGATTCCTGCAATTTTTATTACCAGTAAATCAACAAAAGACGAAGATAGTTTTGCTCCATTAACGTTTAGTACAATAGGAGGTAGCTTAAAAGAAATTTTTAAAAGTTTCAAAGAGGCTTTTAGCAGTAAACCTTTTAGAAAGCTTTGTATTGCCACTTTCTTGATTTTTAACGCTTTTAATACCGTAGCAGCCTTTTCATTTTTCATCGTTGTTTATTATCTTTTTAATGGAAGTACTGAAGCTGCGGGTATTTGGCCAACACTTTTTGGCTGTGTAGGAGCTTTGTCAACTACATTTTTAGTAATACCGATAGTAGCTAGAATGTCTAAAAAAATGGGTAAGAAGAATGCTTTTTTAATCTGTCAGGGGATATCGGTTTTTGGTTATATATTGTTATGGTTTCTTTTCATTCCTGGAAAACCGTATATGTTTTTATTCGCTTTACCTTTCTTTTCTTTTGGTATCGGGAGCTTGTTTACACTGATGATGTCTATGACCGCAGATGTTTGCGATATGGACGAGTTGACTTCGGGAAAACGAAGAGAAGGAATCTTTGGAGCTATTTACTGGTGGATGGTAAAGTTTGGTTTTGCTATTGCGGGATTATTAACAGGAGTTATTATGTCTTTGGTTGGGTTCAATACAGATGCGGCAACTCAGTCTGAAGGTGCAATTACCGGTTTGAGGCTTTTTTATTCGGGTATCCCAATTTTAGGTACTTTGATTGCCATGTGGATAATGAGAAATTATGACTTAACCGAAGAAAAAGCTAAAGATATTAAAAGTGAATTAGCAACTAGAAAAAGAGAATTAATAGCCCCTTTAAATTTAAATATCGAAACAGAAATAAGCTTGCAAAATTAAATTAGAACCATTTCTTTTATTTAAAAAGCATCAATTCTAAAAAAAAGATATTGATGAAAACTGATATTAATTATGATACAAAATAAGACTTTATTACAACTATTATTTTCATTTTTTCTCATTACTCAATTTTGTTTTGCACAAGTTGATGTTGTATATAAAGATTTAGTGTGGTCAGATGAGTTTACTACTAATGGAGCTGTTAATTCCAATAATTGGTTTCATCAAACACAAATACCTGCGGGTGGAAGTTGGTATAATAATGAATTGCAACATTATACCAACAGCTCGACTAACTCTTTTTTGAATTCAGGTTTCTTGAATATTGTTTCTAAGAAAGAAAGTTTTACGGACCAAGGAGTAACAAAGCAATATACTTCGGCACGTTTGAATTCTAAGTTTGCATTTAAATATGGTCGTGTAGATGTAAGAGCAAAGTTACCAACCGAATCTGGTACTTGGCCTGCAATATGGATGTTGGGTAAAAATACTAATGAAGATGGAGGTTATTTTGATGCAACTTACGGAAATACGAATTGGCCCGCCTCTGGTGAAATTGATATTATGGAGCATGGGATTTTTCCATCTGAATCCATAAATTTTATTCAAAGTGCTTTGCATACTCCTTCTTCGAATGGAAATACTGTGAATAAAGGAGGTGTGATTGCGAGTGATTTAGCTAATAATTATCATATTTATTCAATGAATTGGTCTCCAAATCAAATTTCATTTCTGCTCGATAATGTGATTTATTATACTTATAATCCAACAGTTAAAGATGCAAACACTTGGCCATTTGATAAAGAGCAATATCTTTTATTGAATATTGCTATGGGTGGTTTTGCAGGAACAATTTCGTCTAATTTTGTTCAAAGTTCAATGGTCATTGATTACGTAAGAGTATATCAAAACACCACTGTGGATACTCAAGCTCCTGCAAATTTTACAGCTACTATTGGTAAAATCACAGGTTCAACTGTAGAATTATTACTTAATGCCACAGATGATTCAGGTAATGTGACCTATACTATTTCTTATGGAACTGGAACTACATCTACAAATAGTGCTACTGGTGTTCAAAAATCTTTGATTATATCCAATTTGTTTCCTATTACGGATTATACTTTTTCAGTTTCGGCAACTGATGCAACCGGAAATGCTTCCCCAAATAATCCTATTGTACTTACGGCAAAAACAACAGTAAATACAACTACAGAATGTTCTGGCACAGCAACTGAGGCTTCGCAAGGTTTGTTCACGGTTGGTTATAAATATGATTTTCAAACCTCAGGAACGGATGTTAAAATTACTTTCGAACTTTTGGATACCGATAAAAGCGGTGTTGTTGCCTATTTATGGAAACAAACTCCTTTTTCAGAATCACAAATGGCGAATGTTTCTGGAAACATATTTACTAAAACCATTACAGGACAAACCATAGGGTCAACAATAAATTATGCAGTTAAGTTTGCTTATGCTGGTGGATTGTCTGTGACGAAATACTTTTCTTATGTAGTTGGTAATAGTTGCACATTGGGAGTTGAAAATTCAAGTGAATTGAAACAGTTTTTTTACCCAAATCCTGTAGAAAACATATTGTATTTACAGTTATTAGACGACCAAAATAAAATTATTTTGACAGATATATTGGGAAAAAAAATAGTCGAAAAGCTAGTTCAGTCAACTCATAATTTGGACATGAGTGGTTTTAAACCAGGACTTTACTTTTTAAAAGTAAAAAACTCAAATGGGATCCAAAATATAAAAATTATAAAAAAATAAAATACAAGAATAAATTAATATTGAAAAAACGGTACTATTATGCAAACTAAAAAAAGTTCGGTTACTTTAATTGCTCTTGTTGTTGCAATGGGCGGTTTTTTAATGGGTTTTGATGCTTCTGTTATTTCGGGAGTAATTAAATTTATAGAACCCGAATTTCAGCTTTCAAAGATAGAATTGGGATGGGCTGTTGCTTCTTTGTCATTGTCAGCAACAGTGGCAATGATGTTTGCTGGGCCAATAAGTGACAAATATGGGCGAATTATTGTTCTAAAATATTCGGCACTATTATATGCGTTTTCGGCAGTATTGTCTGCTGTGGCACCTAGTTTTTTCATTCTTGTATTTGCTCGAATGTTGGCAGGTATTGGTGTCGGTATTTCTTTGATTATTGCCCCAATGTATATAGCCGAAATTGCTCCTGCAGATAAACGGGGTAAGATGGTTTCCTTCAATCAGCTGAATATTGTAATTGGACTTTCAGTTGCTTTTTTTACCAATTATCTTATTGTCCATTTAGCCAGTTCCAATTCTGGTTGGGTCGAAACTTTAAAAATAAGGGAATACAATTGGAGATGGATGTTGGGTATCGAATTTATACCAGCCATTTTGTATTACTTCTTATTGTTTTTTGTTCCTCAAAGTCCTAGATGGCTTATTATGAAAGGAAAGTTCAATGAAGCTTTGGATATAATGAAAACCGTGGATGACGATAAAGAAGCGGAGAAATTAGTGGGCGAAATTCAGGAAAGTATTTTATTGGATTCGGCGCCAAAAGAAAAAATATCCATCAAAGAGTTGTTTGCTCCTTCCATGAAATTGGTAATGACTATTGGGATTGGAATTGCCATTTTACAGCAAATAGTGGGGATAAATTGTGTGTTTTTCTATGCTCCCATGATCTTTGAACAATCTGGAATTGGCACGGATGCTTCCTTTATACAAGCAATTTTAGTTGGGCTTATAAATGTAGTGTTTACAATCATTGCAATGGCACTGATTGACAAATTAGGAAGAAAGCCATTATTGGCCATTGGTGTAAGTGGTATTGCGTTGAGTATGTTTGTTTTGTCTTATAGTTTCAATGTGGCAACTTATACACTAACAAATGATTCTATTGCCAAGTTACCTACCGAAATAAATAAAGATCAATTATTGTTTTTGAGCAACAAAACCTTTAATTCAGATACCGAATTTAAAAGCGCTGTAAGAACCACTATTGGAAATAATGTTGCCAATAAGTACGAATCAGAACTTATATCGGCTTCTATTAAAATGAATGCTACCTTAATATTGATTTGTATTTTAGGATTTGTGGCTTCATTTGCAATATCTCTTGGACCAGTAATGTGGGTACTGTTTTCGGAACTTTTCCCCAATAAAATTCGAGGAGTTGCTATTTCGTTTGTAGGGTTTATCAATTCAGCAGTCAGCTTTCTTGTTCAACTGGTTTTTCCATGGGAATTATCAAAATTGGGCACTACTTGGACTTTTTTGCTATTTGGACTTTTTGCTTTTTTAGGTTTATTCTTGATACTGAAATTATTACCTGAAACAAAAGGAAAATCTTTGGAAGAATTGGAAGCTATTTTAGTTAAATAATTGCTTAAAACGTTAAATTGATTTGTTATCGTTTTATATAATGGGAAGAATATTTGTTTTTATAAAAACAAAATAACTAACGGTAAAACCTAAGAGTTTTTTATGGCATATAAAAGTCTTTTTTTTTCTGTTTATTACTGTTAATGGTGCAAAAGATAGTGATATTTGAACGAAACTAAATGTAGAATCATTTTATAGATGTTTTTAATCAAATTTAAAAAAACAAAATAATATTATTGCTGTTTTTTCTTGCTCCTTTTAATAATTATTTGTTAAATTTGACAAATAATTAACTATAACAATCACACTAAGCCTATAGCAAAGAACTACTTTTTAGAAGATTTTCTCAAAACTAACTAATCTAAAAAGAAATTGCTATGGCAAATTTACAGATATCAGATGCTTTATTAGTAAAGGATTATATGGCCGGTAACGAAAGTGCATTGGCTGTACTAATCAAAAGACATGAGTCTAAGATTTATGGATTTATATATTCTAAAGTAGCCGATCGAGAGATTTCTAATGACATCTTTCAAGACACTTTCATTAAAGTTATTAAAACTTTAAAAACCAATTCCTACAATGAAGAAGGTAAATTCTTGCCTTGGATTATGAGAATTGCCCATAATTTGATTATTGATTACTTTAGAAGATCTAAAAAAATGCCTCTTTTTAGAGAAACGGAGGAATTTTCTATTTTTTCAGTCATGTCTGATAATACACTTACAATTGAAAACCAAATCATAGCAGATCAGGTTGAAGTAGATATTCGTAGACTGGTTGAAGAATTGCCCGTAGATCAAAAGGAAGTTTTAATCATGCGTATGTATCAAGATATGAGTTTTAAAGAAATTTCTGAAACCACAGGGGTAAGTATCAATACAGCATTGGGTAGAATGCGATATGCCATAATGAATTTGAGGAAAATTATTGATAAACATCAAATTGTTTTAACAAATTGATAATAAAAGGATAATTCTTCCGTTGTAATATAAAACAAACTTTATAGTACATATGGAAAAGAATTACTCTAAAAAATTGAAAATTACTAAAAAAATAAAACCAGATAAAGAAGTGGTATCTTTTTTATTAAACTACTCTAAAGCATTGAAAATAATGAAATTAGAGGACAATATTTTTGAAATTATAGTCAATTAATTTCCCTTCGATATTGTATAAAGGGAATTTCAAGTACTTTAAAATAGTATTTGGAAAACAAATTTCACTAAGTCTTTTTTAAGATTAGTGAAATTTGTTATTTATACCCAAATCATTTCTTTATAAATTCATTCAAAACCGATTTTCTTCCAATAGTTCTAGTGATGATATCTTTTTCTAAATCCCAGCCCCTTGCAGGGGAATATTCACGACCATACCAAATAATTTGTAAGTGTAAATCATTCCACAATTCTTCGGGGAAAATACGTTTGGCATCTTTTTCGGTTTGAACCACATTCTTGCCGTTTGTCAAGTTCCAGCGGTACATCAATCTATGAATATGAGTATCTACCGGAAACGCTGGAACTCCAAAAGCTTGTGACATCACTACACTGGCAGTTTTGTGTCCGACAGCTGGCAATTCTTCCAGGTATTCAAAGCTTTGAGGTACTTGTCCATTATGTTTTTCAATCAAAATTTGTGACAAGCCATGAATTCCTTTTGATTTCATGGGGGATAGTCCGCAAGGCCTTATAATCTCCTTAATTTCTTCCACCGATAATTTAACCATATCGTACGGATTATCCGCTTTAGCAAAAAGTAAAGGTGTAATTTGGTTCACCCGCACATCCGTACATTGAGCTGAAAGCAAAACTGCAATCAACAAAGTATAAGGATCTTTATGATCCAGAGGTATCGGAATAGTAGGGTATAACTCATTTAACGTATTTATAACAAATGTTACGCGTTCCTGTTTGGTCATTTTCATTAGATTTGAACTGTAAAGAAAAGGATTTTCATTTGCAATGACAAAATCAATATCAATTTCAAAAATTTAATTCAAAAATTATAAGAGCCTAATCCAGCTTTTCGTTGCAACGCCTCATTTATACGGCTTTTTTTCAAAGTTGCGGCAAGAGCTTCCTTTGGTCGCTTTGCCATAACAAGAAAAAATAACCCTATAAACTCCGGGGTTTTCACTGCAATCTGGGGCAGACGAAAAAATAATGACAATGATAATTGCAATTATAAATTTTTTAAATCCATATTTTATTCTCTATATTCGGACATCTAAATTCTAAAATCTAAAACATGACCACATTAAAAAAAGGAGATCAAGCACCACAATTTTCAGGAGTGGACCAAGATGGGAAATCACATCAACTAGCCGATTATACTGGTAAAAAATTAGTGGTTTTCTTTTATCCAAAAGCGTCTACACCAGGTTGCACAGCAGAGGCTTGTGATTTAAGAGATAATTTCGAGCGTTTTCAAGCCAATAATTATGCGCTTTTGGGTGTGAGCGCCGACAGTGCCAAGGCACAAGCCAAGTTCAAGGATAAATATCAGTTGCCTTTTCCATTATTAGCCGATGAGGATAAATCGGTAATAAACGCCTTTGGCGTTTGGGGTCCCAAAAAGTTTATGGGGAAAGAATACAACGGAATTCACAGAACCACATTTGTAATTGACGAAAATGGAATTATAGCTGATGTAATCTCTGAAGTAAAAACCAAAGAACACACTAATCAGATTTTGAAATAAATAGATTTTATACAGTCATTTGAAATAAAAATTCCAAGGAAAACAATTTGTCTTTCTTGGAATTTTTTATTAAATAATACTGTTTATGGATAAATATAATCTTAATTACTTGTTTCCAAAAGTGTATTAGACTGATATCCAAAAAGACGTTTTTCTTTAATGATTTCTGGTACTCCTGGGGGTAACATTTCTTCCCATCCCGGTTTTCCCGCACTAATCATTTTTAGTACTTCACGAGAGAAGACCTCTAATATCTCAGGGTTGTAGTCCTCAATGTCAACTACTTTTCCGTTAAATTTAAAGAATTTGTATAATTCTTTCATTCTCGGATGTACTTTTAAATTTTTAGAAGTGATGATTTCTCCATCTTCGCCTAGCATCGGATATAAGAAAACTTTCATGTCGCGATAGAATAATTTTCCGAAGGCTTCGAGTATTCCACCGCTCAAATGACGGTAATATTTCTCGTCAAATATGTCCACTAAGTTGTTTACACCCATGGCTAGCCCCATTCTGGCTTTGGTGTAATTAGAGAAATATTCTACCACTTTATAATATTCCTGGAAATTGGATATCATTACAGTCTGGCCTAATGAACATAGCAATTCGGCGCGATCCATGAAATCTCTTTCGTCAATTTCCCCATCAGATCGTAAATTTGACAATGTAATTTCAAAAATAACTAGAGTATTTTCTTTTTCTACTTTGTTTTCTTCCAAGAACATTTTTAAGGATTGTTTGTACATATCCATGTTTACCTTGGTAACTGGACGGAAACTTCCTCTAAAAGCAAGTATGTTTTTCTTGTATAAAATAGCGGCCGGCAGGATATTTTTGCCTTCTGGATTGAACATTACCGCATCGGTCATGCCATTTTTGACCAATTGTAAACTCATCAATCGGTTGTCTACGTCAGCAAAACGAGGGCCTGAGAAATTGATGGTATCAATTTCCAGTTGGTCTTTGTCTAAGTGGTCATATAAGTAGCGCAGTAATTTTTTGGGATCATTGTATTTATAGAAAGCACCATAAATCAAATTTACACCCAAAACTCCTAATGTTTCTTGTTGTAATCTGGAATCGGTTTCTTTGAAACGAATGTGGATAATAATTTCGTTGTAAGCTTCAGTCGGATCTAGTTGATAGCGAATTCCTACCCAGCCATGGCCCTTAAATTGTTTGGCAAAATCTATGGTAGCGACTGTATTAGCATAACTAAAAAACATTTTGTTCGGATGTTTTGTTCTGCTTAATCGTTCTTCAATCAATTCACCTTCAAAAGTAAGCATCTTTTTAAGGCGGCTTTCGGTTACATAACGGCCGTCTTCTTCAATTCCATAAACGGCATCACTAAAGTCTTTATCATAAGCTGACATTGCTTTTGCGATTGTCCCAGATGATCCACCAGATCTAAAAAAATGTCTCACTGTTTCTTGACCAGCGCCAATTTCAGCAAAAGTTCCGTATATGTTTTCATTCAAATTAATACGAAGTGCTTTGTCCTTTAAAGAAGGGATCTGCTCGATAACTTTGTCTCCTTTTAGTTTTATTTTGGCTTCCATTTTTTTTTGTTTAAATTCGGCGATTATGTTACAAAGTTAATTAATTAGGCTTCTAATGAAAGAGATTTAATCCTATTTTTGTAAAAAAAAGAAAGTCAATTGAAGGTATATTTTTTAGGCACAGGTACGTCTCAAGGGATTCCTATTATAGGGAGCGATCATGAAGTTTGTAAAAGCACTGATTTTAAGGATAAAAGGCTCCGAGTTTCGGCCTGGATCTCCTGGGAGGATCACTCGTACGTTATCGATTGCGGTCCCGATTTCAGGCAGCAAATGCTGGCTTCCAATTGCAGAAAAGTAGACGGCATCTTATTTACTCACGAACATGCCGATCATACAGCTGGTTTGGACGATATTCGTCCCTTTAATTTTAGACAAGGAGAAATCCCAATTTATGCTCATAAAAGAGTACTTGTCAATATTGAGAAGCGATTCGATTACATATTTAAAACAGTAGATAAATACCCAGGTGCACCTTCAGTAAAAACCATAGAAATTGAAAATAATGTGCCTTTTCCTATTGGTGATAAAATGGCTATTCCTATAAGTGTGCTGCATGGAGATCTTCAGGTTTTTGGGTTTAGAATCGATGATTTTGCTTATTTAACAGATGTAAAAACCATTGAAGAGGCTGAGATAGTTAAATTGAAAAAACTTAAGGTATTGGTAGTTAATGCTTTGCGGTTGCAGCCTCATAATACGCATTTTAATTTGCAGGAAGCACTCGATTTTATAGCTTTGCTAAAACCTGAAAAGGCATATCTTACCCATATCAGTCACATGCTGGGTTTTCACGAAGAAGTTCAAAAAAAACTGCCTTCAAATGTTTTCTTGGCTTATGATAATTTAGAAATTACAATTTAATTTTAATAATAAATGAAACAATCATTATTCCTTTACGCTTTAATTTTGTCATTAGTTTTTAATGTTTACACCTATATGTACTTGAGCAAAGAGGTGACTTTTGAACAAGATAAGTATAAAAAGACGACAACCAAATTAAAAGACAGTTTGCAATCGGTTACCAATAAATTGTCGGATACTAACTATTTTTCATTGGAAAAAAATGAAAATGCTCAAAATTATTTTGAGTCGGCTAAGTCGGATAAAATCAGAAATTATATTACTTTAATTCCGTACGTTACCGAACAATTATTGGATTTGAATGCCAATCCAAAAGGGAATCCATATACTGGACAAGAGCAATTGGGAGCTAATAAGTTTTCAATCAACAAAGTAAAAGTCCTGAATCACCGTTGGATTATTGCTGATTATAGTGATGGGGAATATTGGGGTGAAGTATTGCTGAAATATTTCATCAACGATGACGAAAGTGTTTCTTTTGAAGTAAATCAGTCTTTTTTATATCAGAAGTAGATTGTATTACCGCAGATTCTCAGATTTTTTAAAGGTGAATTTATTCCTAAATTAATTAAATCTGCGAATCTGCTGTGTTTTTTAGTTTGTTAGCAACCAATTCTTGAAATCATGAAAATTTTGTGGAGCTACTCCATGACCAACAGGATATTCTTTGTATGTGATTGCAACGCCTAATTTTTCTAAAATTGCCGGTGTTTTTCGGGCCCAGTCCACAGGAATCACTTGGTCTACCGTTCCGTGCGAAGCAAATATTTTGAGTTTACTTAGATTGTTTTTTAAGTAATCTTCAGCTGCTATTTCCAAATTGATATAGCCGCTCATCGCAACTACTTTATTTATTTTTTCGGGGTATGAAAGTGCCACTGCATAACTCAAAATAGAACCTTGACTGAAGCCAATCAGATTGACATCATTGGCATCAATAGGATAATTGGCAATCAATTCATCAATAAATTTGGCAATTACATCTCTTGAAATTCGTGCTTGATCGTTATCAGAAAATTTATTTTGATCGGCATCAAAATTGATGGCATACCAAGCATAACTTCCGTATTGAAGGTCATAAGGCGCACGAGCCGAAATGATATAATACTCATCTGGCAGTTCTGGTGCAAACGAAAATAAATCGGCTTCGTTGCTGCCGTAACCATGAAGTAAAAGCAATAGCGGATTTTTGTCGAGAATCACTTTTGGTTCTCGTATTTTATATTCTAAGGAGAGATTCATGGCGATATTTATGATTTTAGTTCCGAAAGTTTTCGGGATCAGATTCTATAATTTATTTTTAAGAGATGCTTTTAAGCCATTTTTGATAATATTCACCAAGTAATGGAACGGGTTTTGTTTCGCCTTTTATAGCGCTGAAAATTCCGTAAGACCATAAGACGGAAATGAAAATCCACATCGGCGCAGAAATCATTAAACTGTCGAAATTGCTAATAATTAATCCCAAAGAAATAAAAGTAAGTGTTAGTCCTAATCCTTGACGGATATGAAAGGAAGCAAATTCATTTTTGTCTTCACTATTCATGGACATTGCAATAAATACACCAATTCCTAAAATATAACTGGTAATAGCTGCTGTTTTTCCAGCTTCGATAGTATTGTTCATGTTGATTTGTTATCCTAAAATTAATTGGTCTTGGTTCAAAATTCCATATACTTTTCCTTTTTGAGTAGTGCCTAGAAAAGCTGAGTTTTTTGATTTTGAAAGTATATTTTGTTTAGTGAATACACTATTACCTTCGGGGTTGAATAAGGTGATATTGGCAATCTCACCTTCGTTAATGCTATTACTTGGAATACTGAAAATCGATTTTCCTAAAGTGAATTTCTCGATTATAGTTTCTAATGGAAGTATGGTCATCAAAGCTCCAAAAGCACTTTCGAGTCCGATAGTTCCATTTTTTGCCAAATCAAATTCCATTTTTTTATGCTCGATGTCAATCGGATTATGGTCGGATGTGATTAAATCGATGGTTCCGTCAAGAACTCCATTTATCAATGCTTGTCTGTCGCTTTCGGTTTTCAATGGTGGAGTCACTTTATATCGGGTATCAAAACCTTCCAGTTTTTCATCGGTTAAAACCAAATGATGAACGGTTACACTACAAGTAACGTTCAGCCCTTTTGCTTTAGCTTCTTTAATCAATTGAACTGATTTTGCAGAAGAAATGGTTGGAATGTGCATTTTACCACCAGTATATTCCAATAAAAACAAGTTTCTGGCAATTTGCAATTCTTCGGCCAAATCAGGAATTCCTTTTAGTCCTAATCTTGTGGAAACAATCCCCTCATTGACTACGCCATTTCCTTTTATCTTATCATCCTGTGCAAATGCAATAACCAATCCATCAAAATCTTGAACGTATTGTAATGCTATTTTTAGCAAATTAGCATTATCTAAACTTTTCGTATAATCGCCAAAGGCAATAGCGCCAGAATTTTTCATATCATACAATTCGGCCATGTCTTTGCCTTCACTTTCCTTTGTTAAAGCTCCAATTGGAAAGAGTTGCGTAGCAAAACCATTGCCTTTATTTTTTACAAAATTTACTTGAGCTTGATTGTCTATAACTGGATAAGAATTGGGTTGTAATGCAATGGCAGTAAAACCGCTTCTGGCTGCAACATCAAGTCCGTTTGCGATAGTTTCTCTGTCTTCAAATCCAGGCTCACCAAGGGATACGCTGCTGTCAAACCATCCTTGTGAAAGGTGAAGATTATCAAGCTTTAGTTCTTCGGCATTATCGGAATTTGGAAGTGTCGTTCCTATTTTTTTTATAAAACCATCTACAATTAAAAGATCTACAGTCTGATTGTGAAAGGGACTTTTCGAATCGATAATTTTGGCGCCTCGGATGATTATTTTCATGTGTATTTAGTAATTTTTAGAAACTGGATTGTTATTTCACAAATTTGATAATTGCCATTTCCAATGCTAGGAAGAGCAGTGCAAAGATAATAAACCATTTCCAAATTTGATTGTCGCTTCGGCTGGTTTGTAGCGTATCAAAAATGGTTGAAATGGAATCACTTGTTTTATAATCTGATAATGTGCTTTCGTTGACTTGATCCAGATTACTCTCGGTTCGGGCGTAATTAAAACTGATGTTTTCTATAGGTTTGTTGGAGTTGTATATCATGTAATTACCTGCTTTTTCCGGATAATCATTAAAAAATAATTGGACTTTATTATTCAGCAGTTGTTGTACTGGGATAAATTGCTCTTCGGTATTTTTTACTGTGAGAATTTCATCTTTAGACAATAAAGCGGAAACAAGATATGAAGTGTTATTGCCAATAGTGTTGGCATTAATACCGTTGTTTTGCTCGCTTAAAGCCATTTTATAAAAGACAGGAACAATTAATGGTGACTGTTGAAAATTGGAATTCAAAGTGTTTATTGGAGCCGAAAAGATATAAACCGATGAAACAGCATTTCTTAAAGCTATTAAAAAAGGTGATTGATCTTCAAAGGTTAAAACCGCAGGACTTGTGTTGGAAATGGTAAATTCTTTTTTGGTCTTAGGATATTGAAAATTATTGGTTTTGTTTTCAAAAACGCCAGCAAACAACGGGTGACTAAAGTTGATTTTGGTAATCAGTTTTTCATTTGATTCTAATGATTGAAATTGGGTAGATCCAAATTGATTCACTAATGTATTTAAGTTAGATATTGAAGCTGTTTCCGAGGGAATTACAATCAGATTTCCTCCTTTGTTGACAAAAGCTTTTAAAGTGGTTTGTAAGGCTTGCGGAATTTCGTCCAGTTCATTCAAAACAATGGCATCTTGTTTGTCAATGCTGTTATAATCTAAAGAATTTAGTGTAAAAGAACTGTAATTGAATTCATCGGAAGTATAAATTCGTGCCAGAAAATTATTTTTTTCGGGAGCACCAATACTGATTATGTTTGTTTTTTTGATATTTGAAATACTAAAAAACAATTTATTATCATAAGCTAAATCATTATCCTCAATAGAAACATAGCCATGAAAAGCTTGCTTGGGAATGGTAAAATTAATGGTTTGTTTTTTGTTCTTAAAATTAATGATGGTTTTGGCAATCAATTTGTTTTGATTATACAAAGCCACAGGAACCGGTTTGAAATCGGTACCATAATTCGTGGTGTTGATACTTAATTCGTAAAAATCATCGAGCGTTTGACGAATAAACACACTGTCAATAGCTACATTATTTTTTTGTTCTGCCTTTGGAATAATAAAATACGGAGTATCATCTTTGCCAATGTTTTTTAGTTGGTTTTGAGTTAATCCTACAG
The DNA here is from genome assembly GCF_019351435.1 of Flavobacterium taihuense. Taxonomy (GTDB): domain Bacteria; phylum Bacteroidota; class Bacteroidia; order Flavobacteriales; family Flavobacteriaceae; genus Flavobacterium; species Flavobacterium taihuense. The sequence goes on from NZ_JAHWYN010000004.1 coordinate 212,935, forward strand.
CATCAGTAATGATTACAATATCTTTTTTGAAAGCCGATTTATGGGCTTTAACTTTGGCTATAATATTGTCTAATTGAAAAGGAGTTGCACTGTATTTTAGGTTTTGCAATTCACTTCGAATGGTTTTGATATCCGTATTCCAATAATTATCTGTATTTGTTAATAAAGAAAAACGGGTATTTTCTGGAGTCTCTTCGAGCAGTTCTTGAACGGCACGCTTTAATAATTCTCCTTTTTTTCCTTTGGCTTGCATACTAAAGGAATTGTCCAAAATAATATACATTTCATTGTTGGCATTTTTAATGTCTTTAGATTCAAAAAAAGGCTGAGCAAAGGCAAGAATTATGCAGGTTAGCAAAAGCATTCTACAAGCTAAAAGTAGCCATTTTTTGATTTTGGAACTTTTTCTGGTTTGTATTGAAAGGGCTTTTAGGAAACGAACATTAGTGAAATATTCTTTTTTGAAACGCCTTAATTGAAATAAATGAACCAAAATTGGAACAATCAAAAGGAAGAGAAAGAATAGAATTTCGGGTTGTTTAAAGTGCATTCTGAGATTTTGTTTGCTTCACAGGATTTTATGACAATGGAGTTCGTTGAATTTTGTGAGTCAAAAATACAAATTTGTTGGCAGTTTCTTACGATGTTATGATTATTTTTCAAAACAGGAAACAAATAGGGTAATTCTGAAAGAAAATAAGTATTTTAGCTATTCTGAAAATTATAAAACATGAAAAAAGTTTATTTATTTCTTTTATTAATTGGGACAATAGCTTCAATACAAGCACAAAAAAATAAAGTCAATCTTATTGTAGGTACTTATACCAATTCTTGTAGTAGCAGAGGTATTTATGTTTATGAGTTTGATACTAATAACGCTCAAATAAGATTAAAAAAATCGTCTGATAGTATTGTTAATCCTAGTTATGTATCGCTTTCAAAGGATGAGAAATTTATTTATGCAGTAAATGAAAATGGAGGAGAAAGTACTGTAAGTTCATTTGCTTTCGACCGAGTAAACGGAAAACCTAGCCTTATTAATGCTGTTAGTTCCAAAGGAGCGGATCCTTGTTACCTTATTAATGACGATAACAATGTGATAGTTGCCAATTATTCTGGCGGAAATATTGCAGTTTTTGGTAAAAAAGCGGATGGCAGTATCACCGAGGCCAAGCAAGTAATTCAACATTATGGAAAAGGGATAAATGCGCAAAGACAAGAAAAACCGCATGTTCATATGGTTCATTTTTCACCAGATAAAAAATATGTTTTAAGCAATGATTTAGGAACCGATAAAATATATGTTTATGATTACAATCCGACAGCAGCTACTGAAGTTTTAAAGTTAAAAGATAGTGTGTCTGTAAAAGCGGGAAGTGGTCCAAGACATTTGACATTTAGCAAGAAAGGAAAATATGTTTATCTATTGCAAGAATTAGACGGTTCACTGACCACTTTTAGTTATGCAAACGGAAAGCTAACCCAAATGAATGAAACGACTATTTTGGCTAAAGATTATAAAGGAACTTTTAGCTCGGCTGATATTCATGTTTCCCCAAGTGGTAAATTTTTATATGCTTCGAATAGAGGGGAAGCCAATACGATTTCTGTTTTTAAAATTTTAGGAAAAGGAAAATTACAATTAAAAGGTCAAACAAGTACTTTGGGTAAAGGACCAAGAAATTTTGCTATAGATCCAACTGGAAAGTTTCTTTTGGTTGCACATCAGTATACGAATGATGTTGTCATTTTTAAGATTAATAAAAGAAAAGGAACCTTAAAAAACACTGGAAAAAAATTTGATTTATGTTCTCCAGTATGTTTGGTGTTTGCAAAGTAAAAAAGTGTTCAGTGCTAAGTTTAGTATTCAGTAAATACTTTTTCTCATAAGAATAGCCCATGGTTTTTGAACCATGGGCTATTTGTATAATTTACCAAAAACTAAAAACTATTTTTTGTCCTTGCGTTTTTTTGCTTGATTTTTAAGCATATTTCTATTTACTGAACCATGTGTTTTTTTCTTGGTTACACCAGGCCCACCCAAATTGATTTTTTTGTTCTTTTTACTTTTTTCGTGAAAAGCACCATCACCTTCCAGTTTTTGTTTTTTCATCAAAAACTTAATAGGTTGTCTGTCTTTTTCAGGTTCAATCAGTTTAGCCGAAACTTCCACTTCTTCTGGAAATGCTTCAATAGATAATTCCATATCCATTAAAATTTCAATCGCTATTTTTGATTCTTCTTCACGAGGAGTGATAAGACTTATAGCGGTACCTGTAGCATCCGCACGACCTGTTCTACCGATTCTGTGCATGTACAACTCCGGTAATTCGGGCATCTCGAAGTTGATTACGTGTGTAATATTCGAAATATCCAAACCTCTAGCCATAATATCAGTGGTAATCAATCCTCGCAGATTCCCTTCTTGAAAGGAAGCCATGGTACTCAAACGGTAATTCTGTGATTTATTAGAGTGGATAACACCAAACTGACCTTCAAAATCTTCCTCTATGCGTTCATGAACCATATCAGATATCTTTTTGTTATTCACAAAGACCAAAACACGACTCATGTCTTCATTGGTATTCAATAAATGTTTGAGAAGATTGATTTTGGTATTGAAATTAGCAACTTGATACGAGATTTGTGTAATGTTTTCTAGAGGAGTTCCGGATGCTGAAAGCGTAACTTCTTCCGGATAATCGAAATAGTCATTCAAAATGGCATCAACTTCATCGGTCATAGTTGCCGAGAATAATATGTTTTGACGTTTTTTTGGCATCATTGCCAAAATGGCTGTCAATTGGGTGCGGAAACCTAAATTTAACATTTCGTCAAATTCATCGATAACCAATTTTTGCATTTCCTCAAAACGGATTACATTGTCCAATGTTAAATCCATGATCCTTCCGGGTGTTCCCACAAGAATGTCACAACCTTGATAAACAGTGGTCTTTTGGGTGTTGATGTTCACACCACCAAAAATCCCAACAGTACGAACCGACATGTATTTAGTTAATTTCTCCACTTCCTCAACAACCTGAACTACAAGTTCTCTGGTTGGTACCAGGATTACTATTTTTGGAGTATGACCTGGGGTGAACTTATATAATTTTAATAAAGGCAATAAATAGGCAAATGTTTTACCGGTACCAGTTTGTGCAATTCCCATCATATCACGACCAGACATTATCACAGAAAAAGTTTTTTCCTGAATAGGAGTTGGGGACGTAAAACCTAAATCATCTATTGCTTTTTGGACAGATTTAGGGAGATTGAATTGTTCGAAAGTGCTCATTGTATGTAAATTTTGTGCAAAGATAGGTTTTTTGAAACTAAGGATAGAAACGTCATACTAACTTTGATTGTATTTGATAAGGAATTGATTTGTAATCTTCTTGGGTTTTAGAGCAATCGAATCTTTTGAAAAAGCACTAAAGAAAGTTAAATGTAAAAATTAACAAACCTCTATTAGCCATTTTTGGAATAGCATATAGAGGTTTTTTTTATGGTATTAAATGAATACTTGAATTTGCTTTTTTATTTTTGGAGATTTCTTTTAAGCGCTTATACTTACTGAAACCTCTTTCGGTTTTATGCTGTGATTCTTTTTAGCAAATAGACGTTTTATTCTAAGGAGCAATTCATTTGGATTAAAAGGTTTAGAAACAAAATCATCCGCACCAAGATTAAACGCTTCGATTACAGTTCCTTCTTCTTCTCCTAATGAGGAAACCACAATTACAGGGATGTTTTCAAAAGCTTCTTTTGAATATCCTATAATTTCCAATCCAGAGCGAAAAGGAAGCATAATGTCAGTAATAATTAAGTCGGGGATAAGTACAGGTATCTTTTCTATAGCACTCAACCCATCTTTACATGAAGTTACTTGATATCCCTCTTTTTTAAGAATGAATTCAAGAATTTTAATCATTAATACATCATCCTCGGCAATTAATATTTTTAAATCTGAATTGTTCATTTTTTTTATTTTAATGGTTAATCAATCTTTAGAAGATCAATTGTTTTTTAAAATTTGATGTAATACTTAAAAATCTGTTGTATTGCATTTGCATTCTAATATCAACAACTGTGCCAAATGTTTTAAAAATCTTTTTTTAGAAACCTTAAGTGCTTGTGTATGAATAAATTATATTATTAAAATAATGTTAAGTTGGTTGGTTTAAGGCTTTTTGAATAATTTTCTTAATCGGGAGCCGTGATTTGATAATAGCGATTATCTAATGATTTTTTTGCCGTTATTTAGTTTTAAAGTGTTTATACTTTGATAGTGTGAAATTGCTACTTAAATAAAATTAGAATTTTGTAATTTGTTTTTTATAAGTGTTGATTTTATCGATTAAATGACTAATAATATCGATAAAAGTAAGTTTTTTTATTTTTTTGTACAAATTTATGGATAATAATATTTTGAAATTTTAAAATATTATTTAGCTTGTAACTGAACTCAGGTTAAAATTTTTTGCAGCGAAAGAATATTTAACTATTGTAGACTATTGTTTTAATTTGTTGGAGAATAAAACAAGTAAAAAAATCAGAAGGTACGGGTAGAAGTTGCTACACATCTTATTTTTAATATGAAAGATATTATTTACAAAACTGATTGGTTGTTTTAATTCAGGCTTATTCTTTAGTTGTTATACAACTCAATTTCATCAATCATTACCATTGGTTTTTTGTTTTTTCGTTTTCTCCAATATGGTAATTCTTTTAGATTTTCGACTTCAATTTTTAGGGTATCGTATCGGTTGAAGTTGTTCGATTTGAATTCCCAAATTTGTATACTAACTTCTAAATTTTTGGATAGCTTCTCGCTTTCTAGTTGAGTGATAAGTTGCCATTTGTCTTTTTCAAAACCATAAACACTAATTTTTTTTGGCGTAAAAATCCAGTGTCTTTGATCGCTAAGAGTATTGATGTTTATCGTGTTAAAATCCAATTTTTGGACATTAAGTTCAATTTCTGGATTAGTTCCGTACCAGTCAATCCAATTGATAGCGGGGTTCTTATATCCTCGAACACAGTCAACTAATCCATAACTTCCTTTGCCTTTGAATTCATCTGCTGGAGGAGTCAAAAAGTGAATTTCGTATTTTTCTCCCAGATGGTTGCAAGTGTTTTTTTCTATAGCTAACCATTCTTCATAATATTGATCAGGAGAAAGCCCGCCTTCGCTAAGCTCGTAAATTCCAAACTCATTACAATTTTTTGAAAAATTCAATACACGTTCTCTTAATAGTTTTCCTTGGTCTTCTTTGTTTTTGCCTGCAAACATTCCATGTTTGTCTTTGCCGTAAAATTTAGCTTGTTCAAAGTACACATATTCCAAAGCCAGTCTCAGTTTTAAAACTCTTTTTGCTAGAGTAGGATTATCTTTAACGGCTATTTCTGACTGGCTTATGATTTGGTCGTATTGATTCATGGCCTCGGGAGTGAGAAAAGTATTTCTGCTTTGAATGGGGTCTGAATAAATGTCTAGATAGCGATCGGTTTTCTCTTGGTATTGCGTCAGCAAATCTCTGTATTTCTTAACAAAAGGAGCTGCGTTTCCATAAAATCCATTTAGGAAATCATTGGTTGCAGCTTCTACATCCGTTTGGGTATCCCAAATTATTTTGAACAAAAGATATTGTCTTAATTCGTATAAATCTCCTGGCACATCGGCGTATCCTTGCACAAACAATCCTTTTACTTGATTTTGCTCATAGAGTTTAAAGTTTTTGGAAAAAGTTTGAAAATTTGGAAAAGGGGAGAGGTAATTAGTGAATTCTACTGTGTAATCCCACAAATACAAATGGGGTGTGGTTGTACTCCAATTGTTGAGTATGTTTAGAAAGTCTTTGTTGCTTGAAGATTCTGCAATGGCTTTACCGCGATTCATTTGTATAGGACAAAATAAAGTGTAAATATTGGGTTCTATTTTTAGGTTTACTGGAGCGCGATACGTATGAAGGTAGGCTAATGTGGTGATTTTGGTTTTCGGAAATTGAAAGGCAATTTTATTAAAGAAATAATAAAATGAACCTTGTGGGCCACCGCATTTTTCATTTAAGGTTTTGCATTTGTCACATTCGCAATAAACTGCGTCATCATTTTGGCTAATGGAGAAAAAGCTGGTATTGGGATTTTGGGCAATGATTTCGCTCATTTTTTTGGTTATAATTTCGACCACAGTATCATTCGACATGCACAACAATGATTCACTGTTTCGTTGGCCTTCATAAAGCGCAAAAAACTTAGGATTGGTTTTAAAATAGGTTGAAGCGCTCAATAATTTATAAAAGGAATGCCCCCCAGACAGCTAAATCGTTGATGTGCCAATCGAGTTTGTGCCAATCTCTAAGCGCTTCATCATAACAATCTAGGTAAAACAAAACTCGGTATTCAAAAGATGGTCTATATGTTTTATTGAAGTTTTTAGGGAACGAGACTTGTTTCAGTTTGGGTATAGAATTGTCTTTGGACGTATATTTTCTAAAACCCCAAGTTTCCAATAATGTGTAGACAGCATATCGTAACGTTTTTTCGTTTGTACCTATTAATTCTATATTTTTTTCATCGCTTTTGATGATTAAGGTATTTTCTTGGATTGTATTTTTATCGGTGGCTATTTCGAGAATTATTTTTCTTTTTTCTTTTTTTTTGCATTGTCAGTTTGGACAAAAAAAGGATTCTCAAATGCTTGATCTAAATAGGTTTTTAAAAGTGTTGCGGGTTTTTTGGTTTCTTCACTTGTGGAAACTATATTCACTTGCTTGTCTTTTGTATTTGCTAAATTAAGAGAGTTTTGAGCCATAATTTTGCAGTTAAAAAGGAATAAAAAAAGTGTAATAGCCTGAGAAATGTGTTTGATTTACAATTTATGTATTATTTTGTTCATTGGGATTATTCTATTTTTTGCTTAATTCCAGAATTTGTAATATTTGTTTTTAACTAGTTTTGTTTGTTGGTAATCGCTTGCGTGAGGGGTTGCAGTGGAGCTCTTTTTTTGAGCCCGTTTTTTCTACGGGATCAAAAAAAAGCGGGAACGTAAAACCCGACCCGTAATTTTTATGGAGGGTCACGCCCAAAATTGTATTTTTAAAATTGATATTGAAACATCATTGCAATTTCGGTTTCAATTTGTTTCAAGCCGGGAGCATATTCTTGATTGTTCACCGATAATTGTAATCCTGTAATGTAATGTTCTCCAAAGAGCCTGTAGTAACCACCACCAATTCTAAAGGAATCGAGTGATAGACGTTCTTGTATTTGCCCCAGAGTTGTTCGTTCGTCCGGTGATGTTCCGTATCCTGCAATTAATGTTAGGTAGTCAAATCGGGTGTTGAAATAATAGCGACTGGTCAATGTAAAAGCGGGATAAATGGTGCTGTTGTCAAATTGCAAATAGGATCTTAGGTTGATCCAATAAGAGCCTAAATATTTTCCAACTCCAACGACCGCTGTCGTGAAATTAGTTTGATCGGAATCAATATAGCGAAGACCTAAGTCACCTTCCCATCCTTTATTGAAATTGTGAAAAAAGGAATATCCGAGTCTTAATTTTGGGAATACGGGATCGCTGCTATAGCCACCGCCTATGTAGGAGTAACTTTTTTTGTTTGTAAAAAGGTAGGTTTCGGCTTCGTATTGTATACCATTAACTATGCTTTGACCATCGGCATATCGATTGGAATAATTGACTCTGGCAATAGCTGAGCCCCAATCGCGTTGCCTAATGTATTGTAAACTTCCAAAATGCCAAGGACCATATCCCGATCTGTTAAAAGAAGTGTAGTTGTAATTTATACCAATCCGATCCGATTTTAGTCGGCTGTCAGCAATGAAATAATGCAGTTTAAAATCAGAATCCTTTGGGTACATTGCTTGCATTTCTTTTAGGTATGCTTCGCTCTTTTCTTTTTCTCCCTGCAGTTCGTAAATAGAGAGTTTTTTGTATCGAAAATCTTTATTTCCGGGATGGGCTTCAATGGCTTTGTTAACCATAATTAGGGCCTCGGAATATTTTTTTTCTTCAATATCCATATTGATAAGGTAACCAAAAGCGTCCTCACAAATGGGATTTTTGTTGATGACATAGTTGTAATAGTAACGTGCGCTGTCTTTTACATTGGTCAATTGATAAATTCGGCCTGTCAATAAATGAAAATCTAAATAATCGGGAGCTAATTTCATTCCCAATGTGGTTTTCTTCAAAGCTGCCTCGTAATTTTTGTCTTTATTCACTTCTCGAATAGCTACCGTCAAAAGACTATCAACGTCTATTTTTTGGGCAAAAACGACATTGTTCTGTGTTATTCCGAATAGCAGGAAAAGGATAAGGAATGTTTTTATGTAGCGTCTATTTTTCATAATTAATTGTAGCGTTTTGAGTTTGCGATAAGCATTCTTTAAATTAATGTTTTGCTTTTTTTGCAGTTGAAAATCCTTGCCGTTGCATATTTCCCCAAGATTGTTCTTTTTGTCTGAAGAAATAATAGTACCCTTTTAATGAGGCGTATACATTTACTGGGTGATAGAAAAAAGGTTCTATGATTGCCATTAATACCAATGTAATAATTTCCTTGGTATTGGCATAATTTTTATAAATAACATCGTCTAATAGAATTGAGATAAACGTAATGATGAGATAGAATAAATAGACTACCAAGGATAGATAGAGGAAATTAATGTAATTTATATTCAGAATAAAAATGCCGAGAATCAAAATAATTACACCAGTTAATTCTAGAATAGGAATCAGAAATTCAAAGAAAAAGAAATAAGGAAATATTAGAAATCCGGTTTTGCCATATTTTGGATTGAAAAAAATGTTTTTATGTAAGTACAAGGTTTGAACCAATCCTCTTGCCCAACGCACGCGTTGACGAATCAAAACTTCCCTTGTAGCAGGTACTTCTGTCCAACATAAAGATTCTGGAATGTATTGAATTGAAAAAGGCAATTTGTTACCATACATGTATTTTCTCATTCGAGTAACCAATTCCATATCTTCCCCAAGTGATTTATGCCAATAACCTCCAGCTGCAATAGCAATTTCTTTGTCAAACATGCCTAATCCTCCCGAAACCAATAACAAACCATTAATTTGACTCCAAGCCATTCTGCCAAAAAGGAATGCACGAACATATTCTAATTCTTGAAACCTGGGATACCAATCTTTAGGGAAGTGTATTTTGACCAAAAAACCATCTTTTACTTCGCAAGAATTGGATATTCGGATTCCTGCGCCAGTTGCAATGACTCTTTTTTTAGCTTCTATAAAGGGTTTGGCTAATTTTATAATGGTATCGTTTTTTAGAATACAATCCACATCAGTGCATAAAAACAAAGGGTATTTGGTAGAATTTATTCCCGCATTGGCCGCATCCGCTTTACTTTTTGCATTTTCTTTGTCAACTACCAGTAGTCTGGAATAGAGTGGATTGGTAGATTTGTAATGTCCTTTTACTCGACTTGTTTTTATCTTTTCTTGGTAATAAAAATCAACTTTCACTAAATCGAACTCATTAATTAGTTTCTGTAAAGTATCATCAGTACTTCCATCATTTACCAATACGACCTCATATTTTGGATAAGTCAATGAGAGTAGCGATTTTACATTATTTACAACAGTGGCACCTTCGTTGAATGCTGGTGCAACAACTGAAACACCCGGGATATAATTGGATTTGATGATGACATTATTTGGGATATAATGTTTGGTGTTCAGGTACTTTTTTATGGCGTAATAGGATAACAACGCCAATATAATATAACAAACGATATAGGTAAAGGAAAATAAACCTATAAAAGTTGCATAAATATTTAGGAGGCTATTCAACATTATAAATATGGAGTTGTAACATGTTTTACCATTTTCTGTATATCTTCATTATCTAAAAAATGATTTTCAAAATAATAAGGATTTATGTTATTAAGGCAATAAACAGCATCCAGTTTGATGTTTTCAGCTGTTTTATTTTCTAATAATTGTGCAATAAAGTTCTGTGAATCGGTCATTCCAATTCCAGAGAGTGTATTAAAAATTTCCAGTTTATTTTTTGTGTCTTCAGATATAAATTGTTCAATTAAAGTGGATTCGGCTTCATAAATAAACAAAAATTTTACTGCTGTAATCGCTTCGTAACGAACGGATTTGTCATTATGTTTTAATAGTTCGACAATGGTTTTGTTTTCATTGGTATAATTGTAAAACATCATTAATTTAATACCTAATTTGATGATAGAAATATTGTCAGAAACAATCCATTGATGTAAATTACTTGGCATTTTTGTTTTTTTCTGGTGCAGAATATCCATAATATTGATTTCTTCGGCAATCGTAATTTGGTGTGAAAAATCAATTAGGGATTCTAATTTGTTTGGTTTTAATGAAATTAATGATAAAAAAGCACTGGACTTTACGCTTCTGTTTTTATGATTTAATAATGGAGTAATGAAATGGACACCTTTTTTATATTCTAAAGATTCCAATTGGTACATTCCTATGCATTTTAAATAAAATCTACGACTTTTTAAAAGCTTTTTAGTGTATTCGAATAGATTAAATTGTTCATATATGAAATGAAACGTTTTAGTGACGTCACCTTTTAGATTCAATTTTAAGAAAATGATTTCATTAAGAATTAATTTTTTGCACCATTTCTTTTCAAATGGAATTAATTTTTTGAATTGTTCAATTTCTGTTTTAAAAAGAGTTTCATCAAAAGGGGAAAAAATCATGTTGGTAAGAAAACTGTCGATTTCATTTTTTGCAGCCTCAAATTTGGGATAAAATAGATCGTATCTAAATCTGTTGATTATTAAAATGGCAATTAATAAGATAAAGCCACAAATTAATACAGGCAATACGATTAGGACAAAATAATAAATTAATACATCCATTAATAAAGATAATAAAGGGAGTGTTTTGGATACTATGACAAAAGATAAGCCAATGGTGAGTTTTAATTTTTTTTAATAAAAAAACATAGATAAAGATAATGATTATTCTAGATTTATTTTAAAAAAAGAATGTGTTATGAATTGAAAGAGAGGTGATTCGGAATGTAAGGAATAAAAAGAAGAATTTTTTTATTTTTTAACACTAAAAAGATTTACTCAAAAAAGGGATAGGCGGCAGAATAGAAGAGTATTTTCTGCTGGTCGTTTTAGAATCCCTCAAAAACGCCCAAACCAAATAATGCAAAATCATATTTTACGGGATCAGTAGGGTCAAGCTTCCTTAAATTTAAATCCAATTCGGTTAACGCTTTTCCATCATTTTGTTTTCGTTGTAAAAGCCCTAATTTGCGTGCTACATTACCGGAATGCACATCTAGCGGGCAGGAGAGAAGAGCGGGAGAAATTGATTTCCAAATTCCTAAATCTACTCCTTTGTTATCTTGACGACACATCCACCTTAAATACATGTTAATTCTCTTGGCAGCAGATCCTTTCAAAGGATCGGAAATGTGTTTTTGAGTTCGATTCAGATGTTGAATTTCAAAGAAATGTTTTTTGAGCTGGTGGATGCTATTTTGTAAATCATCACCTTTTATGTTTTGACTAAAAACAGTTTCTAATCCGCCATGATTTTGGTAAATGTGTTGTAACCCCTTTATAAAACCTATAAAATCTTGACCATTGAAAGTGCGATGAACAAAATTTTCTAATCGATCCAAATCAGTTTCTTGATGGGACATTACAAAATCATAGGGTGCATTGCCCATCAAATCCATCATTTTGTGTGCATTCTTGATAATCATTTTACGATTGCCCCACGAAATAGTTGCACTCAGGAATCCAGCAATTTCAATATCCTCCTTTTGAGTGAATAAATGCGGAATTTGTACAGGATCACTCTCGATAAAATCAGTATTGTTGTATAGTGCTACTTTCTCGTCTAGAAATGATTTGAGTTCATAGTCTGTCATGATTTGAAAATTGATGAGATTGATTTAATCTAATTTTTAACTTCGTTTCGAGAACTGATTACTGAGTGCTAATCTGCCCATCTATCATTACTAATTTTCTGTCGGCCATATTGGCCAATTCTTCATTATGGGTTACAATCACAAAAGTTTGTCCAAATTCATCACGAAGCTGAAAAAATAGTTGATGTAAATTTTCGGCAGAGTGAGTGTCCAGATTACCGGAAGGTTCATCGGCAAAAATTACATCAGGCTTGTTGATTAGTGCCCGTGCGACTGCAACACGTTGTTGTTCTCCTCCTGATAGTTCGTTTGGTTTATGGTGCATTCTGTGAGATAATCCTAAATAATCCAAAAGTTTTATGGCTTCTTTTTCGGTTTCAGCTTTCGATTTATTGGCAATAAAAGCTGGAATACTCACATTTTCCAAAGCAGTAAACTCTGGTAATAATTGATGAAATTGGAATATAAATCCCAAATTCGAGTTTCTAAATTTAGATAATGATTTGTCATTCATTTTCAAAATATCTTCGTTGTTTATGAACAATGAAGTCTCATTTTTAGAATTTTGATTTTCATCATTTTTTTTCGTTGGGCTAGGTTTATCCAATGTTCCAAGAATTTGCAAAAGTGTCGTTTTTCCTGCGCCAGAAGCTCCAACAATTGAAACAATTTCGCCTTTTTTGATGTGTAGATCAACCCCTTTTAATACTTCAAGTTGATCGTAATATTTATGTATGTTTTTTGCGTGTATCATTTCAAACTGTTTGTACAAAGAAACAAAGTATTTGCTAATTAATCTTACCATAGAAAATTTTTATGGTTTGATAAATTATAAATTATTGTTAAGATGTTATTTTTGTTTAATAAAAATGTAAATTTGTTAAACAAAAAAACAACATCATGTCCATACTGTTAGAAAATGAAATTTACGATTTGATAGGTGATAATCACCAAATGACATCAGCTGAAACTCCGATGAGAGAAGATGCATTTGTTAAAACTGATTTGCAAAAAATGGAGTCTATTCAGAAACACTTTCATAGTATTATGGAAGAAATGGGCATGGATATGACAGACGATAGTTTAAAAGGGACTCCTCATAGAGTAGCAAAAATGTTCATCCAAGAAATTTTTTCTGGATTGGACCCTAAGAATAAACCTAAAATTTCCGTTTTTGATAACAGTTATAATTATGATAAAATGCTGGTTGAAGCCAATATCAGTTTTAATTCAACTTGTGAACATCATTTTTTGCCAATTATAGGTAAAGCACATATTGGATATGTTTCCAGTGGTAAAGTTATTGGATTGTCAAAATTGAACCGAATTGTGGATTATTATTCAAGACGGCCTCAAGTTCAGGAAAGATTGATTATGCAAATTTTTAATGAGCTCAAAGCAGTATTGGAAACAGATAATGTTATTGTAGTTATGGAAGCCAAACATTTGTGTGTTTCTAGTCGTGGAATCAAAGATGAATCTAGTTTTACTTCAACAATACAATATGGAGGTATTTTTGACGAAAAAGAAAATAGAAATGATTTTTTCAATATGATAAATTCTGAGAAATAAACGGTTAGATTTGTATGTTTATACGAATCTAATTTGCTGATATGGAAAATGAAATAGAATTTATTGAGAATAAAAACATTAAAAGCAAGAAATTAATTTTAGGGATTTTGTTTGATGCCATCGGTTTGTTATCTTTCACTGTGCCTTTGTTAGGAGATTTTTCAGATGTTGTCTGGGCGCCACTAGGTGGTTTTTTGATGACCAAAATGTACAAGGGAAGAGTAGGGAAGGTAGCTGGAATTTTGACTTTTGTTGAAGAAATATTGCCTTTTACGGATGTAGTGCCTTCATTTACGCTAACTTGGATTTATGTGTATTGGATAAAAAGAATTGACAATGACAATGTTAATATCGATGGCAAGAAAAAAATAGAAAATTGAGGCTAGAATATGGCCAAACTCATAATTCAAAAGCAAAATATTACTTCTGCTCTTTAAACAAAAATCCCAAACCCATAGCTTTTAGCATTTTTTTTTCGAATGCCCAAAAGAATTTAAATTGTCCGAATAGAAAACCAATAGTAACCAATAAAATTTGGTAAATAGGGAAAATTAATAATAATCTAACAGGCGTGTACCAATGCCCTAATTCGTCTTTGGCTATTCCCAACCAAACACAGATTGGTTTGGATAAATAGGCTGACCCAGAACCCGTAATAGCAAAAACAACAAAAACGATGACTAATTGCCAATTGGATGTTAATCCCCAACGTTGTTTTAATCCCATCGTTTTTTATTTATTCCTTTTTGCAAATATAGCTGGTTTTAATGTTTGAATTTAGTCTGATTCTTATTTATTTTATATAATTTCGATTGGCACTACTGCTACTCTTTTAATGCTTTTTGTTTTTTAAAATATCATCAATGAGCTCGTATAATCGTTCTCGATTTATTGGTTTTGTAATGTAATCAGTGAAACCAGCCTTAAAAATTCTTTCTTTGTCTTCATTAGATGAGAATGCTGTTTGAGCAATTATTGGAAGATTAGGTCTTATGGGAGCTATTTTTTCCAAAGCTTCAAATCCATCCATAATTGGCATTTTTATATCCATTAAAACCAGATCTATATTGGGATTTTCAAGGCAAATGTTTACTGCTTCTTGGCCATTAACGGCACGAATTATTTTGTAATTTTTAGATTTCATTATTTTTTGAAACAGCAAGAAGTTGATGTTGTCGTCCTCTGCAATCAGTAGTGTTCCTTCTTCATCCCCTTTGTCAATTGTTTTTTGATTAACAGGCTGAACAGTAATTTTTAGAGTTTTGATGTATTCTAGAGGAATTGTAAAGTAGAACTCGGATCCTTTTCCAAGTTGTGATTCTAATGAAATAGTTCCTCCCAACATTTCGACATAGGCTTTTGAAATTGCAAGGCCAAGGCCTAGTCCTCCTATTTTAATTGTATGATCACCACCCACTCTTCTAAAACGGTCAAAGATGTATTGCTGATTGTTTTTTTCAATCCCTAAACCAGTATCTTTTACTTTGAATCTGATGTGTTGATTTTGTTCATCTATTTCATATCCAAATGATACAGCCCCCTGTTCAGTGAATTTTAGTGCGTTGGTTACCAGATTGGTAATTATTTGTTTTAGTTTTACTTCGTCGGTTTTTATAGGATGTTGCGCAGGTTTCTGACTTTCAATAATTTTGAAATCAATCTTTTTAACTTTTTTAGTTGTGATTTGAATACTTTCGTATAAATCATGAATACAAGTTTCTATGTTTACAGCGCTGTAATTGGGTTTTGTTTGATGGGATTCAATTTTAGACATTTCGATAAGATCGTCGATGATTGCAATTAAGTTTTTACCACTTTTGTCAACCACTGATAAATATTCTATTTGTTCTTCTTTCCCAACTTCGGTATTCATCAATAATTCAGTAAAACCAACGATTGCATTCATTGGTGTTCTTATTTCATGTGATAAATTAGATAGAAAAGAGGATTTTAATTTGTCATTCTCTTCGGCTTTTAATTTTTCTTTTATGAGTTCGTTTTTCTGCTTTTCGTTTATTTCAAATAGTTCGGCGATATGACCAAACTCATTTGATGTTTTTTTTAAGTCTTTTATTGATTTTTTATTACCAGTTTGAAGAACAGTTGCTATTAAATTTAAAGGATAAAAAACCCATTTTTTGGTATAAAACAGTGTTAGTATTAGATTAACAGCAAATACAAATATTATCAGATAAAAAACAGTTATTATTTTTTCAAAGTAAATTGCAAAAGGTCTTTTGAATCCTAAGGTAGAAACTACATCATTATTATAGTTTTTTAAAATTATGATGGTCTGTAGCTCATTTTTACTTTTTGGTTGAAAAGTATTGGTTTTATTTATATCAATTTCGGAGTCGGTTAATTTTTCTAATTGCGATATAAATTTTTTATTTAATAATCGCGTAATAAAATAATAACCAGAAGTTTTTGATTTATTTTTTGATGGATCATTAGTGGGATGGACAGTTGAACCAAAAACTTCTAAAATCCCTTCTTTTACAGGCATGTAAAATCGAATTACTTTTGATTTTTCTAGCGCTGTAAGTGCTTCTTTGGGTATGAAATTATTGGATTTAAAACCATCTGTACTTGTACTGTATAGGATTTTTTTATCGGTTCCATAAACGGCAGAGTAATCGCCATTATGGATAAGTAGTTCACTTGCAATATTTTCATCATACCATTTCTTGTTTTTTGTAGAAAAAAAAGAGACAAAATCATCCCAAAAGGAATCAATATTTAAGGCGGTTATAATGGATTGCGAATTGTAATTGAATAGTTTCTTTACTTCTTTACTATATTGTTCATCCGATTGTCTATAAACATTGTTTTCAACTTGTTTGGTATAAAAGAAAAGCGAAATATAAAGTAAAATAAAAAATACACTTGAGGATAAGATCAAAAACAATATTTTGGGGTAGGTATTTGTTATGGGGCTTTTTTTCATCACTGATTTTTTTTCACTTGTTTTAATCTTACTTTTATATGTTTTGCAATGAATAAGGAGTATTTTTTATATGTCTTTTGCAATTATTATGCCACAATTTTTTATTGAGATAATTATAAAGAGTTTTAGAAAATGGATTTGGTGATGATTAATGATTTTTTTTTTATTTTTTACAAAGTCGTACAATTGACTTTTGTAAAATGTGTTTTATGGGGGTATAAAACACGAATGAAAACTTTTTTATTAGTTAAAAATGAAATTACTATGAAATGTAAAAATAGCAATAAACAGTTAATAATAATTGTTTTAACAGTTGTTTGTGTAAAAATGATATTTTATGAATTTTAAAATGAGTTTTATTTTTTAATCGTTTTAAATTTTCCTTATAGATTTTTTATAATTGGAATGGTTTTATTATTGAAAGGACCAAGATTTTATTTTAGAATGTTTATCAAAGTGGGCCTTTGGAGGTTCTATCTTGGTGGGACATTTCCATATAGTTTTTGATGGTATTTGTTTTGGAAGTAGATCATATAATTGTAAATAAGGTAGTTAACTTCATAACCATAATTAATAGTTGGATTGTAATCGATAGACATTTCGTATAAACTTGGCGGATAGATTTGCGGTTGATGGACGCGATTATTCCATTCCAAAACATAAAAATTATTTTTGGTTTCTAAATATGTTTGTGAATAATATCCTCTTGGAAACGCGGTTGATTGTAACCAAATGTCAAAACCAGGTTCAATTATAATGACTTCATATTCCAGTTCTTTATTGGCTATTTTTATGGTGTCATTGCCTTCTGTTTTTTGTTTTTCGGAACTTGAAACATTAGATTTAGAAGTATTACATCCTATTACTGTCGAAAGAATGATCAATATGCAAATTAAATTTCTCATAATAACAGATGTTTGGATTTATCATAAAGCAGAAAAATTATAAGTGTAAGGATATTTAATTTGGTTACAAAAAATCAACTATATTATATAGTAAAGTTAATATTTTTGTATTGATTAATAGTGTTTTTATGCTTAAAATTAGTGGGGATTTATGACTTACCGAATAGGATTTGGTGCCAGTTTTGCTTCTTGTGGCTATATGTTTTTAATGTATAATAAAAAAGACATTTTCGAGATCGTAAATGTCTTTTTAAAATGTTAATTGATAGTTTATTCTATTTTCCGAAAAGCTTTCCCAATAAGCTTCCAATTCCGCCACTACTTTTACTAACTGCTATAGCATCATTCATATCTAGTTTACCATCTGCATTTTGGTCTAAACCAAATTGTGTTCCATATTTTGAAATAGCATCCATGATTCCAGATGTTTGCGCTCCTCCACCAGAAATAGTGCCAATTAAATCAGTAATTTGAAAACTATCATTAGGGTCATTGACTTTGTTTACTAGTCCACCTAGAATATTAGGAATCAGACTTTCGGATACTCCAGCTGCTGCGCTACTATTTAAACCAAATTTTTCTCCCAAACTTCCTGTAAGTTGTCGTGTGATTTGTTGAACAGCAGGATTCGTTGGGTTTTGAGCATTATTACCTTGCAGTAATCCAGCAAGTTTTTCGATACCTCCTTCGGAAGCCATTTTTTGTAGGCTCGAAAAGATAGTACTTTCAGCTTCTTTCATTACTGTTTCATTATGTTCATTTGGTACTGCATTGTTGTTTACAATTGCTTCTTGTCCAAACTGTTGTACTAATTGGGTTAATTGCTCAAACATAGGTTTTTAATTAAAAGTGATTTCAAATTTAATTAAAAAAAAGTGGTAATTTACTAATTGAAGTTAATAAATTACCACTATGTTGCTTAAAGTCAGCTTGTTGTTTTAGTTGACTAATGATTTGTTTAATAAACTAATAATTTGATGTGCGAGTTCAGTACCAATTCTATCTTGTGCTTCTATGGTCGCAGCACCAATATGTGGTGTTAATGATATCTTAGGATTCATCAAAATAGTAATTTCTGGGTTTGGTTCGTTTTCATAAACATCCAATCCGGCAAATAATACTTTTCCATTATCCAGTGCTTTTACTAATGCTACTTCATCAATAGCACCACCTCTGGCACAGTTTACGATTCCTACGCCATCTTTCATCATTTCCAATTCTTTTTCACCAATAACGTATTCATCTTGTGCAGGTACGTGTAGTGTAATAAAATCGGATTCCTTAAATAATGATTCTAAGGATTGAGAATGAAGAGCTATAGTGATAATTTGCCCATCAAAAAATGGAATTTTTATGTCTTTTTTCGGAATATGGGTATCGCTATAAATGACTTTCATTCCTAGCCCGACAGCCATTTTTGCGGTAGCTTGACCAATGCGTCCCATACCGATGATTCCAAGTGTTTTTCCTCTTAGTTCAATGCCATTTGCATAAGCTTTTTTCAAACTATCAAAGTTGATATCCCCTTCAAGAGGCATATTTCTATTGGAATCATGCAAAAATCGCACTCCTGTAAATAAATGGGCAAAAACCAATTCAGCCACAGATTCAGATGAAGAAGCAGGAGTATTTATGATGTGAATTCCTTTGCTTTTGGCATATTCAACATCAATATTATCCATCCCAACACCACCACGACCAATAATTTTAAGACCCGGACAAGCGTCAATTATATCCTTGCGAACCTTTGTGGCACTGCGAACCAATATGACACTTATATTATTTTTGTTCACAAAATTAGCCACTTGTTCCTGAGCTACTTTTGTAGTGATAACTTCAAATCCAGCCTTTTCTAAAGCTAAAATGCCGCTTTTTGAAATTCCGTCGTTTGCTAATATTTTCATTTGTCTGTTTTCTATTTTCTGCTATTTCTTTTTCTTTTTTATCTGAAAACTGCAATCTGTTTACTAAATACTTTTTTCAAGCTCTTTCATCACATCAACAAGAACTTGTACACTTTCCAAAGGAAGCGCATTGTACATTGACGCTCTGTAACCTCCAACCGAACGATGTCCTGGCAATCCTGAAATTCCAGCTTCTTTCCACATTTCATCAAATTTAGCTGCATGTGATTCATCGTTTAATAAAAAAGTTGCATTCATATTAGAACGATCTTCAACAGCAGCTGTTCCTCTGAACAATGGGTTTCTGTCTATTTCTGTGTAAAGTAAAGCCGCTTTAGCATCATTTATTTTTTCGATAGCCTCAATTCCTCCAAGGTTTTTCAGCCATTGTAAAGTTAATAATGAGGCATAAACAGGGAAAACAGGTGGTGTATTGTACATACTGTCGGCCTTGATGTGTTTGGCATAATCCAACATACTAGGAATAGTGCGACCTGTTTTACCAAGAACTTCCTCTTTGATTACCACCAAAGTAGTTCCGGCAGGACCCATGTTTTTTTGTGCGCCAGCGTAAATAATATCGAATTTTGAAAAATCCAATTTTCTGGAAAAAATATCAGAACTCATATCACATACAACAGGTATGTTTGTTGATGGGAATTCTTTCATTTGAGTTCCGAAAATTGTGTTATTACTCGTACAGTGAAAATAATCTGCATCAGCAGGTATCGTGTATCCTTTTGGGATATGGTTGTAATTTTGTTCTTTTGAAGATGCTACGACTGTAGTGTCTCCAAAGATTTTTGCCTCTTTTATAGCAGCTGAAGCCCAAGTTCCAGTATCTAAATAAGCTGCTTTTCCGTTTTCTTTCATTAAGTTGTAAGGAACCATCAAGAATTCTAAACTGGCACCTCCACCAAGGAACAGGGCTTGATATCCTTTTCCTGTTAGGTCTAAAAGTTCTAAAACTAAGGCTCTTGCTTCCTCCATTACGGTAACAAAATCTTTGCTACGATGCGAAATTTCTAAAAGGGATAAACCAGAATCATTAAAATTTAAAATGGCTTGTGCTGATTTTTCGAAAACTTCTTGTGGTAAAATGCAAGGTCCTGCGCTGTAGTTGTGTTTTTTCATGGTGTAGTTACTATTTGTTTTTTATTTGTTCCAATCTATTCTTTGGATGAAATCGCTAATTTTCATACTATTCAGAGATTAGGAATTATGGTCATTTCAAGATGTAATTGGTGTTGAAAAATTTAAAGTGCAAATTTCGGGAATAGGGGATTAAAAATCGTTAAATTATTCGCAATAATATAAAAGCATTGGGTTATATTGTTGACAAAAACGATATAGTATCAATATTGTCTGCGTAATCCCATAAATTTGGTTTTTGTGTGGTTCCAAAGTCAATGCTGTTTTTTACAAGATTATTACTCACAATGCATTGAATTTGATGACTTTCGTTTTCTAAACGTTCTTGTAAGTCTTTCAAATCTTCATAATATTCGTAAAAAACACTCGTAATTGGAGAACCATAACTGGAATCTTCTTTTATAGTCAAAAATCCATTGTCCAATAGTTTGAAATTACTCATCAGGAACACGGCTTTGTTGTAGTCGTAATTATTAGCATATTTCTCATAATGAATCACATCTTGGTATTCGAAAATAGCTTCAAAAAACGGTTCAAAGGAATAATCTTTCGGGACAAAAAGTTTGGAAACATTGCGACATCCTAAACCAAAATATCTAAAGATATCTTCGCCTAATGCCGTCATTTGCGCTTTGGTTTCTTTACCATTCAATATTGCAATTGAGTTTCTGTTTTTTCTAATTATTGATGGCTTATCTTTGAAATAGTATTCAAAATAGCGAGCTGTATTGTTGCTTCCTGTTGCAATAACGGCATCAAAACCTTCTAGTTTTCCTTCTACGAATGTGATTTTATTTTTCAATTCAGGTTCCGAAGCAATTAGATAATTAGCCAAAAAAGGCAAAAGATGTTGGTCGTTCGAAGACGTTTTTACTAAAACATCATGTCCCGTTATTAAAACCGATAAAAAATCATGAAATCCAACCAATGGAATATTTCCCGCCAATATCAAGGCTACTTTTTTAGGTTTTACTGCGCTAAAGTCGTAGTTGGAAAGCCATTGTGATAATTTTTTTTCGGTCAAGGCATCTGCCCAAGATTGTATGGAGAAATAAACTTGTTCTGGGGTGTACCAGCCATTATGTGATTGGGAAAGCTGAATTAAATCTATAAATTTTTCAAAAAATAAATCATTGCCAAATACAGTTTCATCCTTTGAACAATTCCCTTCTTTGAATTGCGCAAGAAATTTACCTAATTTAACAAATGTGTTTTTTTTTGTATCTAATGTCATAATGTTTGTTTATGAAAAGTTTTGATTGTAATTTTGCACAAAAATAAGCTTTTTATAAGCTTTAGGCAAAAGTTGTGTTCAGTATTCGTATTTCGTTTTATAGAACTTATAACTTTTGAACTTTCAACCCTAAAATAAAACAGAAAATGGCAATTATAATAACCGATGAATGCATAAATTGTGGAGCCTGTGAACCAGAGTGCCCAAATACAGCAATATATGAAGGAGCAGATGATTGGAGATATAAAGATGGTACAAAACTGAAAGGAAAAGTAATTTTGCCAGATGGTACAGAAGTGGATTCTGATGAGGCACAAACACCAATTTCTGATGAAATTTATTATATAGTTCCTGGTAAATGTACTGAATGTAAAGGATTTCATGATGAACCACAATGTGCTGCAGTTTGCCCTGTAGATTGTTGTATTCCTGATGACAATCATGTAGAGTCTGAAGAGACTTTGTTAAACAGACAAGCTTTCTTGCACAACGAATAGTGTATTTATAGTTTAAAGACATGCAAAACCTGTATTTTTATACAGGTTTTTTTGTTTGTAATGTTTTTTTAAAGTTGGGTTTTGTTAATTTTTTTTTCTATTTTTAGAAGAATATTTCTGAGTTTTTTTTCTTTAGTATTTAATGAATATGAAAAAAATCCTTTTTTTGATTCTGTTTTTTTTAAGTTTTAATGTTTTTTCACAAAATAATGAAAGAACATTGATATTATTGGATAGTGATTCTAATGTGCCAATTGAAGATGCTGTTGTTTTAGTTTTAAAAACGAAGCAAGTCTTGATGACTAATAAAGAAGGAACGGTAGTCTTTGAGCTGAAAGGAGGGTCTAATGTAAAAGTGACACATTCATCATATTTGCCACTCAACATAAAATGGGCTTCTTTAAATCAGCCTGAAAATATTATCTATTTAAAAAGTAAACTAAATAGACTTGATGATATAGTCATAACAAAACAGCACCCTCAAGAAATCGTTAAAGAGTTAGTTGATAATTCAATTAAAAGACTGAGTGTACCTGCTAGATTGAAAGCTTATTCAAGAGAGTTTTTTAAATTAAATGGAGCTTATGCCTATTTTAATGATGGGCTTATAAACTTTCAATTATATAGAGATCAAAAAAAGGTGAAATCGATTTTGTTAGTAGAACAGAATCGATCTTTTGGTTTAATAGACGATGAAATTAGTTCTGATCTTTTGGGGTATAACTTGAATGTGATGATGGAGAAGTATTATGTTTTCTCGGCTTTGAGACCATTATTGGATGTGAAGTCAAAAAAGAAATATTCTTTTATTGTAAAGGTATCTCCTGTAAATGAAGAGTATAATGAAATATTAGCAATCCCCGTAGAAGGTTCAGATGAGTTATTAGATGATTTTAAAATTGTTTACGATGTTAAAAGGAAATTGATAATTGAGGTAAATGCTGAAGTATCTGGTATTTCATTAGCAAAAGTCGAAGAAGAAACCAAGAAAGGTTCAAAAAATTTAATTAGGTCTGTGTTTAAAACCAATTATAGAATTGACTTAAATAATTATTATCTAGTTAGTTCAAAGGAAGAGATTAATTATGAAATTAATGCAGGTAATGAAATTAAAAACATAGAAGTATTGAATAATCTAGTAACGACTAATTTTAATATTCAAAATTTTACTTATAAGGAAAGTGATGTTTTTAAAGATAAAACACTTTTCAATATAAAAAACTCTATATTGACTGATTATTGGAATGTTTCTGGTTTGACTCCTACCGCTAAAGAATTAGAGATAATAAATAAAATTATAAATTCTTTTTAGCCACAATCACGTAAGTGTCATAAGCATATGTTTTTCTGTCTATTGTTTTGATGATTTCAAAATTGTTTAAGTATAGAAAAAGCTCTATTTCGTTTAATGTAAAAACCCGTACGGTAGAAAAATCATCCAGTAGAATTTCTTTGTCATTATCTACAATCTTGTAATATTGTGCACTCCAATTCAATAGGAAATTTTCCAGGGGAGTGGTTTTCCAATGGCTTTCTCGAATGTAATTTATTCCTTCATATGTTGCTTCATGGAGTATGGATTGATTTTCTTTGATGAAGGGAATGAATCGATTAGCATCAATAAAATCAAAAATAAAAACGCCGTTTTGATTTAAATTTTTATACACGGACTCAAAGGTGTCAAGTATGTCTTCATTGTTGATTAGATAGCTCGTGGATCTGCCTGTTATAATAATAGCGTCTACAGGGTTTTCTAGTTCAAAATTACGCATGTCACCATGTATAAAAAGACTATTCTTGTTTCTTTCCTGGGCAATTGCAATCATACTTTGGCTATAATCAAGACCTTTATAATCTTGATTGTTTTCTTGAAAACGTTTGGCTAAATTACCAGTACCACTTCCTATTTCAAGTATGGATGTACAATTTTTTTCTTTAATTAATTCATTGTAGAACTCATATTCCTCATCATAATTGATAAAGGTTTGGTACATGGCATCAAAAATAGCTGCCATTTTACCAGTATATAAATTATTTGCCATGATAGTTATATATTGTTGAGTATAAATTTAAGGAATTAAACGAAATAAAAAAAAGAGCTACCCGAAGATAGCTCTTTTGTAATTTAGGAATTCAAATTAGAATTTATAGTTTAATGATAGATTCATCATTGTTCCCAATTGACTAAAATGAGATCCGTCATAAGTCATTTGAGAATAGCGGCCATTGAAGGTTAAATCATTGATTTGGTTTTTCAATGTTGCTGGGTCATTCATGATGGCTTCAGCTCCTGCAGACCCGTCTGATTTTAATTCCCATTCTGGTAATACATTAAATAAGTTGTTTACATTTAGAGCTAAGCTAATTTTATCAGTAGCTCTATAAGAAATTCCTAAATCAGTTACCATTTTCGTTAAGAACTCAACAGTAAGGTTTTTATCGTATAAATCGGCATTTTTGAATTTTGCAGGTCCAAAAACAGTATTGTTTAGTGAAAATGTGAATTTGTCTATTTCATAGTCAGCTCCAAGAATTACTTTGAACTCTGGGCGCGAAGTAAGTAGTAAAGCCTCCGAAGTTTTGCCAAATACTGATTGATCTACTGCTTCAACACTTGCAATATTTCTAACATCGCCATCTAAAGCATTTTCAATAGTATAGTTTCCTGAAAGATTTATAGCTAATTTCCCTGTTCCTAATCCTATATTTCTGTAGTTGGCCACAAGGTCTAAACCAGATGTTTTAGTGTCTATAGCATTTGTGAAAAAGGATTGAATGTTGCCAGGGCTAAAAGTAATTTTATCACCCAAGACGATACGATCCTTTACACTAATATAATAGTAATCTAAAGTAGCACTAAAGTTTTTAATTGGATTAATCCCTATACCAACTGTGTAATTGGTTGAACTTTCCGCTTTCAAACTTGGAACACCTCTTAATCTAGCTGCAGATGACACGTTGTTTATGATTCCTTCTAGCTGAATTCCGCCAGCAGCAAATGATGATTGTACTTTTTGAGTGTAAATTTGGTGTAATGTAGGAGCTCTAAACCCTGTAGAAACAGATCCTCTCAAAGTAATTTTGTCATCGATAAATTTATATCTTGAACTTAATTTCCATACTGTTTTATTTCCAAAATCACTATAATCTTCGTAACGAATTGTTCCTTCAAATAGTAAATCTTTTGTGGCATCCAAAGAAGCACTAAGATAATAACCAACATTGTAGCGATTAAATTTACCTGAGTTTTCTGGTCTGTTACCTTGATAAGAATCGGCTCCAAGTCCAATATAAGAGGCTTCGTCTCCTTCTCTAACTTCAAATGTTTCTGTTCTAAACTCAGAACCAAAAGCAAAACTGAAATTATCAGATAATCTTTTGTTGATGTCAATGTTACCTACATAATGTGTAAAACCTACGCCACCTGGATTAAAATCAATTGGGCCACTATAAACGTTCGGATCTGGTGCATAAATAAAATCCGGAGTTGTAGGGTCTCCATCTAAATCTTCTTGTGAGCGGTTATGGGAATTTGAAACGGTGTAATTTTGTTGGTTTCCGCCTGTTGTAAAACTGGCATCTGCATTCCAGCCGTCTTGTTCAAATTTATATCCAATAGTTGCGTTGTAATCATTTAACTCTCCTTCAAAACTTGGCACATATCCTTGATATGAAGCTGGTGTGCCATCACCAAATAAAGATGCCAAATATGGGAAGTCAGTAGTAGTTCTCCAATATGGAGTTCTATAATTGGCAAATGAATTAACTTTTTTGTAAACATAGGCTGCATTATAATAGAATTGTGTGTGATCATTGATGTCTTTACCACCATTGATAACGAATTTAGCGGCTGCTGTTTCTGGTGATCCGTTTATGTTTCCAGCATCAGGATGTTTTGATAAAAAGTTTTTAATATCTGGCAAAGTATTTATACCTGCAGTTGTACCTCCCCAGTAATTGAATTCTCCGTCAGCATCTACTGTACCTGGACGATTTGCCATTTCCGTTTTTGAGAAATCTAAAGTGTAATTTACAAATCCACTATCGCCAACAGTTGTTCCGTTGTTTATGGTTAATCCAAATGTTTCTCCATCACCTTCACTTGTAATACCAGTCCTAAGAGTTGCTGAGCCTGTGTTGCTATTCTTTTTCAAGATAATGTTCATTACACCTGCAATAGCATCAGATCCGTATTGAGCAGAAGCTCCATCTCTTAGAATCTCAACTCTTTCAATTGCGTCAGTAGGAATTGCAGAAATATCAGCTCCTGTTTCACCACGTCCTGGTGAAGTTTGTACATAAACAAGAGCGCTTAGGTTTTTACGTTTACCATTAATTAAGATTAATGTTCTACTTGGTCCCATGTTTCTAATCTCATAAGGATCCAGTAATGATGTAGCGTCATTTACGGGTGTGTTTACAGTGTTAAATGACGGAATTCTGTACTGTAATGCTTTGTCGAAAGTGGCTTGCCCAGTAGAGGTCAAGTCTTTGGCGCTTAAAACATCAATAGGTAATGCCGATGTAGTGTTGGTTCTGGTCGATGTTCTCGAACCAGTAACTACAACTTCGTCTAGTTTTTGTCCGCCAGTTTCTTCTTCTAAATCAACATTGATGATAGCAGTTGTAGCTGATCTTGTAGCCGTATTATATCCTATGTAGCTAAAAATTAATGTGGCTCCTTCATTTACGCTTAATTTGTAGCTACCTTCCGAATCAGTAGAAACTCCATTCTTTGTTCCTTTTTCCTGGACGTTAACTCCTGGCAGTGGTGTGCCTGTTTTGTCTTTCACGACTCCGGAAACTTCTCTTTGGGCCAGCATAAAGGTGGCATTTAGCAAAAAGAATAGTAATGTGATTTTTTTCATAATCAATTAAGTTTGGTTGGTTATTGGTTAATTATTTATGCTAATATAACAAAATATTAACATAAAAAATATATAATGTTATATTTTGTCTTAAAAGAGGTTTAAAATTATCAATACGGTAATTTCAGGTGTTTATACTTGTTGTAAAAAAAGCAATTGGTAATTATAGAGGTTTAATTTAGAGTTTTCTTTTTTTTGGATATATCTATTTCACGGAGGAGATTTTGAACAATCATCAATAATGTTTATTTAGCGATGATATCGCAAGCATAGATGTATTTTTAAGATTTATAAAAATACTTTCTATACTTAGTGTAAAGATCCGTAGTTATTTTAAAATGCTTCTTTTTATAATATGTAGGTGATAATTTTAGTGCCTCAAGGCTTTATATAAGCTAAAGAATGAAAAGGAAGGGCGAATATTTGTGGAGTAATGTCTTTATGCCTTATATTTGCAAACTTTAAAAAAGGAATTACTAAAAACAAGTAGTAGACAACTGTTATTTGTAAACAAACATAATATGAAAGCAGGAATTGTAGGGTTACCAAATGTTGGAAAATCAACATTATTCAATTGTTTATCGAATGCAAAAGCGCAAAGTGCCAACTTTCCATTTTGTACAATCGAGCCTAATATTGGAGTAGTGAATGTACCAGATCCAAGAATCGAAAAATTAGAATTGCTGGTAAAACCGGAGCGTGTTCAAATGGCCACTGTAGATATCGTGGATATTGCTGGATTGGTAAAAGGAGCCAGTAAAGGGGAAGGTTTAGGGAATCAATTTTTAGGAAACATTAGAGAGTGTAATGCTATTATTCACGTTTTGCGTTGTTTTGATAATGATAACATTGTTCACGTTGACGGAAATGTAAATCCTATTCGTGACAAAGAAACTATTGACATTGAGTTACAATTAAAAGACCTTGAAACCGTTGAAAAACGTTTAGAGAAGGTAAATCGCGCTGCCAAAACCGGAAATAAAGAAGCACAGACTGAAAAAGCACTTTTGGACAGAATCAGAGAAGCACTTTTGCAGGCAAAATCTGCAAGAACAGTAACTCCACAAAGTAACGATGAGGAAGTATTGATGGAAAGTTTTCAATTGATTACTGCAAAACCTGTATTGTACGTTTGTAATGTAGATGAGAATTCAGCTGTTACGGGAAATAAGTATGTGGATCAAGTTCGTGAATTGGTTAAAGATGAAGATGCTGAAGTTATTGTTCTTTCGGTAGGTGCCGAAGCGGATATCACGGAATTGGAGAGTTATGAAGAGCGTCAAGTTTTTCTTGAAGATATGGGATTGAGCGAGCCTGGAGCATCTGTTTTAATTCGTGCTGCTTACAAACTATTGAAACAACAAACTTATTTTACAGCCGGTGTTAAAGAAGTTCGTGCTTGGACCATCAACATTGGAGCAACGGCTCCACAAGCAGCAGGAGTGATTCATACCGATTTTGAGAAAGGTTTCATTCGTGCTGAGGTAATTGCTTATGAAGATTTCGTTCAATACGGGTCGGAAGCTAAATGTAAAGAAGCCGGAAAATTCAAAGTAGAAGGAAAAGAATATATCGTAAAAGACGGTGACGTAATGCACTTTAGATTTAATGTATAGTTTCGAGAAAATAGAGAAAAGAATAAAGAAAATAGATAGAAACCTGCAAGAGTCATTTTGCAGGTTTTTTTATAGATGATTTTTTATAGATTTATTTTGGGCTAATAATTAAATTAAAATTGAATTTTAATTTAAAAAAGTATTTTTAAAGTTATAAAAACTAAAAATAATTATATAAAACTTTGGAAAAAAGCATTGCATAACTTTGAATAAATTTTCAATAAACAGATTATGCTGAATAAGGACTTATTGTCTAAATCTTGGTTTTTGCTTAAAATCACAACTTTAGAATTTATCGATGATAATGCTATAAAACTAAGTGCGGCTTTGGCCTATTACACCATTTTTGCACTACCGCCACTTTTAATTATTATCATTACAATTTGCAGTTTTTTCTTTGGGGAGGAAGCAGTTACTGGGCAGCTATATGGTCAAATTAAAAGTTTGGTTGGGAATGATGCCGCTATTCAGATTCAAGGTGCTATAAAGAATGTTGAACTTTCTGGCAGTAATGTTTTTGTGACTATATTTGGTGTAACGATGTTGTTAATCGGAGCTTCTGGAGTTTTTGCAGAGATTCAAAGTTCAATCAATTATATTTGGGGTTTACGTGCCAAACCAAATAAAGGATTTAAAAAGTTTATTCAAAACCGATTGATGTCTTTTTCGATGATTGTTTCATTAGGATTTTTGATGATTGTTAGTTTATTGGTAAATGTCATATTGGATATAGTAAATTCTAGGTTGAAATTATATTTTCCAGAAAGTACGATTTACTTATTTTATTTTATAAATTCAGTAATTGTCTTTTCCATAATCACATTGCTTTTTGCCATTATTTTTCGAACATTGCCAGACGGAATTATAAAGTGGAGAGATGCTTGTTTTGGAGCTGGATGTACTGCAATATTATTTATGATAGGGAAATTTGCTATTGGATATTATCTGGGTAATTCTACCATTGGTTCCATATATGGCGCCACGGGATCAGTAATAATTATATTGGTTTGGGTATATTATTCGGCTATAATTCTTTACTTTGGAGCCGAATTTACCAAAGTGTATGCAAAGACATATGGCGGTAAAATTTTTCCAAATGAATATTCAGTTGAAGTTATAAAAGAAATTTTAGAAATAGATAAAACCTAAGAAATAATAATATGAAAATTATAGCCTTTGCCGGAAGTCCAAGTAAAAAATCAATTAATAAAAAATTAGTCACTTATGCTGCAGGTTTGTTTGAAAATGGCCAAGTAGAGGTTTTGGATCTAAATGATTATGAAATGCCGTTATTCAGTGTTGATAAGGAAGAGGTAATTGGCCAGCATCCTTTGGCGAAAGCCTTTTTAGAAAAAATCGCTACTGCCGATTTTTTGGTGGTTTCACTTGCAGAAAATAACGGAAATTACAGTGCGGCTTTTAAAAATACTTTGGATTGGTGTTCTAGAATAAACGGAAAAATATTTCAGGATAAACCAATGTTGTTGATGGCTACTTCACCCGGAGCCAGAGGTGGAGCCAGTGTTTTAGAAATCGCCAAAAGCAATTTTCCCCGTTTTACTGCCGATATTAAAGCCGTTTTCTCATTACCAAGTTTTAATGATAATTTTGATATTAAAGTGAATGTCATTTCAAATTCAGAATTAGACAAACAATTGCAAGAGATTATAAAGACCTTTTAATTGTTCATTAAATTTTACTAAATTGTACCATTATTTTATTAAAAGTAATTTTTTTTCGTAAACTTTTAATGAAATTTTACTGATTTTAATTTTCTTTTTTAAGTGTTATAAATTCGGTATGTAAGACAATAAAGTTATGATATGATAAATAAGATAAAAGCATCCTTAGAATTCTCCTTATTGGTATTTGTTATGTCCTTGTTTCTTGTAACATTAGGTGTTTATGGTGTTTTAGAAATTAAAAAACTAAACAATACTTCACATGAACTTTACGCCGATAGAATACTTCCAATGAATCAGTTGGGAGATATTCGTTTTTATTCAACAAGCATACTTTTAATAGCGCAACAAGCAAATACAAAACAAATTACCTTTAAAGAAGCAAGAAAAGAAATTAGAAAAGCTCAGGATAGTATTACTGTCAACTGGAAGTCGTATTCGCTTAGCTATCTTGTCCCAAAAGAGAAACAAATTGCCCAAAAAATGGCATTCTTGTTGGAAAAATCAACAACTAAGGTTGAAAAGCTAATAAATATTCTAGATAAAGAAGATGCTATTGCTTTAAATCGTATTGTTAATGACGAATTGTTTTTAACAATAAGTCCAGTCTTAACAGAGGTAAGTGCTTTACTTCGTTTACAAGTCCAAATTGGGAAAAAGATATATAAAGATGATTTGGTTGCTTATGATGCTTATATCAATAAATTTTTGATCATACTCATAATCGCTTTTGCTTTTCTAATTCCTTTTGCTTTTTATTTAATTAAAAAGTATCGCGCTATTATTAATGGTTTTAATTTAAATGAAGATAAATTAGTTGTAAGCGATTTGAATTATAGAAATCTAATTGAATATGCTGGTGAAGCAATTCTTGTATTGAATGAGGACACGAGAGTCAGCGATTTAAACGATCATGCCTGCAAATTATTTGGATATTCCAGGCAGGAACTTTTAAAAATGAAAATTTCGGATTTAATATTTCCCGATCAATTAGAAAAACAGAAGCTTGATATTGAAAAAATCAAGAAAGATAAATATGCAATACTTTATAGAAAAATTAAGAGAAAAGACGGAACAGCAATCGATACAGAAATTAGTAATCGATTGATAGAGGGAAAAGGTTTTTTTGCAATTATTCGAGATGTTACAGAACAAAATAAAATACAAAATCTAGTTAAAGAATCAGAAGATAAATACCGTTATTTATTTGATAAAAACCCAGCGACAATAATTATATGGGATTTGGAAACTTTCAAAGTATTGGAAGTCAATGAACTTGTGCTTACAAAATATGGATATACTATAGAAGAGTGGGGGGAAATGACAGTTTTTGATTATCGTCCAGAAGAGGAACATCAGATAATTAAGAATTTTAGAGATCGGATTTTAGATAAAGGTAGTCCTAGAACTGTTACTAACGGGTATAGGAATCATTTGAAAAAAAATGGAGAGAAAATTTTGGTTGAAATTACATCCCATGAAATAGTTTATAATAATCGTTCCGCTATTTTATCGCTTGCAAATGATGTAACAGATAAGATAAAAGCGAAAGAAGAATTAAAGAAACGAGAAGAAAAATACAGATACCTGTTTGATAATAATCCAGCTTACATAATAATATGGAATTTGGAAACCCTGAAAGTAGAGGAAGTAAATGAAGCTGTACTAGAAAAATACGGATACAGTAGAGAGGAATGGAAATCAATGACTGTTTTGGATTATCGTCCTCAAGAGGATTGTGAAAGAATAAGAAACTTTGCCGATACTATTTTGAATAATGATGAAGCTATAATAACAAGTAAAAATCATTGGATTCATTTTGCAAAAAACGGTGAGACGATGTTGATGGAAATTGCTTCTCACAAAATCGTTTATAATAATCAGCCAGCAGTTTTGTCACTGGGGCGTGATGTGACTGAACAGGTGAGATATAAAAACGAATTAGGGGAGCGTAATGCTCAGATGACTTTATTTATAGAACACAGTCCTGCGGCATTGGCTATGTTTGATCTTGAAATGAAATACATAGCCGCTAGCAATAGATGGATGGCCGATTATAATATTGAAAGTCTTCAGATAATTGGTAAATCACATTATGAAGTTTTTCCGGGTTTGTCTCAGGAATGGAAAGAAATTCATCAACGGTGTTTGAATGGAGCTATTGAAAGTAAAAATGAAGACTTTTTTGTAAGAGAAGATGGGAATATTGAATGGTTGAGATGGGATATTCATCCGTGGTACAAAGCAACAGGTGACATAGGCGGTATTATCATGTTTACCGAAGTAATAACAGAAAAAAAGAGAGCCGCAGAAATGTTTAAAAAACAGTTTGAGAATTCTCCTGATATTATTTTGTATGTCAATAAAAACTATAAAATAGAACTAATTAATAGAGGAACCCCAGGGGGTATGACTCCTGAACAACTCATTGGGGTAAATTGTATTTCGGTTTTACCGGAAGAGAGCCAACAATCTGCAAGAGAAGCTATAAAGAAATGCTTTGAAACAGGTGAGAATCTGGAACTTGAGTATGCATTAAGTCATGGTCGTTGGTTTCGATCAAGATTTGTGCCCATGCTCACGAATGATGAGGTTACGCATGTAATGATTTTTGGGACAGATTTAACCGAAAAAAAACAGGCTGAAGTTAAATTAAAACAAAGTGAAGAAAAGCATCGGGCTTTGACTGAGAATATAAGTGATGCCATTATTTTAGTTAATGAAAAATTTGAGATCGAATATCAAAGTCCTTCATCCGAAAATATTTCAGGCTATAGTTTTGAAGAAGTAAAACTAAAATCGGTATTCAGTTTTATGCATCCCGATGAATATGAAAAGCAACAAAAATTTTATAAAAAATCATTTCTTTCTCCAGGAGTTCCCATGCAAAATCAGTTTCGTATTATTCACAAAGAGGGACATATTATTTGGATTGAAGGTACTGTTTTGAACTTGCTGCAGAATGAAAATGTTGGAGCCTTTATTATCAATTATAGAAATATAACTAATCGTAAAAAGCTTGACGAACAATTGGCATTAACAGCTTCTATTGTCAATTCATCAGATGATGCGATTATTAGTAAAACTATTGATGGTATTATAACTTCATGGAATCTAGGAGCAGAAAAAGTTTTAGGGTATACACCAGAGGAAACTATTGGAAAGCATATTTCTTTGCTATTGCCCTTAGATCTGCGAGGGGAGGAACGAAAGATTTTGGGAGAAATTCGAAAAGGGAATTCAGTTGATCACTATGAAACCAAGAGATTAAAAAAAGACCAGCAAATTATTGATGTATCTCTTACGGTTTCGCCTATAAGAGATGTGTTGGGAAATATAATTGGAGCCTCAAAAATTATGCGAGATATTACAGAACGTAAAAACTTTGAGGATGATCTTATTCGTTATAATGATGAACTAAAAAAAGCTAATTCAGAATTAGATCGTTTTGTTTATAGTGCTTCCCATGATTTGCGTGCTCCACTCAAATCGATGTTAGGCCTTATTCATATTACAAAAGAAGGTATTGAACCGAATGATACCATAATGCATGATAGATTAGAAATGCTTAATGGTAGTGTGGAAAAATTAGATGGTTTTATCGAAGAGATACTTCATTATTCCAGAAATGCGAGAATGGAGGTAGCAAGAGAAGTAATTGATTTTGAAAAATTAACTCAAGCGATACAATTAAACCATAAATTTATGGAGGGTATAGAAAATGTAAATTTTGAAGTTGAAATACTATCAGAGGGAAAATTTGTATCAGATTTCAGAAGATTGAGTGTAATTATAGCTAATCTGTGTTCTAATGCCATTAAATATAAGGATTTGTCTAAACAAAATCAGTTTGTGAATTTTTCAATAAGTTATAATGAAAGCAGAGCGATTTTTATAATAAAAGATAACGGAATTGGTATAGTTGCCAAAGACAGAGAAAAAATATTTGAAATGTTCTATAGAGCGACCACGCATTCTTCAGGTTCAGGCCTCGGTTTGTATATTGTTAAGGAAACTCTCGAAAAACTTGGAGGAAAAATAACAGTCGAATCCGAATTAAGAGTAGGGACTAAGTTTATTGTAGAGGTTCCAAATCAAATTGACAAATTGAATTAGTTTTATGTAATCCATATTCATGATTGATAATTATGATACTTAGAGAAAAGAGATACATAGTTCAATAATGTCAAAAAAAATATAAATGGACATAAATTTTATTTCGAATAAATAATAAATAACACCCATGACTAAGAAACACGTATTATTGATTGATGATAACGATATAGACAATTACATAACGAATCATACTATAAATAAAAGTCAAATTGCAGAAAAAATCACCATTAAAAAAACTGCAGTTGAGGCATTAGAATACTTAGAAACTATTAAAGAGGATAAAGAAGAATTTCCGGAGTTAATTTTTCTGGATATCAGAATGCCTATGATGGATGGTTTTGAGTTTCTGGATGAATTAATTAAATTTCCTATAGTCGTAGATAAACATTGTGAAGTTTTAATGCTTTCTTCTTCCAGTGATCAAAATGATATTGACCGTGCATTTGAATATTCTATTGTTAAAAAATTCATGACTAAGCCTTTAAAAAAGGAAATGCTAGAAGATTTATAGTGTTATGAAATACAAAAGAGATGTCTTTTCGAATCGCTATCGTAAGAATCTATAATATAGAATTAGTTGAATGTTTTCATAGAAAAAAATGAAAGTTTGAATAGGTTTTCATTCGATGGAAAACTGTTTTGTGAAATGCAATTATTAATAACTTCTCTAATTTACATTTTTATTTTCTCTCGATTTCAACTACATTAGCACAAAATCCACAAAAGTAAAAATGTCAGATCAAAATCAATACACCGAAGATAATATCCGTTCTCTCGACTGGAAAGAACACATCCGTATGCGTCCCGGAATGTACATTGGGAAACTCGGTGATGGGTCTTCGCCAGATGATGGTATTTATATTTTATTAAAAGAGGTTCTCGATAATTGTATCGATGAATTTGTGATGGGGGCTGGTAAAACCATCGAAGTTACCATTAAAGATAAAACAGTTACTGTTCGTGATTATGGACGTGGAATTCCATTAGGAAAAGTAATTGATGTGGTGTCCAAAATGAATACTGGAGGTAAATACGATTCATTGGCTTTCAAGAAATCGGTTGGTTTGAATGGAGTCGGGACAAAAGCGGTAAATGCATTGTCTCATTTTTTTCGTGTAGAATCCGTTCGTGAGGACAAACAAAAAGCAGCTGAGTTTTCTGGAGGAAATTTAGTTTTGGAAGAAGATATTATTGAAACTACAAAACGAAAGGGGACTAAAGTCTCTTTTATTCCAGACGAAACAATCTTTAAAAATTATAAATTCAGATTTGAGTATGTAATTAAAATGCTTAAAAACTA
Organism: Flavobacterium taihuense; assembly: GCF_019351435.1. GTDB lineage: Bacteria > Bacteroidota > Bacteroidia > Flavobacteriales > Flavobacteriaceae > Flavobacterium > Flavobacterium taihuense. The sequence goes on from NZ_JAHWYN010000004.1 coordinate 248,667, forward strand.
TTGTTATTTGAACAATGGATTGACGATAATTTTTAATGGAGAAAAATATTATTCCGAAAATGGATTAAAAGATTTACTGGAAGAAACCATACATGCTGATGATTTAGAGTATCCTATTATTCATCTCAAAGGAGATGACATTGAGATGGCTTTGACGCATAGCAAAACACAATACAGTGAAGAATACCACTCTTTTGTAAACGGGCAAAACACCACACAGGGAGGAACACATCTTGCTGCTTATCGTGAGGCGATTGTCAAAACGATAAGAGAGTTTTACAACAAAAGTTTTGAAGCTTCAGATGTACGAAAATCAGTTGTGAGTGCGATAAGCATCAAAGTAATGGAGCCTGTTTTCGAGTCGCAAACCAAAACTAAATTAGGTTCTACTGACATGGGTTCTGAACCCGGAATGCCTTCGGTTCGTACCTTTGTAAATGATTTTGTAAAAACAAAGCTAGACAATTATTTGCATAAAAATCCAGTAACTGCCGATGCTTTGTTGCGAAAAATTCTCCAAGCCGAACGCGAGCGTAAAGAATTATCAGGTATTCGAAAATTGGCTACAGATCGTGCCAAGAAAGCCAATCTGCACAATAAGAAATTAAGAGATTGCCGTGCGCATCTTCCTGATACCAAAAATCCTAAGAGCTTAGAAAGTACGTTGTTTATTACCGAGGGAGATTCGGCTTCTGGGTCGATTACTAAATCCCGTGATGTGAATACTCAGGCGGTTTTTAGTTTGCGTGGTAAGCCTTTGAATTCGTACGGAATGAGTAAAAAAATTGTGTATGAAAACGAAGAATTCAATTTATTGCAAGCGGCGCTGGACATTGAAGACGGATTAGAAAAATTGCGTTACAACAACATCGTAATTGCAACCGATGCCGATGTCGACGGAATGCACATTCGATTATTACTGATTACTTTTTTTCTGCAATTTTTCCCAGAATTAATCAAGGAAGGCCATTTGTATATTTTGCAAACACCGCTTTTTAGAGTTCGAAACAAGAAAGAAACCATTTACTGCTATTCTGAAGAAGAACGAAAAGACGCTATAGAAAAATTAAAACCAAAACCGGAAATCACCCGATTTAAGGGATTGGGAGAAATATCGCCAGACGAGTTCAAGAATTTCATCGGAGAAACGATTCGTCTAGATCCTATTATGATGGATAAAAACACTTCTATAGAACAATTATTGTCGTTTTATATGGGTAAAAATACCCCTGACCGACAAGATTTCATTATCAAGAATCTGAAGGTGGAGATTGATGTTTTGGAAGAAGTGAAATAAGTTTAAAAGGAAAAGTAGTTATTCCTATATTTTTATAATAAATAAATGAAAGACGAAGAAGACGATAACATAATTCCAGATAGCGAAGAAAATAATTCGGAAAATCATTCTAATGATGAAAATCAAGAAGATAATGATTCCGATGAAATTATCAATGTTGAAGCCAAGCATTTTGAAGGGCAGCATTTTTACGAGAATGATAATGAGGAAGGCGATACCATTACCAAAGTTACGGGAATGTACAAAGATTGGTTTTTGGATTATGCTTCTTATGTAATTCTGGAGAGAGCTGTTCCTGCTATTGAGGATGGTTTCAAACCCGTACAACGTAGAATCATGCACTCTTTGAAAGAGTTGGACGATGGTCGTTACAATAAGGTTGCCAATGTTGTTGGTCACACCATGCAGTATCACCCGCACGGTGATCAGAGTATTGGTGACGCAATGGTGCAAATTGGCCAGAAAGAATTATTAATTGATTGTCAAGGGAACTGGGGGAATATCTTAACAGGTGATGGAGCTGCGGCTTCTCGTTATATCGAAGCACGTTTGTCAAAATTCGCTTTGGAAGTTTTGTATTCTCCAAAAATTACCGATTGGGGCGTTTCCTATGATGGACGTCGTGCCGAGCCAAATAACCTGCCTGTAAAATTTCCGCTATTATTGGCATCAGGAGCCGAGGGGATTGCTGTGGGGCTTTCGACTAAAGTTTTGCCTCATAATTTTAATGAATTGATAGATTCGTCCATTAAAATTCTGAAAGGAAAGCCATTTACATTGTATCCCGATTTCTTGACGCAAGGAATCGCCGATGTGTCCAATTATAATGATGGAATGCGTGGTGGTCGTGTTCGTGTTCGTGCCAAAATTGGTCAGCTGGACAAAAATACCTTGGTGATTACCCAAATTCCGTTTTCGACCAATACGACAACATTGATTGACAGTATTTTGAAAGCCAATGATAAAGGTAAAATCAAAATCAAAAAAATAGAAGACAATACTGCTGCTGAAGTAGAGATATTAATACATCTTTTTCCTGGAGTTTCTCCAGATAAAACAATTGATGCCTTGTTTGCATTCACTGCTTGCGAAACTTCGGTGGCGCCTTTGGGTTGTGTGATTGAGGATAATAAACCCTTGTTTATCGGGGTTTCGGATATGTTGAAAATTTCGACTAACCGAACCGTTCAGCTTTTGAAAAGTGAACTCGAAATTCAATTGGGTGAACTCGAAGAGCAATGGCATTTCTTGTCTTTGGAGCGTATTTTCATCGAAAATAAAATCTACCGCGATATTGAGGATAAAACGACCCGGGAAGATGTAATTCAAGCAGTTGACGATGGGTTAAAACCGTTTACCAAGAATTTGAAGCGAGCGGTAACCGAAGAAGATATCTTGAGGTTATTGGATATCCGAATTATGCGTATTTCGAAATTCGATAGCAATAAAGCACAAGACAAAATCGAAGCTTTGGAAGGAAGCATCGAACAGGTAAAATACGATTTGGAACATATTATCGATTTTGCGATAGCTTATTTTACAAGATTAAAAGAGAAATACGGTAAAGGCAGAGAACGCCAAACCGAGTTGCGTATTTTTGATGATATCGAAGCTACAAAAGTAGTTTTAAGAAATACAAAATTGTACGTAAATAGGGAAGAAGGCTTCGTGGGAACTAGCTTGAAAAAAGACGAATATGTTACTGATTGTTCCGATATTGATGATGTGATTGTTTTTCTAAGAGACGGAAAAATGATGATTACCAAAGTCGATGCCAAAACATTCGTTGGTAAAGATATCATCCACGTTGCCATTTTTGACAAAAGTGATAAACGTACCATTTATAATATGATTTACCGTGACGGAAAATCAGGGCCATCTTATATAAAACGATTCAATGTTTCTGGAGTTACACGTGACAAACCGTATGATTTGACGAATGAAACTGCGGGTTCGCAAACTTTGTATTTTTCTTGTAATCCAAATGGAGAAGCGGAGGTAATTACGATTTTATTACGCCAAGTGGGAAGTATCAAAAAACTGAAATTCGATATTGATTTTGCTGCTTTAGCTATTAAGGGACGTGCTTCCAAAGGGAATTTAGTTTCTAAATATCCAATCAAAAAAATTGAATTGAAAGAGAAAGGTATTTCAACATTATTACCTAGAAAGGTTTGGTTTGATGATACGGTGCAACGATTGAATGTAGATGCTAGAGGAGAATTGTTGGGCGAATTTAGGCCAAGTGATAAAATTTTAGTGATTTCACAAGCTGGAAAAATAAAAGTCATTACACCCGAATTGACTACTCATTTTGATGAAGATATGATTGTTTTGGAGAAGTGGATTCCTAAAAAACCTATTTCGGCTATTTATTATGATGGTGAAAAAGAACGTTATTACATCAAACGATTTTTGGTAGAAACCGAAAATAAAGAGGAAAGTTTTATTACGGAACATCCAAACTCAAGATTAGAAATCGTAGCAACAGATTATCGTCCTGTAGCCGAATTAGTTTTTACTAAAGTAAAAGGAGTTCAAAAAGAGAATATGACTGTAGATATTGAGTCTTTTATTGCCGTTAAAGGATTTAAAGCGCTCGGTAATCAATTGACTACCGATAAACTGAAGCAGGTGAATCTATTGGAACCCTTACCGTACGAAATTCCGGAAGAAATTATTCCGGAAGAAATAGAAGTACAGGGTGAAACCAATGGCGATGATGCCGATATCCAATTAGATGATGACGGACAGGTTGTACTGTTTTAATTAAGCCAAAAAAAGCTCCTGTTTTAGGAGCTTTTTTGGCTTAATTAAGATTTAAAAAATAATTTTATTTTGCAAAAATCTCCTGTGTACAATTTAATATTTGAACAAATCTATTAAAGTAAATTCTTTTTTGCCTTTTAAATCTTTAAGTTTTTTTACAATTTTCAGGAAAGCAATTGCAGTGATATAAGCATCGCCCATTGCAGTGTGTCGGTCTTTTTTGGAGATATCGAATTTATCGGCAAGATCATCCAAGGCATAATGGTCTTTGCGTTCCAGTAAATTAGACATGATGAGTGTTTTTTTATAAAGATACGCAGTGTCCAATGTTTTATTTGTTAAAATGGGGAGACCATTTCGTTCAAGAGCACGGTTTATCATTGTTATATCAAATATAGTATGATGTGCAATGATGATAGCATCTCCCAAAAATGTCAAAAATTGTTGTAATGCTTCTAATTCTGAGGGCTTGTCCATAACCCAATCTTTCAAAATACCGTGAATTTGTGCACTGCTTTTATCGTAATGCTCTTGGTGAATATAAATCTCAAAACTATCAGGAATTGAAATTACACCGTTTTGTAATGTAACGACCCCAATGCAAAGTATTCGGTCATTTTCATGATCAAAGCCCGTAGTTTCTGTATCTAGAACTACAAAGCGAGTACTATCTACTCGATTAGAAAGTGTTTTGTCAATTGTTTTTTCTTTAATTTTTAAAAAATCAAAGAGACTTGCTTTGCTTTTTTTTAAAAAGTCTTTCATTACAATATATTTGAAGGATTAAAACGGATTGAAATGATTTCCTGTATCTCTTTAATGGTTTTAAAGGTACTCTTGAGCTTTATTTTTTCTAGCTTTGTTAGGTCTCCCAAGGCAATGTATTGACCGGAATCATTATGCAATAATCCTTGTTTAGTTCTAAATTTCAGTAAGGCTCTGTAGGAGTAGGAACACGCTAGGTACAATTCTTTATTCTGTGGTTCCAATTCTGCTAATTTTTCAAAACGTTCAGGAGTATTGCTAATAGATTTTACCGCATGGGATAGAATCAATACTCTTGCGGCATCACTCAAAGGCATTAGTGCTCTTCTTTTTATGTCAAAAAAATCTTTGTTGGCACCATCCTGTTCTAATAAAAACTCTCTAAAGAATCCAGTAGGAGAAGGGCTTTGCAAAGCACCACTCACTAAATGAAGATAAAATACTGGGTTTGCTTTTATATCTTCCAGAATGTAATCAGATAGTTTGTTTGCAAGTTCACTGTCACCATACGAAAGACTGTAATCAAAGAAAATGAAAGACAGCAGTACTTCGTCTTTTCCGGTATTGGTAATCCAATGATGTACTAGTTTTTTCCATTCATCAAGACTTAAACACCATTTAGGATTAGAAGCCATCATTTCGGCAGGGCAATAATCGTATCCAATTTCAAATAATCCTTTGTTGACATGCATGGCTAATTCTAAGAAATATTTTTTGGTTTTCTCTCTTAAATCCTCGGATACATCTTCATAAACTAAAGCATTATCTTGGTCGGTTTGCAATAACTGTTCACTACGTCCTTGACTTCCCATTGCCAGCCACGCAAATTTAGCTGGTGGTGGGGTGCTCATTTTTTTTAATGCTATTTCAATAACTTGTTGGATGCACACATCATTCAGTTCGGTGATAATTTTTGATGTCAGTGAAATTGGTATATTTTGATCCAAATACCCTTGCAATAATTGCATGATACTGGCGCGTATGGGTTTGATTTCCTTGTATTTTTTAGCTCTTTTTACTGCCTTTATTAATACAGCAGGATTATTTCCCAAAGAGACCATCACGTCGTGTTTGGAAAGGATACCTACCGCTTTTGTATTGGGAGTACCATCTTTAGTTAGACATATATGGCTGATGTTGCTTTTCATCATAGCCATCTGTGCTTGAGTGGTAGTCAGTTTTTTGGGATAGGTAATAACAGGGCTCGTCATGATTAGGGAAGCCGACGTAGTGATAGGATATTCACCCGTTACAATTTTGTTTCTTAAATCTTTATCGGTGATAATACCGATAGGCAGTTTATCTTCTACAACAAGTACAGCTCCGACATTTTTTTTGGTCATAATTTCGGCTATGGCTTTTGCAGTGGTTATAGACGAACAAGTGACTATTTTTTTGGAATATTTTACGGGCTGAATGTCTAATAATTTGTTGTCAGTATCCAGAATTTCTCCTGCCAAAGTTTCCCCATACAGCTTACCTCTATGACTTTTAGAATAAGGATTTCGGGTATTGGAAGCAAAACTTTGAATTAGGAAATTGCCAACATCTTTGTTCTCTAGTGCATAAGGCCTAAAAAGGGCAATCGGAATAGCATAAAGAATACTTTCTTCATACGTTCTGGCTTCCATCTTGTAGTTTTCATTGGCTATAAGTGGTCTCAAACCAAAAATATCTCCTTCATCACACATGTCTAAAACATCATTTTTGGGACCTTTTCTCAGTGCGACTGCTCCTTTATGAACAATATAAAAGCAATCGTGTGTATCTTCGTTCTCGGCAAAAATAACACTGTCTTTTTCCTTGTAAATAATGGATATCTGTTCCGATAAGATTTCGATATCTTTTTGGTTTAAAAAAGTAAAAGGAGGAAAGCCTTTTAAAAAATCGGCAACTCTATGTGAAATAGTATTTTTCATTTTATTTATATGATAATAAATCTATTGTAAAAAAAAATCCAGCTACTTTAGGTAACTGGATACTTTTTGAATCCTATTATGATTTTTTATTTTTGGTTGTTTTCATATTTAATATTTCGACAAATAAAGAGAAGGAAATAGCAAAGTACAAGTAGCCTTTTGGTACTGGAGTCACATGACTTCCAAAAATAAGGGCATTTGACAAATGAGCACTTTCAGTCAATAGCATAAATCCAATTAAAATCAAAAAGGATAATCCTAAAATTTGAATAGAAGGATGTTTGTTAACAAAATTTCCAACTGGAACTGCAAATTGCATCATTATTAAAACCGAAATTACTACGGCAGTAATCATAATAACTAAAGCTCCTTCAACGCCGTTAGTCATCCCTACAGCGGTCAATATACTGTCGAAAGAGAAAACCAAGTCAATCATTATAATTTGTAGAATAACGCTTTGAAAAGATTTTGCGGCAGCTTTACCCAATTCTTTTTCTTCATGACCTCTCTCGTCAACTTTTTCGCGAATTTCATTGGTGCTTTTGTAGATCAGGAATAAGCCTCCTAATAACAAAATGATACTTTGGCCCGTGATTCCTGCATGTAACCAACTCCAATCGATCGTAAACCATGGTTTTTTCATTTGGGTTAAGAAATTGATTCCAAACAAGAGCGCAATTCGCATAAACATAGCCAAAAACATCCCTACTTTAGTTGCTTTTTTGCGGTCTTCAATAGCTAATTTTCCAGTTGCAATAGAGATAAAAATGATGTTGTCAATACCTAAAACAATTTCAAGAAATGTTAATGTTAATAAGGCAATCCACGCATCCGGGTTTAAGAATACTTCCATTTTATAATATTAGGGTTTAAAAAAAACATAAGTTTTTGAAATCTGCTCCCGAAAGCCTTCGGGACTGAATTCTTTAATCTGCAATCTTGATAACCGTTCCTTTTTGTTTCGAATCGACACCAACCATTCCAAATTCAAAGGTATAGGAATTTTTTGTAGTTGTCAAAATTTTCATGCCTATTGCTTTCTCTTCGGCCTTGTTTTTCGGGTGTTTTTTCTGCAAAACATATTCGCAATCATTTACCCAACGAACGGTAGATGTGTCTGTTTTGCCTTCAAAAGTCTCTATTTCAATACTATCATTACGTTCAAAAACGGTTGTTTTTTTTACACCATTAATTTCATATTCAAATTTAAATTTTCCGGTTTTAAAGTCCCTGCAGTTGCGCTCAACATCAAAGCAGGAGATTAACAGCAATAAAGGGGAGAGTAATATTATCTTTTTCATTTGTAGTTTATTAGTAATGATTTTTTATTTGTGCCTAATCCAGCAGTCTGTTGCAACTCCTCGTCTCGTTGACAAAATTTTTAAGTGTTTGCGAGAGCTTCTTTTAGTCGCTTTGCAAACACAAAATATTTAAGTCAACGAGATTGCGGGGTTTTCACTTCCATCTGGGGCAATACGCATCATGTATTTTATTTTAATCGTCTAAATTCTTCTTCCGTAAAATTTTTGATTGTTTTCTCCTGTGCAAATTTATCTGCATTATAATTATTTGATTTATTTTTTGGAATAGATAAACTATTCCATTCACTATTTTTCAGTTGTTTGGCATAAAAAACAATTTGCCCAACATGATACGGATAATGTGCTAGTTGTCTATTTATGGCTTCAATAACCGTATGGCCTTCGTTCCGGATATAAATAATTTTCGAAAGTTGTTCAGGCTGTAAACTTTCTAAAGCACCCAGAAAACAATCCCAACCCGAATCCCATAAAGCCAAAACCTGTTCTTTGGTTTGCAAATCATTTTCAAATTCTGCATCTCGATTTCTCGATTCCTTTTCACCATCCGTGGTTAGGAAATCCGTCCAGCGCGACAGCATATTCCCTGAAAGATGTTTTACAATCACGGCAATATTATTGGTGTCTTCATTTACAGATACAAAAAGTTGTTCTGGCTCCAGTTGTTCCATGGCTTTTTCTCCCAACATTTTATAGTAGAGAAATTGCTTTTTTACACTTTCAAGATAGGATGAGGCTGCATTCATAATCACTCAATTTTTATATCATATTTATCCAAAAGCCCCACAATTCCCTGACTGGAAAATTTTGCTTTTTTCATTGGGTTAAATTCCGGGTCAATTTTAAAGTTGTAGGCCGTTGTAAAATCAACACCGGCCAAAATAGTATCGTTAAAAATAGCATTATCCAAATTACAGTTTCCAAAAACCGATTGGGTCAAATTGGTTCCGATAAAAGTAACTTCTTTCATCGAACAGGAATTGAATTTGGTCTTAGGCATTTTTTTATTCGCAAAAGAACTATAGTCCAAAATGCAATCTTGAAATTGAACATTGAATAAAAAATCCTGACATGATTGAAATTGAATCCCCATTAGTTTGCAGTTCTTGAAGCTAACGGTCTTTAGGCTAGAACCTCCCAATTGGGTCATCGATAAATTACATTCTATGAATTCACAATCCATAAAACTATTGTTCGAAAAATCACTATTCGAAAAATCACAGTTTTTAAAAACGCAATCCTCAAATTCACGATTGTTAATCTTCTTACCGATATAGGTTACTTTTTCAAATGTTTTTTGAATGTGTATTAGGTCTTCCATTAGTCGTTAAATATGCCTTTCATTATTATTTTTAAACCTACAAACATCAAATACATTGACGCGAGACAAGCAATGATTCCTACAGCTAAAACCAAATAGTGCCAATTGGTATGTTGATTCATAAATGCATTATAAATAACGGTCGGGCCAATAAACATAAGCGGTAAAGCTCCTGTTAAATATTTTATTCCTTTTGCTAATAATTCTTTGTTTGTCATTTTTTTAAAATTGAAATTGTAAGCCATAACCGCTTTGATTGACAATTATATTTAGTTCAAAATTTGAATCTTTTGTAGCCGACTTTTTTAAGCCTTCATTATAAAGAGCGAGAGCATCATTTCTTTTTTTTGTTCTCCCTGATAAGACGGGGATTGAAGCAGCTAGTGAAGCTAAGCCAACATAAGTTAGCGCTGTAGGATATTTTATATCAGCAATCGCTCCCGAAACTAGGTCAGCCAAGACTAAACCACCACCAAATCCTAGTAAAAAACCACCTACGGAAGCTTTGGTTTTTGAAGCTTTGAAAAGTGCTAAAGCTTTGGTATTAGATGCTAATAATGTTTTTACTTCTTTATTTGAAAGTTGTTTTCCTTCGGCAAAAAAGAGACCTTTTTTAGTTGTTATTTCTTGGGAAAAGACCATTGTAGAAAGGAGAACAGTAAATAGAGTAATTATTTTTTTCATTAAGTTTTTTATTTATTAATTATTGTTTCCAATTGTCAACGGCTTTTCTGACACTTCCATATTTTGCAAGTAATTTACCTCCTTCTTCATAGGTTACCGGAATTTCTCCCATAATCATTTTTATACCACGATCTACCAATTTGCTGTTGCTTAATTGCATATCGACCATTTTGTTTCCTTTTACTTTTCCAAGCTGAATCATAGTGGCCGTGGTAATCATATTCAGAACCAATTTTTGGGCAGTTCCGGCTTTCATTCTTGAGCTTCCGGTTACAAATTCAGGTCCCACAATAACTTCGATTGGAAATTTTGCCGTTTGCGAAAGCGGACTTCCTGCGTTGCAAGAAATGCTTCCTGTACTTATGTTTTTGGAATTGCATGCCTGTAGACCTCCAATAACATATGGAGTTGTCCCAGAAGCGGCGATTCCTATTACAACATCATTTTCATTTACGTTGAAAGCTTCTAAGTCAATCCAAGCTTGAGTCGCGTTGTCTTCGGCATTTTCTACTGCTTTGCGAATGGCGGTATCACCACCGGCAATAATACCAACAACCAAATCAAAAGGAACTCCAAAAGTTGGAGGACATTCTGAGGCATCCAAGATTCCCAAACGTCCGGAAGTTCCGGCTCCAATGTAGAACAATCGTCCACCCAATTTCATTTTGGCAACAATCTCGGTTACCAATGTTTCTATTTGGGGTAAAGCTTTTTCTACTGCGTGAGGTACAGTTTTGTCTTCGTTATTGATATTGGTAAGTAATTCTTGAACCGACATTTTCTCTAAATGTTCATATTTTGAAGATTGTTCGGTGGTCTTAGTGAAGTTCATTGTTTTGCTTTAAAATTGACAACTTTTATACTTGGTAAAGTTAGGGAATTTTAAAACTTACTATTCTCTGAAAAATGAAAAAATAGTAATAAAAATGTTTGTTTTGCTTAAGATAACATTTTAGTAAACCAGTAATACTGTATCTGGAATATTGTATTATGGTTAGTTATAATTGAAAAAAAAGGTTCAACTTTAATTAAAAAGTTAAACCCTCATTTTTATTTTTAAACGCTTTTTAGAAAAGTGTCTTCTTCTCCTTCTTTTGTTTCTTCCTCCTCATTTGATTCGATAAGGGTGTGATGTAATCGTTCTGCCATTTTTTCTATACTATTCGTAATCGAATCGCAAACCAATTCCATTCTGCGATGTTTTTCTTCTTTGACCGCCCTTAAAACATTTTCAACAAAAACTTTGTCATATTTCTCGGCAACAGAATCACGTGTATTGGTCATTCTGATCACTGAATCATTACTGAATATTGTAACTCTAAAATGTTGTTCTTCGTTACTTAAATAATACTTTCCACCTAGTTCATCACAATTGATATCGGTAGCGCTTATTTTTAATAACTCAGTAATTATACCAAAAATATGATTTTCAATTTTGGTATATTCTTTAGGCCTTCTTCTAAAAAAATTAAACATGTAAACAGATGTTTATTAAAGTCCTTAAGTAATTTTTTCTCATTGTTTCTTCTGTGAATTTATTAATAATTTGGCGTCAATCTCATAAAGACAGAAACTTCTCAAGAATGTATTTTTGGCAAATTAATGGTAATATTTTTAATAATGCAAATTATTTGAATTATATAGAAGTTAATTTAAGTGATAGAGTCTAAATGCTTGATTATTCATAAAATATATCCGTCAGAATAACATTGCTCTAAATGAAAGTTTAACCAATAAAAAAGAGATAGTTTAATCGCTTTTTTATAAACGTTGAGAAATGAAAAACAATTTAAATTTTTTTTTATAAGGAGATTGTGTTTTTTTCTATATTAAGTACGCCAGTAGAATACCAATTACAATCATGGATACTTTGGCAATGTTGAATTTGTGCCCTTCGCTACTCTCAAAAATGATAGTTGATGAAATATGAAACAAAATACCAATAACAACGGCAGTAATCTCTGAGTAATAGTCGTTTAATTGCGGAATGAAGTCGGATACAATAGTGCCTAGAGGTGTCATTATTGCAAAAGTGACCATGAATAAGAAAATTGCTTTTCGGTTAAGGCTAGAGCTAACAAAAAAGGAAGTCAATATGATGGCAATGGGCAAATGATGAATCGCTATTCCTAAGGCTAAATCTTGGTGATGGCTTACCGGAAATCCTTCCAGAAAGGCATGAATGCAAAGGCTGATAAAAAGTAACCATGGAATTTGATACATTTTGGCATGACCGTGTACGTGACCGTGCTCGGCTCCTTTGGAGAAAAATTCTAATATAATTTGGAACAGAATACCCAACATTATAAAAAGCCCGATGTTATGGTTTTTATTTTCATACACTTCTGGCAGTAGATGCATTACGGTAAGCGAAAGTAAGAACGAACCACTAAACGCCAGCAATAGTTTAAGGTTGGTTTTGCTTTTTGGCTTTAGAAATAAAGCAATGAAATAACCAAGAAGTACGGACAGTAATGGTAGTAGGTAATTCATTTTTTTTGTTTAATCGTTTGTTTAGAGGTTTAACTGTTTAATTGTTTTTTGTTTAATCGATTAAACGGTTAAACAATTTCACGATTAACCAATTACTTAAAAATCATAATTAATCTTTCGCTTTCTGTTTTGTGGAATTTTTTCAGTTTATAATCGCCAAAAATATCTAATAAAAAGATACCAGCTTCTTCCATCATTTCTTCAAAATCCTTGAGGGTAAGAGCTTTTACTTTTTCGGTAAAATGATAATTGTGCCCTTGGTCTTCGAAATCAATTTCTTTGAAAATGTGCCCATCTTTTAGGTAGCGTTTGATATGGAAATCGATTCCATCTACGTGTTTTACTTCTTCGGGAACCAAAGTATTGAGAACATTGGTCACATTCATAAAATCGATAACCGCAAAGCCATATTCGGTTAGACTTTCTTTGATGGCCTTCAGTGTGGTTAGATTGTCTTCGTCGTTTTCGAAATAACCAAAACTGGTGAACAGATTGAAGATTGCGTCAAATTTATCTTCGAAGGTTTCTCGCATATCGTGCACTTGAAAATGCAAGGTTTCATTACTGTTTTTTTGTGCTTCTAGAATACTGTTTTCGGATAAATCGGCGCCTATAACATTAAACCCTAATTGGTTTAAATAAATGGCATGGCGGCCTTTACCACAAGCTAAGTCAAGCACTTTTGCTTTCTCGGGAAGATTGAGGTAATGCGTCAGATTGTCCATAAACAGTTGGGCTTCTCTGTAGTTTCTTTCTTTGTAAAGTATGTGATAATAAGGACTGTCGAACCAAGAGGCAAACCAATTTTCTGGATTGGAATTGCTAATTTGTGATTTGTTATTTGTAGAATCGGACATTTATTCTTTTTCAATTAATTTAAGTCCCGCAAATTTAGTGTATTTTTGCAGAAAATATACTATTTCAAACCGTTTAGGATGTTTGGAATACGCAATTTTAATATTGGAATTTATAAAGACAGATGGAGAATTTTAAGATGATTGCCAAAACCTTTTTTGGTTTTGAAGAAATACTGGCGAAAGAGCTAACAATGCTGGGTGCACAGGATGTGGAACAAGGGGTGAGAATGGTGAGTTTTAAGGGTGATAAAGGTTTTATGTATAAAGCGAATTTGTCTTTGCGTACGGCTTTGAAGATTTTGAAGCCAATTTATTTTTTTAAAGCGAGAGACGAACAATCGTTATATAAAGGTATAAGAGGGACAAATTGGTCTAAATACATCAATGCAAATCAAACTTTTGTAATTGATGCAACGGTACATTCGGAGTATTTTAACCACTCGGAGTTTGTTTCTCAAAAATGTAAGGATGCGATTGTGGATCAGTTTCGTGAAAGAACGGGACAGCGTCCGAGTATTGATAAAGCTTTTCCTGATTTAAGAATAAATATTCATATTGATAAAGATCAGGTTTCGGTAGCATTAGACACTTCGGGTAATTCATTACACCAACGTGGGTATAGGACGGCTACGAATATAGCTCCAATTAATGAAGTTTTGGCGGCAGGTATTTTGTTGCTTTCGGGTTGGGACGGTCAGACTGATTTCTTGGATCCGATGTGTGGATCTGGAACATTTTTGGCAGAAGCCGCAATGATTGCATGTAATATTCCGGCGAATATCAACCGTAAAGAATTTGCTTTCGAAAAATGGAATGATTGGGACAATGATTTGTTTGATAGTATTCAAGAAAGTTTATTGAAGCGTGTTCGTGAATTTCATTATACTATAAAAGGCTATGATAAAGCACCATCTGCGGTTCAAAAAGCAAGAGATAATATTAAGAACGCCAATCTTGATGAATATATTAAGATAGAAGAACAGAACTTCTTTGATACAGAAAAAACGTCTGAAGGAAAATTGCATATTGTTTTCAATCCACCGTATGATGAGCGTTTGGACATTCACATGGAAGAATTCTACAAAAGTATTGGTGATACCTTGAAGAAGAATTATCCAGGTACGAATGCATGGTTTATTACAGCAAACCTGGAAGCATTGAAATATGTAGGATTAAAGCCTTCCAGAAAAATTAAACTTTTTAATGCAAGTCTTGAAGCCCGTTTGGTCAAATACGAGATGTATGAAGGAAGCAAGAGAACGAAGTTTCAAACTGTTCCGGATGGTGCGGAATAAATAAGTCTTACGAATATAATCCCGATAGCTTCTATTTTTTAGAGGTTATCGGGATTTTTGATTTCAAATTTGTTTTGCATAATATTTATATGTTTTTTTAATATAAACTGCTGCTACTCAACTATGCCTTTATCGTTCCATTTGGTTTTGCTAAAATCAAAATCTTTCGGGTATTTAGTAATGTTATTTATTTGGAAAACGTCCTTACTAACAACTCTTTGAAGAACAATATCGATTAAAGTGGTACTGTTGGGTTGAATTGTTTTTTCTAATAAATCTTCGGTGGCCTTAATTTCGCATGGTACAAATCGAACAAAACCTTCTTGTGGTCTAGGAATAATTTTTAATCCAATTTGAGTAATCCCCTCAGTTCTTTTTCTATATTCATTTTCAGGTGCACCAACTATTAAATCATAGTTAAAGTAATAGGTGATTATTTCCTTATTTATTGAGTTTTGTTGGCGATCGACTACAAATCCAGGAGGAAAATTGTTGGGGTTATTGTCTTCACCTGCGGTAAGTAGAATGTCAAAATCAGTAATGGGGTAACCCTCAGAATCGGTAATTCTAAAAATTACTTGCGAGAATCGGTCATGAATAAAATGAGTGTGGAAAAATAAAAATTCCGGTGCTGATTCTATCAATTCATTTTGTTGAACAATACTGGTTTCTGCTCTGAATTGTTTTTTTAGGTCATTATATTTATCTACAGAGTCAATGTTTATGCATTTGAAAATTGAAGTTACGGTTTCTTTACTTTTTTCATCTCTTGACTTTCGTACACTATTCATAATTCCCATTTCTGAACCGGAGTGTGATTTTCCAGTGATAATTCTTAAAGGCACTTCCGGAGATTCCTTATATTGAGCTACATCAAGTGTTGTTGAAATCTTAATTTCATTATTAGTGGTTTTTATTGTGTTTTGTTTTAAATGAATGTATCTCGAATTCAAATTAGCTGCCGCAGTTCTCACCACTCCATCAGATCCTAATTCGCCTGTATAAGAATTTAAGTGGTCGTATAGTTTTCTGTCAATAGATTGTCCTGTTAAAACAAATGGGTAAATGCCCTGTTTTCCAATTTGATATCCATCAGATAGGATCCATTTTTTGTTTAATTCCCAGCTAGATTTGCTTCCTAATTCAAGCCAGTTTAATACCCTTTGTCCTGGTTCAACTCCATCAAAAAATGATTTAATTCGGCTTAGTTTTGCTTTGCCAAGTTTTGCTAAAGCAGATCCGAAATTGGCGGGAGCAAGCATAATTAGATGACTAATTTTTGTTGGACTATTATCGTAAAAATAATTCCACCAATGACGTACAACGGGCCCGCCAGTAGAATGAGTTATGCATACAAAACTTTGGATTCCTAAAAGTTGCTCTTTAATTGCCGAATCGAGTGCTCTGGCAATGTCATCCAAGCCTACTTCATCGTGAAAGCTTATGTAGCGGCTTAAAAAAATATGCTGTATATCGATTTCTAAATTGTTTTTTGCAGCTTCTAATTGTAATCTTTGGGGTAATTCACCATATGTGTTAAGATTTGTAACACTCCAGCCATGAATAAATACTATAGTTTTTCCCATTTTTTTTAAGTTAAAAGATTTGCTTTTTTTTAGATATGTTGACCAACGACTTTTTATTTGATTCTTGGAAAATTAGTTGGTGTAATTATTAAACAGGTTAGTGTTTAGATAAAAGGATTTCGCCTATCGTGACAGACTCTTGGCACTTGTTTTAAATTTTTTTATAGATTTCCACTTATGAGTTTATGTCTTTCTAAACATATTTTATGAAAATACATTATTCTGGAGACAATTTTACACGGTATGACTTATAGCTGCATAATATTTTAAGGCATAGTCTTTTATTAAATCCCATTTATCAAGCCCATTAATTATTTTTCGTGCATTTTTCCAGTCTTCGATCGTTGGGTTAAAGAAACTGGATAGTTTTGCACCTGTAAACCATCCTTCGGTCATTCCGTAGAACATAATTTTGGTGGCATTGGATATTTCCATAACAGCAGCTGCATTGTGTAAAAAATCCTGATGGAGTTTTTGGCTTGCTTTTTCATAATTTTCGTACCATGTAAGTTGTACAAAGCCGCGACCATAAAAAATTTCGGTAGTGTCAGTATAAGGGATGTATTTTTTGTTTTTGTCTAAAGCCATTTTTAGGCGGCTTGCATAAGGTCTTCCTTTTCCTTTCCCCCATTCTTCTATGGGTTGCATGGTACGACCTGTTTCATGATGCCCTGTGCCTAGCATATAAGCTAGCCATCGGTCATCGTTGTGTGAATAGTTTTTATCCCATTCATCTAAAATAGCTGTCAATCCATTTACTTGTTTGGCACTAAAACTACCACCAAATAAGGTGATTCTTGACTGATCGAAGAAAAATTTCCGGTTTATCATGATTAAAGTTTTTAGGTATTTGTTGATTTTATTTTGATTTTAACTCAGATTTTCCAAGTCCATAGTTTATGCCAAATAGTGTGAATAGAGTGCTGTCAGAACCAAAATTGGTTCCGTAAGATCCTGTGAGATATAAATTTTCACTGATTTTATATTGCAAAGTTCCCACTCTTCTTTCGCTATTTAAATTGCTGTCATTAGAATAATCTCTTTTTAGATATTCAAATGAAAGGGATAATTCTTTTATGGAATATTCAATCTTGAAGCCAAAATCAAAGGCTTTTTGTCTGTAAAATTCATTAACCGTATTTTCGTTGGATATATTATCACTGATAAATCGGGAGCACATCATTAGGGTAAGGTTGTCGTTTAGTTCCTCATGATCAAAACTGAACGCATTCAGTGTTGCGTTTATCCAGACTCCGCTTCGGTTGAAATGTTTGTTTTCTGTTTTATTCTCGGGAAAGGCTTCCGAATATGCAAAGGCTGCGTCAACTTGGAATAAAGGAAGGTCATCTAGTTCTTTAAGATAGTTTTGGCTGAGTGTGTCTTTTTTTATGTTGTTTTCTAATAAATCAGGAGCTTGATTTTCTAAATCATCCAATTTTTTTTTGATCAATGTTTTTCGAGTAATCGCATTTATATATTTTTCATTGATGGCCCGTTTTAAGGAGTCATTGCTTTCGGCCATTAGCTCGCCATAAAGTTTTCTAATTCTATTGGAAGTAGCATTAAGTTCCTGTTCAAGGGAATCTGTATCTTTTTGGTTGGGACGTAACTTGATTACTCTTTCAGAAAAATTAACCAAGGCTGTTCTTAATTTTTGATTTTGTTTCTCATTTCGATATGTAAATACATTCGTTCTCATTCCGAAAGCAATATAGTTAGTGTTTTTTACTAAACTTCCTGAAGTGGAATCGCTATAAACCGATGCAATTGACATACTCATTTTATTGAATAACCCCGTATATGAGTTTGATCTGTTTTCTTCTTTAATGTTTAAATATTGGGATACGGTTGCATTTTTGTTTTTAAAGTACCAATAAGGAGAAACTTCCAAAGCAAAGTTTTTAGGAAGTGCTGTTCCGCTGCTGGTTAAACTCATGAGACTTGCAGCAAATGCTTTTGGGTTAGAAGGTTTGTCAATAGTATTGGGTGCAATATCTAGAATTTGAAAACCAGGAGCATTCAATGTTTTGAGATCCTTAATTTCAATGTCTTGTGCAATTAAAGGAAATGTATAAAAGAGTAATAGTATTGAAAGAATATTATTTTTCATCCGAAAACATGATTTGGTTATGTTTTTATTTGGTTTGAGTGATATCATTCGGTTATTCCAAAAGCAAGTCTATCCTTTTAATAACAACAATAGTTTCTCCGCTACTGCTTTTCTTTTTTTCGGAAGAAAGTAATTCTATAGGTTGTTTTTGATTGGCTTTTCCACCTTCTAAGTAATAATGAATCTCTAAGTTTTTGAAACAACTTTCCCAAGCTGATTTAGGGACCTTTGTTAATACAATATCCGTTTCAATTTTTATTGTGGTACCATCTAATTTAATGTCAGTTCCTAAACTGGTTTTACTGATTAAGCCTGCTCCATTAGTTGAAAATCCTTTGTTTATGATGCTACCGTCTTGAAATAATTTTACTTCCGTAGTGGCAATACCGTGTGTAGAAACAGTAACAGTAATAAAAATTTCATTTTCTTTTTTTTCAATAAAGTAAATTTCATTGTCCATAATTGTGTGTGTTAAAAATAATGAATACCATTTTTTTTCGATTTTGAATTAGATGGATTGAGTATTCTATTGTTTTCTTTCAAATTTGTAAACAATTTCTAGCTTAGAAAGTTAGTTTTTGTAATTGAAAAAAAGTATTAAGATTGTATTACTTTAAAAAATAAAAGAGCATCTGTTTTTATTGCTTTAATCTATAATTTAAATTGTATAATACTGTTAATTAGTATGTTGTGTTTTTTGTGTGTTAATTGTATATAAAATTAGTACATAAATCAATAGAAAAGCAAATAAAGTTAATTATTGTTAAATTGTAATAGTTTGACTAATATTTTAAAGACTTATTCAAGTGGTGAAATAAATATTTAGTTTTTTTGAGGATTATCTATATTTTCAATTAATTTTGGGGAAGATTATTAAATTGATTAAAAATGACAAAATTACAAGTTAGGGCATTTCTATACAATCTAGGTTGCTTTGCGATATTGTTTATCTCATTTCGTTATTTGGTAGAACAATATACCAATTTATCTGGATTTTGGATTCCGATGACAGCTTTCATAGCAGGAACTCTGTTATCTCCAAAATTTCAGGCTGCCAAGACCAAAGACGGTGAAAAACTATTCATGTCTTGGCTATTTATAAAAGGAATTAAGGAAATTGGATAGTGGACTAAAAGGAAAAAGGAGTAAAATTGAATCAAAAAGTTCAATTTTACTCCTTTTTTTATGATATTTAATTTTTGGTTTATTTCTTCTTAGGAGCTGTTTTTGTTGGCGCAACTTTCTTTTTGTAGATAGGAATGAAATAGGAAACGGTGTAGTTAAAGCCCGCTCCGAAATTCCCATCATATGTTCTGTTAAATCCTGGAATATATAAGTTTTCAAAGTTGCCAGGCTCCGAATTGGTTACTAGCATTTTCAGCTGTAAACTAAATCCAACATAGATATTATTAAACACTTTTACATTTATTCCAGCCGCAACTTCAGCCCAACTTGCAGTTAAACCATTGTATGTTTCTTCAGAAGGAATGCTTGGGGACTGCCCAAAGTAAGGATGCGGATTATAAATTTCGTAGCTGTTTAATTGTTCACTAAAGGTGCTAAAACCATACCGCATACCTACAGTAATCATGTTTTCCATGTCCAGCCAATTGGTGTAGCCATTATAGTCAAACCCCACTTTCAGATAGGAACCTTTACTGGTGGTGTTCAATTGTGGGTCGTCAATAGTTACATTTTCATTGCCTATCTCGCCATATAAATAGTATTTTTTGGTCAATCGATAGTCGCCTGTAAATGCTATTCCTTTATAATCAGAATCATAAAGTGATCTAGCAATTTTGTTTATGTCAACACCAACAATCAATCCGTATCGGTCAGTTTTGGGTTTCAGGGTGTCTGTTTGAACGGTTTTACTTTTTTTCTCTGTATTTTTCTTTGCCGTGGCTGTACTTTTAGTTTCCGTTATTTTAACGTCTTGCTGAGTACTTGTTGTAGTCTTCTCTTGCGCCTGTACAAATAACAGTGACAACAAAAAGCAAAAACTAAAAGAATATTTTAATGATTGTTTCATTTTCGTATGTTATGTTATTTTGTGCTACTATCGCATATTGAATCCACTTTCCGTCTGAAGTACTAGAGTCAGTAAGTGTAAAAGGATTGTTTAGGTCTAAATTGAATATGGTTTTAAATCCGCAAGCTCTGGAAACATAGGCATTTTCTCGGGTATATTTAAATTCTAAGTTGTCTTCATTTACAAGAAGTGGGTTTTTATTTCCATAATTGAGAATAAACTTATATTTCACTACATCCGCATCTGTTTTTAATGGAAGCAAAACGTTATTTTCATTTGTCACATATTTAGCCTCATCAATTCCGGTTGGGGTTAAAACAACACCGTCGGTCATTCCTTCACCAATAACTTTTAAATTGGTAACGTTTTTCTTTAATGAAGGATTCGAAATATCGAAAAATTGAATAAGCATTCTTGGTGTAGTGGGCGTATTTGGGTCGCAAATATCATCTGGTTCACAACTGGAAGAAGCGAAACCGAGAATCAATAAAAATGCAATTATTTTTTTCATTTAAATGGGGCTTATCGTCTTTCCAAAAGTACAACATTTTCAACGTGATGCGTTTGCGGAAACATATCCACAGGGCGCACTCTCGTAACTTTGTATTTTTCGTCCATTAATGCTAAATCACGAGCTTGTGTAGCCGAGTTACAACTTACATAAACCACTTTTGAAGGCTCTATTTTTAGAATTTGTTCGATAACGTCTTTGTGCATACCATCTCTTGGAGGATCGGTAATAATAACATCCGGTTTGCCGTGTTGTGCAATAAATTCTTCGTTAAAAACTACTTTCATATCCCCAACAAAAAACTCGCAATTTGTAATTTCATTGCGTTTTGCATTGGCTTTGGCATCAATAATTGCTTCGGGTACACTTTCTACACCAATAACTTTTTTGGCATTTTTAGATACAAATTGGGCAATTGTCCCCGTTCCAGTGTATAAATCATAAACGATTTCATTTCCTGTAAGTCCAGCAAAATCTCTGGTTATTTTGTATAATTCGTAGGCTTGATCGGAGTTGGTTTGGTAAAAAGATTTAGCGTTAATACTAAATTTTAAACCTTCCATTTCTTCCAATATATAATCTCTTCCTTTGTATAATTTGATATTGGTGTCATACAAAGTATCGTTTGCTTTATTGTTTACCACATATTGCAACGAAGTAATTTGAGGAAATTTCTCGTAAAGATGATCTAAAATCAATTCTCTGTTGGCTTTGTCGTTTTCAAAAAACTGAATCAAAACCATAATTTCTCCAGTTGAAGCTGTTCTCAACATCAAAGTTCTTAGTAGACCTTCGTGTGCTCTCGGGTTAAAGAAAGTCAAACCATGCTCATTCGCAAAGGCACGAACTTCATTTCGAATGGCATTTGATGGGTCTTCCTGCAAATGACATTTGTTGATGTCCAGGATTTTGTCCCACATTTTCGGGATATGAAAACCAAGCGCATTTCTATTGCCCAAATCTTCTTCGCTTCCAATTTCGGCTTCGGTCAACCAACGGCTGTTCGAAAACGAAAATTCCATTTTATTTCTGTAAAAAAACTGTTTTTCAGAGCCTAAAATCGGTTCGAATTCAGGAAGCTCTATTTTGCCAATGCGTTGCAAATGGTTTTTTACCTCATTTTGTTTGAAAACCAATTGTTGGCTGTAGTTCATGTTTTGCCATTTGCAGCCACCACAAACTCCAAAGTGTTCACAAATTGGATCCACACGATATTCTGATAATTCATGAAAATGGACCGCTTTACCTTCATAATACGCCTTGCGCTTCTTGAAAGTTTGTACGTCAACGACATCCCCAGGAACTACATTTGGGATAAAAACTACTTTTCCATCGGGAGCTTTTGCCACCGAAACGCCTTTTGCACCAGCATCAAGGACTTTTATTTGATGAAAGACAACTTTGTCTGTATTTTTCTTTGCCATAGCGCAAAAATAAGGCTTTGGATTTATTTTTGGATTTTAATTCTATTTTTTTTTAAAATAAAAAATCTCGAGAAGTTAATAGGTTGGAGTTTCCAGTTTTCGAGTGCAGTTTTTATTTATCTTATTTGAAAACGCAACTGAAAACTGATTACTCAAATTCATCTTTCCAGTCTTTGGTCGTGATGGTCGAAGCCTTATTTTCGGTATTCATAGTAACCCGAAGTTCCTTATTGGCTTTAGCATATTCGAAAAGAGCCTTGAATCGATACACATTTGTGTTGTCAGTTTTGTTCGGAATCATTTCTACGAATTCTAGATCCTTAAAAAGTCCATATTTTAGATTGTATTTCACACAGATTTTTTTGATGTTCTCAGGCGTAGATTTTGCAATGACTTTGTCCGTAGCTTCACTTTGCGTAAAAGGCTTGAATTTAGTGTCGTTACAGGTCATCAAAATCCTTTTTCCTAGCTCATAGGCTTTGTTTTTTTGGGCTTCATCGACTGTGCTCATTTCAGTCGCATCTACACTTTTACCCATTTTTTTTCCATTTACGTTTTTAGTTTTACAGCCAATAGACAATAACAGACAGCATATTATAATTACTTTTTTCATAATAATATAAGTTTCTAATAGAACGTAAGTTACCGAATTAAAGTATAGTTTTCTCATTATAAGAGCCTAATCCCGCTTTTCGCTTCAAATCCTCGTTCTGGAAGCAATAACACTAAGCCCGGAAAGGAGCTTCCGTTGGTCGCTCTTTCAAGGCAAGTGTTATAGTACTTCCAGAACTCCGGGTTTTTCACTATAATCGGGGGCAGGGGATGTATAGAGAGATTTGGGATTGAAAATTATCAAAAGGCTTAATCCCCAGAATAAATTAGGTTCTAACCAATCCTTAATTATCCAAATCAGAGTATACCAATGTTGGCTTTCCATTAACGCAATCTACTCTTGTTGGAGGTAATATTATATCGCAGGTAGAAATAACACCCCATTTTTTATTATAAGCATCTTCCGCTTTGGTGTAATTCTCTACTTTTTTAAGGAATTCAGTAACATTAATTTTTAAGGAGTAAGCGATATATCCAGATGAACCTCCACATGCTTTTGAACCAATGGTTGTAAAAGACCATTCTGCTGGGTTGGTACATGGGTTGGTATTGACCATTGAGGTTGAAATAATTTCATCATACATTTTGGTCATATTTTGTGTTTCCGTTTCTTTCGTAGAAGAATCATCAGTATTGCAACTGAATAGAAATAGATTAAAAGCAAGAAATAAAAATTTTATATTTTTCATAAGGGTTCTTTGATAACTAGATGTTTATTTAAACTAAAGGTTGCGTCAATTAAAAGAAAAACAGACTTTAAATTTGCTGTTTTTTTGATTTCCCATCACTCAATAACACTGATAATGACTTTAGACTTTTAGTTCGGTCAGCTATTAATTTTATAATACTAATAAATGGAATGAACAGAATCATTCCTGCTGCTCCCCAAAGAATTCCCCCAGCAATAATCATAACTAGTACAGCGAGTGTGTTTATCTTCAAGCGACTTCCTACGGCGTAAGGAAATATAATGTAAGCTTCCAGCACTTGTACTAAGGAGAAAACGGCAATTACTCCCAATGGATACCAAATAGAATTAAACGTAATCCAAGCAACTGTAATTGGCAATAGCGACGAAACCATAATACCGACATAAGGAATAAAAGTAAGTATGGAAGCGGTAAAACCAAAAAGGAATGGATAGGGAATACCAATAATGGCAAGCCCGACACTATTCAAAAGCCCAACTATTACATAAACGACAAGCATTCCTTTTATGAATTTGTAGTATTCGTGAATCGTTTCGACAATAATTTCGTGAATCACTTCTTTTTTGTCCAAAGGAAAAATATGGTACAATGCTTGAACCAATAATTGGCGATAAAATAATATCAATGCCGAAAAGATGGGGATTATTAAAAGATAGAATATTGATTCTGATAAGGAATAAACGGTATTTTTAACAAGTGAAAAAACTTGAGAACTCGAGTTGTTTATTGTGTTTTTAATATAGTTGAGTTGTTTTTCCTCGTTGATTCCAAATTGGTTCGTTAGAAAAACGCTCAACTGGTTTGTGGTTTCCTCTAGCTTTGTTTCCAAAGTTTGCCATTCATTTGAAAACTCCAGGATTTGAGAGAAAAGAAGGAATAGAATTGTTGCAAATAAAAGTCCAATAACGCTTAAGGAAAGTCCAATAGCTACATTAGAATTTATACCTTTTTGTTCCAACCATTTGCAGACAGGGTATAGTATAAAACTAATAAGCATAGAAAAACTTAGCGGAATAAATAAAGATTTTCCAAAGTATAAGAATACCATTGTAATAAACAAGTACTGAAAAATTTCAAGAGTGGTAAATTTTTTAGATAAATGGGATGAGATGGGTGTTTTGGAAGTTGGTACCATATCATTTTTGTTTTAACTGTTGAGTTAATTATTTGGTTCGATTCAATTTCTAATAAGATGGATAAGTGATTGACTTACAAGGTACAAAATATTACGGAAACAGTATTCTTTCTTCCTTGTATTATTAAATTTTAGTTAAATAAATCAGTTACTAAATTCTTTTTTTTGCTAAAAAGCTAAATTTGAGTAAACTAAAAACACGTTTATTATGAAAAGAAATGCAACCGCAGTTTGGAATGGCTCATTGAAAGAAGGAGCCGGTAAATTAACAACACAAAGTAAAACTTTAGACAATACCCAATATTCATTTAAATCCCGATTTGAGGAGGGAGTAGGAACTAATCCTGAAGAACTAGTAGCTGCTGCACACGCAGGCTGTTTTACCATGCAACTTAGTGCTTTTATAGGCGAAACGAGTGCCGTAATTGAAAGTATCGAAACGAAATGTGATATCAATTTAGTGGAAGGAACAATTGTTAGCTCCCACTTGACAGTTAATGCTAAAATAAGCGGGATTTCAAACGAAACGTTCCAAGAGTTAGTGACAAAAGCAGAGAAAAATTGTCCAATTTCAAAACTATTCACTGCCGAAATCACAACAGCAGCTACTTTGGTTTAAAATAATAATAAAAAAAGAAAAGGTTCCGTTTGTCAATAAACTGAACCTTTTGTTGTTTTTATATAATTCTTTATTTAGATTGAATGGCTATCCTTTCTTCTTAATCAATTCGTAGTTTACAATGGATAAAAAGTAAAAAAAGCTATCTGCAGTAATTTTTCCTAAAATAATTCCAACGAAATAATTTCCAGTTAGAATTGGCATCCAATACATGCAAAACGGGCGAATAAAAAAGAAATCCAAAGCAGCAGGATAACCAAATTCAAGAAATAAATTCCGAATTAAGTACAAGATTCCCTTTAGAGTCGTTTTTCCATGCTGAAGTTGATGTCTTTTGTAAGATCGGTATATCATAACACCATAAAAAGCAAAATATTCGGCAAACGTGATTAGATACGCTGTAACCAACCCACTAAAAATTCTGCTGAATTGAGATGCTATTAAAGCCGCGCTGGTGGCTGCCAACTCAGAATATTTGTAACGATCAAACCATTCTTTGAAATTTGCTTTATTGAACATTTAGTTGTGTTTTTAGGTATTATAAATCAATTCTAAAATGGGTTTGTATTTCTTTTTTGCCTTTGGCTGTTACAACCAGTGCTCTGGAACCTCTAATTTTTCGTACCCAATCCTCGTGAACCATTTTGTCTAATAGGGCTGTGGCAAGCGAACCTGCTATATGAGGTCTTCTTTCACTCCAGTCCAAACAAGGGCGAACGAATGAGCGTTTTTGTTGTTTTAAAACGCTGAGAGGGATTCCAAATGAAGCAAACCATTTTTCGCCTTCTGGACTGACTTCAAATCCTGTTGTGTTCTCAATAATTAATTGTTGTTGCAATAAGCTATCGGTAAGAGCCACGCCAACTTTACCTGCTATATGGTCGTAGCAAGTTCTGCAATATTTTATCGGAGATACTTTTTGGGATTCTATTTTTTTTGTATTGACAGTTGGAGGTACTAAACTAATCATTGCTTCAATGGCATATGCAATCTCTTTTCTGGCGAAACGGTAATATTTGTGCCTTCCCTGACTTTCTACAACCAATAAGTTTGCTTGCACTAATTTAGTCAAATGCATACTGATATTCTGGGGGGAAGTAGTAACCGTAATTGCCAACTCAGTTGCGGTAAAAGCTTTTCCTTCTAGCAAAGTCCACATTATGGTTGCTCTAGTTGGATCGCCAATGAGAGTAGCGATTTGTTTAAATTGATTTTCCATTAATTGGTGTCGACAGTTAAGTACAAAGTGAAGTGTTAGAGAAGCAAAGGTAGTTATCTTTGAAAAATAATTTAGAACACATGACAACAACTTTATTTTTGCAGTCAGAAATTCAAGATCCTTACAGTTTGTATCAAAAGATGCTTTATCAAAATCCCATTTATTGGGACGAAGAAAACGAACTATGGGCACTGTATTCCTATGATGGCTGTGTCACCATTCTCAATAGTTCGGTGGCATATATTCCAGAGATTAATCCAGATAATGAGCAGGGATTAAATAGCAGCGCATTACAAATAGCGCTTCAATTGGCTCGATTGAGTAATGGAATTCATCATGATATCGCTCGGGAAGTGGCTATGTTTTTATTTTCTAATATGAATGTTATGACCACAAACAAAATTCTAAAGGAGTTACTGAAAAAAGGAGAAAACGGCCCCGCACTGGATTGGGTAAATTCGGTTTGCAAACAATTGCCAGTAGTAGTGGTTTTGAAAAGTTTTGATTTTAATGATAAAGATTCACTTTTTATTACTGAGAATATTGAACAACTTACCAAGATAATGATTCCTAATAAAACGCAGGAGCAGATAGAATTTATCAATAGGATTGCAAAAAAGATTTATTCGTTAGTAGAGAAACAATTAATTAATTCAGGTTTAGGCAATTCCTTAGTAGATATCCTTTCAAAAAAACACCAAATTGGGGCGGAAAAAGTAATGTCCTTGCTTGTGAGTAATTTAATTGGATTATTAATTCAAAGTTATGATGCGGGTCGAGGGCTTTTGAGTAATGCTTTACTTCAAATACTAAATAAAGATCTTGCCCATTTGGAGTTATCTAACGAAAGCGATTGGATACAAAGGATAGTAATAGAAACATTGAGGTTTGATCCACCAATTCATACTACTAGAAGAGTTGCAGTAGAAGATATTGTTTTGAATAAGGTGGTGGTAAAAAAAGGAGACAAAATACTCTTGGTACTTGCTTCTGCGAATCGGGATGCAAATCAGTTTTTGAATCCCCAAGTTTTTGATACAAATCGAAATAATAATGGATCACATTTGACCTTCGGAATTGGAGGACATGAATGCTTAGCCAAACATTTTTCGGTGAGATTAGCCACAGATGTCTTGCAGTATTTATTTGAAAAGCATAAAAGCATTGCTCTTCTTGATGACAAGATCGAATATGAGTCCTTATCCAATGCCAGGCTTCCAAAGAATATTTTAATTTCCATTGAATAAAATAAAAAGAAACATCATGATTGCAGTAATTTTTGAAGTACTCCCAGGCGAAGGGAAAAAAGCGGAATATCTAGAAATCGCTGCCCAATTACGACTAGAACTAGATAAAATTGAAGGTTTTATTTCTATCGAAAGATTTCAAAGTTTGAATGATCCGGAAAAAGTATTGTCTTTGTCTTTTTGGAAAGATGAAGAAAGTATTCAACAATGGAGAAGTCTTGAAATGCACCGTTGGGCACAATCCAAAGGGAGGGATGGTATGTTTAAAGACTATCATCTTCGAATAGCGGATGTAAAACGAGATTATGGTATGTTTGATAGAGCAGCCGTTCCATCAGACAGTAAAAGATTTCACGCCAAAGAGGAGAAATGATATTGTTTTTAATCTTTTTTTGAAAAATACTTATTCTTGGCAACAGCCAATAAAGTGATGATAAGAATACTAAAATAAAGAGAAGTTAAGACACTTTTTAAAACCGTAAAGAAGCTTGTGATTTGAACTTGTATTACACTTATATTGGGATAATTTTTTAGCATTGTTATTATTCCAAAATTTTCAGCATAATCAAAAAGTCCAGAAAACAAAGGAAGCAAACACAAATAGAATAATTTCCCATCTAGTTTTCCTAATTTATTTAGGAAATATGCTAGAACCAAACAGGAACTAACTCCAAAAAGGAAAGGATATATCAAATCTGATGGAAGCTGATGATACAAGTAGGAATCTCTGCCGGCAGTTCCTAAAGAATTAAAAAGTGTGTTGACATATTGAGTATCATACCCCGTGGGCATCATATCCAGAATTTTCATTCCTCCAGAATAGTGCATTACTTCGGGAATGGTAACAATTAGCATAATGGCATATACTACGTTGCAAAGTATAAACAACGATAATACGGTTTTACCTTTTATACTCCTTTTGATAAATGCTCTCATAGTTCATTTTGATAAATTACCAAAGTTGATGTACTTGCGGTTTGATGTATTGCTCGTAAATGGCATTCATAGCGGTAATTTTCTCGGGAGTCAGTTTTGGTAAATCATACAATGAAAGATTGGATAAAACATGACTTTGATTTGATGCTCCAGGAATAATACAACTAATTTCGTTAAAACTTAGAATCCATTGCAACGCAATTGGAGCCAAGTTGGTAGCTTCAGGAAATAAAGCTTTTAATTCTGCTACGGCTTTTAAACCCAACTCATAATTAATTCCGGAGAAGGTTTCTCCTTTGTCAAAAGCAGCTCCATCTCGATTGAAATTTCGATGATCTTGTTCTCCAAAAGTAGTTTTGGAATCAAATAAACCAGTCAATAATCCGCTGGCCAGTGGTACTCGGGCAATAATTCCGATATCTTTTTTTTGAGCTTCTTTAAAAAATAATTCAGAAGGGCGCTGACGAAAAAGATTGAATATAATTTGAACCGTAGTTACATTTGAGTATTCAATTGCCTTCAAACCTTCTTCTACTTTTTCTACACTAACACCCAAATTCAAAATTTTTCCTTGATCTTTTAAACGGTCAAACATTTCAAAAATCTCGGGACGGTAAAATACTTGATTGGGAGGACAATGCAACTGAATAAGATCGATTGTTTCCAATCCTATTCTTTTCAAACTGTCTTCTACAAATTTCTGGAGAACTTTAGTTTGGTATCCTTCATTTACATGCGGATTGATGTGTCTGCCGCATTTTGTCGCTACATAAATGCGTTCGGAACGAGAACGAACCACTCTACCTACTGCAGTTTCGCTTAATCCATTTTCGTAAACATCGGCAGTGTCAATAAAACTCACACCGTTATCAATAGCAGTATTGATCAATTCGTCTGCGGTTTTGTCATTAAAGGGAGAGCCCCATTTACCGCCAACTTGCCATGTTCCAAGCGCTATTTCTGAAATATTGAAATTGGTTTTTCCTAGTTTACGATAGTTCATTTTTTCTTTTTTAAGTTTCTTTGTTTCTAAAACTCTAAGATGCTAAGTTTTTTAAAGTTTTCAGAATTTTAGCATCTTTATCAATCAAATAAATCTGAAGATAAATAACGGTCTCCGCGGTCACAGATAATGGCTACTACCACACCAGATTCCAATTGATTGGCGATTTTTACGGCTACTGCAACAGATCCTCCGCTGCTCATTCCTGCAAATACACCTTCTTCCTGCGCTAATCTTTTGGTCATTTCACGAGCTTCTTTTTCGCTGACATCAACAGTAAGATCTACTTTTGAGGCATCAAAAATTTTGGGCAAATATTCCTGTGGCCATTTTCGAATACCCGGAATTTGTGAGCCCTCACTCGGTTGTGCGCCAATGATTTGAATATTAGGATTCTTTTCTTTTAAGTACGTTGAGGTACCTATGATGGTTCCCGTTGTTCCCATTGCCGATACAAAATGGGTTACCGTTCCATCAGTATCATTCCATATTTCGGGGCCTGTGGTTTTGTAATGCGCTTTCCAGTTGTCATCATTGGCAAACTGATTGAGCATTACGTACCCGCCTTCGGCAACTTTTTTGTCGGCATAATCTCTGGAACCTATTATTCCCAAACTAGCAGGAGTTTGAATAACCGTTGCGCCATAGGCTTGCATGGTTTGTGTACGCTCAATAGTTGAATCTTCGGGTAATACCAATTCGATTTCTATATTGAATAATTGGGCTATCATGGCGAGAGCAATTCCAGTATTACCACTGGTTGCTTCTATTAATTTGTCTCCTTTTTTGATATCGCCTCTTTCAATAGCGGATGCAATCATATTGTAAGCGGCACGGTCTTTTACACTTCCTCCAGGATTGTCACCTTCGAGTTTTAATAAAAGTTTTACATTTTTATTTTTAATTAATCTGGTGGTTTCCACCAATGGCGTATTCCCGATTAATTCTACTAATTTATAGGTTTTCATTTTTCTTTTTCTCTTTTATTTTAACTTCTGTTGTGGTCGTATTCAATACTATTGAATCCGCTGGAATTGATTTTGTTACCCATGAATTCCCACCTACAACACTGTTTTTGCCAATAACTGTGGTTCCTCCCAAGATGGTTGCATTGGCATAAATACATACATTTTTTTCTACAGTAGGATGCCTTTTAGAGTTTTTCATTTCTTTGCTCACGCTCAATGCGCCCAAAGTTACTCCTTGGTAAACTTTTACATTTTTTTCAATAACAGCGGTTTCCCCAATTACAATTCCTGTAGCATGGTCAATAAAAAAGGGAGAAGCAATAGTAGCTCCTGCATGGATATCTGTTCCTGTAATGCGATGTGCATATTCGCTCATTAATCTTGAAAAAAGCATTAAATCCAACAAATATAATTCGTGACTCAATCTGTAAATGGCAATGGCGTAAAATCCTGGATAAGCAAGGTAAATTTCCTCCAAGCTATTGGATGCCGGGTCGTTTTCCAAGATATAGGAAGCATCTTTATTTAAGTTTTCGAGTACAGAGGGTAATTTGTGCAAAAAATTATCCCAGGCACTTTCACAGGAATCTTGTGCTTTTTTGCAGGCCAATGAAGCTATTTCTTTGAATTGTTTTTCTAATTGATCGATGCTTTCGTCTAGTGGTGCATTAGAATCAAATAAAGTGTAAAACAGTTTTTCGGTAAAGGCTTCCGTTTTGGTCTTTATGCTGTAATTTATAGAAAAATGGCTTTTTGAAGCACTAATATTTTGAACAATCAGATCTTTGGTCATGATTATGAAATTGAATGTTAATTTTGAAAGGATAAAAGTAAGGCGTTTTTCAGAAAAAATAACAATGATTAACTAAAGAATTAGGTTAATAACCCATTAAGTAAATAGGTTTAAAAGGATATAACAGAATCACTATTTTTTTTGAAATTATATCACATTAATTACAAATTACTAATGATTCTTTCAACGATTGGTTCCATAACTCGATAGCCTTCTTTGTTAGGATGTACTCCATCTTGGGAATAAATGGCTTTTAGACCTTTTCGTTCATCGACCATAACCGAAAAATAATCTACATAAGCAATGTCATTTGCTCTGGCATATTTTAGAATCAATTCATTCAATGCTTCGATTTTATCGGCGGGTTCCATTCCTCGTTTCCAAGGAAAATCATTAGCGGGGAGTATTGAACATAATATTACTACAATGTCATTTGCTTTGGCCAATTCACACATGGAAATAAGATTTCCTATGATTGTTTCGAGTGTTGTTGGGCCTGTATTTCCTGCAATATCATTGCCTCCAGCTAAAATTACGACAATTTTGGGTTTCAGTTCAATTACGTCCGGTCTGAAACGCAAGAGCATTTGTGAAGTCGTTTGGCCGTTAATGCCTCTATTGATATATGATTTGGCAATGAAAAATTCGGGGCTAATCTTTTTCCAGCCCTCGGTTATGGAATCTCCAAAAAAAATAATCCCTTGTTCCCCTAGAGGCGGAGCTGAAATCAATGTATTTTCATTTTTGTATTTGTTTAAATAAGCCCAATCGGGGAATTTTAATTTTTCTTCCATGAATAGTGGATTGTAATTGAAATGTCTAGCGTTTGTTAAAAAAATGCCAATACTGATTAGTCTTTTAAACGCTTATATTTTTCAGTTATTATTCGATCAATGCCCAGTTTCTCTACTTTTTCAACACCTTGTTGTGTAAGAGTGTCATTCTTTATGGAAACTTTAAATTCAAATTTGTTGTTTTCCCATTCCCTGATGGAGAAATATTCTAAATACTCGGTGTAAGTGTCGTTTACTAAAGTGTATTTTCCTGCTCCTGCCGAGAACTTCGGATTAGGTTCTTTTCCCATTGTTAAATCATGTTGAAAAAAAGCAAAATGATCCGGGTTAATAATTTTTATCATTTTTACTTTTGGGTCAAAAGTAGAAAAAGTGGAATCTTTTTGAGTGGTTGTTGCCGAAATGAGTTCCCAAGTTCCAATAATTGGTAAATCACTATGTTTGGTTTTATTTTGATTACTACTGCAGGAGTAACTGATTATTGAAAAAAATAATAAAGATAGTTTGATTTTCATTTTAGTGTTTTAGTTATTGAAAATAAAAACAACTAAAATACAATTAATTTTTGCATTTGGATTTATTTAGACTTGAAACAATGGTATAAAATATGTAAATTAGTAAGGTATTATTGATGATGAATTCCTTAAAGCGGGTTCCAGCCTTTTTTTAAATAATTGTAAAAAAGTAGAATGAATAATAAAAGTATATTGAGAAAGAAAATTGCTCATTTTTGGAAACTGCTAGGGCCAGGACTCGTAACAGGAGCGAGTGATGACGATCCTTCCGGAATTGCGACGTACTCACAAGCGGGAGCGGCTTATGGACTTACAACTTTATGGAGTTCGATTGTTGCTTTCCCGTTGATGGCAGCTATACAACAAATGTGTGCGAGAATTGGTTTGGTAACCAGTCAGGGTTTAACGGGGACTTTGAAAAAAAGTTATCCAAGACCCATTTTGTATTTGATGCTTTTGTTTAGTTTTCCGGCTATCATTATGAATATTGGTGCTGATATTGCTGGTATGGGGGCTGTAGGTAATTTGCTTTTTCCTTCTGTTGATGCGTCTTTTTTTAGTGTATTTTTTACGATTTTGCTTTTGGGCCTCATTATCTATCTGCCGTATCAAAAAATAGCATCAGTACTTAAATATTTATGTATTGTAATGTTGGTTTATTTTATAGTTCCCTTTTTATACAAACAAGATTTTGTAGCCATTATGAAAGCTACATTTATTCCAACGATTCAGTGGAATAAAGATTTTATTGCAATCCTTGTTGGTATTTTGGGGACTACTATTTCACCATATCTGTTTTTCTGGCAAGCTTCAGTTGAGGTTGAGGAAATGAAACATAAGAGAAAGCATTTAATGGTGAATAAAAAAATCATTCATGAAATGAAGCAAGATGTTGATTTTGGAATGACTTTCTCCGGATTGGTGATGTATTTTATCATTCTGACGACAGGTACGGTTTTGTTCAAAGGTGGAGTACATCAAATAGATACTGTAGAGCAAGCAGCTCAAGCTTTGAAACCTTTGGCAGGAAATATGGCTTATCTACTTTTTGCAGTAGGTGTAATAGGGACGGGACTTATTGCTATCCCAGTATTAAGTGGTTCATTATCTTATATTTTTAGTGAAACCTTTGGATGGGAAGAAGGATTAGATAAAAAATTTCATGAAGCTAAAGGATTCTATGTTATTATTGCTATATCCTTATTGCTTGGTTTATCGCTAAATTATGTTGGAATTTCACCTGTCAAAGCACTGATTTATACCGCAATATTATATGGGCTGACAGCTCCTGTTTTGATTGCGATCATTTTGCATGTTTCTAATAATAAAAAAATTATGGGAGAATTTGTAAACGGATGGTTAACCAATATTCTCGGATTTATAGCTTTGATTATAATGACTTTGGCTGCGGGTGTGTTGATTTATTTTCAATTTGTTGATTAAGCCAGAATTAAAAAAGTCATAAGATTGATTTTTATTAAGTCAATCTTGTGACTAGATTTCAGAATTAAAATTAATAATAGTAAGATGTTTTTTTTAATTAAATAAAAAATTAGAAACTAAATTCCGCTATTTCTTCTGGGTTTTCTATACAATTTTCTATATCGTTGATGAAAAGATCAATTTGTTTTTTGGTCACATTAGGCATGCAAATAATATGGGAGATTTCGCCCTCGGTTGCCAATTGCCATTTTGATTTTACTTCTTCAGCCGCTTTTGGAAAAACTACTGTAATGGAATTTGGATTTCTCCAAGCTGCAATTCCTATGTTTTTTAGTCTTTGTTCGCAATAATCAGCAACTTCTAAGCTATGCAGATACCGTTTATTTAGACCTTCAACTCCTAGTTTTTTTATGGCATACCATAAAAATAATGGACAATGACCGTTTCTTGAACCTGTAATTGTGGTGTCTAAAGAACCGATGTATGAGATTCCTTTTGAGATGCGATCTCTATTGGAACGCTTCGTGATAATGACTCCAGTAGGAATAGGAGAACCTATAAATTTGTGTCCACTGATCGAAATACTGTCCGCGCCATCTTTAAAATCAAAAGGGAGTCTTGGCTCCATAAAGGCTCCATAGCTTCCAGATAGCGCCGCATCACAATGGATGTAACTGTCTTGAATGGCCAGTCCTTTTAGAATATCCCTGATTTTTGATACATCATCTTTGGCTTCTTTCATAGTTGTTCCAAAAGTAGTAAGCACAATAGCAGGCTTATGACGATTCATTTTTAGGGTATTCTCAAAATCAACATAGTCGATTTCTCCATTTTCCTGAGAGCGAATAACAATGCTTGGAATGTTAAGTAAGTGAATGTTTTTTCGAACACTGTAATGCGTCGATTCCGAGTAATAGACCATTGCTTTTGGATATAATTCGCGGGCCAGATACAATCCATACAAATTACTTTCGGAGCCTCCATTGGTGACATAACCCCAATAATCTTTTGGATTGGCACGGAATAATTTAGCAAAAAATCCAACCACTTCTCTTTCCAATTCATGGGTTTGTACTTTGTAGGTGCAGTCCTCAAAAGGATCACCCAGATTATTGATAGGATATTTTAAAAAATGATTGATTTCTGAATAGTCAAAATCCTTGGATACAGGATAACCCAAGAAATTATCTCTGGCATTTTCTATGTATTGATTCAGTTCGAATAAACGTTGATTGTCTTGCTCGGATAATGATTCTGAAATAGGTAGCATAGTATTTAATTTTACTGTAAATGTAGTTTTAAAGATTTAAAAAACTTTATAGGGGTTAATATTCAAAATATAATTCTATATTTGATTGTAAATACAGTTTTTAAATATTGAATTTTATCTTAGTAGTTTTTGAAACCATATAATTATTCTGAAATGGATGCCATAGACAAAAAAATATTGATGCTTTTGCAACAAGATTCAAAACAAAACACAAAAGAAATCGCCGAAAAAGTGGGGTTGTCAGTTTCTCCAACTTTTGAGAGAATTAAAAAATTGGAACAAAAAGGTTATATAAAAAATTATGTGGCTTTATTGGATGCTTCCAAAATTGGGAAATCAATCAGTGTGTATTGTCAAGTGACTTTGGCCGTTCACTCACGGGAATTGATAGATTATTTTAAACAGCACATTCTTGTATTGCCCGAAATTACGGGCTGTTTCCATGTATCTGGGAATTATGATTTTTTGTTGAAAGTGGCTGTCAATGATATGAATGAATATCAAAAGTTTGTCATCGATAAATTATCGGTTATCAAAGGGATTTCAAATGTGCAAAGCTCTTTTGTGATGGAAGAAATTAAAAATGACTTTGCTTATAATTTATAAAATAAAAAAACCGACTTGCTTTCACAAATCGGTTGGATATTGAGGGGATTTATTTTTTATTCAAATAATCCCTCTATACTCAAATAGCGTTCTCCAGTATCGTAGCAAAAGGTTAGTACTTTGGAACCTGAAGGAATTTCTTTTAGTTTTTTGGCAACAGCGGCTAATGAAGCTCCAGATGAAATTCCAAGAAGAATACCTTCTTCTTTAGCAGCTCTTTGGGTATATTCATACGCTTCGTCTTTGCTCACTTGTATAGTTTCGTCAAGGATCTCCGTATGCAAATTGGTAGGAATAAATCCAGCACCAATACCTTGAATCGGGTGGGGTGAAGGTGCTCCGCCACTAATGACTGGTGAAGCTTCAGGTTCTACAGCAAAGACTTTTAGATTTGGAAAATGTTGTTTTAGTATTTCGGCACAACCTGTTATGTGTCCGCCAGTTCCAACACCTGTAATTAGATAATCTAATCCATTTGTAAAAGCTTTAATGATTTCCTGCGCAGTGGTGGTTTTGTGAATATCTATATTTGCGGGGTTGTCAAATTGTAGCGGAGACCAGGAATTCGCAATTTCAACAGTTAATTCTTGTGCTTTTTCTAAAGCGCCTTTCATTCCTTTTTCACGAGGAGTAAGAACAAATTCGGCTCCATAGATACTCATTAATCGGCGTCTTTCTACCGACATGGATTCGGGCATTACCAAAATTAATCGGTAACCTTTTACGGCAGCAACCATCGCTAATCCAATTCCGGTGTTTCCAGAGGTGGCTTCAATTATGGTACTGTCTTTTTGTAATAATCCTTTTTGCTCTGCATCTTCAATCATCGATAGAGCAATTCTGTCTTTGATGCTAGCTCCAGGATTTGTTTTTTCAAGTTTTATCCAAACATTAGCTTCTGAGCCAAATAATTTATTGATTTTTACGTGCGGCGTATTACCAATAGTCCCTAGTATGTTGTTGTGTAGCATTTTTCTTTTTTTATATATAAAAGTAAATATACTCCACATTTAGGTATTGGCAAAATAGAAGAGGGATTATTCTTTGTTTAAATTTCGCTCTCTTGGATAAAAAGAAAAACCCGATTTGAAATATTCAAATCGGGTTTTAAATTTATAAAATCTTATTTATTACAAATGAATTACTTCACCATATGCATCAGCAACTGCTTCCATAACTGCTTCACTCATAGTTGGGTGAGGATGGATTGATTTTAGGATTTCATGTCCTGTTGTTTCCAGTTTACGAGCTACAACTGCTTCAGCAATCATATCAGTAACTCCAGCTCCAATCATGTGACATCCTAACCATTCGCCATATTTGGCATCAAAAATTACTTTTACAAAACCGTCTGGAGTTCCGGCAGCTTTTGCTTTTCCTGAAGCTGAGAATGGGAATTTACCAATTTTTAATTCGTATCCTTTTTCTTTTGCTTGTTTTTCAGTCAATCCAACAGAAGCAATTTCTGGAGTGGCATACGTACAGCCAGGAACGTTTCCATAATCGATAGGATCGACGTGAAGCCCAGCAATTTTTTCTACACAGTTAATTCCTTCAGCAGAAGCTACGTGAGCTAATGCTTGCCCTGGAGTTACGTCACCAATTGCGTAATATCCTGGGATATTAGTTTGGTTATATTCGTTCACCAAGATTTTATCTCTATCAGTAGCAATACCCACTTCTTCTAATCCGATGTTTTCGATGTTGGTTTTGATTCCAACAGCTGATAATAAAATGTCAGCTTCAAGAACTTCTTCTCCTTTTGCTGTTTTAACAAACGCTTTTACTCCAGCACCAGTAGTGTCAATACGTTCAACAGAAGAGTTGGTCATGATTTTAATACCTGCTTTTTTCAAAGAACGCTCAAATTGTTTTGAGATATCTTCATCTTCTACAGGAACTACGTTTGGCATAAATTCTACGATTGTTACATCAGTCCCCATTGAGTTATAGAAATGAGCAAATTCTACTCCAATAGCCCCAGAACCTACAATAATCATTGATTTTGGTTGCGTTGGCAATGTCATTGCTTGACGGTATCCGATTACTTTTACTCCATCTTGCGGTAAGTTTGGTAACTCACGAGAACGGGCACCGGTAGCAATAATGATATGATCTGCGCTATATTCAGTAACTTTTCCGTCTTTATCGGTAACGTCTAGTTTTTTACCAGCTTTTAGCTTTCCAAAACCATCTATAACGTCAATTTTATTTTTTTTCATCAAGAATTGAACACCTTTGCTCATTCCTTCTGCAACCCCACGGCTACGTTGAACCACTGCCGGGAAGTCTTTATCAAATGATGAAACAGTCAATCCATAATCAGAAGCGTGCTTTAAATAATCAAAAACCTGAGCCGATTTTAATAATGCTTTAGTTGGGATGCAACCCCAGTTCAAACATACACCACCTAGGTTTTCTTTTTCCACTACGGCAACTTTAAATCCTAATTGAGAGGCTCTAATTGCTGTAACATATCCTCCAGGGCCACTTCCTAAAACTATAATATCGTATTTCATTTTGTATTTGTTTATTTGTTATTTGTACAAAATGCAGTCGGCAAGGCCTCGTGTCATTTCAAAGTTTTTTTATTTGTTTTTTAATGGTAAAATGCAGTTGCTTACGCTCGTGTCATTTTCTTCTTTTTATTTAAATTATTGTAAAATGAATTTGTAAAAACTCATTTTATTTTTTTAAGAATTTATTTTTATAGGTAAAAATAGAATTCGCAAAAGCTCATTTCATTTTAATGATTGTTGTAATAATTTGAGATTGCGAATTTAAGGATTTATTTGATTATTGAAAAATTTAGTAGGTACAAAGTTTTATTCTATTTTGTGATAGATCTGACTTTGATTTTTTATTTTAGGAGCAGTAGTAGGATTCGTTTTCAGGAAGTGTGGAAGATGCTATTGCTTACAATTTAAATTAATTGGATACTTGTGAAATTATACACATGCAACGTGATTTTTTATATAGAAAAAAACATAGGTTGCTTTTGGAGATAAAATCGATTGTTAATTGTTTAAAAAAAAACAATAATTAAATCCTTACATGTCCCCAATTTTCACCAGATGCAATACGTCTGATTTGCATTTCGCTTACACCAAATTGTTTGGCAATCATTTTCAGGCGTGTTTTTTGTTCTGGCCTTGCTAAAATTTTTTTAATTAACATGACCCTAATGGTTGTTAATTTTCTTCCGTCAGCTTTTAGATTGTGTTCGATTAGACTTTTTCTGGCCTGAATTACTTTTGGATTCTTATTCCTATGTTCAATCATTTCAGCTCTGGTAGCCCAACGTAAATTATTGACATCATCGTTATTTCGACTATAATCTAAGTGTATTACATAAATTTGTTCCTCAGACTGTTTCGGAATAAAATATTGCGCTACTAGTTTATAAAGAAATAAACATTTGCTAACACTTTTACCGTCTTTTTTGATTCGGAATGAAAAAGTTGGATAACCATCACTTAAAGATCCTTTTAAAAGTCGACAATCTTTTATGTTTTCTGAAAAACTAATTAATCGCCCTTTGTTTGAAATGGCATATCGAAGTTTTAAAGAGTAATCGAGTTCTAATTCTTTAAATTGTTCGTTTGGATAAATTCTAATTTGTGGCATTTGAATTTGAATTTAGATATTCAAAGATATTCAAATTAATACATTTAGTATATTAAACGACTGTTTTTTAGGTGTTATTTTGGGTTTTTACTAATGTAATAGCAGTTATTGTGATAATTTTCTTTAATTTAAAATCAGTTTGCAACTGAAAATTGGGAGTCATACAGGTTTTTATAATACCCTTTTTCTTGGTTTATCAATTCTTGGTGCGTTCCTTGTTCTACAATTAAGCCTTTGTCCATAACCACAATTTTATCAGCATTGACGATGGTGGCCAATCGATGTGCAATAACAATCGATGTTCTTCCTTTGGTAATGGTTTCTGTAGCTCGCTGAATGAGTTCTTCGGAATACGTGTCGATTGAAGATGTTGCTTCGTCCAGGATAAGAATACTGGGATTACTCACATACGCACGTAAAAAGGCAATAAGTTGGCGCTGTCCGGACGATAACATTACACCACGTTCTTTTACATCAAAATCATAATTGTCTGGCAAGCTCATAATAAATTCATGAACGCCTATTTTTTTGGCAGCATTCAATACATGATCTCTAGTGATTTCAGGATTGTTGAGTGTTATATTATTATAGATGGTATCGGCAAAAAGAAATACATCCTGCAAAACCACCGCAATTTGCTTGCGCAATGAACTCAAAGTGTAATTCTCAATATTGTGATTGTCTATAAATATTGAACCGCTATTGATTTCATAAAACCGATTCAGTAAATTGATAATGGTCGATTTTCCTGCTCCGGTAGAACCTACAATGGCAATAGTCTGACTCGCTTTTACTTCAAGATTGATTCCTTTGATGACCTCTTCGTTTGGTATATATCCAAAATGGACTTTTTCAAAACGAATATCTCCGTCAAAAAGTGGAGCTTCAATAGTTCCTGTATCTTGTATTTGGTCTTGAGTATCCAAAATGTCAAAAACACGGTTGGCGGCAATCATTCCCAATTGCATTTCGTTGAATTTATCCGCAATTTGACGCAACGGATTAAACAACATTCCGATGAACATCGTATATGAAAATAAATCCCCAAACGTAGTCGAACTATCTCCTCTCAAGATATTAAATCCTCCGTATAAAACAATAAAACCAAGTGTCAACGATGAAATAATATCGGCAATAGGAAAGAAAATCGAGTTGTATAAAATGGTTTTTATCCAGGCTCTGTTGTGTTTATCGTTGATTACTCTAAATTTTTCGGCTTCAATATCTTCGCGATGAAACAACTGAACTATTTTCATCCCAGTAACTCTTTCTTGGACAAAAGAGTTCATATTGGCAATTTGAGTACGAACTTCTTCAAAGGCAACTTGCATCTTTTTTTGAAAAATACGGGTGATAAAAACCAAAATTGGCATTGCGACAATCACAATCCATGTCAGTTTCCAGTTCATATAAAACATAAAAATAAGTACCACCAGCATTTTCATCAAGTCACTTATAATCATAAATAATCCTTGGCTGAAAATACGGGCAATAGCCTCAATATCCGATACAGATCGGGTTACAAGTTGACCTACAGGAACCAAATCAAAATATTTCATTCTAAAACTCAAAATGTGTTTGAATAGTTTTACCCGAATGTCTTTTACAATATCCTGCCCAAGCCAGTTTGCCCAATACACAAAGAAAAATTGGGAAAAAACCTCCAGTAAAAGAATAATTCCCATCAAAGTGATATACATCAATAGACCATTTTGATCTTTGGGCTGGATATAACTATCGACCGTTTGTTTTAATAAATAGGGGCGAAGTGCTGCAAAAACCGATAGTGAAATGGCGAAAATAATCACACCGTTAAAACGCCATTGGTAGGGTTTGGTGTATTTTAATATTCTCTTGAATAATCGGGTGTCAAATGCTTTTGCTTTCATTTATTTTCTGGAGCTTTTTCCTGCTATCCGCTGCAATCTTTTCTATTTTTAAAGAAAAAATAGAAAAGGATTTCCGCTTCTATCAGGGCTATTTCGTAATGTAATCGTATTCAATTTTGGTTAAATATAACCCATGTGCCGGAACCGAAAATCCAGCGTTATCTCTGTTTTTACTTTCTATAATCGATTCAAAATCATCCAAAGTGATTTTATGCAACCCAATATTAATTAAAGTTCCCACAATTGAGCGAACCATATTTCTCAAAAAACGATTGGCCGAAATGGTAAAAATTAATTTTCCGTTTTCTTGTTTAGCTCCGCTCTGTTCGGCTCCGCCTCGAGTCCAATACGCTTCAAATATACTGCAATCAAATGTGTTTACATCAGTGTTTACCTTTGAAAAACATTGAAAATCGGTATGATTCAGTAATGATTTTGCGGCCTCATTCATTAAATCCACATCGAGTTTTTGATGGAAATACCAGCTTTGCTCTTGAAGAAAAGGATCTTTGAAGGTGTTGATGTGGTATTCGTAGGTTCTTTTTGTAGCATCAAAACGAGTGTGTGCTTCGTCAGCAACGGGAAAAATATCATAAATAACAATGTCTTTTGGTAAAAAAGAATTAAGCTTGTGTATTAGATTCGGTATGTCAAAGGGGGTTTCCAAATCAAAATGGGCATACATTTCTTTGGCATGAACCCCAGTATCGGTTCTTCCTGCCCCCATAAGATTAATGGGTGTATTGAGAATAACCGAAAAGGCTTTGTTCATCGTTTCTTGTACAGAAGCTGCATTGGGTTGGTATTGCCAACCGTGATAGTGTGTTCCGTTGTATGCTAATTTTATAAAATATCTCAATTTTAGTGCGCAGTATTCAGTGTTTAGCATTCAGCCAATGATGCTGAAAGGATGTACACTGAAAGAGTTAATAGTGGCAAATTTACAAAGAATGTATCTTGTTTGGTTG
The DNA here is from genome assembly GCF_019351435.1 of Flavobacterium taihuense. Taxonomy (GTDB): domain Bacteria; phylum Bacteroidota; class Bacteroidia; order Flavobacteriales; family Flavobacteriaceae; genus Flavobacterium; species Flavobacterium taihuense. The sequence goes on from NZ_JAHWYN010000004.1 coordinate 291,403, forward strand.
TTTTTTATTTAAAAGAGAATGTCTATTTTTGCCCAAATGCCATAGCCCTGATAGAAGCGTTATCCTTTTTGTTTTTCCTTTAAAAATAAAAAGATACCAGCGAATAGCAGGATTAGCTCCTTAAAACATGAAAAAAATCCTTTTGCTTTCCGATACACACAGTCATATTGATGACACTATCTTAAAATATGTTAATCAAGCTGATGAAGTGTGGCATGCGGGCGATATTGGGGATTTAATCGTTACTGATACGATTAAAAAGCTGAAACCTTTGCGCGCTGTTTATGGAAATATTGATGATACCCAAGCGCGTTTGGAATTCCCTTTACACAATCGATTTTTCTGTGAAGGCGTTGATGTTTGGATCACGCATATTGGTGGTTATCCTGGGAAATACAATCCGGCTTTGAAGACTGAAATGGCTTCAAATCCGCCAAAGTTGTTTATTTGCGGTCATTCGCATATTCTAAAAGTGATTTTTGATAAAAAGAATAATTTATTGCATATGAATCCAGGTGCAGCGGGTAAAAGCGGGTTTCATCAGGTGCGAACGATGCTCCGTTTTGTGATTGATGGTGACGCTATTAAGAACTTAGAGATTATTGAAATTGATAAAAAGGTTTAGTATTTAATAGATGATAGGGATTTTTAAACTAATTGTGGTTCCTTTGTTTAGTATGGAGTTTATATTAAATTCACCTTTCATATTGTTTATTCTTGCCCGAATTTGGTTGATCCCAAATCCTTCTAAAACTTCAAAATGATTATTTTTGAAACCGGTTCCATTATCCGTTACATTAATGATCAGGTTCGATGCAGTTTCTTGAATGTTGATAAAAGCATTATTGGCATTACTGTGTTTGATGATGTTGTTGATTAATTCGGCAATGATGAAATACAGTTTCATTTCAAAATCCTCATTGTATCTTTTTTTGATGGAAATCATGGAGTTAAAACTGATTTTAATCATTGAGTTAGATGTTTTTTCGCACAAATCTTCCAATGCGTAGAACAATCCGAAACGAACCAAAAGGGAAGGCATCAATTCGTGTGATAAGTTTCGGATTTGATTGTGTGCTTCTTCGAGTATTTCTTTTGTTTTGTTGATTTCTTCTGGTTGAGTTTTGTTTTGTGAAGTATAAACATTCAGATGCAAGCCCGCGGAAGAGAGCAGAGAGCTAATGTTATCATGTAGAAAAGAAGCTATTTTTTTTCGTTCCAATTCTTGCCCATCAATTGAGGCATTAATTATGTTTTCCTGGATTTTGCTTTGGAAATCTTTGAGTTTGTTTTTTTGTTTCAAGCGTATGTTTTGGAAGAAAAAATAAAGAAAAATTATAGTACATATTAAAAGAAAAAGGACAATAATGACAATTTTTTTATTTTTGGACTGTTCTTCGATAAGTTGGTTTTGTCTTGTTTTGTAAGTCGTTTCAATCTTGTCAATTTCTCTTTTGTAATGATCAATTTCAAGATTAATTCCTACTATATTGGCTTTGTTTAGTTTTTCTTCGATATGGAGATCATTATTTATTTTATTGTATAGCGAAAGATTTTCATAAGCTTTTTGAGGTTCCTTTATTTTATTTAAAAATTTTGAGTATTCTAAATGAGAATAGGATAAATCTGATTTTTCATTTCCGAGAGTGCCAAATACGATTGCTTTTTCGAAATAAGAATTGGCTTTTTCGTTTTCGTTCATAAAATTGCAATACATGCCGTTTAGCATGTTCAATGCGACAATAGTTGATTCATCACCATCAATGGATTGGTATTTATTGATGTATTGCAAATAAGGAAATCCTTCTTCGAATTTTTCAATATCAAAGTAAGCCCAGCCAATATTAAGTTTGGTCAGGAATATTTGTTTTCTATCTAGGATTTTTTGACTGTGCTCTAATGATTTTTTGTAATAATAAACTCCTTTATCGTATTGTTTTTTGTCAAAACAATAAATGTTGCCTAAATTGTTATAAAACTGATTTTTTAAAATATTATTATTTGTTTTATTAACATAATAGAGCCCGATATTGTAATAGTATAAAGCTTTGTCGGGTTCTGTGAGTTCATCAAAATTGGCAGCAATAATTAAATAGGAATTGGCGATTAAATCATTGTCTTTATTTTTTATGGCCTGTTCTAACGCAACTCTTGATTTCAATAATGATTTTTCGTAATCACCCGCGATTCTGTTTGCCTTGGCATCTATTATTAGTTTGGCAGTTTCTTTTGTGGAAAGTAATTTATTTTGAGCAAGTGAGGTTTGACTAAAATAGATTAGAAATAAAAAACAGATTAGTAGTCGAAACCTAATTTGATACATATACTTATTATAGAAGCGATAAATAAAAAATGTTTTTAGTTTTTAAACTTAAGATATAATTAAATGATTATTCATGGCATACTTAACAATACCAATGGTGTTTTTAGCTTTTAATTTTTTCATGATATTTTTCCGATGCGTTTCAACAGTATTAATGCTGATAAAAAGTTGCTCACTTATTTCTTTACCGCTGTATTCAAGAGCAATCAAAATGATAATCTCTATTTCACGTTCTGTCAATAATGGGTTTACATTGGGTTTGTAAGTATTTAATTTTGGATTATTTTTGGTTGCATTAGAGAATATTTTTTCTCGAATAGATTCGCAAAAATATTCTTCGCCGTTTGCAACAGCTTGTACTGCCTGAATTATGTTGTCGCCAGCACATTGCTTGGTCAAATAGCCACTTACTCCAAGATCCATGATTTCTTTAATTAATTTTAAATCATCATAACTAGAAAGAATGATTACTTTGCATGGAAATCCTTTTTCGGCAAATTCTTTGACAACTTCAATTCCGTCTTTCTCGGGCATACTAATGTCTAAAACAAGAACATCAGCTTGATTTTTGCTCACATCGTCGTAAATAGTTGTTCCGTTGAGTGATGAACCAACAACTTCAAAATTAGGTATTGTTTGTAGTAAAGTTTGAATACCGTGTAAAATTATCTGGTGGTCATCGGCAAGATGAATTCGAATATTCTTTGTCATATTATCAATTACTGTATTCAAATTTATAAAAAAAAAGATTGTTAATCTGTACTAATTTTTTTATTTTTCAAATAAAATAAAATTGTCGTTTGAATAAAAAAACCCGAACTGTTACATTCGGGATTTCTTCGCACATTAATAAATTAAATTTTATAGGTTTACCTCAATCGATCCACAGATTTTACAAGATCTTCGTCCTTCTTAATGGCTTTGTTAGCTAAAGCTAAAAAAACAATTGCCAAGATAGGCGCAAACATCCCAATACCTTTCTCAGAAACAACGAGTGTTTCTCCAGATAAATTTAGTGAATGATATACAAACAATCCTAATAAAATCAAATTTAATACGATATTCAATCTGTTGGCAACAAATTGAGTTTGTCTTTTTTTAAATGATATAATGCTGTAAATGGTTATTGCAGTGCTTAATCCCAATAAGACAACATAAATTTGATTTTGCATAAAATAATATTCTTTGCCATCGCTCAATGTCCATAAAGGAAAAATAAATGGCAAAATACCTACTACCAAAAAGGTGAGGAATAAATATACGGTTTGAATTCGTTGTATCATGACTTTGTATTGTTGTACAAAAATATATTTTCTTTTTAATAAATACTATTGTATGATAAATTTTATTTGTATTATTGCATAACATTACCGTAAGCACTTCATACTGCGGTTGATTAAAATAAGATACTACCTAAAAAAATCTTTTGCATTATTTCCAAATTAATTAAACAAATAGAACATTGATGTTTGATATTTCTGTATTAAAAGAAATGAAGCTTGCTGAGCTTCAAGAAATAGCTAAAACGGCTAAAACCATTAAATTCAACGGTGTAAAAAAAGAGACTTTAATTAGCCAGATTTTAGAACATCAAGCAGCTACTGTTGGATCAGAATCAACAATAGAAAAGAATTCAGAAAAAAATATAGAGGAGGATAAACCCAAAAGAGCTCGCATTGCAGCTGTGAAAAAGGGAATTACTCCAAAAAATGATGCTCCTTCTTTATTTGTTACTGATGAAAAAATAGAAGAGCCCGCAGTAGCAGTAATCCCAGAAAAAAAGGAAACGATTATTTCACCCATTGCAACTGATGCTGCAGAAAGTCAAGTTTCTCCAAAAAGAGAAGGTAAGATAGTAAAGTTTAGCAAGTCTGCTTACGAGAAAAAGATGGCTTTGCAAAAAGAGAAGGAAGCCTTAAAGGAAACTGGGATTCTGGAAGAAACTTCATCAGATTCCAATCCGGAAGTAATAAATGAGAAAGTAGAAAGCCCTGTTCCAGAAAAAAAAATAAATCCTAATCAACTTAATAAAAAGGGACAAAACCCAATTGCTAAGTTGAATCCCAACCAAAATGGAAATCCCAATCAAAATGGAAATTCCAATCCAAACCCAAACCAGAATCCTAATCAAAACCCAAATTTTAAAAACAAAAAAAGTAATTTTAAAGATGCAGATTTTGAATTTGATGGTATTATAGAAAGCGAAGGTGTTCTTGAGATGATGCCAGATGGTTACGGTTTTTTACGTTCATCGGATTATAACTATTTGGCTTCACCAGATGATATTTATTTATCTACTTCCCAAGTTCGTTTATTTGGTTTAAAAACTGGAGATACTGTAAAAGGAGTAGTGCGTCCTCCAAAAGAAGGGGAGAAGTTTTTTCCTCTTGTGCGAGTTTTAAAAATTAATGGACATGATCCACAAGTGGTTCGAGACAGGGTATCTTTTGAGCATTTAACACCGGTTTTCCCTTCCGAAAAATTCAGATTGGCCGAGAAACAAAGTACTATTTCAACACGAATTATCGATTTGTTTTCTCCAATAGGAAAAGGACAACGCGGTATGATAGTTGCTCAGCCTAAAACGGGTAAAACAATGTTGCTAAAAGAAATTGCCAATGCAATTGCTGCCAATCATCCAGAGACTTACTTAATTGTTTTATTGATCGATGAGCGACCTGAAGAGGTTACCGATATGATTCGTAGTGTACGTGGTGAGGTAATTGCTTCAACATTTGATAGAGAGCCACAAGAACACGTGAAAATTGCTAATATTGTTCTCGAAAAAGCAAAACGTTTAGTTGAGTGTGGTCATGATGTTGTAATTCTTTTGGACTCAATCACTCGTTTGGCAAGAGCATATAATACAGTACAACCGGCATCTGGAAAAGTGTTAAGTGGAGGTGTGGATGCTAATGCTTTGCAAAAGCCAAAACGTTTCTTTGGTGCAGCTCGTAATGTTGAGAATGGAGGGTCTTTGAGTATTATTGCTACTGCTTTGACAGAAACAGGTTCTAAAATGGATGAAGTTATCTTTGAGGAATTCAAAGGAACGGGTAATATGGAATTGCAATTGGACAGAAAAATTGCAAACAAACGTATATTTCCTGCTATAGATTTAACATCGTCTAGTACAAGACGTGATGATTTGTTATTGGATCCAAAAACTTTACAAAGAATGTGGATCATGCGTAAAATGCTTTCAGATATGAATCCTGTTGAGGCTATGACTTTAATAAATGATCGTTTCAAAGCAACTAGAACTAATGATGAGTTTTTGATTTCTATGAATGATTAGGAGATTAAAGAACAAAGAATAAAGATCAAAGAAAAAAAATGTTATTGCATAAAAAAAAGTCCTCGAATTTCCGAGGACTTTTTTTTTGTGCAATCTGCAATCTGCAATCTGCAATCTGCAATCTTTATTCTTTATTCTCTTTTCTTTCCAATAAAGCCATATAAAATCCATCAAAACCAGATTCTGAAGCCAGTATTTTTTGATCTTTTATGAAATTAAATTGTTTGCCTATATCGGTGGTTAGAAAACGAGCGATTTGTTCTTGATTTTCGGAAGGTAAAATAGAGCAAGTAGCATAAACTAATTTGCCGCCTGGTTTTACAATTTTTGAATAACTTTCCAATACTTCCGATTGTACTTTACGAATGTTATCAATGAATTCAGGTTTTAATTTCCATTTGGAATCCGGATTTCTTTTCAGTACACCTAATCCACTGCAAGGAGCATCAATTAAAACTCTGTCAGCTCTTTCGTGGAGCTTTTTGATCACTTTTGTAGAATCAATGATGCGGTATTCAATATTGAACGCACCATCTCTTTTGGCTCTAAGCTTTAACTGTTTTAGTTTGCTTTCGTATAAATCCATTGCAATCAATTGTCCTTTGTTTTCCATCAAAGAAGCAATATGTAATGTTTTTCCTCCAGCTCCAGCACAAGTGTCAACCACTCGCATACCTGGCTTTACATCCAGAAAATGAGCTACTAATTGTGAATTTGCATCTTGAACTTCAAAAAAGCCCAGTTTGAAAGCATCTGTCAAGAAAACATTGGCTCTTTCTTTTAGTACTAATGCGTCTGGTTGGTTTTTTAAGAACTCTGTTTCGATGTTTAAATCCATCAAAATAGCTCTCAAGTTTTCTTTGGTAGTTTTAAGTGTGTTGACCCTTAAAATTACTTTGGCAGGTTGGTTTTGAGCAGCTATTTCTGTAGCCCAAACTTTTTCACCTAATTCTTTCACTCCTAATTCGTCCATCCAATCTGGAATGGATTCTTTAAGTGCTCTTACTTTAGATAGTTCGTCAAAACGACCTTTTATTTTTCGTTCCGGTGTTCCTTCCAATTGTCTCCAATCAGGAATTGGATAACCTCTTAATACAGCCCAAACTGAGAACATTCGCCAAAGGTTGTCTCTGTCATACGGTTCTTTTACTTCGGCAATTTCACCGTATAATCTTTTCCAACGTACTATTTCGTAGATGGTTTCTGCTACAAATTTTCTATCTGAACTTCCCCAACGTTTGTCTTTTTTTAGGGATCTTGCTACTACTTTATCGGCATATTCTCCCTCGTTAAAAATAGCATTAAGGGCATCTATAGTAGTATAAACTAAATTTCTGTGTAATCTCATTTTAAATAATTGAAATGCAAAGGTACTATTTATTGGTTAAAACTGAGTTTTATATTTTAATCAAAAAAAAACACTGCTATTGAAACAGTGTTTTTTTGGATATATTTATTTAGTTTTTTACGTAAACTCTCGTTAGTCCAATATTTTCTGGTGGATGAAGAACCATTGGGAATTTCTCAATTTTTACAGAACTACTGTCTAATCCAAAAGCACTTTCTTCCGATAAACTTAGTTTTTTAATAAAGAAATAGGAGTTCATTATCAATTTTTCATGCCATAATAAATCGCTATCATTAGACAGGAATTTTTCAGATAAAACGAATTTGAAATCTCCAATTATATTGTTTTTGTTAAGGGATTCATATCTACTGGTAATATCTACTTCACCATTTTTTACCATGTCTTTGATTACTTCCCTAAACATTAAGTTTATTTTGGTTGGTTCTCTAAATCCAAGATTGAAATCTACTCGGTATAAATCATCTTTAAGAATTTCTCTTACTTTATATTCGGTTTTATAAGGTTCGGATAAAATATTTACGTGAACAAACCAATAAATATCGGCTCTTTTAGGTCTTTTTTGTAAAATAGAAAACATTACTTTTTCTTCAATTTCATCAGAGCGGTTGGCATTGGTCATATAAACCAAATGGGTCGCATATTTTGGAATGGATAAATCGGCACTTAATTCGCTTAATACTTTTTTGTAATCATCAATTTTTACAAATTTGGTATAACTTTTATTAATTTGTTTGGCTCTGTACCAAACGGTCATTATACCAATAAGAATTAGTGCTATAAAGAGTGTTACATAACCACCTTCGGCAAATTTTGTAATATTTGCTGCTAGAAAGCTTAACTCAATACACATGTAAATCGTAATTAAAGGTACGAAAAAGTACCATTTTACTCGTTTCATGATTAAATAAAAATTCAATAATATGGTTGTCATAATCATGCATAGGATAATAGCCAAGCCATAGGCATGTTCCATATTGCTGGATTCTTCAAAATGTAATACAATTCCGATACAACCAAGGAGTAATAACCAGTTAATAGAAGGGATGTACAATTGACCTTTCAGTTCTGTCGGATATTTGATTTTAACTTTTGGCCAGAAACTTAATCGCATTGCCTCGTTAATCAAAGTAAACGAACCGGATATAAGGGCTTGAGATGCAATTACAGTGGCTACAGTAGCAATCACAATTCCAAATGGTTTGAACCACAGTGGCATTATAAGATAAAAAGGGTTGGCAAAATCACCTCCAAGTGCTTGTAAGGTTGTTCCCTCGTGATGAATTAAATAAGCTGCTTGTCCAAAGTAATTTAAAACCAACGCTAATTTTACAAAAATCCAGCTTATTCTAATGTTTTTTCTTCCGCAATGGCCCATGTCGGAGTATAATGCCTCAGCTCCCGTGGTACACAGGAATACAAAACCTAATACAAAGAAACCTTCTGGATGAATGCTTAATAAATGGTAAGCATAATAAGGATTAATAGCTTTAAAAACCTCTGGATGTATAGAAATTTGATTAATTCCTAAAATAGCGAGCATCCCAAACCATATAAGCATCATAGGAGCGAAAAATTTCCCAACCAATTTAGTCCCAAATTGTTGAATTGTAAATAACATGACCAAAATACCAATAACAATTGGAACGGTATTAATGTGCGGGAAGTAACTTCTCATTCCTTCAACAGCAGAAGATACTGAGATGGGAGGGGTGATGATTCCGTCTGCGAGTAGGGCGCTTCCACCTATTATAGCGGGAACAATCAGCCATTTGATTTTTGTTTTTTTTACCAAGGCATATAGGGCAAAAATACCTCCTTCACCGTGATTATCGGCGCTTAAAGTAATAAGTACATATTTGATTGTAGTTTGAAGGGTCAGAGTCCAGAAGACACATGATACGCCTCCTAAAACGACATCTGCATTTATTATATAATCGCCAAGTATGGCTTTCATTACATATAAAGGAGATGTTCCAATGTCTCCGTAAATTATTCCTAAAGAAATTAATAAACCACCTAAAGTTAATTTGCTATGGAGGTCTTTGTGCGTTGCGCTCATCTAATATTTTATAAAAACTCGTCAAATTTACTATTTTAAAACAAATTAAGGTAACTTATTTTTAAAATAATAAAAGAGGCTTAATAGTAACATATTAAGCCTTTTTTGTAGTTTTTTAAATTATTTACATTCTTCTTCCATTGTTTCTTGATGCGTTCTCGCTGCCTCGCGATTCAGTTCTTTGTGCGTTGTTTTCTCTTGGGGAACTGTTTGTGTTTTGGGAATAATTTCTTTGAGGTTCTGCTTTTTGAGCGTTATTCTCTCTAGGAGTATAGGCTCTGCTTTGGGAATAATCTCTTTGAGGTTCTGTTTTTTGAACGTTATTCTCTCTAGGAGTGTAGGCTCTATTTTGGGAATAATCTCTTTGAGGTTCTGCTTTTTGAGTGTTATTTTCTCTAGGAGTGTAGGCTCTGTTTTGGGAATAATCTCTTTGAGGTTCTGCTTTTTGAGTGTTATTTTCTCTAGGAGTGTAGGCTCTGTTTTGTGCATAGTCTCTTTGAGGTTCTGCTTTTTGAATTGTTACTTCTCTTGGAGTGTTCATTCTGTTTTGAGTATATTCTTTTTGTGAATTACTAATGTAATTGCTCTTGTTTCTAGTATAATTGGAATTGTTTCTAGAACTAGAAACTTCATTTCTTGAACCACTATAATTGCTATATCTTCTTTGATCTAACTCATATCTGTTGGAAATTTTATCGTTTCTTCTTGAAAAAGCATATTCAGGATATTGTCTTTCATAACTGTTACAGCTGTAAGTGTTGTAGATAACCGGAGCGCGGCTACATCTTCTGTAGTTTACATAGTTGTAAGTATTATAATAGTTCACGCAACCATAAACATTCTGTCTGTATCTGTAAATTGGGTAGGGGTTCCATGCATAGTAATATGTTGGATAATAGTTCCAAGTCCAAGTTGAATAATAAGGACGGTAATAACCACCCCAAAAAGAGGCGTAAATTTGAGGGGTATAACAATATTCAGGTTCGTAAATATAATTTTGACCATATATATATGCGTTTCCAACTATTTGAATCGAAATTTTGTTGCGTCTGTCCTTTTCAATTTCAATAGTAGCAACGTCTTGGTACAAGTCGCGACCAATAACTGATTGTATAACAATCACGTGTGTTCTGTTCTCTACAGATTCTATTACTCTTAAATAGTCAACACGATTGTCATTGTTCAAGTCTAAATTTGAGATTTGAAGCTTTGGGTCGTTTAATCTTCTTTCAAAATCATTTAAGCTTTCTGATTCTCCAAAGATAGAAGAAACGGCAGTCAAATCTAGGTTATCACTAATTTCAGAGTTCATCGCGTTTATTGTTGTTCTATTTTGTGCATTCATTTGAAAGGCAAAAAAGGAAGCGATAATGGCGGCTAATTGTAATTTGGTTTTCATGGCGAATTTGAGTTAATTGTTTTTTGTCTTAAACATATATACAACAACTGTGCCAGAAATAATTATTATTGGTGATGGATTTTAGATAAAATTATATATTTGATAAAAAATATTCGATTATGATAAAGAAGTTTGTTCTAAGTGTTCTGTTTTTTAGTATTTTACATTTTTCTGATGCTCAAAATTTAAATAAAAATAAATTAAAACAAACTAGTTTTAGTTCCATTATAATAGATACACTATTTCAAGATAAAATTAGTATTCGAGCAATTGTAATCGATCAAGATAAAATTTGGTATGCCGGCGATAAAAACAGATTCGGTTTTTATGATTTAAAATCTAATAAAAGAAACGAAAAAACCATTGTTGAAGATACTTTACAAATCGAGTTTAGAAGTATTGCGAAAACATCCAATTATATTTACGTACTGAGTGTAGCCAATCCTGGGTTGTTGTATCAAATAAGTAAAGATGGAAAAAAAACTAAATTGGTCTATCAAGAAAAAAATACTAAAGTGTTTTTTGATAGCATGCAATTTTGGAATGACAAAGAGGGAATTGCGATAGGTGATCCAATTACCGATTGTCTTTCGATCATAAGGACCCATGATGGTGGAAATACTTGGAGTAAATTACCGGATACTAAAGCCCCTAAAGTTTTTGAGGGTGAAGCTCATTTTGCGGCAAGTAATACCAATATAATTGTTAAAGGAAATGATACATGGATTGTGTCTGGTGGAAAGAAATCAAGAGTGTTTTATTCTTCAAACAAAGGAAATTCTTGGGATATTTATGAAACACCAATTATTCAAGGCAAACAAATGACCGGGATTTTTACAGCAGATTTTTTTGATGCCAAAAATGGTTTTGTTGCCGGCGGTAATTACGAAGCACTAAATCAGAATTCTGAAAACAAAGCAATTACGTCTGATGGAGGAAAAACATGGAAACTTATCGCGAATAATGAGGCTTTTGGATATGCGTCTTGCGTTCAGTATGTACCAAATAGCAACGGGAAAGGAATTATAGTTGTTGGAGCTTCTGGCTTGTATTATTCATCAGATGGAGGTTTAAATTGGATGCAGTTTTCTAATGACCCAAGTTTCTATACTATTCGGTTTATAGATGAAAGGGCAGCAATTGCGGCTGGTCGTAATAAAATGATCCGAATTCTTTTTAAATAAAAAGTTCTCGTTTTATAAAGGATTTTATAAAACGAGAACTGTATTGAATGGATAAAAAACTATTTCTTTAGTCCTTTGTCTTTATATTGTTGCAACAGTTTTCTGTTGAAATCTTCTTCAGCTTTTTTTAGCTTTATAATTTTTACAGAAGGAAGAACTTCTTTCAAACTAATAATGAATTTCTTTCTTAAGTTGAATAGGTCCTCTTCGTTACTTTCAATTTGATTTAAAAGCGTGCTAGCTTCTTTTTCAGATAACTTATCAAGTTCGTCATCTTGCATTCTTTTAAAATAGCCTTTCATTTTTTGATGTCTCAATTCAAATTGTTTGTCGTCAAAAGTGTTGTAAATAGGCCAAAACTTCTCAGCTTCACTTGAGGTAAGATTTAATTCGCTAGTAATAAAAGCTACTTTCATTGCTTTTATTTGTTCTCTTTTCTCTCTAAATCGTTCACCTTGAGCGTAAAAATTAAAGGATAAAAATAAGAATAATATGGGGTATAATTTTTTAAAGTTCATGATGTTTATTTTTGGATTTGTTATACTATTTTAATGTGTTTTTTGAGTTTAATTTTCTATAACTAGATTTTCAATATTAGGATTGGTTACCAAAATATCTTCCAGTGTTTCAGTTTCTATCTCCTTTGTCTTTGAGATAATAACACTGTTTTCAGGTTCTATTTCTCCAATTAATTCGTCTTGATTAAGAGTAGTTTCTTCTGTTAAATAATTTTCTAAAGTTACCGTATCGACTTCTTTATTTTTTGTATTTACTTGATAGGCTATTGGGATCATTAAGGAAAGCACTAAAATTGCTGCAATGGTCATAAGAACAGTTTTTCTTTTTCTAGAAATAGATACAACTTTAGTTTCTTCTGCAATTGGTTCTTTTGGTAATTTTTGAATCAAGTTTGTAGCGAAATTTTCAAAGTAGTGCTCAGGAGTTTTGAATCCTGAATCTATTTTTGGTTCTTGATCTAATTTAAATGGTTTCATATTGAGTTGCTATTTTCTTTTATCGGAATATGGTATCGCTATTCTCTATTTTTATTTGTGTTTTTTGAATCATTAGAATTTCATAGTGTGTATTTGACTAAATCATGATTAAAAGGTTTAATCTGAAGTTACAAATGCTTCTATTTTTTTTACCGCATGATGATAGGAAGCTTTTAGCGCGCCCACCGATGTTCCTAGTATTTCTGATATTTCTTCGTATTTTAATTCTTCAAAATATTTCATTTTAAAGACTAATTGTTGCTTCTCCGGTAATGCTACGATTGCTTTTTGCAATTTGATTTGAATTTCATTACCGTCAAAATAAATATCGGCTTTTAAATTGTCAATGGCTTTGTTTTGTAATTCGACAGATGATATACCGCTTTTTCTTGCTTTTTGGTTTAAAAAAGTCAATGCTTCATTGGTCGCAATGCGATAAATCCAAGAAAATAATTTACTTTCGCCTTTAAAGTTTTTTAAATTTTGAAATACTTTTACGAAAGTATTTTGTAAAACATCATCTGCATCATCGTGACTCAAAACAATGTTTCGAATATGATTGTACAGTGGTTTTTGATATTCGTGCAGGAGTTCTTGAAACGCTTGATTTTGCGTTTTTGGGTTCAATAGACGAGTAATGAATTCCTTTTCTTCCTGCAATTTGTTCTTTTTTAAACTTAGATGCAAATGAATGAAAAAGGTTTAATCTGAAAATAAATTAAATTAAAATTCGGATTGATTTTCATTTTTAATTGTCGTTGGAGTGTTTACTAGGCTATCTTTTACCACTCTTCTATAAGGTGTTGGAATCACTTTTGGTTTTATCGGAAAATAAATATCTGTTATCCATTTTGAAGGGTTTTTGGATTCGTTTTTACCAATAGTGAAAATTTCCAAATGTGAAAAAGTGTTGCCAGTAAGGATATTGTTAGCCGAAGCGTAAGCTGATGTTTTTGCTAATGCTTTATTTTTATAGCTATAATTTCCAGTTAAGCGGGTTTTTAATGCGTTAAAAGCTACCAATTTGCCAGATAAAATATCGCTTCCTTCACTAGTGAAGATTTGTTCTTTTATAGGAATGCAAAAAGAAACTCTCGTTAAATCTTTAATAGTATCGTAAGTTTGATAGATAATAAATGGTTTTCCGTTTAAAGCAATATTGTTTTGTTTACAAAAATTGATGATTTTAGAAAATACAACATTTGCATTTCTTGAAATATCGCTTATTTTGCTAGTAAAGGATTGTCTTAAGTAAAAAGTCTCTAATTTTTTTACAATACCATTTATTTTTACGTCAAAAGTATTGTTTTCAATGTCAAGAGACTTATCCAGATTAACTAAACTTTTATCATAAACTTTAGATAAAGAATTTGGAGTCCCACTGTTGAAAAAGGTTTTTACTTTCATCATGAAATCCATTTTTCCAACGGATTTCCAAGTGACTTTTGTCCCCCCCAATGTATCTTTGAAACTCCAGTAAATATCAGAAGAGGCTCCGTTAAATTCCATTTTTTGAACTATACTGTCATTACTTTTAGTGTATAATGTTTGAATATTACCAATATCACTTGTGCCATCCCACTTTAAGGTACTTCCTTTTCCTGTTGATATTGGAGAAAATGATAAGTTCATATTTGCATCCGAAGTAATCCATGTGGTAAATTTACCCCAGTTTTTAAAGTCATTCACGTAATTAAAAACAGTTGCTTTTGGAGAATTGACTACTTTACTGCTTTTTACCGTAAAATTCCCTTTTTGTGTTGCAATATAGATTGTAAGGGCTACAAGGCTTAATAGTAATAGAAGAAAAAGATACTTTATAATTCTCATAATGGGGTTGATTGTTTTTTGTGATGTAAAGTTAGAAATTTAATTAATTATACTACAACACAATTCATAAAATGTTAAAGTGTTTCTCAGGGATTTTGTTTTATGCAAAGGGAATTATTTTTAAGGAAGTTTTATTATTAACATAAAAAAGATATTTAGGGCTTTTGATATATAAATAATTAATTGAAGCAGTTGTGAAATATGTAAAATACTAATAATTTATTGTCTTATTTTTATTATTTATTTAAAGAAGCCGTATATTTGGTGTGTATTTGTATGTTTAATATCTAAAAAAAAAAATAATGAAATTAGTTAAAATAGTAGGTCTTTTTATGATTTCAATGATTTCAGTTGTTGGTAATGCACAAAGTGATAAAAAGACAACAACAAAATCCAATGAAAAAGCACCTTTCGACTTCTTTGTAGAGCAATTTTCTGATATAAAAGTTTTGCGGTATCAGATTCCTGGATGGGAAAATCTTAGTTTAAAAGAACAGAAGTTAGTTTATTATTTAACTCAAGCTGGAAATTCAGGACGTGATATAATGTGGGATCAACATTATAAATACAACTTGAAAATTCGTAAAGCATTGGAGAATATTTATCAAAATTATAAAGGAGACAAACAATCTGCTGATTGGAAAAATTTTGAAATTTATTTGAAAAGAGTTTGGTTTTCAAACGGTATTCATCACCATTATTCAACCGAAAAGATCAAGCCTGATTTTTCAATTGCTTATTTTAATACCTTATTGAAAACAACTAAAACTACTTTGTCTCCACAAATTGTTGCCATTCTATTCAATGATGTAGATTCGAAAAGAGTGAATCTTGACGCTACTAAAGGATTATTAGAAGGATCGGCGATTAATTTTTATGATAAAGGAATTACCCAAAAAGAAGTAGAAGTTTTTTATGCTGCTAAAAAAAGCCCAGATCCTAAGAAACCCTACTCTTTTGGTTTGAATTCTAAATTGGTTAAAAATGCAAATGGTCAATTAGAAGAAAAAGTTTGGAAAAGTGGTGGAATGTATGGACCAGCGATTGATAAAATTATTTTTTGGTTGGAAAAAGCCCAAAAGGTTGCTGAAAATAAAAAACAAGGAGATGCTATTGGTTTGCTAATCCAATATTACAAAACAGGAGATCTTAAAACTTGGGATGACTATAATATTGCATGGTTGCAGGCGACAGAAGGGAATATTGATTATATCAACAGTTTTATAGAAGTTTATAATGATCCATTGGGATATAGAGGTTCTTATGAAGGTATTGTTCAAATTAAGGATTTTGATATGTCTAAGAAAATGGAAGTTGTGTCTAAAAACGCGCAGTGGTTTGAAGATAATTCACCATTGGCGCCGGAACATAAAAAGAAAAACGTGGTTGGAGTTTCCTATAAAACAGTTGTTGTAGCGGGAGAATCTGGAGACTCGTCGCCGAGTACCCCTATTGGAGTAAATTTGCCAAACGCTGATTGGATTCGTGCCGATTATGGTTCCAAATCGGTTTCACTTGGAAATATTATTGATGCCTATTCTAAAGCTGCTGGAAAAGGACGATTGCAGGAGTTTGCAAATGATGCTGAAGAAATTCGTTTAGCCGAGAAATATGGTGAACTAGGAAGTAAATTGCATACCTCTTTGCATGAAGTAGTAGGGCACGCATCAGGACAAATAAATCCTGGTGTTGGAACTCCAAAGGAAACATTAAAAAACTATTCTTCCACATTAGAGGAAGGAAGAGCTGATTTGGTCGGTTTGTATTATTTGTACAATCCAAAAATTCAAGAAATTGGTTTAGTTGACAATTGGAAAGAATTAGGTATGCAATGTTATGACAGTTATATTAGAAATGGATTAATGACACAATTAGTTCGTTTGGAATTGGGAGCCAATATTGAAGAAGCTCACATGAGAAACCGTCAGTGGGTGAGTGCTTGGGTATATGAAAAAGGTAAAAAAGAGAATGTTATCGAAATGATTACGCGCAACGGAAAGACATATTTTAATATTACCGATTATGATAAACTGCATGATTTATTTGGAGAACTATTAAAAGAAGTACAACGAATTAAATCGGAAGGTGATTTTGAAGCTGGAAAAGCATTGGTGGAAAATTATGGTGTGAAAGTCGATCAAAAAATTCATGCTGAAGTATTGGTGCGTAACAAACAATTTACAGATGCTCCTTATAGTGGTTTTGTAAATCCAGTTTTGGTTCCAAAATTAAATGGCAAAGGAGAAATTATTTCAATTGTAATTGAGCAACCAAAAACATTTGCTGAGCAAATGTTGAAATATTCTAAACAATACGGTTTTCTTCCATTGGAAAACTAAAAAGCGGAATACTACAAGACAAAAAAAGCTTGGTAGGGAGCTACCGTCTGGACACAACTTTTTTTATCTTTGAGATAAAAAAATGCAGACAAGACATTTTGAAGATTTAAAAGACAAGCGATTGTTGAATAGAGGAAATTCTATTCTC
>NZ_JAHWYN010000040.1 GCF_019351435.1 Flavobacterium taihuense
CCAACAGCCACTACAACGGATTTGGGCAATTGGCTTAATGGAAAGTTGGTTTTGTATTTGGGATGATTTGGCAAATCCGAATAATGGACTTAATTTAGTCCCAAACCCGCTGTAGTGCCAAGACGTTGGCGGTAATTGCGACATATTTACTCTTAAATTGAACCCTTCAGCTAATGGAATAAAGTAAAAATATGGATGAATATCAGAAAAGCATAAATGGTAAATAATTATTTTCAGAACATTAAAGAGGCATTAATAAAAAAATTGCTTTTTAAACTTAAAATACAATAACTATGAACTCTGCGAAAAAACAGAAAATAATTTTAATAGTAATTCCGTTGATATTTATTGCTAGTCTCTACTGTAGAAGTGATGTTTGCTATGTTGAAAATTACTATTTGATAGCTACATTTACTACTATTCTATTAATAGCAAGTGCTATTAAATTAAAACTCAATAAGCTGTTTACAAGATTATATTTATCCCTTATCTTTTTTTTGTGGGTTTTACTTTCCCTTACTGTATACGCCTATTTCACTCAATTCGTTCAACATTATACGCCATGTAATTGGGTATTTAGACTTTTTTTTGAATAAGTAAAAAAGTAACTACCGCCAACACACGCTACAAGCAATTTGGGGATTTGGCTTAATTTGAAGTTGGTTTTGTATTTGGAAGATTTGGCAAATCCGAAAAATGGGCTTAATTTAGTCCCAAACTGCTTGTAGCGCGGGGACGTTAGCGGTCAGTTGCGAGAAACGAGGGGGAATACAACAACTTTATTCAACTTTATAAAATAAAAATAATGTTAGACGAACAGAATAAAACCATCACTCAAAAAGAAGGTTACGAAGCAATGTTATATTTATTAAAAGCATATTGGGAAAACAGTGGTTCAAATGATTTAACAGATATTTTAAGCGGTGGAGAATATTGGAAAGGAACCGACCAACCTGCAGATTCAGCATTTTGGGAATATTGGATTGAATCTATTGAAAAGGTAAAAAAAGAAGGTCCAATGTTTAAAGTTCTTAACAAATCTTAAAAACACAAAAGCTGAAATTAGGAATGTAAATATTGAAGTTTGACAATTGAGACGTGAAAAGCAGAAACGTGAATATTGAAATTTCTAATTGGAATGTAAATGTTCGAGATTTTAAGCAGAAAAAGAAAAACTGAAACTTAAATTCTCTGGTTTTCTAATTGAAGCGAAACAATCGTTTTGATTGTGAAATTGAAACGAAAAAAAGGGAATTAAATTTAGCCGAGATTTGGGTAAGAATTGGGTTTTAAATCTGCCAACATAAGGCTGAGAATCGATTAATAATTAGGAATATCGGCTAGAAACAACCGAACCGCTAACAGCCACTACAACGGATTTGGGCATTAGGCTTAATGGAAAGATGGTTTTGTATTTGGGATGATTTGGCAAATCCGAAAATAGGGCTTAATTTAGTCCCAAACCCGCTGTAGTGCCAGAACGTTAGCAGTCATAGTTCCTTGGAATAGAGAAATTTACGTTAAAAAAACAATAAAACAGAAACTAATCTTGCGTTTAAACGGCTGACAAACTGAACGCAATTGAAATGGATTTTTGAAGTCGAGTTTCTGAATGGATTTTAAAAATCGAGTTTCTTGTGGCTTAACTTTGTAGATTTTTTTCGTCGATTTTATATCGTATTTCAACAACTTATGCTGTAGCCGAAGATTTAGCCCTTTTCTTGTGTTTAGAAAACGGATTTTGAAAATGTCAATTCATTCGCAATTGGAATGGATTATTAAAATCGATAATTAGAAGTTCTCATATTGCGTGTCACTACGCCTGCTAACACACGCTACAAGCAATTTGGGTATTTGGCTTAATTTGAAGTTGGTTTTGTGTCAGAAAGATTTGGCTAATCCGAAAATAGGGCTTAATTTAGTCCCAAACTGCTTTTAGCGCGGGGACGTTATGCGTCATTCTACCCAAAAATACTTAAAAATTGAATATTTATGAAATTTAAAAATTTTGCTTTAATTGCTTTACTGATTGGATTAAACTTAACTTTCGGGCAAAAAAAATTTTCTGAAAATCCATTAAATGCAGTATTTGAAACAAGAGATACTAAAAACTTTTGGGTTGCTTTTGATAAAATTAATAATTTAAATGAAAATCCTTTTAATGAATACATCGAAAAAGGTTCTGCTGGTGTAAAAGGATTTACACAAAATAGAATTATTAACGCAGATTCGCTTTTCGTAGTGGTGAAAAAACGTAAAACGGATTACGAACTTTCAAGAAATGTGCTTGATGGTATTTCAGGAAAAGAAAAAAGAGTTAGGGCAATTTACAGTGCCTTAAAATATTGGTATCCAACAGCAAAATTCCCGCCTGTATATTTTGTTTATGGAAGATTTAATTCAGGTGGAACTTCTTCAGATGATGGAATTATTATTGGAACTGAAATGCTAAAGAATCTTGACGGAGTTACAGGTCTTATCGCTCACGAACTTATTCATTATCAACAACATGTTGAAGGAAAAGATATACTTTTAAAATGGACACTGCTTGAAGGAGGTGCAGATTTTATTGGAGAACTCATTTCAGGAGAATCAATAAATAATTCTTCATATAAATATGGTGAACAACACTTGGATAAATTATGTCAAGAATTTGTAACGAGATTAAAAAATAAAGATAATCAAGATTGGCTATATGGAACTTCCAATAAAGACGACAGACCAAATGATTTAGGATATTGGATTGGTTATAAAATAACAGAATCATATTTTAACAAGCAAAAAGACAAACAAAAAGCAATTGAAGAAATACTAAACATAAAAGACCCAATGCAATTTTTAAACCAAAGCGGTTTTTTAGATTCATATATTGAAAAGTATCAAAAATCAAAAAAGGAAAGTTATAATGAATTTTTCAAATAATAAAACTGATAAAAAGAACGCCGCATAACACACGCTACAAGCAATTTGGGGATTTGGCTTAATTTGAAATTGGTTTTGTATTTGGAAGATTTGGCAAATCCGAATAATGGGCTTAATTTAATCCCAAACTGCTTGTAGCGCGAGAACGTTGGCAGACATACTATCCGAACAGAATGAAAAAAGAAAATTAAATAAAACTATGAAAATTAAAATCTCACTAATTGCACTTATTTCAATTGTTGGACAATTTATTTATGCACAAAACAGCATTCCGGTTATAAAATCAACTTCAAAAAAAATTGACATCCGAGATGGGAAAAATTTAAAAAAGCAAGGTTGGAATATTTCACCTGAACTAAATCCAGACGTTTATGAAACAAGTTCATTAGGTCAAAAAGTTACATTTATAACAGACAAAGATTCAATAAGTATAAAAATAAAAAAAGACACCAAATTTAATTTTATAGTTTTGCTAAATGACTCAATAAAAGCGAATACTCAAATCAAATATAAACTGCCGTATTTGGACAAACTAAAAAACGCAGAAAAATATAATTATTCAGACAATAGATTTATTCCAAAATTTGAATATCAATCTATAGACAATCCTAATCTAATCAAAATCAGAAAAGATTTAAAATTAGATTCTATTGCAGGAACAGGAAATGAAATTTCAAAAATACTTAATTTACTACATTGGGTACACAATATCATCCGACACGATGGGAGCAGTAATAATCCAATATTAAAAAATGCAATTGATTTAATTAAAGTTTGTAAAACCGAAAATCGTGGAGTTAATTGCAGAATGATGGCAACTATTCTTAATGAATGCTACTTGTCAATTGGAATAAAATCAAGATATATAACTTGTATGCCCAAAGAAACTGAATTTGATGATTGTCACGTAATAAATATGGTTTACAGCAATGACTTGAAAAAATGGGTTTGGATTGACCCAACATTTGATGCTTATGTAATGAATGAAAAAGGAGAATTGCTTGGACTTTCCGAAGTTCGAGAAAGATTGGTAAATGGAAAAACATTAATCTTAAATCCAGAAGCAAATTGGAATAGAAAAAACTCACAAACCAAAGAAGAATATTTAGAAACCTATATGGCAAAAAATTTATATAGATTACAAACGCCTTTGGTAAGTGAATATGATACCGAAACTTGGAAAATCGGAAAAGAAATAACTTATATTGAACTATTACCATTAGACGGAATTGAGCAAACACCACAGAAAAAAGAAGAAACCAACACTAAAACAAGCGTGAAATTTATAAATTACAAAACAAACAATCCGAATTTATTTTGGACAGAACCAACGAAATAATAAGTACGATCTGCCAACAGCTACTACAACGGATTTGGGCAATTGGCTTAATGGGAAGATGGTTTTGTATATGGGATGATTTGGCAAATCCGAAGAATGGGCTTACTTTAGTCCCAAACCCGCTGTAGTACCAGAACGTTATAAGTAACTTTAGCACGTAAATGCAAACGATATAAAATTATCGTTAGAAATTACTTCTCCTGTTTTTTTGTTTTGCCAATTTTGAGACATTAAAATATATTCTCCATTTTCTTTTTTCCAAGTCCCACAAAAAGCATATCCGTGACTTTCTAATCTTGGAGAATTTGACATACATTTTATTCTCATTCCTATTTCTGGTATTTTAAATGTTATCATAATAATCACATATTTGATATAAAACATAAATAGTATATAAAATTAATATTTCCATAAAAAGCTACTTATAACAGCAATTACACGCTATTGCTAGATTAGTCTTAAATTTAAACTTTGTTTTGCACCTTTCAATTTTGTGTTTAACCGAAAGATAGTTTTGTGTTTGTGCGCAACATCGTGTAGTTGCGAAAAGTTATGCGTCACCTTAAAAAAAATCGAGGAAATTAAACAATAAATTAATTTTTTTTAAAATAAAAAATATACATTTTTCTACAAGATAAAGCAGATATAAAAAATAAAATATGAAAATTTTACTAATAGGAGGAATGGAGCGAGTTGGAAAGACAACTTCCATACGAAGATTAACAGAAACCTTAATTAAAAGCAAAGGTTTTCAACCTGAAAACAATATTAATTTACCTTCAAATCCGACAAAAGACTTTAAGATTATTCTCCATAAAAATGACTTTAGAATCATAATTAATTCAGCCTCAGATAACATAAATATTATTAATTCTTTTAAAGACTTTTTTGAAGAAAACATCCTACAAGGTTACAATATTTTGATTTCATCTGTGAGAGATGATGACTTTTATCCTAGAAAAAATTTCTTCGAAACAATAAATCAATTATCTCAAAACATCGATTTTACATTAGAAATACCATTAGCAAAAACAACTCGACAGTACAATAATTTTGACATTCAATTAAAATGGTATGAAGAAAAAATAGATTCTCTTTTAACACATATTTTAGAACATCACCCTTATAATATCTCTTAACTTAATAA
Organism: Flavobacterium taihuense; assembly: GCF_019351435.1. GTDB lineage: Bacteria > Bacteroidota > Bacteroidia > Flavobacteriales > Flavobacteriaceae > Flavobacterium > Flavobacterium taihuense. The sequence goes on from NZ_JAHWYN010000040.1 coordinate 5,409, forward strand.
ACCTACAAAAACTGATTATCTAAATCAATTGCAATTAAACCAAAAATCAAGATTTTAAAAACCATAATACAAGCATATCATGAGAAAGATAACATTAATAATAGTATTAACTTCATTAATTGCTATTAAATCAAATGCCCAAGAAAGTAGAAATTATGATGCTAATGAAAGTTACCTTCAAATGATTAACAAAGATGCAAGTGATACCTTATTCGAAAAGAAGGAAAAAGACCTAAAGAACATAACAACGTTAGACAAATATTTAGATGGACAAAAAGGAGGAGATAGATGGATTAACAAAGCTGGAGAAAAAGCTCAAGATAGTATTAGAGAAAGCTACGAAACTATTGCCAAAGCTATTTATGATGTTGAAGTTGAAAGCAATGATTACAAAACAGCTATAAACCCTTATAACCAAACAGACAATATCATCTTGTTTACTAAAGACTATGGAAGAGTTAGAATAACTTTCGGAACGAATAAAAGTTTTATAACTTGTCAAGGTATGAAAAACCATCCTTATGAAGCAAATCTTGGCAATAATTATAAATACAATATTATCAATTTTAAATTAGAACAAGATGTTATAGTTGTTAAGACTAAAGACTTACTTCAAGAAGAATTAACAGATTTATATCTAAATTCAAACAAATACCGTATTTCCTATAAATTAAATTCTAATTATAATGAATTTAGAATAGTTGAAGATTTAATAGAGTATATTAATCCTGAAATAAATAAATTACTAAAAGATAAAAATGCCGTATTTGAACTAGATAGAGCACATTCACTTAAATTTACAAAAAACGGAGAAATAAATTCAACAATCAATATGAATATGAACAATGGCACAAACGTCAGTTACACTATGAATACTAATGGAAAATTCTATTCTGAAAAAGATAAAGCTGGTAATAGATATGTGTTAGAAATTATTAAATACGAAAACAAGCAACTTACTGCTAATCTTTCCAATAAAACAGAAAAACTAAACAAAACATTAACACTACAAAATATAATGAATTAATTTATAATTCTATAAACAATATAGATATAAATGATTAATAGACTTAATAACCCATAAGACAACTTGAGAAATAAAGGCGAACGCATAACACACGCTACAAGCAAGCTGGGCATTTGGCAAAATTTGAAGATGGTTTTGTATTTGAAAAATTAGTTTTAACCGAAAGTTTAGGCTTTCTTAATCCCAGCCTGCGTGTAGCGCGGGAACGTTGGTGGCAAGGCTACCGCAGAAGAGACGAAATTAAAAATGAATATATATTATGAAAGAAGAAGTTAAAAAAGTAGCGGGTATGCTAAACGCTATTTTAAACCAACAAGGAATAAATGTAAAAAAAAATGCAATTCTACAAACTTTAGAAGATTTTGAAAATTCAACATTAAGAGAAATTAAAAGAGATTTCGACAACGATGATTATGATGATATTGAAGATTTAACAAAAAACGTTAATGTCTATATTGATTTGAAAAATCAAATTAACGAAAACACATTATCAAACAAAATAGAATGCAAAAATTCATTATCAAGGATTTTAAACGTTTACAATTATTACGAAAGTAAATATGTCCGAGAATTAGAACATAGAAATAGTGAACAACGAAAAAACTACATTGAATCTATTTTATCACCAATTTTACTCATCAGTATATTCTTTGAAGAAGAAATATTAAAATAAATAATCTAAAATTACAATATGTTAAGAGCAAGTATATTTCAAAAAAATATTTTAAAGAATAATGATTATAGTGAATTTGTGTTAAACATTGAAAATTCATTAGTAGATATAAATAATAATTCATTGAAAATTTATAATGAGGAAAAATTAATCTTAAATTCTTCATTGCTTCAAAAAGAAGTAGATTTTCACACCACAACATTTCACGGACAATTTCAAGATGGCACATTATTTAGAGTAATACGTCCAAACGATATTCCATTAGAAAATATCAAAAGTGAATATAATTGTGTTTCTGCCTTTTCAATGGCAAGTATAGAACCAGACGGATATGCAATACATTTTATTTTGACAGATAAAAATGATACGAGAACTAATTCGGTTATTGAAAAAGGTAATGAAGAACAAATACAACGTTTATTAGAAGGATGTATACTTGCTTTACAAAATAAACTTTACAGTAATTTTGTTGATTATTCAAAAAGAATATTAGGGATAATTAACAATGTAAATGAATTGCATAAATATGAATATGGTACGCAAATACTATCACTAATGACTGAGAATATTGAATTATACTCTGATAATGAAAAAGTCAAAATAATTTCCTGAAAATCATAAAATTAGTTTATTAAATCTCAAAACATATTAAATTGGAACTTCATTATAAATTAATTGACTCTAATAAAATTACAGATGAAATTGCCGAAGGATTTAAAAATCTCTTAGTCAAACAAGGTAAAATAGTTGCTCCAAACATAACAAAAATTAAATCTTGTTTTAAAATTGTTGTCTGCTTCGTTGATAATAAATTAATTGGAATTGGCGCACTCAAACCAAAAACTAAGTCTGATTTTTCATCAACTAAAGCAGATTTGCCAAAACTTGAAGAAAATTTCACTTGGGAATTAGGCTATTTTTATGTCAACGATGAATATAAAAACTATGGAATATCATCAACTATTACAAGACTATTACTCAAAGAAATGACAAATGAAAACATTTTGGCATCAACAGAATTATATTCCGAAAACCCAATGAAATATGTGCTTAAGAAATTTGGATTTAAGCAATATGGAAAACCTTGGCTAAGTCAAAAACATAATGGAAATCTTGGTTTATTCTTGAAATTTAAAAAAGGAGAATTACCGAATAAATAAAAGCCCAGCCACCAACAGCTACTACAACGGATTTGGGCAATTGGCTTAATGGAAAAATGGTTTTGTATTTGGGATGATTTGGCAAATCCGAAGAATGGGCTTAATTTAGTCCCAAACCCGCTGTAGTACCAGAACGTTAGCAGGCATATTCACCGAACGAACAAAAAACAGAAAATGAAAAAAATCGCATTATTATTCATAATTTTTATTTCCACTAAAAGCATTTCGCAAACGAAAAATTTTATTGATTTACCT
>NZ_JAHWYN010000041.1 GCF_019351435.1 Flavobacterium taihuense
TACAACACACGCTACAAGCAATTTGGGTATTTGGCTTAATTTAAATATGGTTTTGTATTTGGATGATTTGGCAAATCCGAAGAATAGGCTTAATTTAGTCCCAAACTGCTTTTAGCGCGGGAACGTTATAGGGCAGTAGTACCGAAATTGTGCAGAAGAAATCAATCTGAAAATGAACAGTTGTGTTCTCAGAAAGTTGACAACATAGAAGCTACAATCATTGGACAATGCGAATTAATTTTTAAACACGCAAACTAATGAATTTCAATCTTTTTAAAATAGACACTTGGTGGAAAGCTGTTTTTATACTCGGTATTATCGCTTGTGTTGGTTCCTCAACTATTAATATTGAATTTATTGAGCGAAAACATCTTTTCGGATTTGGATTTGGGATGATACTTATTGGATTATCTCATTGGATTGCTTGGAAAACTACAAACTCTTTTGAGCAAGGCGGTATATTGAGTTGGCAAATAATAAAGCACAACTTTTTTACCGTAATTCTTTTACTTGTTGGAATTGGATTAACAGGTCTTTTTGGATTTTTTATCATTAAAGGTTTGATATAAATGATATGAAGAAAATAGAACCATCAGCACACGTTATACCTCATTTCGAATGACCTCTGAATTAATAAATAAATGTTACGAAAACTACTTGAATATTGATTTAAAGTCAATTCATTTCGAGATGAATTCATATTCGGAGTATCATACCAAGAATGGTAATAAACTTGAACTTGAAGATTTAGATTTAGTAAATCACCCTATTGGATTTACTGACGAGTCAAATGAAGTCTTTAAGCTAATTAATTTTCAAGGAAACAATTTTATAATTAGTGATTCAAATTGTTATGCCTGTTCACGAGTTTATGAAAATGTAGATGGGTATAGATGGGTTGAAATTTTAATTATTCCTAATGGAAAGAACATAAAAATATTAAATAAAAACTCATCAATAAGATACAGCTTCTATACTCTTAAGTTGTTTGATTTTTTAAAATCAGATAAAGATATTCTAGAGTTTGACAAACTATATGTTAAAACATTTTCGGGTAACGATTGATTTAGTATTTTAGAGAGGATTCAATTTCTAGTTAGGTCTAAAGCCCAACCAAATGATATTTTAAATGCGTTTCAAATCTTGAAATTGCTTAACCCATTTCAACTAAGTATCATATCAATCACAGACGGCTTAGATATTAATAAAAATGACATCCAAAACTATCTACTTAACAACAATACTATACCTCTTTCAATACCTTACATTTCAAATCCTTCATTTAAATTCCAAATATCCGAAAGCACAAATGAAATTCTAGAAACGAAAGATTTTTTGGCTTTCATAAATTCATTAAGTGATGAAGAAGTTAGAGATTTTTTCGAATTAAATTTTCTTGAAGATTGGTTAAAAACAGAAAATATCTATCCCGATTTTAAACTTGATATTTTAGGTATAAAAGTTTTGGAAAGATGGAAAAAAGATGGTGTTATTGGCAATGTTTCAAACCTTGTTCGAAGTAGATTAAGTTCTGTCAATATATCAGAAAAGTTGATACGTGAATATTATAAGAGGCTAAAAAGTAACTTAAGGTCAATTGAAAATAAAATTAGGACTCAAAAAGGATTCAATATTGTTGGTAGTTTATATAATGAAAGCCTACTTTATAATTTAATTCAAAATGCTTTTCCCTATTACGAAGTTATTACACAATACAGTCCGAATTGGTTAGGTAGACAAAGAATAGATATTTTTATTAAGGAATTAAATGTTGCAATCGAATATAATGGAAAACAACATTATGAACCTGTAACATATTTCGGCGGAAGAGAAGGATTTTTAAAGACTGTTGAACGAGATGAAATGAAAAGAAAAAAATGCAAAAGAAATGGATGCGAATTAATAGAAGTAAAATATAATGAAGATTTACAAAAAACAGTTGAATCAATAAAAAAGAGGTTCAACAACGGATTTGGGCAAAAGGCTTAATGGAAAGACGGTTTTGTGTTTGAGATGATTTGCAAATCCGAAATAGGGCTTAATTTAGTCCCAAACCTGTGTAGTAGCGGGACATTATAGAACAGTTATGCCTAAATTACTCAGAAGAAATCAATCTGAAATTAAACATTTGTTTCCGCAGGAAATCTGAAAATAGAAACGTGAAAATGGATTTTGCCAACAGAAGCGTGAAAGATTTGCGGTTAAATCGTAATTTCGACAAAACAACCGCCCTATAACACACGCTACAAGCAATTTGGGTAATAGGCTTAATTTAAATATGGTTTTGTATTTGAATGATTTGGCAAATCCGAGAATAGGGCTTAATTTAATCCCAAACTGCTTGTAGCGCGGGGACGTTATGCGGGAGTTTATGAAAACCAAACTTAATTGAACATCATTATGAAAATATTGAAATACTTTTTACTTGTATTTTTGCTAATTTTTGTTGGTCTTTTTGCTTACATGAAATTAACTAAACCTGAAACAATAATGATTGTCGGAACTGAAGTATCCTTGGAAAAACCTTGGGTAGAATTTAATGAAGGTGATGACTCAAATATTGGAAATCTAATCAGAGCCTATCATTTTGAAGAAGGGGAAAAAAACTTCAAAAAAAACATTGGTAAAAATGAGTTAATTATTGCCTGCTTACAGGAAGATAAAAAATGGAAATATTACTATTATTACCAAGGGACAGAAAGTCCTGAAATGATGGGGATTTCGAAAGAAATGGCTAACGAAATAACTCCACCATACTAAAAAACCCCCGCATAACAGCCACTACAACGGATTTGGGCAATAGGCTTAATGGGAAGTTGGTTTTGTATTTGGAAGATTTGGCAAATCCGAAAATAGGGCTTAATTTAATCCCAAACCCGCTGTAGTGCCAGAACGTTATGTGAGATTCCAAAAAAAATACGGAATAATTCGAAAAGTTACCATTTTTTGGTAACTTAGCTAAAAAAAATTATGGGACGAAATACTTCTATATCGCTTGGTAATCATTTCGAAAGTTTTATCGAACACAGTGTAAACGATGGAAGATTCAATAACGCAAGTGAAGTTGTCAGAGCCGGTCTTCGACTTTTAGAAGATGAGGAAAATAAAATTGTAGCTTTAAGAAAAGCGATTAATGATGGAATTGAAAGTGGACGTGCAGTAGATTTTGATGCTAAAAAACATCTTAACGTTTTAAAAGCAAGAAAAAAATCAAATGGCTAAATATTATTTAACAAATAAAGCTGTTGATGACTTAACTGAAATTTGGGATTATACAATCGAAACTTGGTCTGAAATGCAAGCTGAAAAGTATTATGATTTACTTATGGCATCATGTGATGATTTAGCAAATAATCCAGAACTTGGTAGAAACTATGATATAGTAACAAAAGGAATATTAGGTTTTAAATCAGGTGAACATATTATCTTCTACTCAATTATATCAAAGAACGAAATAGAAATCGCAAGAATTCTTCATGGAATGATGGATTTAAAAAGCAGACTATAAGGAACCTCACATAACAGCTACTACAACGGATTTGGGCAATAGGCTTAATAGAAAGTTGGTTTTGTATTTTGGATGATTTGGCAAATCCGAAGAATGGGCTTAATTTAGTCCCAAACCCGCTGTAGTACCAAGACGTTATGTGATAGTTATTGCCAAAAATACGCATATGAAAAACATAAGAAAAGACGTTTTTTTTACGCAAAAAAACTAAAAGCAGAAACGTTAAAAAATTGAATTTATAGAAACTTGAAAATTTACGACTAACAACCTACTTTAAACTAAAATACACCCTAATAGCCGTTTGGCGAGATTTTAAATGAACACATACACAATAAATAAAGCGACAATTAAGGACTCCGGATTAATTTCAAAATTAATCTGCGAACTATTAAAGGATTTTAATCAACGTAGTGGAAGTAACTTTATGATTGACGCATCTAAAATTGAAGAGACTTGTAAAGAATTATTGCCAAGAGACAATTTTGCGGGATTCATTGCAATAAATAACATAACGAATGAAACAGTGGGATTGATAACAATAGCTCAAGGAACGGCTATTTACAATGGCGGAGACTTTGGTGTTATAACAGAGTTATATGTTGACAGAAACATTAGAAGTAACGGAATCGGAAAACTTCTAATTAAAAATGCTTTAGAATTTGCAAGAACGAAGAATTGGAGCAAAGTGGAAGTTGGCGCTCCTAACAAGGATGAATGGCCGAGAACAATTGAATTTTACAAAAAGAATGGATTCGAAGAAAAAGGACCTAAACTTAGGGTATCAATATAGAAAATTGAATCTCGAACTATAATAGGTTATATCAATTACTGAATAAAACTGAAGATTTTAAAATTTGCGGTAAAAATAATAATTGCGGTAAAAATAACCATCACATAACACACGCTACAAGCAATTTGGGTATTTGGCTTAATTTGAAAATGGTTTTGTATTTGGAATATTTGGCAAATCCGAAAAATGGGCTTAATTTAGTCCCAAACTGCTTGTAGCGCGGGAACGTTAGCTGCTATACCCAAAAAAACTAAACGGAAACAAATGGCAAAAAAGAAATCAGAAAATAAACTCCCTTCTTTTGACGAATTAATTATTCCAACAGTAAAAGCACTCATAAAATTAGGTGGATCAGGAAGTATTGAAGAAATTAATACAAGCGTATATGAAATATATAATATAAGTGATGAAATCCTAAATATTCCACACGGTGAAAATGGAACTTTAAGCGAAGTTGATTACCGTTTAGCGTGGAGTAAAACATACTTAAAAAAATATGGAATTTTAGAAAATTCTTCAAGAGGTGTTTGGGCATTAATTAATCCAAATGTTGATATTTCAGCTTTAGATTATACTGAAATAGTACGAACTGTTAGAGAACAAGAAAAGAAGAACAACGAAAAAAATAAAAAAACTGATTCAACAAAAGCCGAAATTAAACAAGAAACAACAGAAGAAGTTGACAATTCCGAAGAATGGAAAGAAAAATTACTGAACATATTGTACAATATTTCCCCTGCTGCATTTGAAAGATTAGCTCAAAGAATTTTAAGAGAAAGTGGTTTTTCTCAAGTAGAAGTAACTGGAAAAGTTGGTGACGGTGGAATTGACGGAAAAGGAATTGTAAGAGTTAGTGGACTTTTAAGTTTTCATGTCATTTTCCAGTGCAAAAGATATAAAGGTTCTATTTCCCCTAGTCAAATAAGAGACTTTAGAGGAGCAATGCAAGGAAGAGCTGACAAAGGATTATTTATTACAACAGGGAACTTTACAAGAGAAGCACTAAAAGAAGCAACAAGAGATGGCGCTCCTCCAATCGACTTAATTGACGGAGAACTATTATGTGAAAAGTTAAAAGAATTAAAATTGGGCATTGAAACTAAGTTAATTGAACAAGTGGAAATCAAAACTGATTGGTACGAAAAACTATAGGTACAGCAGCTAACAGCCGTTACAATCGATTTGCGGATTTAGTGGAATTACCGTTTTTATTCATATTTTCGTTTAGCAGAAAATACTCTGCTTCGTAACCCGCAAACCGCTTGTAGCGTCAGAACGTTAGTGGCAAGGCTATGACGACACAACCCGACAGACAAATCGGGTTCTTTTTGACATTTCATATTTTAGCAATTGCTTAAATAAACAAATTAACTATCTTTGCTCAATGGACAATAATTCTTGCATACGACAACAAGCAGACATTAAACAAATAAATCGCTGTAAAGACCGAGTTTCAGAACTCAACGGCTCGTTTGACTATTTATCGAACGGACTTGAATTAGCGGGAAACAACGTAAGACTCAAAATTCTGTTTCTGCTCTATGAAGAAAAACGACTTTGTGTCTGTGATATAAGCGACATTCTTGGAATGACAATTTCAGCAGTTTCACAACACTTGCGAAAACTAAAAGACAGAAAACTAATTGAAACAGAAAGAGAAGCTCAAACCATTTTTTACTCATTGACAAAAGAGTATGAAAAAATGCTGAGACCGTTTTTCAAAATACTTGACGAGAATAAAATATTAGAAACAATATGAAAACAGACAACAAACTAATTGGAGCAGGGCTTTTGACAGCAATTGCCGCTTCATTGTGTTGCATTACACCAGTCTTGGCTCTCATTGCAGGGACAAGCGGACTTGCTTCAACTTTTTCTTGGCTTGAACCTTTCCGACCGTATTTTATCGGTTTGACAATTTTGGTTCTTGGTTTTGCTTGGTATCAAAAGTTGAAACCAAAAAAACAAATTAACTGTAACTGTGAAACAGAAGTAAAACCTAAATTCATTCAATCAAAAAAGTTTTTAGGAATTGTAACAGCATTTGCAATCGTTATGCTTGCCTTTCCACACTACTCCAACATTTTCTATCCAAAGTCAGAAAAGCAAATCATAGTAGTAGACAAATCCAATATTCAAAAAGTAGAATTTACCATTAGCGGAATGACTTGTGCAAGTTGTGGCGAACACGTAAATCACGAAGTAAATAAATTGACAGGAATAATAAGTTCAAACGCTTCATACGAAAATGGAAACGCAATTGTAGAATTTGACAACTCAAAAACTAACATTGCAGACATTGAAAAAGCAATTAACTCAACAGGATATTCTGTAACCGACAAAAAAGAAAATTAAAATGGAAGTAATATTACAATCAACAATCACTTGCCCCAACTGCGGACACAAAAAAGAAGAAACAATGCCGACAGACGCTTGTCAATATTTTTACGAATGTGAAAAATGTAAGCAAGTTCTTAAACCAAAACAAGGCGACTGTTGTGTATATTGCAGTTACGGAAGTGTAGCTTGTCCACCAATTCAGCAAGACAAAAAATGTTGCTAACGGACAGAAATAAAGAAGCCCAGCCACTAACAGCGGTTTGGCGTAATGGCGGGTGTATTGCTTCGTATGACAGTTTTGTGGTAGGTTCAAGTGCAGTGCTTCGATTGAACTTTTGTGCTAAAAATCCGCCACTACGCCAAGCCGCAAAACGTTGGCGGTCAGCTTACAAATCTGAAATTTTTAAAACCTAAGAAATGAATAAACTAATTTTCTTTTTTTTCATTATAGTTTATAGTTGCTGTTCAGGACAAATCAAAAATAACACGAAAATTTC
>NZ_JAHWYN010000042.1 GCF_019351435.1 Flavobacterium taihuense
CAACACACGCTACAAGCAATTTGGGTATTTGGCTTAATTTAAATATGGTTTTGTATTTGGATGATTTGGCAAATCCGAAGAATAGGCTTAATTTAGTCCCAAACTGCTTTTAGCGCGGGAACGTTGGCGGTCAGTTCAACCGAAATGACCGCAGAAAATAACGTTTTAAACAATTAAACATTCAAAAAAATGAGATGTAGTAACTGCGGAAAAGAAACGCCATTTAGCGGAAAAGTTTGCCATTGGTGCAATAATGATAAATCAAAAGACCAAGAAACACATACTAAAATTGGTTGTGTTGCAATTATAATTGTATTCATCTTATTTCTTTTTTTTAAATGTTCGTAATTAATTAAATATAACTTTATGATAACAAGACAAATCCATTTTAAAAATTTTGAATTAGCACGACCTTTAATTGCAGGAATAAAAACAAAATACAGAGTAGATTCTCATCTGACTATGAGTGCAGAAAAAGGACTTGTATTAACATTTGAAATTGATAGAAGTAATTTAGAAGAGCATTTATCTTTAATAGAAAGTTTCGGACTTGAAACGTATTGAAATATCAATTTCAATTTCTACAGTATTAAAAACATCAATTGCATTTTTTAAGTTTTCAAAATGCTGAATTGTTTCAGGTCGTTTTTCTGAAAGTTCCTGTAAAGCGTTTAGAGTATCGGTATTTTGACCAAATCTACATTCTTCTTGATAATAAGTAACATTGTGTGACATAATATTTAATTTTAAATTATGTTTCTGACTTTAAAACGGCGCAGAAACTAAACCGAAAAATTGGAATGAATAAAGAACCGAACCGCCAACACACGCTACAAGCAAGCTGGGCATAAGGTTCAATTTGAAGTCGGTCTTGTATTTGAAAAAAACACTAATTAATCGGAAGTTTAGACTTCCTTAACCCCAGCCTGCGTGTAGCGCGGGAACGTTAGGCATCAGTTCAACCGAACTGACGCAGATAAAAAATATAAATAACCATTTAAAAATTAAACTATGAAAACAGAATACAGAATTTACGAATTTGATATTAAAAGCGTTCAAGAAGCCCAAGATTGGCTAAATGAAAAAGCAAAAGACGGATTCGTTATTTTAAATATTCATTATTACAAAGGTTATTTATTTGAAACAGTTAGATATACTTTAGAAAGAAAAGCCTAAATTTTTATTTTTAGAATTTCTTTTTTGTACCATTTTGCAAAATCATCTACTGCTTTTGCATCTTTTAAAAAAACAGTTGTATTGAAACCTATAACTCTGTAATCAGACAAAATAGGTTTCAAATCTAAAACTTTAAAAGGCTTTTCTAAAAGAAATTTTTCTTGTTCATTATTCATAATAAAATATTTAAATTGTGTTTCTGACTTAAAAACGGTGCAGAAACTAAACCGAAGTATTGAACATAAAGAACCGAATGCCTAACAGCCACTACAACGGATTTGGGCATTGGGCTTAATGGAAAGTTGGTTTCGTATTTGGATGATTTGGCAAATCCGAAAATAGGGCTTAATTTAGTCCCAAACCCGCTGTAGTGCCAGAACGTTATCGGCAAGCGTAAAAAAACTCACCAAAAGAAATTAATATGAAGAAACGAATTTTTAAATTATTTAGAAGTATTATTCAAAATTACACTGGAAAATGTCCTAATTGTGCAGATTACTATTTAGATGATGAAGATGTTTGTCAAACTTGTGGATGGCCCTATAATCATTAATGAAGAAATACACGGCAAACTACACGTACACTAATCCGAATTTTGTAATTCAGAACCTTGTAACAAATCAGACAAATGCTGACTTGTTACCGATTTTGTATGTCACAAAAAACATTTTGCAACGTGGTTTTCCGACAACACTTTCAAAATACTTGCAATCTGAATTAGGCGAAATCCATAAACTTGACAATTTTGAAGAACGTTTTTTGTTTGCGACAAACCAAACGCCAATTTGGAACGACACAATTAAAGGAGACAAAGTCAATAATTATTATCCTGCAAAAGATTTTTTTGAAAGAATTATTCCTAATGAATTTGGAGAATATTCATTTATCCAATCGTTACTAATTCCTGAAATTCAAATCAATGAAATTATTGGAGAAGAAAATAAAAATTTCATTAACCAACAAGTTGATTTTTATTTACCACAAGCAAAACTTGTAATTGAAATTGACGGACAACAACATAAAATTGATGAAGTTACTAGAGTTTCGGACGGAATAAGAGATAACTTTTTATCAAACAAAGGAATCACAACCATTAGAATTGACACAAGGGAATTACAAAATGGTTCTTACGTTTCAAAAGTTGAAACTATTCTAAAACATCTTGAAAGATTTGAAAAACTTCTATCCTACTACAAAAATGCTTGTGATAAAATAGAAAAAAATCAGATGAGAGAAGAAGAAATTAAAACGAAATTATTGCCTACGGCAATAATACGTTTTCAAGTCTTACTCATTGAGTTGCTTACTCACAAGTATTTGACATTTGATGAAGATTGGAATTTCAACATTTTATCTCACGAAAACTTGCCAGATTTTCCAAAGTTGGCAATTAATGATTTACTCATTTGGATTGACAAACTTTGGCAACTCAAAAACAAACAAGAACTCAAGAAACCAAATTTCAGCATTGAAATAACTAATGACAAAACGAAATTTCAGCCAACAACGAAAGCCATAAACATTGACTTTTCTCTATTTAAACGTTATACAGACGAAAACAAAATCAGCGAAGATGTAATTTTTGTTCGCACAGATTATTTTGACATTGTAAAAGATAAAAACTATTTCAGAGTTAGTACAACCGAACCAATTAATTACAATATCACAGACGAAGACAAAACTAATTTGGAGTTTTTTCTTGATAACATTTTTGACAAGTCAAATTTTAGAGAAGGACAATTTCCAATTGTTTCAAATGTATTGAACAGAAAAGATACAATTGGACTTTTGCCAACTGGTGGTGGAAAATCTTTGTGTTATCAACTTCCTTGTTTGCTTCAACCAAGTATAAATTTTGTGGTCTGCCCCATCAAATCTTTGATGTACGACCAAAACGATAATTTGGTGAAAACTCTTGTAACCAATGTAAGTTTTATTACAAGTGATTTAGAAGCAGACGAAAGGCGAGATATTGAAAGAAACTTTGAGCAAGGACAATATTTGTTTGTTTGGATTTCACCCGAGAAATTCCAAATTCCAAGTTTCAGAGAAAAAATAAGTGCAATTGTTGCCAATTTCTCAATTGCTTATGCAGTTGTAGATGAAGTTCATTGTCTTTCAGAATGGGGACACGATTTCAGAACTTCGTATTTGAATTTAGCCAAAACCATTGACAAATTAAGCCCTAAAGATGAAAATGGTGCGGGGAAAATTAAGTTTATTGGATTAACGGCAACAGCTTCTGTTAAAGTTATGACAGATATAAAAATAGAGTTTTCAAGACAGAAACAGAGATTAGAAGATGAAAATATAAAATCGCTTTTAGATTACAGCCGTAAAGAATTACAATTTGAAGTAATCAATGATAACGGAAATAAAAGTCAAAAGATAAAAGAACTTCTTGAAGAGCTTAAAGACAATGAGAGTTTTACAGAAAACGAAGAAAAAGCAGGTTTGGTGTTTACACCAAATGTAAATGGAGCTTATGGTTGTTATCAAGTTTCAAATACATTAAATGCTATTTATCAGGATAAAGTAAGTTGGTTTTCAGGAGACATTCCTAAACGTGATGTTTTAGATCAAAACACAGGACGAAAAATTGGCACAGAACCAGTAATGGCAAGAGATGAATTTAATAAATTCAAACAACGAGTTCAAAAAGATTTCAAAGAAAATAAATATCAATTGTTAGTTGCTACAAAAGCCTTTGGAATGGGTATTGACAAACAAAACATCCATTATACTTTCCATTACGGTTTACCAAGTTCAGTTGAAGCATTATATCAAGAAGCAGGAAGAGCTGGACGTTGGGACAAACGAAAAGCAGAAAATAAAAATAAGATAGGGAAATGCTATGTTTTACATTCGCCTGAAACTCACGACCAAGAAAGAGTTAAACGACTTTTCGACAAAGACACAACATTTGCCGAAATAAAAAGCATTAGTGATGAAGTCGGATATGGGGGTAGAGATATTTTCAAACAAGTTTTCTTATTTGTTCAAGGGCAAAACGATATAGAAAAAGATTTTGAAATCATTTTAGGTGTAATCAGAAACTACTTTCGAGAAAACTCAAAACTTCGAATTTTTTGGAATGACGCTTATTCAAAATTGAAAATCAATAGCGACACTTTGCAAAAAGCAATTTATCGTTTAAGCCTTTTAGGAATTATTTCGGATTGGACAACAAATTTCATCGACCATTTTGAAGTGCAATTCAAAACTCTTGATGAAAACCACATTGTAAAAAGTGTTTCGGATTATATTACTAAGTATGAACCAAACACAGATGTAAAAATGGATTTACAGAAAATTCCTCAAAATTCAATTTTAGAAAAATCAGTTTGGTATTTACTGAATTGGACTTTTGAGAATATAGCTTACGGTCGTAAGCAATCTTTAAAAACGCTTTCGGATTGGTGTTCAGAATTTGAAGACAGCGAAAGTTTTAAACAGCGGATTGATAGTTATTTTATTTTTTCTGAAACAACTTTTGTACTTCAACATATTGCTGAAAACCCAAAAGAATATAAAAAATGGTTTGAAGTCTTGACGACTAACAACCAATTTCCAAACAAAATTGAATTCGAGAAACTAAAAGACAGTATAAGCCGATTTTTGGAAAGTTACAGAAACAATGTCGGTCTAAATTTTTTAAGCGGTTTTGTTCGTTTAGCACTGAATGATTATGAAGATAGTGATGGAAAAGAACGTTTTGAAAGTGCATTGTCAAGTATCAAACAAACTTTTTCAGAAGAAGAACAAACTGACTTTTTACAACGCTTAAAGATTTTAGGAAAACATTTAAGCGAAGAACAAAAAATGGAATTAAGTCAATCCATTTCAAAATATTATCCTAAAATGTTAGAAGAACTTGCAGAATATTACGATTTGGCATATTTGCTTAATGATATTTATTCTCAAAAATTACAAGAACTAAAAAAACTTAATAAGAAATTATATGAGCAACTTGCAAAAATTTAATGAAACACTTGAAGAGTTCAACAAAGAAGTTGATCAACTTAAAGAAGTTTCGGGTGCTTACAAAAAGTTACAGCAACTAACGGAAACATATAACGAAATAAGCAAGCAGTTTGAAGAAAACAGCAAAGTACTTGACAAAATAAATGAACTTCAAAAAGCACAGCAACAAAAAGTTACTCAAAGTTTAATTGAACTTGAAAACTCTAACAAGCAGAATAAAACCGAGCTTGCTAAACTTGTTGAAGAGAAAACCGACCAAATCCGAAAAGAAAATAAAGAGTTTTACAAAGACCTTGAAAGCACAATCAAAATAAAACTCGACGAAAACAAATCGGAAATAAAACAACTTATTGAGAACGAGCGAAATCAAATCAAACAAATTTTTGAAATTGAATTTGCTAAAAACACAAAAGAATTAAGACAAGTTATCGAAGCCGAAAACAAGACAATAAAAATTTCAATTTGGGTAATTGGTGGACTGACTTTAATAATGAGTATTTTAGCTGTAATAAAACTATGGACATAACGCGCCTGACAAAAACGCCAGCCGATAACAGCCGTTACACGAGATTTGGGCATTAGGTTGAATTTAAAGATGGTTTTGTACTTGGAAAATTTGTGTTTAACCGAAAAACCTCTCATATTTAATCCCAAACCTCGTGTAGCGCCAGAACGTTACTAGCTAGTGCAGAAAACAGATTCCCAAGAAATTTTGTTCAATAAAAGATAAATATGACGAAATTCGAATGTAAAGAATTGTCAATTAGTGACCTTGAATTTGGCTGTGAAATTACATTTTCTGAAAACCTAGGTACCCATGAATCTTCAGAGGAACTAACGGTTGATGAAATACTAGCTTCTACGGAACAATATATTATGCTTCAAAGAACTTATGCTGAAGACGAATTTGAAGATGATTACTATTATTTTGAATCAAGCGACTTTGATAAGTCTTGCGAATTAGAAGATTTTAAAATTGAATTATCTCGTGAACGATTTGTGATAAACATAAATAACGAAATGTTCGAAGTCGAGATTAAGGTTAAAGAATTAGAATTTGAGAACTTAAAACTAGCCTTGGCAAAAATAATTAATGGAAAAGGCAACCTTATAATTGAGGATTAATGATAATCACGAAAGCACCAGCTAGTAACACACGCTACAAGCAATTTGGGCATTTGGCTTAATTGAAAAATTGGTTTGTATTTGGAAGATTTAGCAAATCCGAATAATGGGCTTAATTTAGTCCCAAACTGCTTGTAGCGCGGGAACGTTATACGGCATTTAACATCTTTGTCGCTAAAATCGACTCGTAATAGTTAACGGAAGAAATTGAATTTTTTGATGAGTATTAGAAAAGATACTAATAATAAATAATTGTTTTTCTTAACATTAGAAA
>NZ_JAHWYN010000043.1 GCF_019351435.1 Flavobacterium taihuense
AATCATAACTATGTAATTTTAAAAATAGCAAAAAAGTTATTTCCAAAAAATATTTTTGAGCTTTTTAAATTAGCTCAAATATTTTTCAGAATAACTTTTCAACTTACACAGTTAGTGAGACACTACCCTCTAGATCAATTTGGAACCAAGTAATATAGAATAAAACTTTAATAACAATAAGCAAAACAAACTATTATGGCGTATATTTCTATTTACCTCAACTTCATTTAAAACACTGAAGAAGCATTTAACCCTTAAAAAAAACTTTCAGCACAGAATTTTCTGTTTTTAATAATAAAAATGTAAGACATTGCAAATCAATCAAATAAACCACAATAGATCTATATGATTTTACATATGGTTTACTTCTTAAGTTTAAAAGTATGTAAAACCATTTTTACCAAAAAAATTAGCTTTCAATAATCAACAATCCTTCTGTCTTAAAAAAATTAAAATATTAATTTTCACAAGCCTGAGATCACAGTTACCTCCCTGTCTTTTAAGCAAAACAAAACCCTTAAACGATACTTGCTTAAGGGCTTAATTCTTTTAAAACTATTCTAATTCTATTGATAAGAATGATAGATTGCTTTTCTATTTTGTAACAGGAATAATGTCAATTATTACAGTACGGTTATAAAAACGCTCTTCAGGAAGTTTATTATCAAAAGGAGACATACTTTCATCTTCCCCAAAACCATGAACTTCGAATTTTACATCTCTTCTTCCTGAATCAGACAAAGCGTTTTCAATAATACCCTTTACTTCATTCGCTCTGTCCATAGATAAGTTCAAATTATAAGACTCTTCACCAATGATGTCGGTATGACCATGAATAATTACAACACCATTTTTGGGTATTTTAGGCGTAACAACCTCCCTCAAATATTTCTCATACATAGCGATTGCTTTTGATTTATTAAATTCAAAAATTATGCTATATCTGAGCCCTTCTTCAGTTTTAGAAGGTGTCCAAAGTACCATATGAGCAGTGGTTACTTTTTCTTCAATCTTGCCACTTTTGGTTTTCCCAATCATTTTTACTTTATAATCTCCCTCAGAACGAGTTCCCATGATATTTTTACCTGGAATACTCACTTTTTCTTGAGTATAAGGACCAAAAGTTTTCATTTGTCCGTCTGGATCAGTAGTTTCCAAAGACCATGAAGAATACGCTTGTCCTGCACCAGTTGCATCAATGGTAACATAACTGTCTATAGGTGCTTCTTGAACAGTAACAAATTCTAATGGTTTTAATGGAGCATCTGGACCAACTTGAAATTCCATCAATAATTCAGGTGAATTACTTTCGATAGAAACTCTGCGATCTCCCGCTCGAAGTAATTCCAATTCTTTTATCCCTCCAGGTTGTTCGGATGGAATATTGGGTTTTAATTGCCCTTTAGTAGTTATTCTTGATCCATTTATTTGGAATACGTCGACCAAATAAACTTTAATCGATTCAGCCATCAGCAAACCATCTTCCGGTCCTTTTTCCGAAGAACCAACAAGTATAATAGTCGTTGAAGGATTTTTTACCATTCGATTCCCAAGAATATTGATTACGTTATAATAAACCGTCATTTGTCTTACAGAACGACCTGATGGATTCACAGAAGCTGTAACTCCTCCTATCTGATCTTCATTGAAATCTTTTGCATTCTCTTTTTGCAATAACTTGTAACGACTAGGTATTTTATTGGATTCAAGATCATAAAAAACATAATTACGTAAAGGGAATACCTCTCTAACATTACGTTCTCCCGGAATATTCTTAGGCGCATTTACCGAAAATTGCACTTGAGATTCTACCACTTCCGGAATTTCTCCTTTACTTCCCTGTCCAAATTTGAGTGCCATACCTACTCTAAGGGTACTTAAACTCCAGGTCTCGGTTGTGCGGGGATGTTGTCCAAAATAAGGTTGAAAATTCACAAACGGAGACAAAAGAAATTGTGTTTTGTGTCTTTGTGAAGATAATGGAATATCAAACCCTGCTCCAACTTGCATAGAAATAAGCGTTTCGTCAACATTGTCAAAATCACCTCTTACCTCTTGTGATTCTTCTTGATTAGGATAAGCAGGATTAATTCCTAACTGATATTTAAATGATTTATCCACATTGAAAGCCAAACGTGGCCCTCCGTATATATAAAAATTAGACTTAAAAGGCGCAATACGAATGCTTGGCTCTACAGTGATATAACTTAATTCTGTAGATAGATCTGCGGGACAATTACAAGGAGTGGTTTTTTGATCAAAGGAACCCTTTCTGCTGTCATAACCTGCCTGAAACATAAATCCCAATCTGGTATTCGGTTTGTAATATTCAATAAGTGGTGCCAAATAAAGCCCTGCTCCTTCACCATTGTGAAAAGTAACCGGAGGAGTCAAACTCGAATTAAGCTGATGTGTTGAACCACGGTAAAAACTATAATTGGTTGCAGCTGCAACACCAAAGTACCAGGAAGGTTTTGTATAGTTAATTTCCTGTCCCTGAACAGGTGTTTGTATCGTTAACCATAAAAAAGTCAATAGAAATAGGCCTTTTAAGGGACGATTATTGGGAGCCCATGTCATACATAACTCCTTTTTGAAATTAATTTTAGCTTTCATTTTAGATATATTTTGTTGTTAAATTTTTATGAGATAAATCCCGTCCGAAAACGGGATATAGTATTTAGTAGTGGTGTTGTTTTATGGAACATTAATCGTTGTATTGACCATGGTCACAGACGAGATTAGAGATATTGCTCTTCCGTTGAGTACGGTTTGAGCTGCATTTCCTGGAGTAGAAAAAGTAACACCTGAATTTGCAATAATAGTTCCAACCATAGTTCCTCCACCTGCACCATTAATAGTTGCGGCGCTACCTACATACCAAAACACATTTTTGGCCAATGCACCGTTTTTCATTATTACACTTTTAGCTCCCGTAGGACCAGCGATCCCAACAGTAAGTCCTGCTGCAGTTTGAAAAATCCAAGTCGCATTAGGATCACCTTTAGCATCAAGTGTTAAATTACCATTACTAATTTTGAAAGTACCACTAGCCGATTTATAAACGCCTGGAGCCAATGTCAATCCACCTAATTCACCTGCATTTGGATCAGAACCTCCGGGTTTTGAAGCAGGCGAAATACTTAAATAAGCTGCCGTTGCATCAAGCAATCCTTGTTGTGCTATTGCAAATGATGTCGCAGTTCCGGGAGCTGGAGGCGCAGCAAATATATCACCTGTCACATTTCCAACATTTAATGGTGTCTCTGTATAAATTGCAACACCATCATGAAATCCTGTAATCAGCGTTGAAGCAGCAGTTGTCGCTATACTTCCATTGTTGATTACTGTATTTAACCCTTGGTTTGTTATTCCGGCATTTCCACCAAAAGCTCCAAACATAGCAGCAGTACCAAGCTCCACAACTATTGCCGCAGGAGGTGCCAGTATGGTCGTAAAATTCCAAACATAGTCATTAGCCAGTGGAGTTCCTACTACATTTTTGGCTCCATTCGTAATTGTTGCTGTATAAACTTTCCCTATTACCAAAGAATTTGTTGGGTTAAAAGAAGCTGTAGTACCTGAATAAGAAACCGTACCTGGAATTATTGTAGTTCCCTGTTTCAAAGTAAATGTGGTCGCATTGATTGTAGAAGCATCCATTACAGTACTAAAATTAGCCGTTACCGTTTGATTTAAAGCGACATCAATAGCATTATTAACAGGATCTGTTGCCGTTACTGTTGGCACAATATCCGTAGTAAAAGTCCAAGTATAATCTGCTACCATTGCGGTATTCAATGAGTTTTTTGCACCATTTGTTATAGTTACAGTATAGATTTTGTTAGCCAATAAAGGATTTGTTGGTACAAATGAAACTGTCGATCCTGTATAGGTAATTACTCCCGCCACAATATTAGTACCTTGATTTACTTTAAACGTTGTAGCATTTAATGTCGATGGATTCATTGGCATATTAAATGTTGCTGAAATTGTTTTATCAAACTTCACCGCAATAGCGTTATTAATAGGATCTGTTGTAATCACTACAGGTCTTAAAAGTGTACCTGTCGAAAATGCCCACACATAATCAGTTTGCAAAAAATTACCCATTAGGTCTTTAGTTTTCGTAGTAATTCTGGCGGTATAAGTGGTATTCTCTGCCAACGGAAGTGCTGGCGTGAATGAGGCGGTTTTACCTGCGTAAGTAACCGTTCCTGCTATAGGAGCAACTCCAATTACCGTAAATGAGGTTGAAGTAATCGAACTTGGATCCATTTCCTCGTTGAATGTTGCAGTAATGATTTGTCCAAATGGCACATTTAATGCATTACTCAAGGGGGTTGTAGATACAACTATAGGACATACTCCTTTGACTTCTTCAAAATCATCATTTTCGCAGCCCGAAATTAATGCAATACATAGTATCGCAAAAGTGAATAGTAAAATTTTAGCTTTCATTTTATTTTGTTTTAGGATTAAATTATTTCGTACAACAAAGGTGGTTCTGCAATGCTTCAGATATATTATACAATTCACACTAAGACTTGTATTATTCACACTATTTCGCTTTTAAAAATCAAATAAGTAATTTATCACTTACGATTTAAGATAAAATTCACAACTTCGTCGCTTGACAAATCCTTCTTCACTTAGCCAAAATATTGAAATCAAAATCACTACATAATCTTGTAATGCAATTAATACTGCTGACTATTTCAAAATAGTCGAATAGATTTTATTAGGAAGCCGAATGAAATATGCAGATAGGTTTTGAGCTGCTTTTTTACCATTAAAAACATGAAAAATTTGCCTCCTTTAATTATAAAAGGTAATTTGCGAACCCATTTCAAAACAATGCCCCCAAACTAATGCGATTTTATATTTTATTTTACCTACTTATGCTTTGTGGCATTCCTAATGCACAAGCGCAACTAAAAGCAATTATAGACCAAACCGAATACCCTTTCTGGATCAATCTGCCTAATCAGGAAGTTTTGGACAAAAAAGCACCTATCATTTTATTTCTTCACGGCAAAAGCCTCTCTGGGACCAATTTGGACCGAGTAAAACGTTACGGCGTAATTCGAGCCATCGAGAGAGGAAAAGAAATACCAGCCATCGTTATTGCGCCACAAGTAGCTCACGGTGCTTGGGATCCAGACAAACTCTTAAAACTTTTGGAATATGTGCAAAACAATTACAACACCGATTTATCGAGGGTTTATGTGTGCGGAATGAGTTTAGGCGGATACGGCACTTTTGATTTTGCCGGAAAGTATCCTGACAAAATCACAGCAGCTGTCGCCATTTGTGGAGGCGGAAACACAAAAGATGCCTGCAATCTGGCAACAGTTCCTTTGTGGGTTATTCACGGAAACAAAGATTATATTGTTCCGATTTCGGAATCCAGAAAAATGGTCAAAGCCATTCAGACCTGCAATCCCGATGCCAATCTTACTTTTACAGTTGTTAAAGGCGGTAATCATGGCAGTGTGGAAAGCTATTTCAGAGAAGATAAAATTTACAACTGGATGCTGAGCCAAGCTAAATTTATTCCATAAAAAAAGGCAACCTATATTTGGCTACGGTCTGGACACATCTCTAAAAAGCATCCAGCCTTGCATAATTGCGGCGAATTTTTGAAGACCAATCCAAAAGGTTGTGATGCCAGGTTTTCTCTCTGAAAGATAACCTTTCCAGCCTCCTAA
>NZ_JAHWYN010000044.1:0-3319 GCF_019351435.1 Flavobacterium taihuense
GGTGTACATAAGCTTACGGGTTATTAGTACTACTCGACTATGACATTACTGCCTTTACATCTATAGCCTATCAACGTGGTCATCTCCCACGACCCTTAAAAGAAATCTCATCTTGTGGTGGGTTTCGCGCTTATATGCTTTCAGCGCTTATCCCTTCCAAACGTAGCTACTCTGCGATGCTCCTGGCGGAACAACAGATACACTAGAGGTTTGTCCAATTCGGTCCTCTCGTACTAGAATCAGATCCACTCAAATTTCTTGCGCCCACAGTAGATAGAGACCGAACTGTCTCACGACGTTCTGAACCCAGCTCGCGTGCCACTTTAATGGGCGAACAGCCCAACCCTTGGGACCTTCTCCAGCCCCAGGATGTGACGAGCCGACATCGAGGTGCCAAACCCCCCCGTCGATATGAGCTCTTGGGGGAGATCAGCCTGTTATCCCCGGCGTACCTTTTATCCTTTGAGCGATGGCCCTTCCATGCGGAACCACCGGATCACTATGCTCTACTTTCGTACCTGATCGACCTGTATGTCTCTCAGTCAAGCTCCCTTATGCCATTGCACTCTACGCACGGTTACCAAGCGTACTGAGGGAACCTTTAGAAGCCTCCGTTACTCTTTTGGAGGCGACCACCCCAGTCAAACTACCCACCAAGCAATGTCCCCCGCAATCGCGGGGTTAGGCCTCAGATAAACAAAGGGTTGTATTTCAACAATGACTCCACAACGCCTAGCGACGCCACTTCACAGTCTCCAACCTATCCTACACATCATTTATCCAAGGTCAATACTAAGCTATAGTAAAGGTGCACAGGGTCTTTTCGTCCCACTGCGGGTAAACGGCATCTTCACCGTTACTACAATTTCACCGAGCTCATGGCTGAGACAGTGTCCAGATCGTTACACCATTCGTGCAGGTCGGAACTTACCCGACAAGGAATTTCGCTACCTTAGGACCGTTATAGTTACGGCCGCCGTTTACTGGGGCTTCATTTCAATGCTTCTCCGAAGATAACATCTCCACTTAACCTTCCAGCACCGGGCAGGTGTCAGGCCCTATACTTCATCTTACGATTTTGCAGAGCCCTGTGTTTTTGATAAACAGTCGCCTGGACCTCTTCACTGCGGCCTCTAGTATTACCTAGAGGCGACCCTTCTCCCGAAGTTACGGGTCTATTTTGCCTAATTCCTTAGCCATGAATCTCTCGAGCACCTTAGGATTCTCTCCTCGACTACCTGTGTCGGTTTGCGGTACGGGTACTTATTACCTGAAGTTTAGAGGTTTTTCTTGGAAGCCCTTAGGCGCACTATCTCTTTGACCGAAGTCTCCGAGTACTATCGTATTTCCCCAAGCCGCGTGGATTTGCCTGCGCAGCTTATAGGTAGGTACTTCAACGAACTATTCCGTCAGTTCGCGGCGCTTTCATCACTCCGTCACCCCATCACAGTAATAACTAGTACGGGAATATTAACCCGTTGTCCATCGACTGTCCCTTTCGGGTTCGCCTTAGGTCCCGACTAACCCACAGCTGATTAGCATAGCTGTGGAAACCTTAGTCTTTCGGTGTGCGGGTTTCTCGCCCGCATTATCGTTACTTATGCCTACATTTTCTTTTCTAACCAGTCCAGCATACCTTACGATACACCTTCAACCCTGTTAGAATGCTCCCCTACCACTCCGTAAATAAATACGAAATCCATAGCTTCGGTAATATGTTTATGCCCGATTATTATCCATGCTCGTCCGCTCGACTAGTGAGCTGTTACGCACTCTTTAAATGAATGGCTGCTTCCAAGCCAACATCCTAGCTGTCTGGGCAGACAAACCTCGTTCTTTCAACTTAACATATATTTGGGGACCTTAGCTGATGGTCTGGGTTCTTTCCCTCTCGGACTTGGACCTTAGCACCCAAGCCCTCACTGCACGGAAACATTATATAGCATTCGGAGTTTGTCAGGAATTGGTAGGCGGTGAAGCCCCCGCATCCAATCAGTAGCTCTACCTCTATATAACTTTGCGCCGTGCGCTGCACCTAAATGCATTTCGGGGAGTACGAGCTATTTCCGAGTTTGATTGGCCTTTCACCCCTACCCACAGGTCATCCGAAGACTTTTCAACGTCAACCGGTTCGGACCTCCACACTGTGTTACCAGCGCTTCATCCTGCCCATGGGTAGATCACACGGTTTCGCGTCTAACACTACTGACTAAAGCGCCCTATTCAGACTCGCTTTCGCTACGGATCCGTGGCTTAACCACTTATCCTTGCCAGCAACGTTAACTCGTAGGCTCATTATGCAAAAGGCACGCCGTCACCCCACGAAAGGGCTCCGACCGCTTGTAAGCGTATGGTTTCAGGATCTATTTCACTCCGTTATTCACGGTTCTTTTCACCTTTCCCTCACGGTACTGGTTCACTATCGGTCTCTCAGGAGTATTTAGCCTTAGCGGATGGTCCCGCCAAATTCAGACAGGGTTTCACGTGCCCCGCCCTACTCAGGATACCACTATCTATTACACTTATTACTTATACAGGGCTATCACCTTCTCTGGCCCTACTTTCCAGTAGATTCTAATTCTTTGTGCATAAAATGTCGTGGTCCTACAACCCCAACATTGCCGTAACAACATTGGTTTGGGCTAATCCGCGTTCGCTCGCCACTACTTACGGAATCACTTTTGTTTTCTTCTCCTCCGCCTACTTAGATGTTTCAGTTCAGCGGGTTTGCCCACCTATCGGTGTACTATGTCTTCAACATAGTGGGTTGCCCCATTCAGGTATTTACGGATCAATCGGTGTGTGCCCGTCCCCGTAACTTTTCGCAGCTTATCACGCCTTTCATCGCCTCTGAGAGCCAAGGCATCCCCCATACGCCCTTATTTTGCTTATTGTACCAATCTTAAACTTAATTAAGACCGTTTTGTTTCGATTTCCTAATAAATTAGAAAACCTGCTTTCTACTTTTTATTATTTCTTATCTCAATATGTCAATGAACTTTTATTTACCATTTTTACGGTAAATCAGTGGAGAATAACGGAGTCGAACCGTTGACCTCCTGCGTGCAAGGCAGGCGCTCTAGCCAGCTGAGCTAATCCCCCAATCTAATTATGAATTGTGAATTATGAATTATGAATCTTTACCCATAATCTCTCAACTCTAGAATTTCCTTTTTTTAAGGTGAAAATAGTTGTCTCGGACAGACTCGAACTGTCGACCCCTACATTATCAGTGTAGTACTCTAACCAGCTGAGCTACGAGACACTCTTCATTCTTATTTTTGCGCTTTTTTTATTTTACGCTTTTTTTTTAAANTNA
>NZ_JAHWYN010000044.1:3400-5044 GCF_019351435.1 Flavobacterium taihuense
TTTATTTTACGCTTTTTTTTTAAATTAACAGCAAGAGTAATATAATCTTCGGTCTTGAAACCAAAAGTCCTTTTCGTCTTCTTTCTTTAGCGTGCATATAGCTAACACTAAAGCTCTAGAAAGGAGGTGTTCCAGCCGCACCTTCCGGTACGGCTACCTTGTTACGACTTAGCCCTAGTTACCAGTTTTACCCTAGGCAGCTCCTTGCGGTCACCGACTTCAGGCACCCCCAGCTTCCATGGCTTGACGGGCGGTGTGTACAAGGCCCGGGAACGTATTCACCGGATCATGGCTGATATCCGATTACTAGCGATTCCAGCTTCACGGAGTCGAGTTGCAGACTCCGATCCGAACTGTGACCGGTTTTGTAGATTCGCTCCTGGTCACCCAGTGGCTGCTCTCTGTACCGGCCATTGTAGCACGTGTGTAGCCCAAGGCGTAAGGGCCGTGATGATTTGACGTCATCCCCACCTTCCTCACAGTTTGCACTGGCAGTCTCGTTAGAGTTCCCGACATGACTCGCTGGCAACTAACAACAGGGGTTGCGCTCGTTATAGGACTTAACCTGACACCTCACGGCACGAGCTGACGACAACCATGCAGCACCTTGTAAATTGTCTTGCGAAAAAACTGTTTCCAGTCCGGTCAATCTACATTTAAGCCTTGGTAAGGTTCCTCGCGTATCATCGAATTAAACCACATGCTCCACCGCTTGTGCGGGCCCCCGTCAATTCCTTTGAGTTTCATTCTTGCGAACGTACTCCCCAGGTGGGATACTTATCACTTTCGCTTAGCCACTGAGATCGCTCCCAACAGCTAGTATCCATCGTTTACGGCGTGGACTACCAGGGTATCTAATCCTGTTCGCTACCCACGCTTTCGTCCATCAGCGTCAATCCATTAGTAGTAACCTGCCTTCGCAATTGGTATTCCATGTAATCTCTAAGCATTTCACCGCTACACTACATATTCTAGTTACTTCCTAATAATTCAAGTCTAGCAGTATCAATGGCCGTTCCACCGTTGAGCGATGGGCTTTCACCACTGACTTACTAAACCGCCTACGGACCCTTTAAACCCAATGATTCCGGATAACGCTTGGATCCTCCGTATTACCGCGGCTGCTGGCACGGAGTTAGCCGATCCTTATTCTCACAGTACCGTCAAGACGCTACACGTAGCGTTGTTTCTTCCTGTGCAAAAGCAGTTTACAATCCATAGGACCGTCATCCTGCACGCGGCATGGCTGGATCAGGCTTGCGCCCATTGTCCAATATTCCTCACTGCTGCCTCCCGTAGGAGTCTGGTCCGTGTCTCAGTACCAGTGTGGGGGATCTCCCTCTCAGGACCCCTACCCATCGTAGCCTTGGTAAGCCGTTACCTTACCAACTAGCTAATGGGACGCATGCTCATCTTTCACCGTTGTGACTTTAATAGTTGCTCGATGCCGAGCTACTATGCTATGAGGTATTAATCCAAATTTCTCTGGGCTATCCCTCTGTGAAAGGTAGATTGCATACGCGTTACGCACCCGTGCGCCGGTCTCTGGTTCCGAAAAACCATACCCCTCGACTTGCATGTGTTAAGCCTGCCGCTAGCGTTCATCCTGAGCCAGGATCAAACTCTTCATCGTATATTATGCGC
>NZ_JAHWYN010000045.1 GCF_019351435.1 Flavobacterium taihuense
AAAAAAGTAGTTTTTAATGAAAAATGGAGGTGGTCATTTTGCTCCGGAATTAGGTGGTCATTTTGAATTGGAATCAGGTGGTCACTTTAAATTGGAATTGGGTGGTCAATATCACTGGAATTTGCATTAAAAATATTCAGGCTTGAAATCGGAGATTCATGAATACCAAAAAAACAATATTAACCCATGAATATTTCTTGTTTCTTTTGTATCAAGACAAAAGAAAAAGAATTAATCCATTTTTTTGAAAATAATTTTCCAGTAAAACCAAGCCTTCACCATTTTTAAATGTTAAATTTTTTCGGTACTACGAAAGCCATTGGGATAAAATCCAACAAAAGCTATTGAATTTTGTAAAAGCTTATCAAACAATATTAATCTAAAACAAAAATCATGGCAGCATCCATTATTACAACCGAAGATCTTTACGAATTCAAAATTGAGCTATTACAGGAAATCAAAAAAATGCTTCAATCTGCCGAACCAAACAATAGCAAAAAATGGCTCAAATCCAAAGAAGTCATCAAGCTCCTAAACATTTCACAAGGAACACTCCAAAACCTCCGCATCAACGGAACACTAACCTACACTAAAATAGGTGGCACCCTCTATTACGATAATTCCGATATCGAAAAATGTTTAAACAAAAACAAAGTGTCCGCATTACCAACACTATTAAAATAACATGATCTAGAAATTTTATTCTTAGTAACTTAAAAAGAACAATGAACTACATCAAACACCTCACTGGTTTCTTCGACCGCATAGTCCTGGATCGGAACCTCAACCCTACTCATATCAGTTTATACATTGCACTATTTCAGTTTTGGAATGTAAACCGTTTTAAAAATCCAATAAGCATCACCCGAGATGAGGTAATGCGTATAAGTAAAATTTGTTCCAAAGCAACCTACCACAAGTGTATGAGAGAATTGAACGATAGAGGATATATCAGATACGAACCCTCATTCAATCCTTTCAAAGGCAGTATGGTAATCCTTTTCAATTTTTCAGAAGACCTAAAACCAGTTCAAAAAAGAGCAAGCAACAACGAAAAAAAATTATCAAATAATGAACAGGTTCTGAACAAGCAACAAACTAGTGATGAAACAAGTACTGAACAAGCGCTGGTATCTTCTATAAACTATATAAACAAAACAAACAATTTAAACATTTCAAACTTGGGTGAGCAACCTCAAAATTTTAAAAATGACAATTCAATTTTAGAAAAAGAAAAATTAGTAAAAGAAAAAAGTTCCGCAAAAAAAGAAAAGTTTGTCACTTCGAGCGGAGCCGAGAAGCCAACAAGCGAAGAAATCAAAACCTATTTCCAGCAACAAAACTTCCCAGAACTGGAAGCCCAAAAATTCTTCAATTATTTTTCCAGCAATGGCTGGCTTGTCGGTGGAAAAACCCCAATGGTCGATTGGCAAGCTGCAGCGCAAAACTGGATGCTAAACGCAAGCAAATTCAACACCAATGAAAACCCAAACAGAGCAAAACACCTCAACACTCCCACCGACAAAAACTATGCAGAACCCCTTTAATTCCCCTCCTTTGGAGGGGTGGTAATTTCACTCAATTCAACTCAGAATCTTAGTCCCTCAGCATCTTAGCAACTTCAAAAAATGAAAACAGAAATAAATTCCCACTACAACTACGAAGAAGTAATCATCTGGCTTGAAAAAAAAGGCATTGAATTATACGGAAATCATTTCAAAATTCTTGAAAATGACCATCCAATTGTATACAAACTCATTGCCTATTTCCTAAAAGACGAACCAACATGTTTTCAATTCAATATCGACCTAAACAAGGGAATTCTACTTTCCGGCCCTGTCGGTTGTGGCAAAACGACATTGATGAATTTAATGAAACACCTCACTCCTACCGCTCACAAATTTTCCATAAAACCGTGCCGGGACATCAGCTTTGAATTTATTCAGGATGGTTACGAAATAATCCATAAATACAGCAAAGGCAGACTCTATCAAGCCGAACCCAAAACAATATGCTTCGACGATTTAGGAACAGAAAACAATCTAAAATATTACGGAAACGAATGCAACGTAATGGCTGAAATTCTATTAAGTCGTTACGATAATTTTACAACAAAAAAAATCCAAACCCACATAACTACAAACCTTTCTGCAAGTGAAATTGAAACTCATTACGGAAACCGTGTAAGAAGTCGATTGAGGGAAATGATTAATTTGATTGGATTTGAAAAAGGAATTGAGGATAAGAGAAAATAAATTAAGTTTCGGCAGTAAACTCTAACTACTGCAAAACTTAATCATATTTAATTTGTGCTTTACAACAATGTGTAGTGAAGGACAAACAGAAAGAGAAGATTCTGGAGATAATAAAAAATACTTATAGATAGTAATTACTATTAGTAGTTATAAAGATGATACAGTAGTAGCTACTAAAGAATAAAATATACAAAATGTTTGTTATTATGAACATAAACATTATTTTTGTTCATAATAATGAACATTTAATAAGATGAACAGAAAAAAACAAACCGTTTTTCCTAAGCACCAGATGACATTAGAACAGATGGGAGAAAACATAAAGCTAGCTAGGAAAAGAAGAAAGCTAACTACTGTTCAGGTAGCAGAAAGAGCAGATATTGTTAGAACTACTTTATATCAAATAGAAAAAGGTAATCCTAGCGTTGCTATTGGTGCTTATTTTAATGTACTAAGAGTATTAGGCCTTCAAGATGATTTTCTTAAACTCGCAGCTGACGACGAACTGGGAAGAAAGCTCCAAGATCTTGAACTGTTAAAATAATAGTGTCAACATAACAAACTCTAATAATTAAAAAAGATAACCATTCATAATGTCCACTAACAAAATCGACATATACGTTTACGCACACTGGAAAGAAATGCCCGAACCAAAAATTATTGGCATTCTATCGGCACAACAAGCCAAAAGTAAAAAAGCATTCAGCTTTGAATACGATAACGAATGGCTTAAATCAGAACAAAAATTTATACTCGACCCGGATATTCAATTATACGGTGGTCCACAATACCCAAACCAGAAAGAAAACTTTGGCATATTCCTAGACAGTATGCCCGACACTTGGGGACGTACATTAATGAAACGTAGAGAAGCACAGTTAGCAAGAGAAAATAATGAAAAACCTAAAACGTTGTACGATATTGATTTTCTTTTAGGAGTATACGATGAAAGCCGTATGGGCGCATTGCGTTTTAAAACAGACCCCGATGGAGATTTTCTGGACAACAATAAAACAGCTTCTACTCCACCATGGTCATCCATTCGTGAGTTGCAAAACGCAGCCGCTAATTTTGAAAAGGACGAGGATAATGATGAGGTAAAAAAATGGCTTTCCGTTTTAATGGCACCAGGTTCTTCATTAGGTGGAGCAAGACCAAAAGCTAATGTCTTAGATGCCGACAAAAGTCTTTGGATTGCTAAATTCCCATCTAAAACAGATACAACAGATAAAGCGGCTTGGGAATTCCTGGCCTACCAACTGGCAATAAATGCAGGAATAGAAATGGCACCATGCCGAATAGAAAAAATAATGGGTAACTACCATACTTTTTTCACAAAACGTTTCGACCGGGAAAACGGAGAAAGAATACATTTTGCTTCAGCAATGACAATGACGGCTAATAATGAAGATACAATTCGTGACAATCACGCAAGTTACTTGGACATAGCTGAATTTATTAGTAATTACGGCACAAACGTAGAAGCAAATTTACACCAGCTATGGCGCAGAATAATCTTCAATATTGCAGTTTCCAATACAGACGACCATTTAAGAAATCACGGTTTTATACTAACAAAAGAGGGTTGGATACTATCACCGGCATATGACCTTAATCCATCTATTGATAAAGACGGTTTAGCTTTAAACATAGATACTGATAACAATGACCTTGATTTTGAATTGGCAAAAAGCGTTGGCGAATATTTCCGTTTAAATAATAATCAAATGGAAGTCATTATACAAGAAGTTCTTCAAGTAACAAGTAACTGGAAAACTATTGCTAAAGAAATAGGGATTTCAAGAGCCGAACAGGAACTAATGCTAAAAGCGTTCAACGTTTAGAAAGTTTAACTAGTCTAATTATGATTCAAGAAAATATTAAAAAATCCAAAAAGACTATCAAGCTATGAAAGAATTTAGGATATATTTAGAGACATTGAAGTTTGAGAAGTTATTAAATCATTTAGAAGAACTTAAAAAACGATTTAATGAGAGACGTTAAGACTATTTCAGAAGCACCAGAATCTAATGCTGGTGATGATTTCCATGTATTATGGACTTTAAAGAAATCCTTAAATTTATTAAATTTTGATGATAATGTGGAAAAACCGGTCAAATTGACCACCACTTTCCAGTGTAAATTGACCACCAGTTCCGGAGCAAACTGACCACCACTTTCCAGTTCAAATTGACCACCTAATTTCGGGGTAAATTGATTATTAAAAA
>NZ_JAHWYN010000046.1 GCF_019351435.1 Flavobacterium taihuense
CGAATAATGATAAAACGAAATATGAAGCAAAAAAATTTTTAGAATTATATTCTAAAATTTGGGAAATAATTCGAAAAAAAATAGAACGAGAAGACAACTCAGAAACTGAATACTATATCTATTAAAAGTCGAGTAGGTAAAGGGGAATCTCACCCCTAAACCTCTCACAGAACCGTACGTGAACCTCTCAATTCATACGGCTCTTCTTAATTCAAGTCTTTTAAGGTCTGAAGCCCTCGTATTGCCAATGTTCAAACAAATTTGGAAAGTCTCTTGATAATTTTTGAAGGTATTTATAACCCACATACCAAGGTTTCTTTCTGAATCGACGGTATTTGTTGCGTATCCATTTGGTTAGTCGAAAATGTAAAACTCTGAAAAGTTTTCGCATTTCGCTCATTCGGAACTTGCCATAGTAGTTTATCCAGCCTCGGAGTTTGAGTCTTAACAGTTCCGCAATTTTACTTATCGGAAATTGAACCCATCGATGAAAATTCATTTCTTGGAGTTCTTTGATTATTCTGCTACTACTCTTTTGGCTCATTGCTGGGGAAAAACCTAATCTGATTTTCTCCCTTTCTTTCACTACTCGTGGCTTAAAGGTGTACCCTAAAAAGTCAAACTTTTGATATCGTACCTTAAATGGAGGTTGGCGTTTTTGACTGCTTCGGCAATACACGATTTTGGATTTATCTTGGTTTAATTCCAATTTGCAATCTCGCAATCGCTCTTTTATTGCTTGCATCAATCCCAACGCCTGCTTGATGTTCTTGCAATGAATTACAATGTCATCTGCATACCTTTCAAAAGGTGTAGTGGGACTTGTTTGGGTTATCCATTTATCAAACACTATATCCATAAAGATATTGGCAAGTACAGGACTGATTACTCCGCCTTGTGGCGTGCCTTTTCCCTCTGGGTGTTTGATGGTTCCGTCTGCTAACTGAACTGGTGCATTGAGCCAGCGTTTTACATACATCAAAATATGTTTCTCTTGTGTGTAAAACTGTACTGCTTTTAGCAATAATTCGTGGTCAATGTTGTCGAAAAACCCTTTGATGTCCAAATCAATTACCCAACTGTATTTCATACTGTTGATACGGCATCCTTCTAGGGCATCGTGTGCCGATTTGTTTGGTCGATAACCAAAACTGCTCGGATGGAAGTGTTTCTCTACTATTTGCTCCAATTCGGTAGCGATTACCTGTTGGGCAACTCTATCGACAATGGTAGGAATACCCAATGGACGCATTTTTCCATCGCTTTTGGGTATCAAAACTTGTCTGACGGCTTTGGGGTAGTAACTCCCACTTGCCATTCTATTCCACATAGGGTATAGATATTTGCGAGTGTTCTTGCTTACTGCTTCGATGCTTACGCCATCTACTCCACTAGCTCCTTTGTTGGCTTTTACTCGCTTAAAAGCTTCTTGCACCTGCAACTTACTTATAGGTTGCGACTTGGGTTGTTCATTAAAAATCATCCTTAAATTTCTTTAAGTTGTTATACAATAAATCAACTAATTAAGTGAAGTCCTTCACTCGCAGGGGCATTACTCCTACTCTCGTGGATATGTTCGCTACTACGACTTCATCCGCCCCAAGAACTAAACATCGCTACTTTCAACCTTTTCCACTCTGGGACTGTTGGTCTTTTTACTTACCATTTTAGTCTTGGTTCTCCTGTTCCTTACTAGAGCCTGGTTATAGTTCTTGCCCTCTTTATGCCGTGTGCCGTGTAGCCAGTAATCAGGTTTTCCGCTACACTTAGTCTCGCTGGGTCGCCGACCCCATAGATTTTGACACAGTAAAAGTTATTTTCGACACCTCAATAAGGGTTTGCTTGCGCTCAACTCCTATAACCGCACCATACAGCTACTCAACATACAAACGTTGGTAGTGCTTTGACCTTGACGCTCAATACCAAATCTCTTTAATTCAGCACCTCAAGGCGGTTTGGAAACAACTCCTGAAAGTCCTATCCGATAGTCCAATTCTTTACTCGAAATCCTTTGTGAGACTTCTTTGGTTTTGCCAAAGCTCGTTTCTGAATACTAATAAAGCCTATCATCTCTAATAAAGTTATGTTGCCTTTTCAAAGAACTTTTATATCTTCGTATCCCGAGGCAACGCAGGACACACAGCCGAACCGCCAACAGCCACTACAACGGATTTGGGCAATTGGCTTAATGGAAAGTTGGTTTTGTATTTGGGATGATTTGGCAAATCCGAATAATGGACTTAATTTAGTCCCAAACCCGCTGTAGTGCCAAGACGTTATGGACTAGTTGAGAAAGAGCTTTTCGGTTAAAATCAGGTTTTTAAGAAACATTTAGTTTCGCATAAAATCGAAATACAGAAACTTAAAATTGGAGATTTAAATCGCAACTTTAAAAGCAGAATATTAGAGTTTGATGTTTAGAATCTGAAAATCAATACTTGAATTTCGGAGTTTCTAAACTGAATCTGAAAAGTAGAACTTGAAATGCAGAACTTGAATTTTGAAACTTCTAAACTGAATCCGAAATGCAGAACTAGAAATACAAAACTTGAATTTCGGAGTTTCTAATGGGGAAAGCAGAACCGTAAATTTTGCGGTTTACGAATGGAAAAAAGTAAATAAATTTAGTGAAGATTTGTGCTAGAATTGGGATTTAAGTTTGCTGAAAATAGGCTGAAAATCGATTAAAAGAGGGAATGAAATTTAGCCGAGATTTAGGCAAGAATTAGGTTTTTAGCCTGCCAAAAATAGGCTGAAAATCGGTTATTAATTGGAATATCGGCTAGAAACAACCAGTCCATAACACTTGCTACAATAGATTTGGGCAATTGGCTTAATTTTAAAATGGTTTTGTATTTGGGATGATTTGGCAAATCCGAATATAAGGCTTAATTTAACCCCAAACCTCTTGTAGCAAGGGAACGTTAGCGATAATTTTGCCTTCAAAAGACCAAAAGCAGAAACAAATAAAATGAATTAATGAAGAAATTATTACTCATAACAATTTTAAGCACAACTTTACTTTGGTCAATTAACATTTTCGTTTATTATTTATTTAATTATCCCGAGGAATTAGATTTTTTGAAAATTATAAAAGAATATGTCGAATGGAAATCTTTACTTTCCGTTTATTTTTCTTTGATTTTAATTTCAATTATTACGAGCTTTTTGTTTTTAAAAAATCGCCCATTCTTAAATAAATTTTGCATTATGATGATTAGTTTCAACATAATTGGAATGATATTCATGAGTGCGAATGGAATTAATAGATTTATTCAAAACAAAAATTCTTATGACGAAATTTTAACTGAATTTAGAAAAGATGCAGAAAATGATATTAAGAATGATGATGTAAAAACTTTTGGTTTTGGATTATCATTACCTCCAAAAAATGAAGCTCAAGCAATCAAAAAAATAAAAACTGATAGTATTTTGAAAACCTACGGTCTAAAAGTTAAAAATCTTGGCTGTACAATAATGCCTGAATTGACCAAAGCTTCCGAAGAGTACAAAAAAACAACTGAAGTTTATCTAACAAAGAGAAATGGAAAAGGCTGGAGATTAAAGATGGAAAACGAAATAGGAAAGGTAAATAAAAACTATCGCTAACAGCCACTACAACGGATTTGGGCAATTGGCTTAATGGAAAGATGGTTTTGTATTTAGATTATTTGGCAAATCCGAAAATAGGGCTTAATTTAACCCCAAACCCGCTGTAGTGCCAGAACGTTGGCAACAAGGCTAACGGAACTATCGTGCTAAAAACATAGTACTGAAAATAATATTCCGTTTGATTTTGTTGCCGTAAATCGGACAACAATGGCGGAGAAAACAAAGAATAGCAACTTATCAA
>NZ_JAHWYN010000047.1 GCF_019351435.1 Flavobacterium taihuense
CTTTCTACGATTCCAATCGAAAGACTTGAGGCCTAAATGCTTTATTCTTTTAAAATCCTCAAAAAAAATATCCCGAAAATTCATTGTGCAAGAAACTCCGTAGTCTACTGCCAATTACGCATAACGTCTTGGCACTACAGCGGGTTTGGGACTAAATTAAGCCCTATTTTCGGATTTGCCAAATTATCCAAATACAAAACCAACTTTCCATTAAGCCAAATGCCCAAATCCGTTGTAGTGGCTGTTAGGCATTCGGTTCTTTATGTTCAATATTTCGGTTTAATTTCTGCACCGTTTTAAAGTCAGAAACACAATTTAAAATTAATTATTATGAAATTAGAAAATCAAGAAATTAGAATTAATATTAAAGATGGCAGATGCTTTTTGTCAAGATACGAATTAGACGGTAAAGTAAAAGAGCAATACGGGCCCGTAAAACTAAAAGTTCTTTTAGTTAGAATAGTTTCTATTCTTAGTGGTTTTGAACCACCACGTCGCCTTTATCGTCTTGATAAACTAACTGATTAAATTGAAATTGCAATTCAGTTCCACGGTCTTTTAATCTATTAAAATCAAGCCCTCCAAAATAAATTTCCAAATCTTGATTTTCTGCTTTTAATAATTCGATTAATTCTTTTACAGTTATTTTCATTATTTATAATTTTATTGTTTGATAATTTTTTAAGAACATTGCCAAAATATAAAAAATATTATAATTGATACAATTACAGCAGATTTCATAAATAATTTTTGGTCACTTGATTTGTCATTATTACACCAATGACACACTTTTCCACTAAATGGCGTTTCTTTTCCGCAGTTGCTACATTTCATTTTTTGAATGTTTAATTGTTTAACGTTATTTTTTTCTGTGTCAGTTCGGCTGAACTGATGCCTAACGTCCCCGCGCTAAAAGCAGTTTGGGACTAAATTAAGCCCATTTTTCGGATTTGCCAAATCTTCCAAATACAAACCAATTTTTTCATTAAGCCAAATCCCCAAATTGCTTGTAGCGTGTGTTAGCGATTGTTGTGACACGCTCGTCAAGCACCTCTGATTTGACATTCCAATTATCGATTCCAATTGCGTATGAATTTCCATTTTTTATTTTCCGCTTCCAAAGTTCCGCTTTAGCAAGTTCAGTTTAGCAAGTTTAGCTTCGGCAAACTTTAATTAAACCTCAAAAAAAATCGACAAAAAAAATCCGCCTTCAATTATCAAAAAAGCGTTTCACATTTTTTACTTCCGCAACAATTAAGTTTCAATTTTCGGATCTGATTTCGGTCAGCTCGGTTTCAGCTTTTGTAAAGCTTTCTCTGAATTAAAATACCCGATTAAATTCAGCGGTTTTTCGTCACCGGAGCAATAATCGCTAACGTTCTCGCGCTACAAGCAGTTTGGGACTAAATTAAGCTTTATCTTCGGATTTAGCCAAATCTTCCAAATACAAACCAATTTTCCCATTAAGCCAAATCCCCAAATTGCTTGTAGCGTGTGTTGGCAGTAGTTTTTTTTCTTCCGTTTGGTTGTCGTTAATTAATCAAACCAAATTCCTCCATCTAAAAAATCCATACTGTATGATTTGCATTTTGGACAAAAGTTTTTACTTTTTTTAAAACATTTACCACCCCAATAATGATTATCAATTTCCAAATCGTCAGTGAACATACTTGGCTCGTAATACGGAATATACTTTTCATCCATTGTTTCAATTTCAATTGCAATGCTTTTGGAAAAAAAGTACAGAAATTTCTTTTTAACAATTACAGTTTTTTTATAAGCATATAGATTGATTTGCTCAATTTCATTAGATTCAGTATTCAATGCTGGTGCGCCAAAATTAGTAAGATGACTTAACTTACCTCCGCCAATGCCTATTGACTTTGTTTTGTATCCACAATCTTTACAAACTGGTCTAATAGTAAAACCCATAAGAATATTATTTATTAAAATCTAAAAGTTAATTATTAGTTGAAAGAAAATCAAAGTCTCTTTCTGTATTCTTGACAAATTCAATAAACTCTCTTATTTTTGGTCGAGCTTTACTTCCTTTACTGTATTGCCATTTAGATTCAGGTAGAATTAATCCACAAATTCCATAATTCATTATGTTGGAATATGATGTTGTTTTTTCTCTGAAAAAGTTTTCAAATAACTGACACCAAGATTCAGAAAGTTTTTTTGCAATAAATTCAATTTGGTTCATTGAAAGTGTATTGTTTTTAAGAAGATCTTCTACAGCTTCATTCTTATCAAATAATAAATATTTATCAAAATGGTAACTTAAAACTGCATTTAAATTTTCTTCAGTTTTTGGATAAATATTGAACTCTTTTTTTGGTAAAATCATTTTAGTAATTTTTAATAATTAATATTCAATATTAAACTCCAATATTCTTGTATATATTCCATATAATTATAAACTGTCCCACCATTCGGGGCTCTGTTGATCAGTGTCTAAACTATCATTATAATGTTCATTATCCCAATTTGAAGAGGAAGAATTATTGTCAAAATTGTCATCGTCATCATAGTTT
Organism: Flavobacterium taihuense; assembly: GCF_019351435.1. Lineage (GTDB taxonomy): Bacteria > Bacteroidota > Bacteroidia > Flavobacteriales > Flavobacteriaceae > Flavobacterium > Flavobacterium taihuense. The sequence continues at coordinate 2,538 of NZ_JAHWYN010000047.1, forward strand.
CTTTTGGATTCAATTTCTAAATATTCTTCATAATTTCTTTGTTTGTTTTTAAGTATTATTACTGCTTCCTCATCGACTAAAAATTTTGGATATATTTTCTTTATTTCTGTAACAGCTTCGTTGCTTATTACAAAGCCTTTAAGATTAACTATGCACCATTGTATATACATTGCATTTTCATTAGCAACGTCAATTAATTTTCTGTATTTATATTTTCCAAATTCGAAATGACTTTCGGTTTCAAATAATTCCATTTACGTGTGTTCTTTTAAAATTACTGCCAACGTTCCCGCGCTACAAGTAGTTTGGGACTAAATTAAGCCCTATTTTCGGATTTGCCAAATATTCCCAAATACAAAACCATTACTAAATTAAGCCTAATGCCCAAATTGCTTGTAGCGTGTGTTATGCGGGGGTTGTTTCTAGCTGATAGTTCCAATTATTAATCGATTTTAATCCTGTTATTGGCAGATACAAAACCTAATTCTTGCCCAAATTCTAGCTAATTTCATTCTCTTTTATTATCGATTTTTATCCAATTATTAGCAAATTAAAAGCCGAAATCGAATCTAAATTTTAGCCAATTTTTATTCTTATTTTTTCATCTCAATTTGAGAATCAAAACGATTGTTTATTTCCATTAAAACTCCAATATTCAAGTTCGCTTTTCAAGTACTGGATTTCAGATTCAGTTTAGAAACTCCGAAACTCAAGTTTTCAATTTCAAGTTCTATATTTCAGATTCAGTTTAGAAGCTCCAATATTCAAGTTCTGTATTTCAAGTTTTTGGTTTTCATTTTCAAAACATAAAATTCAAGTTTCACAGTTTATGAATTTCGATTTTTTATCAATTAAAGGCCTTTAAAAGTCTGATTTTCTTCGCAACTCCCGCATAACGTTCCCGCGCTAAAAGCAGTTTGGGACTAAATTAAGCCTATTCTTCGGATTTGCCAAATCATCCAAATACAAAACCATATTTAAATTAAGCCAAATACCCAAATTGCTTGTAGCGTGTGTTG
>NZ_JAHWYN010000048.1 GCF_019351435.1 Flavobacterium taihuense
CTAACACACGCTACAAGCAATTTGGGTTTTAGGCTTAATTTGAAAATGGTTTTGTATTTGGAAGATTTGGCAAATCCGAAAATAGGGCTTAATTTAGTCCCAAACTGCTTGTAGCGCGAGAACGTTAGGCGTAATGCTCCCCAACAACAAGACAAACATCATCTAATAACAAAAAACCTTCAACATTTTTTTTGTAATTTTGGACTTAAATTTAGAAAAAAATGACTGACGAAAAACCTGGATTATTTGGCATACAACACTCTAACAGAGACTTTACTCAAAATGAAACTTGGGGTAAAAATCAGTTTAATTCCTCATTCCCAGCAGGTTTAACAAACTATTTGAGTTCAAAGGGACTTGAAAACAATTATTTGATTCTTGACAAAGACTTAAAAGTAAAACACAGTAAAATTTCCACATCAGAATTGTTTGGTATAAATCCAACTTCTGACGATTTATTTTTCTCCTTTGAAAGTCCATATACACCATATCAACAACTTGTAATCGGACATTTACCGAGAGTAGATTTAGTTACCCAATTACGAAGTAATGGACAATGTTTAAAACCAATTGAAATAAAATTAACAGCACTTCCCGACAATTCAACTTGTATTTTAAATGAACAATATTATGGTTGTGAAATTGTAATTAGACCAGACACAATTGTTTACCTTGCTTGTAGTATTGTTTTTAATTTCAAGGACAACTTACCACAACTAAAAAATCTAATTGGAAATTCTTTTGATAATATTAAAGATTGGTCGGACGGTTCAGAAGTTTGGACTTATATTACACCAATCATAGCATCAATTGACAGAGTTATATTATCAATTCTTGAAAAGCAAGAGCCTTTAGTTATGCAACCAATATGGAAAACAAATGGAAAATCACCAAAATTAGTTGAAAATTGCCTTGACATTTTTATTTGGTCAAATTTTGCTTTTACTCAATTATTTCTCGATGTTGCTAGAGGAGAACTTTCAGAAGGTGCAAATAAAATCACAAGACAAGTGAGGACAATAATTTGGCTTTTCAAAATGTTATATGATTTTTCAAAAGATGGACAAATAAACCATTCCAAAATTATTGACGAGCTCTCTTATAATACTAAAAATGACAAAGCATTCGCTGTAAGTGGGAGAATTACTCAACGATATATGACTTGTGAAGAATTAACAAAACCAAGAATTCAAAAAAAGGAAATAAAAGAAATTATATTGGGTGGTGGGCAAAATTTATTAAGTCCTGAAAGAAGATTTGACGCAATCATTTTCAATTCGCCAGAACTTTTTAATTCATAAATTTAATATATTAGCTATATGAGAACAGTAGATTTATTTTCGGGTTGCGGAGGAATGTCGCTTGGCTTTCAAAATGCAAATTTTGAAGTTATATCAGCTTTTGATAAGTGGGAACCTGCTTTAAAAGTTTATAAAGAAAATTTTGACCATCCAATTTATGACTTCGATTTATCAACGGATGAAAGTTTAAAATTCATAAAAAACCTTAAACCTCAATTGATTATTGGTGGCCCACCTTGTCAAGATTTCTCAAGTGCCGGAAAACGAGATGAGACTTTAGGAAGAGCGGACTTGACACTTTCTTATGCAAATATTGTGGCAGAATGTGAACCTGAATGGTTTGTAATGGAAAATGTACAAAGAATTTTGAAAAGCAATATATTAAAAGAAGCAATTTCCATTTTCAAAAAAGCAGGTTATGGGATTTCTTACGAAGTTTTAGATGCAAGTTATTGTGGAGTCCCTCAATCAAGAAAAAGATTTTTTCTTATCGGACATTTGCATTCAAAAGATGGGTTTTTAAATCCTTATCTGACAAAAAACAAAACTACGAAGCAAATGACTATCTATGATTATTTAGGTAAATCATTAGGTGTAGAATATTATTATAGACATCCTCGAAGCTATATGCGTAGAGGTGTTTTTAGCATACACGAACCTAGTCCAACAATACGAGGAGTAAATAGACCCGTTCCAAAAGGATACACTAAACATTCAGGGGATATTGCTCAAATTGACGAAAACTTACGTCCCTTAACAACAATTGAACGTAGTTATCTTCAAACGTTTCCTAAAGACTTCAAGTTTATAGGTTGTAAAACTGACCTTGAGCAAGTTATTGGAAACGCTGTACCAGTTAAACTTGGGGAATATGTTGCAAATTGTATTATTGAATATATTGAAGACAAAAAAAGTAACAATATCCAAAATAGTGGACAATTAGAACTTGAATACGCTTAACCAAATAGTCGAGTAGGTAAAGGGGAGTCTCACCCCTAAACCTCTCGCAGAACCGTACGTGAACCTCTCGATTCATACGGCTCTTCATAGTGCAACCTTTTGGGTTGTGTTTGACAAGCAAAATCATCGTCTTTTGGACTTGTAATACCTTATCATTACTCACTATGTGAAGCCCTTCGCTCGCAGGGTCATTACTCCTGCTCTCTTGGATATTTTCGCTACTACGACTTCATCCGCCCCAAGAACTAAACATTGCTACTTTCTGCCTTTTCCACTCTGGGATTTTTGACATTTTTGCTTACCATTTTAGTCTTGGTTCTCCTGTTCCTTATTAGAGCCTGGTTATAGTTCTTGCCCTCTTTATGCCGTGTGCCGTGTAGCCAGTAATCAGGTTATCCGCTACACTTGGTCTCGCTGGGTCGCCGACCCCATTGATTTTGACACAGTAAAAGTTATTTTCGACACCTCAATAAGGGTTTGCTTGCACTCAACTCCTATAACCACACCATACAGCTACTCAACATACAAACGTTGGCAGTGCTTTGACCTTGACGCTCAATACCAATTCTCTTTAAATCAGCACCTCAAGGCGGTTTGAAAACAACTCCTGAAAGTCCTATCCGATAGTCCAACCCTTTACTCGTAATCCTTTGTGAGGCCTCTTTGGTATAGCCAAAGCTCGTTTCTGAACCCTTATAAAGCCTATCATCTCTAATAAAGTTATGTTGCCTTTTCAAAGAACTTTTATATCTTCGTATCCTAAGGCAACGCAGGACACACAGCACTACGCCTAACACACGCTACAAGCAATTTGGGTTTTAGGCTTAATTTAAAGTTGGTCTTGTGTCAGATAAATTTGTGTTTATCCGAAGATTTGGCTTCCTTAATCCCAAACTGCTTGTAGCGCGGGAACGTTATGGGTAACCCTAAAACCGAAAAACAGACAATGAATTTATTTAAAAAATTATTTGGTGGTTCTGACAAATCAGAAAACAAATTGGAAAACAAAAAGCTAGATCTTGAAAAACTACTTTCATCCGACGACATAAATAGAAGCATAATTGAGTTAGACAACCACATTGGAGAACTTTGCTCATACGGAGACGAAATGGACAAACTAACTGAATCACAAAAACAGTTTTACTACAATCAGTGTTTGGAGCGAGAAATTAATAACGGAGGTTTTAATCAATATTTTTTTAACTCAAGTGGCGAATTTGCTCACCTGACAGTTGAATCTTTGCGGATAATTGGTGCCCATATAACTGCTGACATTTTACAGAAAGCCAT
>NZ_JAHWYN010000049.1 GCF_019351435.1 Flavobacterium taihuense
AATTCCAATTTAAAGTGACCACCTGATTCCAATTCAAAATGACCACCTAATTCCGGAGCAAAATGACCACCTCCATTTTTCATTAAAAACTACTTTTTTTCATCTGTTAATTAGTATTCAAATATACTTAAAATATTACCCTTTGTTTATGCCTCTTTTCTTTCTCATAGATTCCCCATGTAATTCGAGTCGGTGAGATTGATGTATAAGTCTATCCAAAATTGCGTCAGCTATAGTTTTTTCGCCAATTATATCATACCAACCTTGTACTGGGATTTGTGATGTCACAATTATAGAACCGTTATTATGCCTGTCTTCAATGATCTCCAAAAGGGTAATTCGGTTGTGACTATCTAATGCTTGGAGTCCAAAATCGTCAAGTATAATGACGTCTTGCCTTTCAATTTTAGCAAGCTCGCGCAGGTAAGAGCCATCTGCTTTGGCCATTTTTAATTTAGCAAACAACTTCGATGTATTAAAATAACTCACTTTAAAACCTTGTATACAGGCTTGATAACCTAATGCTGTACCTAAATAGCTCTTACCTACACCTGTACTTCCCGTGATTAAGATGTTTTCATTTTTTTCTACAAATTCACATTCTGCCAGACGCAGAACCATGTTTCTGTCAAGATTGCGTGATACATCAAAATTGACGCTTTCAATATTTGATTTATAATGGAATCTGGCATTCTTGATACTGCGTTCAATACGACGATTGTGCCTTTCGTCCCATTCCGCATCAATAATCATCGATACAAACTGATCTAGCGTGTAGTGGTCTGTTTTCCCGCTTTCAATGGCTGTTTTAAAAGCATTGAACATACCATAAAGCTTCATTTGTTTCATTTTTGTTACTGTGGATTCATTCATGTTTTCAAGATTTAATTTAGTTATAATAATGTTTTCCTCTTATGTTACCGTGATTCGGGAGTTCCTGCTGGGGTTCTTGCTCAAAATCAATATGGTCTAAGTTGTTTTCTAAAATATTCTGTATGGTCTTAAAATTGTAAATTCTAAAATCAAGTGCCCGTTTACAGGCATTTATTAATCGCTGCTTACCAACCTTTTTTTCGAAGTTTAGTATTCCTAAACAACTTTTGTAAGCCTGTTCAGGATGGTTTCTGCTTTCGATTATCTGCATAATATATTCTCCCACTGACTCATCAATACTACTTGCCCAATCAATAAATCGAGCAGCACTCCATTGGGCTACAAATTGATGTGTACTGGCTAAATGCTCTGGGATTGTGGTGTAGACATAAGGTTTGTAATTTCGTTCATGAACAGCTATTCGATTGTATTTATAATAGATCTCCACGGTTGATTTGGTGTACAAGAGTTTCGCTTTTTTCTTTACATACTGATATGGAACACTGTAGTAGTTTTTGTCTTGACTTAATTGAACATGCCCATTTTGCATTACCGTTGCAAAGGATTGGTATTTGATTTCAAAGCGTTCTTGTGGTAGTGGGCGCAGTTGTTGTTTCTCATCTTCTAAAAACAACTCTTTTCGAGAGTAAGGGCGTCCTGTGAGTTTTCGATTATTATGAGTATCCAATAAATCCCATATCTGCTGGTTCAATTCTTCCAAACTAAAGAATTTAGTTTCTTTTAGAGTCACATAAATCCTTCTGTATAAGATCTTAACAGCTCCTTCAACTAATGACTTATCTCTTGGTTTATAAGCCCTGGCAGGCAAGATTGTAGTTTCGTAATGTTCCGCTAAATCAGCCAAGGTTTCATTAATTGTCGGCTCAAAACGACTGCTTTTTATTACTGCAGATTTTAAATTATCTGGGACAATTGCCTCAGGAGTGCCTTCAAAAAAGCGCATAGCATTTTCTACCGAAGTGACAAAATCTTCCTTCTGTTGGCTCATGGAAGCTTCAGCATACGTGTATTGACTGGCTCCCAATATGGCTACAAAAAATTGTACTTCTTTGATTTCACCAGTGTCGTTATCAATAATGGAGAGTGTTTTTCCGGCATAATCCACATACATTTTATCACCTGCTTTGTGATTCATGTGCATTACCGGATTGACTCGTTTACTCCATACTTTGTAGTGATGAGCAAATTGCGAACTCCTGTAACCATCAGGGTTTATGCCAACATATTGTTCCCACATATGTTGTATGGTAACGCCAACTTTTTTTAGTTCACGCTCCATTTTAGGAAAAAAATTATGGAGTGTCTGCAATTTGGGACTAATTGATTCCACTGTAGTTTGTGAAAACAAAAGTTCTAGTTCAGCATCTGTTTTTTTATCAATTAATTCAAAGTTTAATCCGAGGACTTCAAATAAAGAAATATATTTCTTTACCGTATTCCTGGAAAGGGATAAGTAGCTACTTATAAATAACTTACTCTTTCCATCACAATAGAATTTAATTACTTTTCTAATTTTACTCATGTCTGTTATTTTGTTTGCCATAATCCGTATTTTTTTAACGAATGTATGGTTCTAACAACATGAAAAAATCAGTAGTTTTTAATAATCAATTTACCCCGAAATTAGGTGGTCAATTTGAACTGGAAAGTGGTGGTCAGTTTGCTCCGGAACTGGTGGTCAATTTACACTGGAAAGTGGTGGTCAATTTGACCGGTTTTTCCA